>CAYTAH010000035.1:0-46714 GCA_964435785.1 uncultured Phycisphaeraceae bacterium | reverse complement strand
CGTTCCATGCGCGGAATGTACCCCAAGGGCGGGAGGGTGGCATGGGTGGCATGGGTGGCATGGGTGGCATGGGTGGCATGGGCAAGGCGAGCCCGCCCCTGGCCTCCGATCACCCAATCCGTCCGCGCTCGCCTTGCCCGTGGTGAGGCGCACCCACGGGCAACGCTCCTCAGACGCAGCTGCACGCACGGGCGCTCAGGACAGGAGCGTTGCCCATGCCACCCGGGCCACTCGTGTCACCCACCCGACCCGCTCACCCCTCCCACGCCCGCTCCAGCGCCGCGAGGTCGATCTTCGTCATCGTCATCATCGCCGCCATCGCCTTCTTTACCTTCTCGGGGTCGGGGTCGCCGATCATCTGCATGAGCCGGCGCGGGGTGATCTGCCACGAGACGCCGAACTTGTCCGTCAGCCAGCCGCAGGCGACCTCCTGGCCGCCGTCGGCGGTGAGCCCCTCCCAGCAGCGGTCGACCTCCTCCTGCGAGTCGCACAGGACGGAGATCGAGATGCCCTGGCTGAAGCTGAACTGCGGCCCGCCGTTGAGGGCGACGAACGGGCGCCCGCCGAGATCGAACTCGACGGTCATCACGCTCCCCGGCGCGGGGAGACCGGGGAGGTCCGGGTACCGCGTGATGCCTGTGATCCGCGAGTTCGGGAAGATCGACGTGTAGAGGCGGGCCGCCTCCTCCGCCTGATCGTTGTACGTCAGAAAGGTGATGATCTCGGTCATGCGCTCATGGTACCGCCGCCGAGAGGAAGGGCGACGAGCGATCCTCGGCGAGAGCATGCGGCGCGCCCGCGCACGCCGTGCCCCCGACCGTGGTGGAGATCGCTGTATTCCGCTCTTGCTCTCGGTGTAGTGAAAAATGCCCTTCGCCGCGGCGCCCGCGCACGCTACGCTGCGGTTCCCGCCCCCGGCGGCGCAACCAAGGAGACATCCATGTCCGCGATCATCCAGCCGTACCTGTTCTTCGGCGGCCGCTGCGAGGAGGCCATCGCCTTCTACCGCGAGGCGCTCGGCGCCGAGGTCGAGATGATGATGCGATTCAGCGAGAGCCCCGAGCCCATGCCCGCAGGCTCTCTCCCGCCGGGCTTCGACAAGAAGATCATGCACTCGAGCTTCCGCATCGGCGAGACGACCGTCATGGCCTCCGACGGGTGCGGCGCCGAGGGCGCATTCCAGGGCTTCTCCCTCTCGATCTCGGTGGACACCCCGGAACAGGCCGACCGCGCCTTCGCGGCCCTCTCCAAGGGCGGCAAGGTGACCATGCCCCTCGCCAAGACCTTCTGGTCGCCCAAGTTCGGCATGCTCACCGACCGCTTCGGCGTCGGCTGGATGGTGTCGGTGTCCGGAACGCCGTGATCGCCCGACGCGCCGCCGGCAACCGCGGAGAATCGCGGCGCGGCGGGCGCGGCCGTCTTCGACTTCTCACCCCGGGCGGGCGGGCGTGCTATAGACTGATGGATGGCCGCCCCCCGCGGGCACGGGCAGCGCCGGCGGCCACCAGCGGAAAGGAGCCGTCCATGACACGCAAGACGCTCACGGCCGCGCTCGCCACGGCCATCGCCGCGGCCGCGGGCTGCGCCAGCGACGAGACCGACGACAACCCCCAATCCTCGCTGGGCGCGCGCGATTCCAGCTCGCTCGGCCTCTTCGGCGGCGTGCGCGACGACGGCGACGAGGCCGTGACGCTCGAGGAGTGTCCCGAGCCCGTGCAGGCGACCATCAAGGCCCGCATGAACGGCGGCGCCATCACCGAGCTCGAGCGCACCACCGACCACGGCGAGGTGCTCTACGAGGTCGACGTCAAGGGCGACGGCGGCATCGTCGAGTTCGACGTCGCCGAGGACGGCACGTTCCGCGGCTACGAGGGCCCCGACGATGACGACGACGCCGAGGACGACGACGGCGACGACGAGCACGAGGAGGAGATCCCGCTCTCCGACGTCCCCGACCTCGTGATGAACGCCGCCGAGCTCGCCGTGCCCGGCATCGTCATCGAGGAGGCCGAGCGCGAGACCGAAAACGGGGCCACGATCTACTGCCTCGAGGGCGAGGCCGATGGGCTGGAGTACGAGATCGAGGTCAGCGCCGACGGCGCCGTGCTCGAGACCGAGATCGAGGACGACGACGGCGAGGGCGGTGACGAAGACGAAGACGAAGACTGAGCCCCGCGCCCGGGGCGCCTTGTTCCCCTACCGACAGCCCGCGGCCCACTCGTTGAGAAACGCCAGCACGTCCCGCGTGTCCACCACGCCGTCGCCGTTGAAGTCGGCCGCGCACGCGGGGCAGTCGCGCACGTCGATGATCTGCATCCCCGCCGCGTCGTCGGCGACGTACGCCCGCCGCCCGGCGACGGCGATGCCCAGCGACTGCCCCGGCGTGTCGTACGAGCCGAGCAACGTCGGCTGCGCCGGGTCCACGAGGTCCACCACCAGGAGACCGCTGGCTCCGTCAGCGACGAAGGCCACCTGCCGGTCGATAGCGACGGCGAAGGCCGGGTTCGCCGTCGCGTACGCGCCGAGCAGCACCAAGGCGCCGGGGTCGGACACATCCACCGTCTGCAGCCCGCCGCTGTGCTCGGCCACGCACGCGACGCCACTCGACACGCCCACGTCCACGGCCGCCCAGGCGGTGATGAAGATGCTGAGCACCTCCGGGGCCGCGGGATCGGAGACATCGACGACCTTCAGACCGCCGAAGCCGTCGGCGAGATACACCAGATCGCCGACGAGCGCGAGCCCCCACGCGTAGTCGGGCGTGTCGTACACGCCCAGCGCGACGGGGTTCGCCGGGTCCGAGACGTCCACGACGTGCAGCCCCGCGGCGCCGGCGGCGACATACGCGATGCCGCCCGACGCGACGACGTCCTGCGCCTCGCCCCCGGGGAAGTAGGCCCCGCGGAACTCGGGCGCGGTCGGATCGGACACGTCGATGATCTGCACGCCCGCCGAGTAGTCGGCAACGAACGCCAGATCGCCCGACACGCCCACGCCGAACGCGTTGTCCGGCGTGTTGTACGACCCGAGGAGCACGGGTGCCGCGGGGTCGGAGACGTCCACGATCTGCAGCCCGCTCCCGCCGTCGGCGATGTAGGCGAGGTCGCCGACGACGCTCACGTCGTTCGCGGCCCCGGGCGTGTTGTGCGTCCCGAGGAGCGACGACTCCACGCACCCCGTCCCCTGACCCGACGCGGCCGACGCGAGCCCGGCGCACACGAGGGCGAGCAACCCCGAACGATGAACGCACGCTCCACGGATATCCACGAGATGCTCCTTCCGTCCGCGCACCCGGAACACGACGCGGCCCCGGGCGCACGCCACCCCGAGGACCCACCGACGCAGCGTGCTCGGCCTGAGCGTCCGCCCCGCCTCGTGCGCAAGAGATGCCGCCAGTATCCGGCCGGCGGCCGGGGCGCGTCAATGGCATCTGAGGAGCCCGCGGGCGCCGCGCACCCGAGGAGATCCCGGCCGAACACTCCGCGACTCCGCCTTCCCCTCATCCTTCAAGGCACCTCCTCCATCCTTTCTATACCGGACACGGATAGCATCATTGAGTTCGCGGCCCCCCGGCGGGGCGGCCGTCTGCCTCTCGCCCCGGGGCCGCTCAGAAGGAGTGAGCGCCATGGCGAGCAAAGCGGCAGACCTGGCCGGGCCCGGGATCGGGACCTACGAGGAGCTGGAGCGGGCCCTCCCGACGGACTACACGCCCCTGATCGGGCCTCGCGAGACGCAGGTGGCCATCTACGAGGCCAAGCGGTACATCGAGGACCACCTCTGCCGCGAGCTGAACCTGATCATGGTGCAGTCGCCGCTGATCGTGGACAAGACCAGCGGCGTGAACGACTATCTCGACCGCGACGGCTCGCGCACGCCGGTGGAGTTCCATATCTCCAACGACTACGACAAGCACCCGATCGACGCGCAGGTCGTGCAGGCGGCGACGAAGTGGAAGCGGGTCGCGCTGCAGCAGTTCGCCATGAAGCCCGGCGAGGGGCTGTGCACCGACATGCGCGCGATCCGCAAGGACTACTTCCTCGACCACGACCACAGCGCGTACGTGGACCAGTGGGACTGGGAGCTGGCGATCCGCGAGCAGGACCGCACGCTGGACTACCTCACGAGCGTGGTCCGCAAGATCTGGAGGGTGATCAAGGGCGCCGAGCGGTACGTGCTGGAGAAGCACCACAAGCTGCGGACGGGCAAGTACCCCGAGCTGCCCAACGAGCTGACGTTCATCCACGCCGAGGACCTGCTCGACCGCTTCCCGGACCTGCCGCGCAAGCAGCGCGAGACGGCCATCCTCCAGGACCACCCGGCCGTCTTCATCTACGGCATCGGCTGGACGCTCAAGGACGGGTACCCGCACGAGATGCGCGCCGCCGACTACGACGACTGGGTGACCGAGACCCGCTCGCGCGACGGGCGCCCCATGCACGGGCTCAACGGGGACATCCTCGTGTGGAACCCCGTCACGCGCCGGCGGCACGAGCTCTCCTCCATGGGCATCCGCGTCACCAAGGACACGCTCAAGCTCCAGCTCCAGATGACCCACCAAGAAGACATGCTCAAGCTCCCCTACCACCAGATGATCCTGAAGGACCAGATCCCCCTCTCGATCGGCGGCGGCATCGGGCAGTCGCGGACGATGATGTACCTGCTCCGCAAGGCGCACCTCGGTGAGGTGAGCGTGACCGTCTGGCCGCGCGTGCTCAAGGAGATGTGCGAGAAGCGGAACATCCGCGTGCTCGAGTAGCGGTGGGCGCGCGGGGTTGACGGGCGACGCCGGCGGTGCTCGACAGCCCGCGGCGTGGCGCTGTGCGCCGCGGGGGCGGCGTTCATGGCGACTGGCGAGCGGCCGGTCGCCGGTGCGCAGGCTGTCGTCGCGCGGGCGGCGCCCGGGGCGCGCACCCGCGTAGAAAAACCCGGTCGCCGAAACTACCGTCAGGCAGGCTTTCCACGCACCCGAAAGGACCTCTCATGGCCATACGCATCGGCATCAACGGCTTCGGCCGCATCGGCCGCCTCGTCTACCGCATCGCCGCACAGGACCCCAACCTGGAGGTCGTGGCGGTGAACGATCTCGTCCCCGCGGACAACCTGGCGTACCTGCTCAAGTACGACACGATGCACGGGCGCTTCCGCGTGGGGGGGCGGGAGGCGCAGGTCTCCGCGACGGAGAACTCCTTCACGGTGAACGGGCGCACGACGAAGACCTTCGCGGAGAAGGACCCGGCCAGGCTCCCCTGGAAGAGCCTCGGCGTGCAGTACGTGCTCGAGTCGACCGGCCTCTTCACCGACGCGGAGAAGGCCGGCGCGCACCTGCAGGCCGGGGCGCAGCGGGTGATCATCTCCGCGCCGACAAAGAGCCCCGAGCAGGTGCCGACGCTCTGCTACAAGGTGAACCACGAGACCTACGACCCGGCCAGGCACAAGGTGGTCAGCAACGCGAGCTGCACGACCAACTGCCTCGCCCCCGTCGCCAAGGTGATCAACGACGCGTTCGGCCTCGAGGAGGGGCTGATGACGACCATCCACGCCGCGACGGCGACGCAGCCGACGCAGGACGGCCCCTCCAAGAAGGACTGGCGCGGCGGGCGCAATGCCTACCAGAACATCATCCCCTCGAGCACCGGCGCCGCCAAGGCGGTGGCCCTCTGCATCCCCGCCCTCAAGGGCAAGCTCACCGGCATGTCCTTCCGCGTGCCCACGGCGGACGTCTCGGCGGTGGACCTCACCTTCCGCACCGCGAAGGCGACGAGCCTCGACGCGATCCACGCCGCGATGAAGAGCGCGGCCGAGGGGCCGATGCGCGGCGTGCTCGCCTACACCGACGAGGAGGTCGTCTCCAGCGACTTCATCGGCGACCACCACAGCTCGATCTACGACGCCAAGGCGGGCATCCAGCTCAACGATCGGTTCTTCAAGGTCGTGAGCTGGTACGACAACGAGGCCGGCTATGCGGCCCGCTGCGTGGACATGATCCGGCTCATGGCGGAGAAGGACGGCGCGAGGTAGTTCGCCCACAGGCTTCCGGCCGCCGCGCCCCGAACCGACCTCCCCCGGGCCGCCCGACAGGCGGCCCCTTTCATTGCATCGAAGAAAGCGGGCCCCGGTCTCCGGGGCCCGCTGACCATGCTTCCTTACGCCGCGGGGAACGATCAGCGACGACGGCGCGCCGCCGCAAGCCCGCCGATGGCGAGCAGCCCGAGGGCGCTCGGCGCCGGCACGTAGGCCAGGCCGTCGTACGAGGCGCCCGCGTTCATGATGAGTGTGCGTGCGTACCCGTTGGCAGGATCGAACGAGTAGAGGTTGCCCGACCAGTCGATCATCCAGTGCTCGTCGAGGCTGGGGATGTAGGCCATGCCGCAGTTGTTGAAGAAGTCTCCGTCGTAGAGCAGTGTCGCCGAGCCGTTGAAAACCACTAGATCGTCGCGGCCGCGGGGATGCCTTACTCATCCCTGCACGTCGTCCACAGGTCGAGGTAGCACAGCACGTCCATCGAGGTGCACCGGCCGTCGCCGTCGCAGTCGGCCCCGCCGACGCAGAGGCGCCACGCGGAGAGGAAGGCGAGCACATCGCGCGTGTCGGCGAGCCCGTCGCCGTCGAAATCGGCCCGGTTGCCGGGCGGGTCGAGCCGCTCGCCCCAGAACTGCGCCATGCCCCCGAGCGGATCGGGGCAGTCGAAGCTGTACGTGTAGCACTCCGTCGGCACGTCGTGCATCCCGTCGAGCGGCGCATCGTCGTCGAGCTGCTCGGGGCCCTGGAAGCCGGGGCCGCCGGTGCTGCCCCACTGCATCGGCTGCGCGCACGAGGCCAGCTCCTCGCCGTCGTCGGTGAGGAACATCACGACATACGAGCCCCGGCCGCCCGGGGGCAGCGTCCACCGGCCGATCGAGGAGATGTCGAACAGCTCGTAGTAGTAGCTGCCGGTGTTGCAGCGCAGCTCGCCCAGGTCGAACATCCAGCCCGGGTAGTCGAAGCTGTCGTCCTCACAGTCGGTCGGGTCCGAGCTCTGGAGAAAGACCGCGATCACGCACTGCTCGCTCTCGCCCGGGAACGTGAGACACGACCAGTACCACGCCAGATCAGCTCGCCATACGCCCTCCTCGATGATCGTGTCCGGCGCCACCGTCATGTCGTTGCTGTAGAACCCGTTGCAGTAGCCCGTGCCGAAGAACCAGCGGTCGGCCTCGCCGATGCCGCAGGCGGCGCCCCCCTCGGGATGCCCGTCGAAGTTGTCGTCGCCGTAGCAATCGAAGACGCGGTAGTCGCGGCAGGTGTCGTGCGGCCCCCGGGCAGCGCCGTACGCCCGCCACTCGCCGATGCGCACGGCCCTCCCATCCTCCAGCACCGCCGGGGCCACGCGCACCGGCTCGACCCGCGTCCCTGTCTCGAGCACGCGCGGCGCCGGCCTCTCCGGCTGGGCCTGGGCCACACCCGCAGCCGCGAACACCGCCACGATTGTCTCCAGTCGCATCGGATTCTCCTTCCATCAGCCGGCCGGCGGGACGCGGGCTCCGGCCCGCATCCGGCGCGGTGCGACGCGCGCTCACCGATTCGTTACCGACACTCGATCCAGCGATCCAGGAAGCACAGCACGTCCATCGTGGTGCAGCGACCATCGCCGTCGCAATCCACCCCGTCTGCGCACAGGCGCCACGCCGCGAGGAAGGCGATGACGTCCCGTGTGTCCGCGGCCCCGTCGCCGTTGAAGTCGGCGCGGTTCCCCGGCGGGTCGAGACGCTCGCCCCAGAGCTGGGCCATCGCCCCCAGCGGGTCGGGGCACCCGAAGGCGTAGGTGTAGCACTCGGTGGGGAGCTCGTGGACGAGGTCGGCCGGGGCGTCGTCGTCGATCTGCGCCTCCCACTGCGCTCCGGGCCCGTCGGGATCGCCCCCCGAGCTGTTGGGGCCGCCCCAGAGCATCGGCTGGGCGCAGGCCGCGGGGGCCGCGCCGTCGTCGGTGAGGTACATGACCGAGTAGGAGCCGGCGCCGCCGTCGGAGAGCTCCCAGCGGCCGATGCCCGAGATGTCGATCGAGGCGCGGAAGTAATAGGGCTGGTTGCACCAGAGGTCGCCGAAGTCGACGAGCCAGCCGGGCAGGTCGAACGAGTCGGGCTCGCAGGCCCGGGCGTCCGAGCTCTGCATAAAAATGGCGAGGACGCACTGCTGCGACTTGTGGCCGGCGCACGTCCAGTGCCACGCGATGTCGGCCCGCCAGAGGCCCTCGGCGCCGAGGGCGTCGGGGGCGAGCGTCATGTCGTTCGTGAAGAAGAGGTTGCAGTAGCCGGTGCCGAACCACCAGCGGGCGCCCCCCTGGCCGCACCCGCCCCGGTCGTCGGGGACGCCGTCCCAGTCGTGGTCGCCGTAGCAGTCGAAGACGCGGTAGTCGTGGCAGAGGTCGTGCCCGCCTCTCGATCTCGAGTAGCCGACCCAGTCGCCGGTGCGCTGGACGACGCCATTCTCGAAGGCCGCGGGCGCGACACGCAGCGGAACGACATCATGGCCGTTCTCGAGCAGGCGCGGCGGCGGCCGTTCGCCCCGCGCGAAGGACGTTCCCCCCGCCAAGGACAGCCCCGCCAGCACCCCGGCCCCCGCCTCCAGCGTCCGCACCGGCGGCCTGTCTCCCTGGCCGAAAGCCAGCACCGCCGATGCCGCGACGCCGGCGCCACCGGCCAAGCCGCGTGCACGCATCGCGAACTCCCTCCGTTCCACCCATCCACGAGAAGCGGCGAACGGGGCGGAGACAGAACGTCTCCCTGCGCTTCATACCAGATCGGGCGAAGTCGGGTTGCGGGGTCGTGGGAGAATCTGACTGTTCGGGTTGGTCCCGCTATCGATCGTCCAAGGCCGGGATGGGGAACACAGCGCTCGGCTCGTGCTCCGTGCCCAAGATTCGCAGCCCAAACTCCACCTGTTCAGGGTGGGTTTGCGACAGGTTCGCGGTCTCTCCGGGGTCCGAAAGCAGGTCGTAGAGCTCGACACTCGCCAGGTCTTCTTTGAGACGCGGCCTGATTATTTTCCACCGCCCGGCCTCGTCCGCATCCCCAAACACCGCGGCCTGCTGCTGCGGCCCCTCCGGGAACTCCCAGTACATCGTGCGGCTCGTCGGCTCCGCGACCCCGCCGGTCAGCACTGGGAGCAGGCTGACCCCGTCGATGCCCGGTGGCGCGGCCGCCCCGATCGCCTCGGCGAGCGTGGCCATCCAGTCCGGGTGGTAGCCGGGAGCATCGCTTACCGAGCCCGGCTCGACGCGCCCCGGCCACCGCACGATCGTGGGCACGCGGATGCCGCCCTCGTAAAGGGTGGCCTTGTGGCCGCGCAGGCCGCCGAGGGAGTCGAAGAACTCCCGGTCCACGCCGCTGGCGAACGAGGTCCCGTTGTCGCTCGTGAAGACGACGATCGTGCTCGAGGCGAGGCCGAGCTCCTCGAGCAGGTCCAGGATGCGCCCGACATTGTGGTCCATATAGGAGATCATCGCCGCGTAAGCCGCGCGAGGACGCGGGTGCGGCAGGTAGCCGGCGTCGCCGAGGTAGGGCCGCTGGTCCCACTCCCGCGGGTAGCGCTCGACCCACTCGGGCGGAGCCTGCAGGGCGAGGTGCGGGAGGATCGTCGCGTAGTAGCAGAAGAAGGGACGCTCGGGGTGCTCCGTGGCCTGCTCGCGCACCCAGCCGAGCAGCTCGGAGATGATCGCCTCGGGCGCGTAGTCGGAACCCGCGAAGCGCTCGGCGTAGTCGGCCTCGTCGGCGAGCGGCGCTTGGATTCGCTGGTGCGCGCTGAACCAGCGGTTGCCCCCGAGCACGTCCACGTCGTGATTGCGCCACAGGTGCGTCGGGTAGTAGTTGTGCGCCACGCGCTGGCAGAGGTAGCCGTAGAAGTGATCGAATCCCTGCGCGCAGGGGTGCCCTTCCGATCCCGGCCCGCCGAGGCCCCATTTGCCGAACGCCCCCGTCGCGTATCCGGCGTCCTTGAGAAGCTCCGCCAGCGTGACCTCCCCGGCGGGGAGGGGCCATTGGCCCTCCGGCTCCTCCGGCCCCCAGCCGCCGACCTCACGGTTCCCGCGGATCGCGCCGTGGCCCGTGTGCTTGCCGGTCATGAGCGAGCACCGGGTCGGCGCGCAGACGGCCGAGCCGGCGTAGTGGCGCGTCAGACGCATGCCCTCCGAGGCGAGGCGGTCGATGCTGGGGGTTCGGATCTTCTCCTGGCCGAAGCAGCCGACCTCTCCGTAGCCGAGGTCGTCGGCCATGATGAAGATCACGTTCGGGCGCGGGACCTGACCCGCCTGCGCCTCTCCGGGGCGGCCGAGGCTCTGCGAAATGGACGCCAGCGCGAACAAACACGCCGGCAGGAGCGTGAGCTTGCGGTGCGGCATCGCCGCATCCTACAGCGGAGGGCCGCAGGTGACCGAGATCGCGCGGGAGAACTCGACGGGTACGAGCGGAGGGGGCGGCACGCGCGCACGGCAAGGGGGGACCGCCCACACAATGCAGTGCATGGAGGTCTGGGGCAGCAACCGCGCCGGCCGGAACGGCGTGATCATGTCCGGGCTCGACGCGTGGGTGTACAGCCGCCCTGCGGCCGACGACGACGCCGGCGGGGACATCCACTACGTCTCGGCGTGCGCGACCGGGCGTGTGGTGCGGGCCCTGGTGGCGGACGTGAGCGGCCACGGCGCGTCGGTGGCGGGAGTCTCGGGCGACCTGCGCGCCCTGATGCGCCGCTACATCAACTTCGTCGATCAGCGGCGCTTCCTCGACTCGCTCAACCGCACGTTCCGGGGCCTCGACGAGACGGGTCGCTTCGCCACCGCCGTGGTCGTGACGTGCTGGACGCCCACCGACGAGATCACGATCTCGTGCGCCGGCCATCCCGCGCCGCTTCTCTATCGAGCCGGGGCCCGGGAGTGGTCGAGCCTGGTTGCTCCCGAGGTGGAGGGCGCGGACTTCCCCCTGGGCATCCACAAGTCCACGAGCTTCCGCGAGAATCGGGTCCGCCTGCGCGAGGGCGACCTGCTCCTCCTCTACACCGACGGCGTGCTCGAGGCGCGCGACCCCGGCGGCCGCCGGCTCGGGGTCGATGGCCTCCTCGGGCTGCTGGCCACGCTCGACACCACCGGCCCCGAGTCGATCCTGGCAGACCTGCTCGGGGCGATGGAGCGATTCCACGGCGGGCGCGCCCCCGACGACGACATGACGCTCATGCTCCTCGGCCCCAACGCGCTCAAGCCGAGGGCATCGCTCATGACGGGGCTGCTTGCGGGAAAGCGGGTCGCCCGTGCCACACTCGCGTCGCTCCTGGGCGGCCCAACCCCCGCGCCGACGCCCGAACTGACTCGCGCCAATCTCCTGGGGGCCTTCTCGGACCGGTTCAACCGGCCCGGCCGCCGGGAGAAGTAACACCGCCGTCAGCCCCGCGACGTGCGCCGGGTTTCCGGATGGATGGCCGCCCCTGGTACGATGCCGACGTGGACGAGACGCGTGTGCCGGCAACTCCATCGTTCCGCGAAGGCCGCTCCGCCGAGCTGCTCGACGCCGTCTACGACCAGCTCCGCGCGGTCGCCCAGCAGCGGCTGAGCGAGGAGAACCCGGGCCATACGCTCCAAGCGACGGCCCTGGTGCACGAGGCCTACCTCCGAATCGCGCACGACAGGCGCGTGCCCTTCGAGAGCCCGGCGCACTTCTACATCGCCGCCGCGGAGGCGATGCGCCGCATCCTCCTCGACCACGCCCGGTCGAAAGGGGCGATCAAGCGGGGAGGCGGGGGTGCTCGCGAGCGGCTCTCGGTTGTGGACCTCGCGGAAACGGCGGATCCGGACGAAATCATGGCGCTCGACCAGGCCCTGGAACGCTTAGAGCGGGCCGAACCGAAGGTCGCGGCCGTCGTGCGCCTCCGCTTCTTCGCCGGGCTGACGGGGGAGCAGACCGCCGAGGCCCTCGGGATCTCGGCGCGCCACGTGGACCGGCTGTGGGTGTACGCGCGCGCGTGGCTGCTCCGAGAGATGGGTAGTTGATCCATGCTCGACCGAGACCGGGTGCACGAGGTGTTCGCCGAAGCCATGGCCCTGAAGGACGCCGCGCGGACGGCGTTCCTCGAGAGCGCGTGCGCCGGCGACGCCGAGCTGCGCGCCGAGATTGAGTCGCTGCTCGCCGCGGCGGAGGGCGGGCCCGCGTTCATGGCGGCCCCCTCCACGCTCGGATCGGGCCCCGCCGAGCGGCCCGGGGCGCAGATCGGTCCTTACCGGTTACTGCAGGAGATCGGTGAGGGTGGATTCGGCACGGTCTACGTGGCCGAGCAGCAGCACCCCGTCCGGCGCACGGTCGCCCTGAAGATCATCAAGCTCGGGATGGATACCCGCGCGATCATCGCCCGGTTCGAGGCCGAGCGCCAGGCCCTCGCGATGATGGACCACGCCGGCATCGCCAGGGTGCTGGACGCGGGCGCGACCGACTCCGGGCGTCCGTACTTCGTCATGGAGCTGGTCCACGGCGACCCCATCACCTGCTACTGCGATCGGAACAACCTGAACATCGGCGAGCGGCTCGACCTCTTCGTGCAGGTGTGCCACGCGGTGCAGCACGCGCACGCCAAGGGCGTGATCCACCGGGACCTCAAGCCGACGAACGTGCTCGTGGCGACCCAGGACGGACGCCCGCACGCGAAGGTGATCGACTTTGGGATCGCCAAGGCCGCGCAGCAGCGCCTGACCGAGACGACGCTCTTCACCGAGTTCCGGCAGCTCATAGGGACTCCCGAGTACATGTCGCCGGAGCAGGCCGCGGGCTCGCGCGACATCGACACTCGCTCCGACGTCTACTCCCTCGGAGTCCTTCTCTACGAGCTGCTCACCGGCGCCACCCCATTCGACCCAAAGGAGCTCCGGTCCGCGGCGTTCGCCGAGATCCAGCGCATCATCCGCGAGGTCGAACCCCCCAAGCCCTCGACCCGCCTCTCCCAGTCTTTCGAGGCTCCGGGCGTCGCCGCCCATCGGGGCAGCGAGCCGGCGCGCCTGAGCGCCCTCGTTCGCGGCGATCTCGACTGGATCGTCATGAAGGCCCTCGACAAGGACCGAGCGCGCCGGTACGACACGCCCAGCGCCCTCGCCGCGGACGTGACCCGTCACCTGACCGGCGAGCCTGTGACCGCGGCGCCCCCGTCGGCCGCCTACCGCACCCGCAAGTTCGTGCGCCGCAACCGGGCGCTGGTCGTCTCCGGGATTGCCGTGGCGCTGGCGCTCGTGCTGGGGGTGATCGGGACCAGCACCGGGCTGGTCATGGCGAACGCGGCGCGGGCCGACGAACAAGCTCATCGCAAAGCGGCACAGCAGAGCGCAATGAAAGCCGAAGCGGAAGCACGCCGCGCCGCCGCGGCGGAGGCCGAGGCCGAGCGTCGGCGGGTCGAAGCGGAGTACGACGGATACGTCGCCAACATCACGGCCGCGCTGGGGGCTCTGCGTGTGAACGACGTGAGGCTCGCCGCCAAGCGCCTCGACGCCTGCCCGACGCACCTGCGCAACTGGGAATGGCGATTCCTCGACGCGGCCTCCGATGAGAGCCTCCTCGCGATCGAGCACCCGCCTCAGGGACCCGGGGGCGGACCCCGCGCACGCTACAGCCCCGACGGCCGGCGGATCGCCACCGCCGGCTTCGACGGGGTGGTGCGCATATTCGACGCCGAGCGCGGAACGACGCTCGCCGAGCTGCGCGGCCACACGGGCGCCGCCACCGACGCGCGGTTCAGCCCCGATGGCGGACGGATCCTCTCGGCCGGGCGCGATGGGACGCTCCGCCTATGGGACGCCGGAGGCTATCGCGAGCTGGCGGTGCTCCCGGGGCATGCGCTCGAGGGCGGGGCGCCGCGCGGTTCTTTCACACGTGACGGATCGCGTGTGATCTCGTGCTCCGCGGACGTCGCGCGGGTCTGGGACGGATTCACCGGGCAAGAGCTCGCGAGGCTGTCGGGGCACACCGGCGTCATCAGCGAAGCGCTGCCGAGCCCGGACGGGACGCGCGTGCTCACCGCGTCGCACGACCAAACGGCCCGAATCTGGGACGCGGCGACGGGGGCCGAACTCCTCGTGCTCCGGGGACACACGGGCCCGATCGTGGGCGCCGACTTCAGCCCCGCGGGCGACCGCGTTGCGACGGGCGCGTACGACGGAACGGCCCGCGTCTGGGATACGGCGACAGGCCGCGAGGTCGCTCGACTCGATGATCCCGGTAATGTCGGGCGCGCGGTGTTCAGCCCCGACGGCTCGAGGGTGCTGACTTCGGCCGGTCCGACTCCACGCATCTGGGATCTCGCCACCGCACGGGAACTGGTCTCGCTCGCCGGCCACAGTCGGCATGTGACCGGCGCCGAGTTCACCCCGGACGGCAGACGCATCCTGACGTGGTCCGAGGACACCACCGCGCGAGTCTGGGACGCGGAATCCGGGCGGCAACTGTGGTTGATGCGCGGCCACCGGAACACCCCGCAGTCGGCCTCATTCAGCCCCGACGGATCGCGCGTGCTGACGTCGGGCGATCGGACCGTGCGCCTGTGGGGCAAGCATCCCACCTGTGACGATCAGGTCGTCCCCGAGCCCCTACCCGACACGATCGGCGCGGGCTTCAGTCCGGATGGAAGCTTGATCTTCGAGAGCGGCCTGGCCCGAGTGCGGGTCTTCGATCCGCAAACGGCCGCCGTCTCGTGGATGTTCGGTCGAACCGAGACACCCACGTCGCCGGGCGCCTTCTCGCCCGACGGACGGCTGTTCGCGACCTCTTTCGAGGACCTCACGGTGCGGATTTGGGATATCGGCGCGGGCCGGACGATGCTCACGTTTCGCGCCCATGAAGCGCCCATCAACGACGTCAGGTTCAGCCCGGACGGCCAGACGATCGTCACCGCATCCGACGACAAGACGGTTCGCACATGGAACGCATGGACCGGTGAGCCCGTCCGTGTCCTGGAGGGCCATGATGAGGCGGTCCTGTCGGCCTCATTCGACGAGACCGGCGAATACATCGTGTCGGCGTCCGCCGACAGGTCCGCACGAATCTGGAACGCCCGGACCGGGGCGGAACTCCGACGGCTGCTCGGTCACGCCCAGGGTGTGCTCTGCGCCCGCTTCAGCCGGGACGGAACGCGTGTCCTCACCACATCCCTCGACTACACCGCCAGGGTCTGGAACCCACTGAGCGGGACCGAGCAACTGGTGCTCCGAGGGCACGAGATGATCGTGGTGGGCGGCGAGTTCCTGCCCGACGGCTCCCGAATCGTCACCGCTTCCGTGGACGGGACAGCGCGACTCTGGGATTCACGCACCGGGCGCGAGCTTCTCTCGCTGCAGGCCGGCCCGGGTTCAATGAACACGGCCGAGTTCAGTCGCGACGGCACGCGGCTCCTCCTGTTCTCGGGGGTGGGTGACGCGAGAATCCTGGACAGCGTGCCCCTCCGCGAGCGCTTTGCTCAGGCATCCTCGCAGCGCTAACCAGGTCTCACCGACTTCGCCCCGCGTGGGTCCTCATTCGCGCTGCGTGGCGCCCGGCTCTCAGAGGCTTTCCGATTCTTTCACGTCGCTCGACGCTCGCGAATCTCGCTTTGGGCGGGGCGCCGTTGCCCCTGCGGGTCATGGCGCCCAGCCTCGTGAGACGGGCCGGGGTCCGCAGCCGATTCTCGACGCAACCCCACAGTGAGGAAGGAGTGAATCTCATGCCGAAGCGTCCTCCCGCGACACGCGCGCTCCTGGTTGCCCTCCCGCTCCTGATGCTCGCCGCGGTGTGGCTAGGGCCGGGGGCAATGGCCAAGCTCGCCGCCAACACCATCAACACCACCGGCACGATCAGCGACGAGGGCCGTCGCCTCATACTGACGGGCCCGCTCTCGTGCGACAGGGTCCAGTGGGTGGACCTGCGGGTGACGGTGACGCAGCGTGAGACGGGGGCCTTGGCCGAGGGCTCCCTGCGCTTCATCGGCACGCCCGAGCAGCAGACCTGGACGCTGCAGGCCCAGACCTATGGCAAGAACACCTTCAAGGCCGGCCAGGCCCGCGCGGTGGCCCTGGCCACCTCCACCCTGAACGGCCAGACCGACGATGCCCACCAGTGGCTTGTGGACATCGTGCTGGAATACGGCGAGTAAGACGTTCCCGGCACAGAAGCCCACCCCTCCGCGTCGGCTCCTCGCAACCGCCGGGACCCTGCGGCACGCCGTCACCTCGCTGGCCGGGCACCCGGGGCCGTACCCGACCACGACCGAGGGCATGCGGGCGGGGCTGCCGCACGCCGGCACCGAGCAACGGACTCCCTCATCCACGAACAGCCAGTCGCCGGATTTCATGTCGCTCCACTCACGCGGCTTCCGCTCTGAGCGGGGGCTGCGGCCCACGACGAGGAGAACCACGATGCGTTGCACTTGGCCATCGACCGTCTGTGTCTTGGCGTTGACCGCCATGGCCACCGCCCAGCCCACCGCCATGACCTATCAGGGTCGCCTCAAGAGCGGCAGCGAGCCCGCCTCCGGGCGGCACGACTTCCGCTTCCGGCTGTACGACGCGGCGCAGGGCGGGACTCAGCTCGGTGAGCTGCAATGTGTGAATGACGTGGCGGTCGCCGACGGGCTGTTCGTGGCAAGCATCGACTTCGGTCAGCAGTTCGCCAGCCCGGACCCGCGGTTCCTGGAGATCCACGTTCGGGCGGATGCGGGCCTGGGGTGCAGCAACGGGGCCGGGTTCACGATCCTCTATCCCCGCCAGCCGCTGACGCAGGCCCCCCGCGCCAGCCACGCCAACTCCGCCTTCGCGCTCGACGCGGCCGACGGCGGACCGACCGGTGCGGTCTTCGTGGACGCCGTGGGGAATGTCGGCATCGGCATCACGGCCCCAACCGCCAGGCTCGACGTTCGCGGCGGTCCGATCGTGGTCGAGAGTGTCGGCGACCAGGCCGACCTCTTCTGGCTCGCGAGCGAACGCTCCTGGGTCTTCCGTCAGGAGGGCTCCGGCTCCGGCACCGCCCTCAAGCTCGAGAGCGTCGGCGGCGGCGGCAACAAGAACTTCATCATCGACACCGACGGCTTCATGGGCGTCGGCACCACCTCGCCCACGGCCAAACTGGATGTCCGCGGAGATGTGCGGATGGTGCCCCAGGGCCGGTACTCGGCCGCCGGGAGCAGTGAAGAGAACCTGCGCATCGTGCGCGGGGTGGTCAGATTCACCGGCGAGGTCACCGTCGGCCGCGGCTTCACCTGCCCGCGCTACGAAACGGGCAAGCATCTCATCATTCTCGACGCCGCGTTCGGCGACATCCCGACGATCGTCGCAACCCCCGCTCGGCCGTTCGACGATGCCGCCGTCGTCATGGTCGATTATCAGAGCGGACGCGACCCCACGCCGCGGCAGTTCCACATGGCCACCCGGATCGGCGGGAGCTTCCAGGACATGGGCTTCAACTTCGTCGCGGTCGGCCCGCGCTGATCGCTTTCACCCCGGCCGAGATCGCAGTGCGGCCCAGAAGGAGACTCCGCCATGAAGAGCAGCACCCCCTCCCTCCTCGCGGCCCTGGCCCTCGCCGCCGCGGCCTCCGCCCAACCCACCGCCCTCACCTACCAGGGCCGCCTCAAGGACGGCGGCCAGCCCGCTTCCGGGCTCCACGACTTCCGATTCCGGCTCTTCAACGCCTCGCAGGGCGGAGCCCAGGTCGGCGACACCCAGTGTCTCAACAACCTCTCGGTCTCCGATGGCCTGTTCACGGCCCAGATCGACTTCGGGCAGCAGTACGCATCCCCCGACCCGCGCTTCCTCGAGATCGAAGTCCGCAAGGACACCGGGCTCGGCTGCAACAACGGCGGCGGCTTTGTCGTGCTCTCCCCGCGCCAGCCGCTCACCGCCGCCCCCCGCGCCAGCCACGCCAACTCCGCCTTCGCGCTCGACGCGGCCGATGGCGGACCGACCGGTGCGGTCTTCGTGGACGCCGTGGGGAATGTCGGCATCGGCATCACGGCCCCAACCGCCAGGCTCGACGTTCGCGGCGGTCCGATCGTGGTCGAGAGTGTCGGCGACCAGGCCGACCTCTTCTGGCTCGCGAGCGAACGCTCCTGGGTCTTCCGTCAGGAGGGCTCCGGCTCCGGCACCGCCCTCAAGCTCGAGAGCGTCGGCGGCGGCGGCAACAAGAACTTCATCATCGATACGGACGGCTTCGTCGGCGTCGGCACCCTCTCCCCCCTCGCCAAGCTCGATGTTCGCGGTGACATCCGCCTCGGCGCATCGGGGCAGCTTCGGGCGGCGAGCGGCGAGGAGAACCTGCGGATCATCCGCGGCACCTTGAACAAAGACGGAACGATCCTTCTCGGCTCCGGCTTCTCCGTGGCCCGCCCCGACAACGCCACGTACGATATCCACTTCGATACGCCCTTCGCGGCCACGCCGACTGTCACGGCGACGGTCGAACGCACCGGCTGCGTCCGATGCAGCCTGACGGCGATGACGGATGGGGCGTTCGCCGATCGAATCAGGATCCTCACGTTCAATGGACTGACCGAGGATTGGGAGGACATGGCATTCCACTTCATCGCCATCGGGCCCCGTTGAATCGGCGCGTTCGCACTCGTGTCGGCAGCGAGGCCATCTCGCGAATAGTCCTGGAGGACACCGTCCATGAAGCTCAAGAGCCCGCTCGCGCTAACCGCCCTTGTTCTCGTCACGCTCGTCTCCACCCCCGCCCATGCCCAGTTCCAGATCGACTGGTACACCATCGACTCCGGCGGCGGCGTCTCTTCGGGCGGCGGCTTCCAACTCATCGGCACCATCGGCCAGCACGACGCCGGCCCGGCGAACTCCGGCGGCTCGTTCCAGCTCACCGGCGGGTTCTGGGCTGTCGCAGCCGGCGACGGCTGCTTCGCCGACTTCAACGGCGACGGCGCCGTGGACACCCGGGACGTCCTCGCCTTCCTCAACGCCTGGTCCGCGCGTGACGACGCAGCGGACTGCGACGCCAACGGGTATATCGACACCCGCGACGTGCTCTGCTTCCTCAACCTCTGGAGCGCCGGCTGCTGAGGCGTCCCGGCGGCGCCTGCGGAGCCCGCGCGGCCGACGGGCTGCGCGCCGGCCGCGACCGCGCGCGGCGTCTGCGAGCAAGAGTTTCTCGTGCCCGGCGACACGCCGGACCGCATTCAGGAGCTGCACATGCTCATCCTGCACACGCTCGTCGAGTGCATGAAACGAGAGCTCCACGCCTGAGTCGTCGTGCCGGAGGCGTGGTGCACGCTCCGCAGGATCTGGTATTCTTCCCCGAAAGGGCTCCGCGATGGCCCACGAGACCGAGCCCATCCACGGGGTGCCCGAGGCGCGCAACCGCGGCGGCCGCCGGCTCGGGGTCGATGGCCTCCTCGGGCTGCTGGCCACGCTCGACACCACCGGCCCCGAGTCGATCCTGGCAGACCTGCTCGGGGCGATGGAGCGATTCCACGGCGGGCGCGCCCCCGACGACGACATGACGCTCATGCTCCTCGGCCCCAACGACCTCAAGCCCCGTCCGTCGCTGATGACCGGCCTTCTCGCTGCCACGCGGATCGCCGCCGGGGCGCTCGGCTCGCTGCTTCGGCGGTCGCGTCCACCGATCCCGGGGATGGCCCGCACGAATGTGCCGGGGGCCTTCTCCGGGCGCTTTAACACACAAGGCCGAGCAAGGCCGTGACCGTTCGGCTTCGGGCGGGGTCGGCGTTCGGGTACGATGGGCCCCGTGCTCGAGTCTTCATCTCCAGGCACGGCCCCTCTCCGCGAAGGGCATCAGTCGCAGCTGCTCGAGGCGGTTTACGACCAGCTCCGGGCGATCGCCCAGCAGCGAATGGGCGAGGAGGGAGTCGGCCACACCCTCCAGGCTACTGCGCTGGTGCATGAGGCCTTCCTGAGGATCGGCGCCGAGAGGCGGGTGCCGTTCACGGACCGGGCACACTTCTTCGCCGCGGCCGCCGAGGCGATGCGCCGCATCCTCATCGACCACGCCCGCGCCAAGGGCGCCGCCAAGCGGGGCGGAAGGGCGGCGGCTCGTGTGCCGCTCTCGGTCGTCGATCTTGCCGAGGACCACGATCCCACGGAGGTCCTGGCGCTCGACGATGCGCTTGAACGCTTGGAGAGGGCGGAGCCGGAGGTCGCCGCGGTGGTTCGTCTCCGGTTCTTCGCCGGGCTGAGCGGCGAGGAGACCGCCGGCGCACTGAGCATCTCTCCGCGCCAGGTCGACCGTCTGTGGGCGTATGCACGCGCGTGGCTCCTGCGCGAGCTGCAGCGGGTGGAGTGAGAGGATGCTCGACCGGGCGAGGGTGCGCGAGGTGTACGCCGAGGCGGCCGAGCTGCCCGAGGACCGTCGCGCGACCTACCTCGACCATGCATGCACCGGTCAGGCCGAGCTGCGCGCCGAGGTGGAGTCGCTTCTGGCCGCGGCCTCGCAGCAACCCATGTTCCTGCGCTCGCCCACGGTCGCTCTCGCCTCCGAGCCGGCGAGAGAGTGCGGATCGCGGATCGGTGCGTATCGAGTGCTCCAGGAGATCGGCCAGGGCGGATTCGGCTCGGTCTACATGGCTGAGCAGGAGCAACCCGTGCGACGGCGGGTCGCCCTCAAGATCATCAAGCTGGGGATGGACACCCGCGCGGTGATCGCCCGGTTCGAGGCCGAGCGCCAGGCCCTGGCGCTGATGGACCACCCCCACATCGCCCGCGTGCTCGACGCCGGCGCGACCGAGACGGGACGCCCCTACTTCGTCATGGAGCTTGTCCGCGGCGACCCGATCACCGTCTACTGCGATCGGAACAGCCTCGACGTCTCCGGCCGGCTCGACCTCTTCCTCCAGGTGTGCGCCGCCGTGCAGCACGCGCACTCCAAGGGCGTGATCCACCGCGACATCAAGCCGTCCAACGTCCTCGTCGCGACGCAGGACGGCCGCCCGCACGCCAAGGTCATCGACTTCGGCATCGCCAAGGCCACCGAGCAACGCCTCACCGAGAAGACCCTGTTCACCGAGTTCCACCAGCTCATCGGCACTCCCGAGTACATGTCCCCCGAGCAGGTCGAGGGCTCGCTCGATATCGACACCCGCTCGGACGTCTACAGCCTCGGCGTCCTGCTCTACGAGCTGCTCACCGGCGCCACCCCCTTCGACTCCAAGACCCTCCGCGCCGCGGCGTACGCCGAAGTCCAGCGCATCATCCGCGAGGTCGAGCCCCCCAAGCCCTCCACGCGTCTCTCGCAGTCGGCGACGCTCCGCCACGTCGCCGCGCAGCGAGGCACCGAGCCCGCGCGCCTGAGCGCGCTCGTCCGCGGCGACCTCGACTGGGTCGTCATGAAGGCCCTCGAGAAGGACCGCTCCCGTCGCTACGAGACCCCCAGCGCCCTCGCCGCCGACGTCAGACGACATCTCGCGGGCGAGGCCGTCGCGGCCGTCCCGCCCACGGCGGGCTACCGCCTCCGCAAGATCATCCGGCGCAACCGCGTCCTGGTCGGGGGCGCGGGCGTCGTCGCCGGCGCGCTCCTGGTCGGCGTGGGCGGCCTCGGCGTCGGACTCCTGCGCGCGAACCAAGCGAGGGCCGAGGAGAAGCGGCAACGCGAGGTCGCCGAGGCCAGCGGGCTGCTCGCGGCGGCCGAAGCCCGGCGAGCGACCGAGGCGGAGGAGAAAGCCCAGTCTCGCGCCGCCGACCTGGAGCGGGTGGCAAGGTTTCAGGCGGCCCAGCTCCAGGGGATCGACCCACAGCTCATGGGCGCGCGACTGCGCGAGGACCTGCTTGAAGAAGGCCGAGCATCGCTCTCTCGCACCGAGCCGGACGAGGGCGCCCGCGCGCAACGCCTCCGGCAATTCAGCGACGAGCTGGCCGCGGCGAACCTCACCAACGTCGCCCTGCGCACCCTGGAGCGGAACATCTTCGACCGCGCCATCGAAACGATCGATCAGGAGTTCGCCGAGCAGCCGCTGGTGAGGGCCCGGCTCCTCCTGACCATCGGCGAGACCCTTCGCAGCCTCGGGCTGCACGGACGGGCTCTCGATCCGCAGACCCGCGCCCTGGAGCTCTTCCGGGGCTCACTCGGCGAGGAACACCCCGAGACCCTCGCCGCGCGGAGCGCCCTCGGGCAGTCCCTCCTCGACTGGGGGCATGTCCCTGAGGCCGCGGCCCACATCGGCGCGGCCCTCGAGGCGCAGACGCGTCTCCTCGGGGAGGACCACCCCGACCGTCTCGCCACCATGGGCAACTTCGCGCAGGTGCTGCTCAAGGAGGGCAAGCCGGCCGAGGCCGAGGCATGCAACCGTGAGGTGCTCGAGCGCCGCGTGCGCACGCTGGGGGAGAGCCACCCCGACAGCATCACGGCGCTCAACAATCTTGCGAGCAGCCTCGCGATGCAGGGCAGGCTCGCCGAGGCCGAGCCTCTGCTGCGCCGCGGGCTCGACCTCAACCGGCGCGTCCGCGGCGAGGATCACCCCAGCACCCTCACCTGGCTCAACAACCTCGCCGAGATGCTCGAAGCGCAGGGCAAGCTCGACGACGCCGCCCGCGCCAGGGATCGTCTCCTCGAGACCTCGCGCCGCGTCCTCGGCGATGACCACCCCGACCTGCTGCCCATCCTGAACAACATGGGCGTGAGCCTCGTCCGGCGCAACCGGCTCGCAGAGGCCGAGCCCCTTCTCCGCGAGGCGCTGGCGAGCATGCGGCGCGTCCTTGGCGCGGCCCACGGCGACACGCTCATGGCCGCCAACAACCTCGGGCACGTGCTGCGCGTCCAGGGCAAGATCGACGAGTCGGCGGAGGTGCTCGGCCAGGCCGCCGCCGACAGCGCGGGGTTCCCTCTCGCGATGCCGCAGAGCAGAGCGATGCTCCTCCACCATTACGCCGATGCGCTCCGCCTGGTCGATCGCCTCGACGAGGCGCGCGCCGCCGCGCTCGAGTCCGCTGAGATGTACCGCGCAAACCCGGACTGGAACCCCCAGGAGGCGCTGCACGCGGAGGTCGTGCTCCGCGAAGTGCACGCGGCTCGCGCCGAGCACGCCGAGGCCGAGGTCATCAGCCGCGCGATCGTGGACCGCGCCCGAGCCGCCCAACCGGCGGACGAAGCCGGGCTCGCCGCCGCCCTCGCGGCCCTCGGCCTCAACCTCCTCGACCTCGGCCGCCACGCCGACGCCGAGGCGGCGCTCCGCGAGGCCCTCGAGATCCGCTCCCGCATCTTCGCGGACGATCACCCGGCCGTCTGGCTCCGCTACAACTGCATGAGCCTCCTCGGCGCGGCGATCGCCGGTCAGGCCGCCGACGACTCCGCCGAACCTCCCGCCCGGCTCGCCAGGCTCCGCGAGGCCGAGCCTCTCGTGCTCGAGGGCTACCGCGGCCTCAAGGACGATCCCCGCGTCCCGGCCCCCGCCGGAGCCGCCGGGCCCGACCGCAGGCGCGAGGCGCTCCTCCGGATCGTGGCCCTCTACGAGGCCTGGGACTGCCTCGAGCCGGGACAGGGGTATTCCGCGAAGGCCGATGCTTGGCGGGGAGAGAGCCCCGACGCACACGGCGGCTAACCGCCCCATGCCGCACCCATGCCGCTTTTTCGGCGCTCGGTCGGCCCCGCCTCCGCTTGGAGAACGGGCCGGCTTGCCGGTCCTCAACGGAGGTCCACCATGAGAAACCGCTCCCTCGCAGTCCTCACGGCGTGCGCCCTTGCCGGCGCGGCCGCGGCCCAGCCCACAGCGTTCACGTATCAGGGCCGGCTCTCGAACGGCGGCCAGCCCGCCCAAGGCGTTCACGACTTCCGCTTCCGTCTCTTCGACGCGCCCACGGGCGGCTCGCAGCTCGGCCAGGCGCAATGTGTCGACAACGTCGGCGTCGCGGAGGGGCTCTTCGCCGTCCAGATGGACTTCGGTCAGCAGTTCGCGACGCCCCAGCCGCGCTTCCTCGCGATCGAGGTGCGCGAGGACACCGGTCTGGGCTGCGGCAACAGCAGCGGGTTCGTCGAGCTTTCCCCCCGCCAGCCCCTCACCGCCGCGCCCCTCGCGAACCACGCCAGGTCCGCCTTCTCCCTCGACGCCGCGGACGGATCGCCGCTGAGCGCCGTTCTCGTCGATAACTCGGGCAACGTCGGGATAGGCACGCTCACCCCCGGGACCCGGCTCGAAGTGAACTCGGGCTTCATCGGAGACGGTGTGCTGCTCCGCGGCATTGCGCCCAGCGACCCGGGATTCCACCTCTACGACGGCGCCAACCCGCGCGGCTCGCTAGGGCTGGCCCTCCAGCCCGGGATCTGGAGCACCGACGCCGTTCCCGGCGACATCGTGCTGCGAACCCAGTTCGTGGACAACCGGCTGCTGCTCCAGAACAGCTCCGGCGCATCGGCGCTCGCCGTCTCCAGCAACCGGGTCGGCATCGGAACCCCCATTCCATTGGCCAAGCTGGACGTGCGCGGCGACATCCGGTTCGGCGTCAATGCCCAGGTGCGGGCCGTCGGCGCCGAGGAGAACCTCCGCATCGTGCGCGGCGTGGTCGGCAAAACGGGCGGCATCTTCGCCGGATCGGGCTTCCAGGTCTCCCACCCCCTCGACGGCCACTACACGATCACTTTCGATCCGCCCTTCTCGGGCCTGCCCACGGTGACGGTGACGGGCGAGTTCGAGACCCACAACGCGCTCGCCCAGACCGACGGCGTCACGACCGACTTTGCCAACATACTGATCCGCCTTGCGCACGTGTCCAATGAGCCGTTCGACGCGCCTTTCCACTTCACCGCGATCGGGCCGCGCTGAGCCCCGCGCTCGGCAGACCGAAGGCCCCGTCGAAACCGAGGACCATCGCCCGCCAGGAGGAACGAACCCATGAGCATCCCTACGCCGATCCCCGCAGCGCTGCTCGCCGCCACCTGCATCGCCCCCGTCGCCAGCGCCCAGTTCCAGATCGACTGGTACACCATCGACTCCGGCGGCGGCGTCTCTTCGGGCGGCGGCTTCCAACTCATCGGCACCATCGGCCAGCACGACGCCGGCCCGGCGAACTCCGGCGGCTCGTTCCAGCTCACCGGCGGGTTCTGGGCTGTCGCAGCCGGCGACGGCTGCTTCGCCGACTTCAACGGCGACGGCGCCGTGGACACCCGGGACGTCCTCGCCTTCCTCAACGCCTGGTCCGCGCGTGACGACGCAGCGGACTGCGACGCCAACGGGTATATCGACACCCGCGACGTGCTCTGCTTCCTCAACCTCTGGAGCGCCGGCTGCTGAGGCGTCCCGGCGGCGCCTGCGGAGCCCGCGCGGCCGACGGGCTGCGCGCCGGCCGCGACCGCGCGCGGCCACTACCATCCCCCGCCATGACCGCCGCCCGCCGCGCCCTCGAATCCGCCCACTCCGCCCTCGCGGCCCTGCTCGCCGACCAGGCCGCCGTCGCCCGCATCGACGCCGTTGCCGGCGGCATTGCCGAGTGCTTCCGCGCCGGCGGCAAGGTCCTTGCCTGCGGCAACGGCGGCTCGGCCTGCGACGCCATGCACTTCTGCGAGGAGCTCACCGGCCGCTTCCGCGCCGACCGCGAGCCTCTGCCAGCCATGGCCTGCATCGACCCCGGCCACATCACCTGCACCGCCAACGACTACGGCTACGACGCCGTCTTCGAGCGATGGGTGCGCGCCCTGGCCAAGCCCGGTGACGTCCTCGTCCTCCTCTCGACCAGCGGCAACTCCCCCACCATCCTCCGCGCCGCCGCGGCCGCGAAGGAGCTCGGCGTCACCCGCGTCGCCCTGCTCGGCGCTCGGGGCCCTCGCCCCGGCGGCGACCTCGCCGGCGTCTGCGAGCACGAGTTACTCGTTCCCGGCGACACGCCGGACCGCATCCAGGAGCTGCACATGCTCATCCTCCACACCCTGATCGAGTGCGTGGAGCACGAGCTGGGCTGCTGAGCACCCGCGCATGGCCCAAGTGTCGGATCGAACGGACGGCCGCGCGGTATCCTGCCGACGACCCCGGGGGCCGCCATGACCGACAACGCTCCAGCCCGACCCGATTCCGTCGATCCCCTCTCCCGGCGCATCACCAGCGGCGCCATATGGCTCGTCGGTTACGCCCTCGTCTGGTGGTTCAACATCTTCCACCCCCTCCCGCACGTCGCCTGGGTCAACTTCGCCGTCATCGCCGCGATCCTGGCCAGCACGCTCCCGCCCTCGCGCATCCGCCCCTTCTCCGCAGGCGTCTCACTTCTCGCTCTCGCGGCCATCATCTGGCTGGTCATCAACAACCAGCTCTTCGCGATTGTCCTCGGCATCACCGGCCTGCTCGCGCTCTCGGACGGGGTCTTCGACCTCCGCGCCCGGGGGCGTGCGCGCTAGCCGCCGGGACCGGACGCCGGGCAAGCGCGGCCGGAACCGAGAAGAAGGCAGCGCGGGGAAGACCCCGCGCCGCCGCTTCGGACGTCGATCACTCTTGCTCCGGCGACCACCGGCCGCCCCGGTCGATCACGGGCAGCCCGCGACCCACTCGTTGAGGAACGCGAGCAGATCCCGCGAGTCGATGACCCCGTTGCCGTCCCAGTCACCAAGCGGATCGCCCCCGTTCCAAGCGTTCAGGAACGCGAGCACGTCCCTGGTATCCGCGACCCCGTTGCCGTCGATGTCGGCGCGGCAGCCCAGCACGGCGCGGACGGTGTCGCACTCGTAGACGTTCTCCAGCCCGTTGGTGCCGAACTCCGAGAGCCCGTTCTGCCCCTTGTTGGGAGAGCCCGCCTCCTCCTTGGTGTACTTGTCGTTCCAGAGATAGTTCTGCGGGTCCTTGGGGCCGCCCTTGATTGCCTCGAAGTCGAGGTAGCGGAGGCTCCGGATGTCCTCCGTGGTGTAGCCCATCGCGACGTAGTCGAGCGCGAACTCAACCACGGTATCGTCGGTGGGGTCGAGACGGACCCAGAGCACCACGCCCCGGTCGCCCTCCCCGTCGCTCACGACCACGCGGTCGAACCCGTTCATGCCGCTCTCCTCGTCGGGGTTGTCGCTCTTGGTGACGGTGAGGCCGGTGGGACCGTCGCGATCGGCCCCGCCCACATCCCCGTCGGTGTCGAGGTAGGCGAAGGTGCCCAGCGGGCCGTACCGCGTGTTCGGCTCGTTCTTCACCTCGGGCTGATCGGCGACGACCAGAAGCCCGTAGCGACCGTCGGGATCGGTGCTGAAGCGGAAGCCGTACCGCTCGATCAGCCCCTTCTCGTCGCGCCCGCCGTCGGAAGTCAGGTGGTATCGCCCGAAGAGGTCGATGGCGACATAGAGATAGCGCGAGTCGAAGCCGTGCCTCGCGCGCTCGATATCGAGGTACTCGAACGCCTCCTTCGCGCCATAGAACTCGCCGACCACCTCGTACTCCTGCGTCGTGGGCCGCTCGTAGAGGTCGATCTGGTAGATGTCGCACCCGGCGTCCACGTACCAGCGCAACTCGCCGTCGCTGTTGGTCACCCGGTTGTCGGCCGTCGTGCAATCGAGCACGGCGTCCGTATACACGGGATGGCTCGGCTGGCCGACGGCCACCCCCGCGCCGAGCAGCACGAGGGTCACCGCGCCACACTTCATCCTCTTCATCACTCTTGCTCCCTTGCTTGCGGCACGCAGGCGCTCCACCCGGAGCGTCCGGACTTCGGAGGTTCTCCGCGCGCCGGCACTGCGTTCGAGCACCCTACGCCGCTGGATGCAGCCGCGCACGAAAATGCTGCGCGAGCCGCTGAAAGTACGCACGACTCACCCGCCCCGCATTCAGCCGTTTGTTCATCTGCATCTCCACTATCCGCTCCGGCCGTCCCGCTTGTTTGCACGGCTGGCGGGCGAGATCTGAGGCCCGGCAGCGTCCCGGGGCGCCACGGCGTCTCGGCGAGACCATGCGTTCACCACGTAATCCGCCTGCCCCGGGGTACTCCCCATAGAGTTCACCCATGCCCGACCCAAGCGGGAAAGTCCTCCTCGCGATGTCCGGCGGCGTGGACAGCTCCGTCGCCGCGGCGCTGCTGCTGCGCCGGGGGTACGACGTCGTCGGGTGCTTCATGCGCCTGGGATCGGTCGGGGAGAGCCTCGAGCAGGACTCCGCGGGCAACGCGTGTCAGACGGCCCCTTCCGGAGCCCCGGGCACGCCGCCGGCTCCGCTGGCCATCAGGCACCGCGGGTGCTGCTCGGTCTCCGACGCGGCCGACGCCCGCCTGGTCGCCGCCCAGCTGGGCATCCCGTTCTACGTCTGCAACTTCAAGAAGCACTTCGGACGCATCATCGACTACTTCGCCGACGAGTACGCCGCCGGACGCACGCCCAACCCCTGCGTCCGCTGCAACGACTGGCTCAAGTTCGGCAAGCTGCACGACTACGCCGCGGAGCTGGGCTGCGACTTCGTCGCCAGCGGCCATTACGCCCGGATCGTGCCCGATCCGGCGACGGGCGCGCCCCGCCTCGCCCGCGGGCTCGACGGCGCCAAGGACCAGAGCTACGTGCTCTTCGGGGTCGATCGCGACAAGCTCCGCCGCATGCTCCTGCCCATCGGCGAAATGCACAAGCCCCGGGTGCGGGAGCTGGCCGCATCGCTCGGCCTGCCCGTCTCGGACAAGCCCGACTCGCAGGAGATCTGCTTCGTGCCCGACGACGACTACGCGGGCCTGGTCGAGCGGAGGCGTCCCGACCTCGCGGCCGCACGCGGCCCGATCGTGGACACCGCCGGGCGGGTCCTCGGCGAGCACGACGGCCACCACCGCTTCACGGTGGGGCAGCGCCGGCGCGTGGGCCTCGCGCTCGGCCGTCCCCTCTACGTTGTCGAGAAGCGCCCGCAGACGAACACGATCGTCGTCGGGGGCGAGGACGATCTCGGGGTGCGCTCGTGCACGGTCGCGGAGGCCAACTGGCTTGTCGAGCCCCCGCCGGGGAAGGACTGGCTCGCGTGCCACGCCAGGCACCGCTCCAACGGGCGTCTGGCCCCCGTCGCCGTTCGCCTCCTCGACGACGGGCCTGGCGGGGGGCACTCGGGGCGGCGGGGACGGTTCGAGGTTCGATTCCAGGAGGGGCAGCGCGCCGTCGCGCCGGGCCAGGCCATCGTGCTCTACCACGGCGACCTCGTCGTCGGGGGCGGATGGATCGAGCGCACCGGGCGCGAGGACGGGCCGGGGATCGACCGCTAGAAATTTCGTTCGCCGCCAGAAAGCCCTCTTCCCTGCCACTTCCTTCCTTAGTAAGCTGCGTCGTCGCGGCGACTCGGCCGCGATCCGACCGGGTCATTCGTCGGGCGTTCTGCCCCCCGGGCGTGGGGTATCTCGGCATCGTCGGGAAACACAACATGGCTGTGGCTGCGCGCGCTCACTACGACGTGGCGATCATCGGCGGCGGCCCGTCCGGCTCGACGACGGGCACGCTCCTGCGCAAGTACGATCCCAAGCTCAGGGTGCTCATCCTCGAGAAGGAGCGATTCCCGCGGGAACACATCGGCGAGAGCCAGCTCCCCCATATCGGCGCAGTCCTGCACGAGATGGGGGTGTGGGACAAGGTCGAGGCGGCGAACTTCCCCATCAAGGTCGGCGTCACCTACCGCTGGGGCCACAGCCCGCAGCTGTGGGATTTCGAGTTCATCCCCCTCAAGCGCATGAACCTCGGCGAGCGCCCGGGCAGGTTCGAGGGGCAGCGGCGGCTCTGCGCCTTCCAGGTCGAGCGGTCGAGATACGACGAGATACTGCTCCGCCACGCCGAGGAGCTCGGGTGCGAGGTGCGCGAGGAGACCCAGGTCCGCGAGGTGCTCCACGAGGGGGACCGCATCACGGGCCTGCGGCTCGACGACGGGAGCGAGGTCCTCGCCCGGCATTACCTGGACTGCTCGGGGCACATCGGGATCGTGCGCCGCGCGCTGGGCATCGGCGCGACGGTGCCGACCGCGCTCATGAACATCGCGATCTGGGATTACTGGGAGAACACGGAGTGGGCCGTCGAGATCGGCGTCGGGGGCACGCGCAGCCAGATCATGAGCCTGCCGGGGGGCTGGATCTGGTTCATCCCGCTCGGGCCGACGCGGACGAGCATCGGGTTCGTCTGCCCCCAGGAGTACTACAAGAGACGCGGACTCACGCCCGAGCAGCTCTACGTCGAGGCGCTCGCGCGCGAGCCGCGGATCTCCGCCCTGTGCGCCAACGGGTCCCGCGAGGGACGCATCCGCTCGACGAAGGACTGGTCGTTCGTCGCGGACAGGCTGAGCGGTGAGAACTGGTTCCTGGTCGGCGAGGCCGGCGGGTTCGCCGACCCGATCCTCTCCGGAGGCATGACGCTGGCGCACACCAGCGCCCGGGAGGCGGCCTACAACATCCTCGCGATCGACCGGGGCGAGCACGACGCGGCGTGGCTCCGCGAGCAGTACGACGAGCGCCAGCGCCGGCGCGTCATGCAGTACATCCGCTTCGCCGACTACTGGTACTGCGCCAACGGCCAGTTCACCGATCTCGAGGACATGACGGCGCAGATCGCCAGGGACACCGGGCTCGACATGTCGCCGAAGCAGGCGTTCCGGTGGCTGAGCTTCGGCGGTTTCGCGCACGAGGACTTCTCCTACCCCGGGCTCGGCGGGCTCGATCTGCTCGCAGTCAAGGAGGTCACCAAGCTCTTCGTCGGAGAGTCGGGCGACGAATGGGAGATCAACAAGTACAACGTCTTCAGCCTGGATCTCGCGGGGGCGAAGAAGCACCAGATGCCCGTCTACAGCCAGGGAAGGATCCTCAAGGCCGAATGCTTCGTCCGCGCCGGACGGTGGCTCCCGAACGTCGGCCTCTATGCCGTCGTCATCCAGACCCTCCGCCGACACCACGACCTGCGCTCGATCGGCGCCGCCGTCGAGGAGAAGGCCAGAGCCCAGGCCGCACGCGGCGGCATCGGCGCCGGCGCCTTCACCACCCAGGCCATCGCCACGCTCGAGACCATGCTCGTGGAGGGGTGGGTCAAGGGGTCGGTCGATGCCAAACGCCGCGCCATGATCTACCGGCCGATCGTCGACTCCAACTTCCACGAGAACGCGGACGTCATCCCCGGCCTCCCCGGCCCCGCGCATCCCGCCGAGCCTCCGGCTTCCTCATGATGAAGAGATAGTTGAACCCCCGCAGGAAGAAGCCCTCCTGCGCCGCGGCCTCGTGCCACTTGCCCCGCTTGAGCTTGGCGTTCTGGCGCACCACGATCACGATGTCCACCGGCTCGAGCCGCTCGCGCAGCATCGCGAAGAGCTCGAACCCGATCGGCATGAACTCGCCCGGAGCGTGGTCACGTCCCGCCGGCCCTCGGGCGCGGGAGCGCGGGCTCTCCCGCTTCCGCCACGAGTCGCTGACGTAGAGCCCCATGCACTTTCCCGGGCGGAGCACCCGCTCGGCCTCGGCGATGACCTCCCGCATCGCGCCGTAGTAGGCGCGCCCGCGGTCGGCCCCGCCGGCGTCGAGGTTGCCGATGCACGCCGGATCGTCGGAGTACTTCACGTGCGTCGAGTAGGGCGGGTCGATGAAGACGAAGTCGCAGCAGGCGTCGGGGAGCGGTAGCCGCCGCGCGTCCGCCCGCTCGATGTCGGCTCGCGAGGGGGCGATATCGAACCCCTTGCCGCTCCGGCCCAGGTCCGCGCAGACATCCAGTGTCGTCCCGCTCCCGCACATCGGGTCGAGCACCCGCTCGCCGGGCGCCGTGTACCGCTGGAGGAGCTGCCAGACGACCCAGCTCGGCGTGGCGCCGACGTAGTTGGGGTCGCCCTGCACCCCCGGGCGTCCACCCTCGGCGCGCGCTTCGCCGCCCCGCCCCGAGGGCGCATAGTGCTGGCTCGGATACTCCCACAACGTCGTGGTGAACACCTCGAGCGGCGGCTTCCTGAACGTCGTCCCCTTGGGGGTGTGCGGCCGGAACTTGGGCGCGTTCGCCCGCTCCCGCGCCCCTCCCGCCCCCGAGTCACCGCCGCCGGGCTTGCCGGGCCGTCGCGCCATCGCTACGCCCCCGCGCCAAGGACGCGCAGCACCGCGGCGCGGGCCTCGTCGAGCGACCCGGCCATCCTCGCCCCGGCGGCCCTGGCGTGCCCGCCGCCGCCGATCTCGCCCGCCGCCCGGTTGACGTCCACCGCGTCTCGCCCGTCCTTGCTCCGCATGCTGATCTTGGCGATGGGCCGGCCGGCGTGGTCGCGCGACTCGCTGAGCACCACCCCCACCATCACCGACTCGATCGCCAGCAGCCGGTCGGCGAAGCCGCCCGTGTCTCCCTGACGCGCGTCGCACTCGACCACGTCCCGCTCGGTGAGGCGCATGAGCGCGATCCGGCCCTCGCCCAGCATCTCGAGCGTCGCGAGAGCCCGGCCGAACAGACGCAGGCGTCCGGGCTTGTCCCGCTGCTCGACGATCCTGTACAGCTCCGTGTGCGCCACCCCCGCCTCGATCAGGTCGGCCGCCAGCCGCATGACCTGGGGAGACACGTTCGAATACCGGAACCACCCGGTGTCCGTCGCCAGACCGAGGTAGAGCGGCGTCGCGATCTCCTCCGAGAGCCTCGCGGCGGGCACCCCGAGCAGCTCGGAGCACACGCCGGCGACGAGCTGGGCCGCCGCGGCGGCCCTCGCGTCGATGATGCGCCGCGTCGCCATGGACGCGTCGCCGTTGAGGTGGTGGTCGATGATGAGCGTCCGCTCGGCCCGGCCGGCGAGCCACTCCCGCAGCGATTCGACCTGCGCCCATGCGCCGGTGTCCACGACCACGATCGCGTCCGGCGCATCCCCCTCGCCGGCCGGCCTGTGGTCCAGGTGCCGTTGGGGCGTCCGCCCGACGACGTCCCGCAGGAAGTCGGGCAGGATCCCCGAGTACCACAGCTCCACGGACCCGGCGCCTTCGCGCCTGAGCAGCGCCCGCGCGAGCGCCACGCTCGCCCCCACCGCGTCCCCGTCGGGCTTGAAGTGCGTCGTGATCACGACCGAGCGCTTGCCCGCCAGCCACGCCGCGCCCTCGGCGATGCCCGTGTTGCCCGTGTACGCCGATGCGATCAGTTCACTCATGATGTCGTGACGCCCGCGTGAAGAACCGGTCCAGTGATGATCTCGATCGTGCCGCGGACGCGATCGCAATCGCGCCCCATCTGCTCGACCAGGCGGCCGATGCTGTCGAACCGCATCTGATCGCGCACCCAGCCGACCAGCTCGAGCCCCAGCGTCCAGCCGTACTCCGCCAGCCCGGGGAGGTTCGGCGTCCCCGCCGCGCCCGGCGCGTCGAGGATGTACGCCTCGGCGGTCCGCTCCCCGCCTCCGAACTGCGGCTTGCTCCCCACCGACACCGCCGCGCCCCGGCGCGAGCCGTCCGGAAGCTGCGCGATCGCCGCGTACACCCCGTCCCGGGGGAGCATGTTCCGCGTCTCGAGATTGGCCGTCGGGAACCCCAGGTCCCGCCCGCGCCGGTCGCCCCGCACCACGGTCCCCGACAGCCGGTGCGGACGCCCCAGGACGCTCCAGGCGTCGCGAACCCGCCCGTGCCCGAGCAGCCAACGCGTCACGCTGCTCGACGCCGTGACGACGGAGTGATCCGAGAGCCCGACCGCGACCGGGCGCACCAGCTCGATGTCGATCCCCCTCGGGCGACCAAGCTCGCGCAGCGTCTCCACGCTCCCCGCTCGCCCGCGCCCGAAACGGAAGTCGGTCCCCTCGACGAACGCGCGGGGGTTGTGCGTGGCGACGACCCACTCGAAGAAGGCCTCAGGGGACAGGCCGAGCAGCTCGTCCGTCGGCGCGAGCCTGATGACGCGCCCCGCGCCCGCCCTGCGCAGCAGCCCCGCCCGCTCCTCGAATCCCGTGAGCTGAGCCGGGGCCCGCTCGGGCGCCAGCGTCGTCGCGGGGTGAGGATCGAACGCCAGGACCACCACACCGCCCGCGGCGTTGAGCGACCTGGCCAGATCCCCTGCGCGCGCCACGATCGCGCCGTGCCCGACGTGCACGCCGTCGAAGTTCCCCACGGTCACGATGGTCGGCGCCGGGCGCATAGGAGGAGAGGGTAGAGCCCCCGCAGCCCCCGGTCCCGCAGGACAGGGACCTATAGTGCGCCACCGGCTCTGGGCCCCTGTCGCCCGCGTGCCGAAGCCGCCCCTTCCGGACCGCCCACCGCAGGGCAAGGACCCCGACATGGCGATCTTCTCCCGCAAGACCAAGGCCCCGGTCTCCGTCGCCCCCTCAGCCGCACGCCCCGACGGCGACCTCGAGAGCCGCACGATCCAGCTCGGCTCCGAGCTGCTCGCCAGCGCCCGGGCGCACAAGGCCGGCCTGCTCAGCGCCCGCTTCTATTCCGACAAGCTCATGGACTGGTCCATGCGCGACCACGACTTCAAGGTGCAGCTCTTCCGCTTCGTGGACGCGTTCCCGATGCTGCGCAGCGCCGACGCGATCCACGACCACCTCGTCGACTACCTGACCCAGCCCGGCGTCAAGGTCCCCCCCGGCATGGACCTGGGCCTCAAGGCGGGCGGCATGGCCAAGGGCCTCCTCGCCTCGACCATCGGCGGGCAGATCAAGGGCATGGCCTCCAAGTTCATCGCCGGCACCGACGCCGCCACCGCCCTGCCCGGGCTGCGCGAGCTCTGGAAGGAGGGCATCGCGTTCAGCGTCGACCTCCTCGGCGAGGCGTGCGTCTCCGACGCCGAGGCCGACGCCTACCGCGACAAGTACCTCGACCTGGTCGACAACCTGCCCGAAGAGGTCGCGACCTGGAAGGCCAACCCCCGACTCGAGACCGACCACATCGGCGGCATCCCGCGCACGAACGTCTCCATCAAAATCAGCTCGCTCTCCGCCAAGTGCGACCCGATCGACACCGACGGAGCCATCCGCGATCTCATGAAGCGGATCGTCCCGATCCTCGAGGCCGCCAAGGCCAAGGGCGTCCTCATCAACTTCGACATGGAGCAGTTCGCGTTCAAGGACCTGACGCTCGAGCTCTTCATGCGCTGCTGCGAGCAGGTCGATTTCCACGCCGGCCTCGCCATGCAGGCGTACCTCAAGAGCGGCGTGGACGACGCCAGGCGCATCGCCGAGTGGGCCAAGCGCACCGGACGCGTCGTCACCGTTCGACTCGTCAAGGGCGCCTACTGGGACTACGAGACGATCCGCTCCGAGGAGCTCGGCTGGCCCTGCCCCGTCTGGAACGAGAAGTGGCAGAGCGACAGGTGCTTCGAGGACATGACCGACGTCTTCCTCGATTCGAGCCCCCGCCCGACCGGTGCCCCCGCCGGCGCCAACGGCCTCGGGCCGACCACCCTCGGCGCGGGCTTCGGCGGCGTGAAGCTCGCCCTCGGATCCCACAACGTCCGCTCCATCGCCCACGCCCTCGCCGCCGCCGAGGAGCGCGGGCTGCCCAGGAGCGCCGTCGAGCTCCAGATGCTCCACGGCATGGCCGACCAGCTCAAACACGCCGCCGCGGAGATGGACCTGCGCGTGCGCGAGTACGTCCCCGTCGGCGAGATGATCCCGGGCATGGCCTACCTCGTCCGCCGCCTGCTCGAGAACACCTCCAACGAGTCCTGGCTCAAGGCCGGCTTCCTCGAGAACGCCGACGCCTCGGTGCTCCTCGCGGCCCCGGCGCGCAGGCCCGGCGCCGAGGAGAAGAAGGACCTCGTCACCACCGCGCCGGATCGCCACCGCCTCTCGCCCTCGCACCCCCAGATCGGCAACGGCAAGCCCTTCACCAACGAGCCCATGCGGGACTTCTCCAGGGCGCCCGTGCGCAAGGCGTACGCCGAGGCCATCGCCCGGGCGAAGGTCCCGCAGGGGGAGAAGCTGCTCAGCGCCGACGAGGCCAAGGCGATGCTCGAGTCGGCGTGGAAGGCCTTCCCCCGCTGGCGCGACACGCCGCAGATCGAGCGCTCCAGCGCCCTCGCCCGCGCCGGCGCCGCGATGCGCGCACGGCGCGACGAGCTCGCCGGCGTCATGGTGAAGGAGGCCGGCAAGACGTGGCGCGAGGCCGACGCCGACATCTGCGAGGCCATCGACTTCTGCGAGTACTACGCGCGACTCGCCATGCCCATGTTCACGCCGCAGCGCCTCGGCCGCTTCATCGGCGAGCTCGACGAGACCTGGTACCAGCCCAAGGGCGTCGCGGTCGTGATCAGCCCCTGGAACTTCCCATCCGCGATCTTCACCGGCATGACCACCGCGGCCCTGGTGACGGGCAACTGCGCCATCGTCAAGCCCAGCCGCCAGACCGTCCACATCGCCCGCCTGTGCACCGAGATCCTCTGGGAGGCCGGCTTCCCGCGCGACGTGCTCCACTTCTGCCACGCCCCCGGCTCGACCGTCGGCTCCGTCCTCGTCCGCGACCCGCGCGTCAGCATGATCGCCTTCACCGGCTCGAAGGAGGTCGGCCTCGACATCATCGAGGGCGCCGCCAAGACCCAGCCGGACCAGCCCAACGTCAAGAAGATCATCTCCGAGATGGGCGGCAAGAACGCCGTCATCATCGACACCTCCGCCGATCTCGACGAGGCCGTGCTCGGCGTCCGCTACTCGGCCTTCGGCTTCCAGGGACAGAAGTGCTCGGCCTGCTCGCGCTGCATCGTCGTTGATCCCGACGGGCCCGAGGGCGACGCGACGCGCAACTTCATTACGCGCCTGGTCGAGTCCGCGCGGTCCCTGATCATCGGGGATCCGACGCTCCCGGGCACCGATATCGGCCCCGTCATCGACCCCTCCGCCAAGAAGACCATCCTCGGCTACGTCGAGAAGGGCAAGGCCGAATGCCGCCTCGAGCTGGCGATGGAGACGCCGGCTGGGCTCGAGGAGAAGACCGGGCGCGACTACGTCCCGCCCCACATCTTCAGCCGCGTCACGATGGACCACGCCATCGGCAAGGAGGAGATCTTCGGTCCCGTGCTCTCGGTCTTCCACGCCCGCACGTTCGACGAGGCCCTCGACATCGCCAACGCCAGCGAGTACAAGCTCACCGGCGGCGTCTACAGCCGCAAGCCCGCGCACATCCACAAGGCCAAGCAGAGCTTCCGCGTCGGCAACCTCTACATCAACCGCGGCTGCACCGGCGCCCTCGTCGCCCGCCAGCCCTTCGGCGGCGCCGGCATGTCCGGCGTCGGCACCAAGGCCGGCGGCGCCGACTATTTGCTGCACTTCACGGATCCGCGGGCATGCTGCGAGAACACCATGCGGCGAGGCTTCGCCCCGGAGCTCTGACTCGGCGCCCGTTCTCTGCCCCCGCCCGAGGGTGCGCGGAGTCCAGGCCTGCAGGGGGCCGCCTCCTCGGGCGGACTTAGGTGGCCGGATCACCAATCCTGACAGGATCTTCTTGACAACGCGACGCCCGCACCGTACCTTTCCTGACAGATCCCGACAGGAGGGCCCCGTCCATGGACGTCCGCCTCCAGCCGCACCAGGACGCTCGCTTCAACGCCCAGCTCGTCTTCGTGGACCTCGGGCGCGAGCTCGAGCGCCAGCTCGGCGCCCAGATCCGGGCCGTATCGAGCGGCAGCGCCGACCGGCCGACGCTCGCCGTCGCCGTCGACCCGCCGATCGACCAGGAGCGTCTCGTACGCATCGGCCCCGAGGAGGTCAGTTTCGTGCTGCGTCCCACCGGGTCGCACGCGGCGCTGCCGCACAGGCTGAGCCTCACCGGCCTCTCGCGGGCCCTCGAGCGGCGCGGGATCAGCGTGCGTCAGGCCGAGACCCGCGCCTCCGGGCGCGGTTCCGAGCTCGCCCTGCGCGTCCGCGTCGAATACCTCGACCACGCGCCGCAAGAGCGTGCGCCGGCGCCGGCGTACGCCGGCATCATTACCATCGATCCGCGCGTGCGCTCGGGGAAGGCCTGCGTCCGCGGCCTGCGCATCACCGTGCAGGACGTGCTCGAGTACCTCGCCTCCGGCATGTCGGAAGCGGAGATCCTCGAAGACTTCCCCGATCTCACGCGAGAAGACATCCGAGCATGCCTGGCCTACGCGGCCGATCGCGAGCGCCGCCTGCGCGGAGCGGTGGTTTGAAGCTGCTCCTCGATCAGAACCTCTCCCACCGCATCGTCGCAGCGCTCCAGGAGCCTTTCCCCGGCTCCGCTCACGTTCGCGACCTCGGGCTCGCGCGCGCGGAGGACGCCGACATCTGGGTGCTCGCCCGCGACCGAGGTTACGCCATCGTCTCGAAGGGCGACGATTCCAACCAGCGTGCCATGCTGCTCGGGCACCCGCCCAAGGTCGTCTGGCTGCGCCTCGGCAATTGTCCGACCGCGGCCGTGATCGAGGCTCTCCGACAGGCGGCGCCCGAGATTCTCGCGTTCGGCAACGACCCGGAGCAGTGCCTGATGGTGCTCTCCCCCACCGGGACGCTGCGCCGATAAGCGGCGCGCGATATGCTCGTCTCCCATGTGGCCCTTCTCTCGAAGGCTCCCGCCCGTCACCTCCATACCGGACGAGTGGTCCGTCGGCGAGGGCGTCTACGGCGGCGACCAGCTCGTCGTGCGGTGGAACACGTCGATCGCTTCCATCCGCGGCCATCAGGATTACCCGTACCAAGTCGGCGTCGCGATCCCATTCCTGCCCGAGAACGGAGCGCCCTCGCGCCCGAGCATGGAGCGCCTGGCGGAGTTCGAGGAGACGCTGATCGAGCGCGTCCAGGCGGGCTTCGCTGGGCTGGTCGCGGCGGTGCTCACGACGCCGCGGATGCGGGAGTACCTCATCTATACCCAAGACCCGGAGTCCACGGAGCGGCAGGTGGAACGCCTGCGAACCGAGGCTCCGGACCTGGTCGTGCAATCGATCGTGAACCGCGACCCGAAGTGGCGCAACCTGCGCCGCTTGCTGCCGTGAGCCGCGCCCAATGCCCGTGATCACCGCGTCTATCCTGATTCACGACGGAGAGACCGCGGCCGCGAGATTCGGAATTCGAATCCGAGATCGAGAACACCGCTGACGACCGCTGCATGCCTCACCGTATCACGAGGTACGCCACCCAGGCTCCGATGAGCACCACCTGCACGGCCGCGTCCGCGAGGTAGACGCTCCGGATCGCTCGCCGGGCGGCGTACACCACCTCGATGCCCCCGAACGCCGCGCCCGCGCCCATCGCCAGGACCACGACGGTCGGCCCGGGCTGCGCCCCCGCCGCGCTCACCAGCAGCGCCGCCCCGACCGCCGCCGCGAGCACGCCGACCATGTTCGCCAGCCACAGGTCTCTCTTCGGACCGGTCACGGCGAGGAAGCTCCGCATGTGCACGAGCGGCCAGAGGCCCGTGAGCACGCAGTAGGCTCCCTGCACGATCACCAACCAGCGATGATCCAGGCGGCCTCCTCACCTTCCGATGCTCATCCAGGACCGGCCATGCCGGCACGCTCGGCCGTGCGCTCCTCCCCGGCCGGCGCCGAGCCCTTGAACGGCTCGATGTGGATGAGCACCGAGTCGATCTCCGGCATCGCCCCACGAACCCGCTCCTTCACGATCCCCGTGAGCCGGTGTGAGTCGGCCACGCTCATCGCCGGGTCCACCTCGGCGTGCATCACCACCCGGTACCCTCGCCCCGAGCGCCGTGCCTCGCACCTCTCGACCCCCAGCACACCCCCCGTCTCCAGCGCCGTCCGCGTCGCTCCCTCGGCCACCTCCGGCGCGTGCTCGTCCATCAACTCGGCGAAAGGCCCCCGCATCAGACGCACGCCGTTGAAGACGATCACACCCGAGGCGAGCAGCGCCGCCCAATCGTCCGCCGGCGCCCACGCCGGCCCGCCGATCTGCGCGATCGAGATGCCCACGAACGCGAACAGCGACGTCACCGCGTCCGAGCGGTGGTGCCACGCGTCCGCACGACCCGCGCTGCTCCCCGCCCGCACCGCCGCCCGGCGCGCGACGCGGAACATGCCCTCCTTTACCACCACCACCGCCACCAAGACCACCAGCGTGAACCGCGCGGGCATCTCGTGCGGCGTCAGGATCTGCCGCACCGCCTCCGCCGCGATCCCGATCCCCGCCGCCACGACGGCCAGCGCCACCGCCATCGCCGCCATCGCCTCGATCTTCCCGTGCCCGAAGGGGTGCTCCTGGTCGGCCGGTTTGCTCCCGTAGCGAAGAGCTCCCCAGATCACCGCCGAGCCGGCGATATCCACCAGCGACTCCACCGCGTCCGCCACCAGCGCAAACGAATTCCCGAACACCCCCGCGACCAGCTTCACGGCCGCGAGCCCCGCGTTGACCACGACGCCCGCGAGCGCGACCCGTTCCGGCGCGTGTCGGACCTCGGCGATCGCCCCTGATCCCGGCATCGCGGGATCCTACCGGTCGCCGGCCGCATCGTGGACGATCGGCGAGTGGGCCGGCACTTGCTCCCGGTCCCGGGCTATCCTCAATGGTCCGTCGGGAAGGTGTTCGCATCGGAGCAGGCATTGACCCCACCACACCCCGAGACCTGGCAGGCCCCCCCTTCACCCGGCCCCTCCGCCGGCGACGTCTACGACCTCGCGGGCGAGATCGCGCGCCGCCTCATCGGACGCGACGGACAGCGCATCCCCCTGCCCGACCCACAGCGCCTCGAGCAGGAGCTCCCCCTCACACCCCCCCGCGAGGGGCTGCCGATCGACGCCGTCGCCGAGCGCCTCGACAGGCTGATGGAGCTGACCCCCAACACCGCGGGCCCGCGCTACTACAACCAGCTCTTCGCCGGGCGGGACGACGCGGCCATCCTCGGCGAGATCATCGCCGCCACCGCCAACAACTCCATGTATACCTTCAAGGCCGCCGGCGCTCAGATACTCATGGAGCGCGCGCTGATCACCCACATGGCCGCCAAGATCGGCTGGACCGACGCCGACGGGGCGTTCTCGCCCGGCGGGTCGCTCTCCAACCTCGCCGCGATGCTGGTGGCGCGCAACCACGCGGCCGCCACCGCCCGCAACAAGGGGCTCGACGGGCGCACGCTCGTCGTCTACACCTCCGCCGAGTCGCACTACTCCATCCGCAAGGACGCAGGCATCCTCGGCATCGGGCGCGACAACGTCCGCGCCATCGAGGTGGACTCGCAAGGACGGATGCGACCCGACACCCTCGCCGACGCCCTCGCCCGCGACAAGGCCGCGGGCGCCCTGCCCGTCATGATCAACGCCACCGCCGGCACGACCGTGCAGGGCGCCTTCGATCCCCTCCGCGACATCGCGGCCGTCGCCCGCGAGCACGGCGTGTGGCTCCACGTGGACGGCGCGTTCGGCGGGTCCGTCCTCCTCTCCCGCAAGCGCCGGCACCTCCTCGACGGGTGCGACCTCGCAGATTCGTTCACGTGGGATGCCCACAAGATGATGGGCGTCCCGCTCACATGCTCCGTTGCCCTCTTCCGCGAGCGCGGCCACCTCCAACGCAATCTCGACGAGTCCGCCAGCTACCTCTTCCAGCGCGACGCCGACGACTACAACCCCGGCGTCCGCTCGCTCCAGTGCGGCCGGCGCAACGATGCGCTCAAGCTCTGGACCGCCTGGCTCGCCAACGGCGACGACGGCTACGAGCGCCGCGTCGAGCGGCTCTACGAGCTCGCGGCCTACGCCGTCCGCGTCATCGAGCGGGATCCCGACCTCACGCTCGTCAGGCGCCCGCAGTCCGTCAACGTGTGCTTCACGGTCCGCGGCGCCGACGCCACCGAGATCTGCGATCGCCTGGATCGCGATGGACGCATGAAGGTCAGCCACGGCGAGGTGGACGGCCAGTCCACCATCCGCCTGGTCTGCGCCAACCCGGCCCTGACCGAGCGGGACCTCGACGAGTTTTTCCGGGAAACCAAGGCGGTCGCTGACCTCATCCGGTGAGTTCCCTCGTAGCGGACGCTCGAGCGCCCCGCACGCCCCGGTCGCATCCTGTTCGCGGCAAACTGGGTAAGGTCCGAGATTGACCGCGCCGAACGGTCGAGAGACCATGCCGACACCGGGGATTGCCCCGTTTCGGCCAGTCGCGCTGCAGTCGGCGGCCGATCGGACGGATAATTGAGTACCCAGAGATCCCGATGAGAGAGCGCAGAGGCTAGGGGAGGCCCAGGAAGGTGGAGCGCATGGCCCCGCACGCAGGCAGCGTCGTCCTCGAACCAACTTCGACAGCTCGCCGGGTGAGGAAGGCCCCGCTCCCGACCCGTTCGGCCCGCGCGAACGGCAACGTGATCCTTGAGGCGCTCCCCTCCGCGTACATCCCTCCGGCCGCCCCCGCGCCATGCTCCCACACCGACCCCGCTCGCCGGGCGCCGACCGAGGAGGAGATCCGCCTCCGCGCGTACGAGATCTTCCAGGCCCGGGGCTGCCGGCACGGGCACGACCTCGACGACTGGCTGCAGGCCGAGCGGGAGCTCCGCGCCCTCCCCTGAAACCCCTGTCTCCGCCCGCCCCCGCCGGGTAGAGTCTGTCCGGACACCGGAGGGTGCGGCGGCATGGGCGATCAGCGCGGCGGCGGAGAACTGAGAAACCTCGCGATCTTTGCGGGTGCGCTGGTCGTGCTGGTCGCCGTGGGCGTGGGCCTCGGAGCCATGCTCTTCGGCCCCGCGAAGAAGCGGGCCTACGACCGATCCTCCCCCGACGCCATCCTGTCGGCCGCGAGGGAGATGGTCGTCACCGGCGAGGCCGAGCGACTCGGCGAACTCCTCTACGCCGACAGCGACGGGATGCGGGAGCTCTACGCGCGGCTCGGGAGCGTGCTGGGCCATCTCCAGGACCTTGCGCTGGCGATCAACGATCGCTTCCCCGACGAGGTCGCGAAGATCAAGGCCGAGGCCGAGACCGCCGCCAAGAGCGGACGGGCCTTCTCGCTTCTCCAGGAGCTCAACCCCGCCCGACGGACGCGCCCCCGGGCCCCCGCCGGTGAGGACGGGGAACGCTTCAGCATGATCATCCAGGCGATCGCCGCAGACCCCTACGCGTGGCTCACGGACGCGGAGGGACGCCTCACCTACACCCCCATCGACGACGAGCGGATGGCGGTCCTCTGGGACAAGAAGCCCGTCCTCCCGCCGCTCGGGCTCGTGCTCCAGGAGACCCAGGGACAGTGGTCGGTGGTGCTCCCCCTGGCCAACCTCCCGATGATCTCCCGCTACCTGCCGCAGACACCCGACGAGTACTCCATCTGGGCGAGCCTGATCCAGATGGTCGACAACGTCGTGATCGATCTGGAGGCGGATGTTCGGACGGGCAAGCTCCAGTCCCTCGACGCCCTCGCGAGGCGCGCCGGCGAGAAGGCGGTGGTCCCCATGGGGATGGGCATGATCGCGTACGGGAAGGCGATGGAGGAGCGCCGCCTGCGTGAGCGGGAGGAGCGGCGCGCGCGCGAGCGGCCCGCCCCCGCCGAAGGCGGCTGAAGAGGCGCGCTCACCCTCCCAGCCGGGCGCCCTCCTCGTCGCGAGGCCCGGTCCGCACGCCGAGGCCGGCGCTGAGGCCGCGCGGCGAGAGGATGAAGCCGATGCTCGACTCGTCGCCGATGAAGTTGTACGAGTACGAGAAGCCGACGGTGACGTTCGGATAGTCCCTGCGCACCGCCACGCTCACGCGGTCGAACGTGTCCACGTCCGAGTTGTACGTCATCTCGAACCCGGCGCGGTACTTCTCCGTCAGCTCGCAGTTGAGGTTGTAGAACAGCAGCGTGGAGTCGAGCTCGTTGACGAAACGCTGCCCGAGGCTCGATCGCAGCCGGTCGTCGTGGTCGATGATCATCCCCAGCGTGGAGTACGCCGGCTGGTGCGTCTCCTCCACGTCGTAGATGATCCGCCCGGTGATGCCCACCGGGTCAGAGACCTGCCAGAGCGCCTCTGCGTCCACGAACTCGCCCGGGTTCGAGAGCTCCGGCCGGTCCTCGAACCAGTGCCCGATAGGGTACTCCCGGTCCACGTCCCCCGAAGCCCACACGTACTCGGTCCGCAGCGTGAACACATCGACGTTCCGCCAGCGTCCCGGCCCGCCGCGCTTGGTCTGCCACGTCTGATCCAGCCCGGCCCGCACCATCGTGCCCTCGATCAGCGACTCCACCGAGTCGTCGTACACCGGCAGGTCCACGCGGTCGATCGTGCTGCCCGAGTGCCACACCGTCACGCCGGGCTCGACGATGTGGCGAACACGGTGCAGGTCCAGGAAGTCGCTCTCGACCGAGTTATCCACCCGCTGGACCGTCGTGCTCACCCTCACGCCCGCGGACCCCCACAGGCGCACGTTGTCCTCCTCGTCGGGCGAGAATTCGTCGAAATCGGTGTCATACCCGGAGGCGCGCCCGACCACGAACGGGTTGATCCGCACCGGGCCGGCGTTCAGCACCGTCGAGATCTCGTGCCTCGTATCAGCGCGCCACACGGCATCCTCGCTCAGCCCCATCGCCCGCAGCGCATCGCCCGGCGACTGGCCCGGCTCGATGCCGAACGCGAGATTCGAGATCCCCGACCCCACGTACCCGCGCTCCGCCGCCGTCGCCTCGTCGAACTCGAGGGCCAGACGACCCACCCGGTACTCCGAGCTGAGCGTGAACACGCCCGGCCATAGCTCCGGCGCCAGATCGTCCGCCAGGCGCACGTAGCTCAGCTCCGGCAGCTTCGAGACGCTGTACCCGCGGCTCTCCAGCAGGTACTCGTTCGAGATGAAGTCGTTGAGGCTCCCCTTCGCCTCGAGGGCGAGCTGCGAGACCTCGTCCGTCCGCTCGAGCCGGGCACGCGTGGTCAACTCCCGGCGCTCCTGCGCGATGTCGCGGAACAGCGCCTCGGCGAGCCGCTCGTCGGAGAGGTACGCGCCCTCGACCGTAAGCGACCAGAGGTTGTTCAGCCTCCATCGATTCTCCGCGAGGATCAGCCCACGCGTCTCCGAATCGACCTCCACCTCGCCCCCGTTCGGCATGAGGTCCGTCCCGCGATCGTCGAAGAGCAGATAGCCGAACACGCCCCCGCGCATCTGCGCGGTCTTCCAGTCCGTCGCGGTCCCGACCGCGAACCCCCGCTCGTTGTAGTAGTCGAAGAGGAAGTCGCTCCCCAGCCCCTCCGGACGCTCGAGCCCCAGAAGCGTGTACAGGTCCCACGTGGTCTTCCACGCCGGCCCGGTCCGGGACGAGCTCTCCACCCGCGCGTCGCGCAGCGGGAAACGCTGCGGGTCGCCCACCCACCGGGGCCACCATAGGAACGGCACGCGTCCGCCCATCGCCGTCACCCCGGACGCATCCACCATGTTCCCCGAGGTGCCGTCCGCTCGCGCGTAGCGGCGGACCGTAAGCTCCTCGACGCCCAGCGAGATGTGGGGCTTGGCGAAGCGCGTGTTGCTCACCGTCGCCCGTTCGGCCACGAACTCCCTGTTCGACTCCTGCCGTAGGGCGTCGGCCCGCACGTAGAGCGGCATCCCCATCCGCCGGTCGTACGTCCAGAACACCGCGTCCACAATCAACGCCCGGTCGCGGGGCACGTCGTAATACACCCGCGGCCCCCGCAGCGTGTAGTCGCCGTCCGTCACGATCACATCCCCCTCGAGGTACAGCCCGAGCACGTCCTCGCTCTTGAACGACGCGAGATCCGCGATCGCCCCGCCGGTCAGGAAGACCACCGCGCGCTGCGCCGACATCTGCAGCCGGCGGCTCGACTCGGTGTCCCGATAGAGCACGCTCACCCCGCCTGTCAGCATGAGCGACCGCCCGCTCTCGCCGCTCACCAGCGCGACGTCCCCGGCGTCGAAGGTGATCACCCCCTCGGCCGCGAAGATCTCGTCCCCCGCGTCCGCGAGCACCGGGGCCTCCAGCAGGAGGTCCCGGTCCAGCGGCGGCGGCGGGTAGCGCCCGCCGGCCACCTCGGCACCGGGCCCGGGCGCCGGGGGCTCCTCGACCTCCTCCAGGTCCACGCGACGCCCCGTCGCCAGCTCCCGCAGGTACCGCGTGAACTCGCGTTCCGCCTCGCGGACGAACCCGTCCCGCGGCCGGCCCTCCTCCGCCAGGTCCACCGCCAGCCTCACCGGCTCGCCGCTCATCACCACCCCGTCCACGCTCAGCCGACGCGCCGAGAGCGCCGTCCCCGCGTCCGCGCCGATCGACCCGACGCCGTCGAAATACACGAACACCTGGTGCGTGCGGGCGTCCCCCGGACCTTCCCCGGGCTCACGGAGCCGCTGCATCCACACGACCGCCCGCTTTGCCTCGAAGAGCGAGTCGCCGAGCGTGACCCGCACGTCCCCCTCGAGGAGCAGCCGCTGCACCGGCCCGCCGGCATCCTCGTCGATCCACACCCACGCGTGGCTCGCCTCGAAGCCCACGACGCCCGGGACCGGGGCCAGGGGGAGGCGGAGCCCGGCGAAGGTCTGGCCCATGATGTCCAGGGGATCGACCGTCGGCTGCTCGCTGGCGACCAGGGCCTCCGGGGCCGACCCGGCGCCCGCGCCTCCCTGCCCCCACGCCCACCCCGCGGGCAGCGCGACCAGCGCGGCGGCGCGCAATGCCCTCCGACGGAACGGGAAGCGGGCGGGATGTCTGGCGGTCTCGCACATACGGGGGTCAGGCCCCGGCCTCGCCTCGCGTGCACCGCGTCAGTGGCCGGTCCGGGCCGCAGTCTACCGATTGTGGACCGGGCCCGCCCCCGGTACGCTCGTCTTGTGCACAACCCGCCAACGTCGTGCGCCGGAACGGACCGACAAGTGTTCGAGACACCCTCGACCTCCCCGATGCCCAGACCCGCCGCCGCGTGCGCTTCCCGGGGCGCGAGGCCGAGCGAGGGCTCCCGCGGCGCCGGGCCGCGATCGGCGCGCCCGTCGCCCCGAGCCGGGGCGTTCACCCTGATCGAGCTCCTCGTCGTCATCGCGATCGTCGCGATCCTCAT
>CAYTAH010000034.1:0-50081 GCA_964435785.1 uncultured Phycisphaeraceae bacterium | reverse complement strand
TGCACCCGCACTCGGGGCACGTCTGCGCCTCCAGGCCGGCCATGTCGTAGCCGCAGGAGCTGCACCGGCCGGCGCGATGCCAGCTGAGGCGGCGCCGGCGCAGACGCGCCACGACCCCCACGACGATTGCGCTCGTAACGTACGAGGCCACGCTCGATAGGAATCCGACGCCAGCGTCGCTGAAGACCGATGGGATGCTCGCCGCCGCGAGCGTTGGCCAGAAGACCCACCCGAAGGACGGCCGGCACTCGCTGTCGGCGAGCGCGATCGCCGCGGCGGGCGACAGCACGAAGCCGACGATCGCCCCGACGACCCACGCGTAGGCGATGGACTCTCCCTCGCCCGCTCCGATCGCGGCGCCGGTCGCGAATACCACGCCCGAGGCCATGGATATGCCGATGATGGTGAGTGCGCTCGGTGGTCTCATGACCATCAGCTCCTAAGAGGTGCCGAGACGGGCGCCTGCGGCGAGCCGCACTCGGGGCATGGCACGGCTCGGGACAGGCCGACCAACGAATACCCGCATCGTTCACAATGCGAAAGCGACCACTCCAACCTGCGCCTGCTGCGGGAGTAGCTCACGGCTAAGGCGATCGGATGTCCCAAGTGCCAGAACACGAGTGCCGCGGGCAGATACCACTCCATCCCGAGCGTGAAAGCCAGAGCGAGGCCTATCGTCGCCACGCCGAAGCCAAGAAAGATCATCTGCTTTGCAACCCCTCGCATTCCGAGATGATCCGAGATGAATACACCCCACGCAGCGGAGGTGAGCACGGGAGCCCCGACAATAAGAGCGATGCACCCGAGCGAGATGCCCCATACTGGAAACAACACGCTCAACGCGAGCAGAAACCGCCAGTTTGCGCGAAGATATCGTCGCCGATGTGCCGGCACCGACGTGCGGATCCGGCGGTACAGTGGAAGTGTCTGGAGCGCGGGCGATACGAGCGCGAGCAGGAGCTCGAGCCCGAAGACCCAGTCGAAGGCCGGCGTCTCGGAGGGAATCGCCACGAGCAGCAGTGCTCCGGCGTATGCGGGCGTCGCCCACGCGAAGCACTCCATGGACAGTCGCAGCGTCGAAACGGTGGGCGGGAGCCCGGCGCAGTGTCCGTCGCCTGAGTAGTTCGCCGCGGCCGCTTGGAGTTGCGATCTCTCGGCGTTCATGTAAGCGGGCGTTGACCGCATTCCGGGCAGGGCGACTCCGGCGGAAGGCCGAGCATCGAATAGCCGCAGCGACCGCACGCCCCCTCCTGGGCTGGCAATGCGACGTTTGAGGTCTCCCATGCAATGACGGAGACCATCGCGCCGTGCAGCAGGGCGATACCGCCTGTCAACTGCCAATACTCGTGACCGGGTAAGAGCAGACGCAAGCCGGCCGCCGCGATGCCCGCGCCAGCCATGACGAACGCAGGCAGCGCCGATCGCGACGCCATTCCGAGTGCGATCGCAAAGCCGAAACCGGTGATGAGCATCATCACTGTCCCGTCGCCCACGAGCGTGGTGATCGGCTCCAGTACAGCGCCCGCCGCGACTAACCACCCTATGTGTGTAGACGAGAATGCGACCAACGCGAGCGCCGCTTTGCGATCACGTGGCGTGTCCCGAGTCCAGTAGAGGGGCGCGAGGTAGAGAGCGGCCGCGAAGCCGTTCCCCATCAGCATCATTATCGAGATCGATTCCGGGAAGAGTCGCATGGCGAGGATGGCTATGGCCCAGCCGTAGCCGACACAGAGCGAGAATGCAATCCCGATCCGCAACTCGTCACGCGCCTTCTGCGGCCTGGATGAGCGCCTTTCGCACACGTCGCACTCCGCGCGGCTAATCCTCCGCGATCCACCACCTCTTCCCGTCACGCTCCACGCGCCTGTAGAGCGTGTCGCGCTCGACGGCCGTGAAGCCCGCCTCGCGGATGGCCTTCTGGAGGTCCCACACGCTGGTCTCCTGGTGCGTGTCGGCGCCGCCGACCTTGGTGATGTCGTACCAGACGACGGTGCCGTCGATGTCGTCGGCGCCGTTCTGAAGCATGAGCTGGGCCATGCCGAGGGTCTGCATGATCCAGAAGGCCTTGACGTGCGGGAAGTTGTCGAGCATCAGCCGCGAGACGGCGAGCGTGCGCAGGTTCTCGAGGCCGCTGGGGCCGGGCAGGTGCTCCAGCTCCGAGCCGTCGGGGAAGAAGGGGAGCGGGATGATGGTCTGGAAGTAGCCGGAGGCATCGAGGCATCCAGCCACTGAGGCATCGAGGGATGGGCTCGGGCGTGGCAGGGGGGTGCCCGGCCGCGTCAGCGTGATCGCGCGTTCCCCCTCGGTGCCTTCATGCCTTGATGCCTCGATGCCTTCATACCCCATCCTCGCCAGCGCCGCGTCCTGCGCCCGCCTCAGCATGTCCATGTGCACGAGCCGCTCGCGGCGCTGCTCGATGTGTCCGTAGAGGATGGTCGCGTTGGTGTTGAGGCCCAGCTCGTGGGCGGTGCGGTGCACGTCGAGCCAGACGTCGGAGCGGATCTTGCCCTTGAAGGTCTCGTCGTGGACGCGGTCGTCGAAGACCTCGGCCCCGCCGCCGGGCAACGAGCCGAGCCCGGCGTCTTTGAGCTTCTCGAGCACCCAGCGGATCCCGGCGCGCCTATCGGCCGCCTTGTAGACCTTGGCGATCTTGGCGAGGTGGACGATCTCGACGGCGGTGAAGGCCTTGATGTGCAACGTGCCACTACGGTCGGAACTTCCTCCTTCTCCCGCTCTACCGTTCCTCTCCGACCGTAGTGCTTCTGGCGATTGGGCGCTCGCTGCGCACCCGGCACTACCGTCGTGCCGCGGATCGTGACCGGTTTCTGAGGAGTCTTGGGAGGGCACGACGGTCGTGGCACGCTCGGCCTCCTCCCTGATCGCCGCGACCATGTCGGTGTAGTACTCGAAGGGCAGGTACGGGTGCAGGCCGCCGACGATGTGCATCTCGGTCGCGCCCGCGTCGATCGCGCGCCGGGCCTCGGCGCGGATCTCCTCGATCGAGTGCTCGTAGGCGCCCTCGTCGCCGCGCTTGCGGTGGAACTCGCAGAACTTGCAGGAGAGGGCGCAGATGTTCGAGTAGTTGAGGTGGCGGTTGACGTTGTAGTAGGCGACATCGCCGTGGAGGCGACGCCGGACCTGGTCGGCCAGGGAGAGCACGGTCCAGAGGTCGGGCGTCGTGAAGAGGCGCTCGCCCTCCTCGAGGCTCAGCCGCTCGCCGGCCTCGACCTTGGCCGCGATGGGCTCGAGCGAGGCGTCGCGGATCACCGGCGTCAAGAGGGTCGTCATGCCCAAGTATTGCACCGCCGCAGCTGTTTTCAATGATGATTGAAAGTTTCGAACGCTGAAGCCGGCCGCCTTGTCGCACGGGGGCCCAGTCCGCCCCACATCGGCCCCCACACGGGCCCGCTCAGAGGGCCACGGTTTCCCCCGAGCCCTTCGAGCGCAGGGCCGCGTCGAAGAGCCGGTGGCTCGCCTCGGCCTCCTCGGGCGTGGCGCAGCGGAACGGCTGGCGCATGCCGTCGCGCCCGTGCGTCAGTTCGTCGCAGAAGGCCGCCCACATCTGCTGGATCGCGTCGGCGAAGCCGAACTCGAAGATGCCGCCGGTGATGGCGGGGTAGGCGGTCTGGTAGCCCAGGTCCTCGACCTGCCAGGCCTGGGGCCTGCCGCGCTCGTAGGCGAGCGTCTCCAGCGTGCGCGGGAAGCGCGTCGAGAAGCGGGCCGACGTGCGCGTGCCGTAGACCTCGAGGAACCAGGTGTTCGCGTGGCCGGGGGCGATGCGCTTCATCTCGAGGAGCATGGGGAACTCTTCGTCGCGCGACGAGCCGACCATGCAGGCGAGGACCGCGTTATCCCACGTCTCGCACGGCTCCATCGACCCGCCGGGGCCGGGCCGCTCCTTGACGACCTTGGTGAGCAGGGCGCGCACGTCGCGGGGCGTCCAGCCGGCGCGCAGCGGCATGTGCACGGCGTGCATGCCCAGATCACCCATGCACCCGTACTCGCCGTTGAACTCGACCCGGCGCTTCCAGTTGATCGGCTTGAGCGGGTCGAGGTCCGAGGAGTGGAGGAGGCCGGAGCGGACCTCGAGCACGCGCCCGAAGGCGTTCTCGCGCATGAGCTTGGCGATGCGCTGGGCGCCGGGGAAGAACGGGAACTCCGACGAGCAGCGCACGAGAAGATCTGGGTGGGCACGCACGGCCCGCATGATGCGCTCGTTCGCGGCCTTGTCGATGCCGAAGGGCTTCTCGGCCATCAGGTGCTTGCCTGCGTCGAGGGCCGCAATGTACAGCTCCTCGTGCAGGTGGTGGGGGACCGCGATGTAGACTGCCTCCACGGCCGGGTCGTCGAGCACCGCGCGGGCGTCGGGTGAGGCGCGCACGTCCGGCACGCACTCGGCGAAGCGGGCGAGCGTGGCCGCGTCCGGGTCGGCCGCCGCGACGATCCGCGGCCGGAAATCGAGCCCGACCAGGTGATTCCACCTCGCCGCCGCGGAGGCGAACTCCCGCCCCATCAGCCCGCACCCGATCACGCCGAAGTTGATGATCCGTTGAGAGCTCATGCCCGATCAAGCTCCGCGAGAAACCGCGGAGCACGCCGAGCGCGCGGAGTATGTATACCCGTCTCCACTCCGCGCCCTCCGCGTCCTCCGCGGTTACCTGTGAGTCCTCAGGATACTCGCCGCCTGCTCCGGCGTCGCCCCCTCGTGCACGATCGCCATCAGCGCCCGCGTGATGCCCGCGGGGTTCGCGTGCTGGATCACATTCCGCCCGTACACGATCCCCCTCGCTCCCTGCTCCATCAGCGCGTGCGTCCGCCGGAACACCTCCTCCTCGCTCGCCCTGCCCCCGCCGCGGACCAGCACGGGCGCCCCCGCGGCCGTCTCGATCACTCTGTGGTAGATCGCCACGTCGTCCGTCGGGTCCGCCTTGATGATGTCCGCCCCCAGCTCGACCGCCTGGCGCACCAGCGGGATGATCTTCGCCGGGTCTCCGTCCACGCCGTAGCCGTCGGCGCCCGAGCCCTTCATGACCAGCGGCTCGACCATCAGCGGCATGCCGAACCGGTCGCACTCGGCCCGCAGGCGGGCGACGTTCTCGACGCACCGCTCATGCACCTCCGGCTGACCGGGGAGCAGCAGGATGTTGACCACCACGCACGCCGCGTCGAGGCGCAGCGCCGCGCCGACGGGGTCCTCGATCAACCGGCTGAAGAGCGTCGGCGGGAGGGGCCTCCCATACACGTTCGCGACGTCGGTCCGCAGCACCAGGGCCGGCTTCGGCCCGGGCCGGTGCTGGAGGTGCGCCGCCATCCCGGGGCTGAGCTGGATCGCGTCCGGCGCCGCCTCCACGATCACCCCGATCGCGCGGCGCATGTCCTCGATCCCCGCGAGAAACCCCGCTTCGTTGAAGAACCCGTGGTCGATCGCGACGTCGAAGCACTTGCCGTCGGCGGTGAGCAGGCGTTGCAGTCTCGGGAGCGCGGCGGGGCTGGCCAAGGCGGTTCTCCTCAGGGGGTCGTGCGATCCATGAACCTGCGGACGTCGGCGAGCGGCGGGACGGCGCTCGTCGCGCCCGCCCCGGTGATGCCCAGCGCGGCGACCGCGTTCCCCAGGCGCGCGGCCCCGCAGAAGGGCGCTCCCCCGAGCAGCCCCGCGATGAAGCCGGCGCACCAGCAGTCGCCCGCGCCGGTGGCGTCCACCACCTCCGCGACGGGGAACGCCGGGACGTGCGTCACGCGACCGTCCTCGTCCAGGCAGAGCGCGCCCGCCTCGCCGAGCTTCACCACGACCCGGCGCACCCCCTCGGCCCGGAAGAACTCCGCGGCCGCGACCGGCTCGCCCCGGCCGCTGATCGCCAGCGCCTCCGGGAGCGAGGGCACGAAGTAGTCCAGGTGCCGAAGCGCCGGGCCGACACGGCGGACCCACTCCTCGCGCGCGAGGCCCTCGACGAACACGGTGTCCAGCATCGTCTGGGCCCCGCGGGCGCGCGCCCGTGCGAGCACCCCCGCCGCGGGCTCGCCGTCGAGCGAGTCCATCACCATCACGCCCGCGACGAAGACCAGCGGGCGCCCCTCCAGCATGGCGTCGCTCACGTCCGCGGCCGCGATGCGCGCGTTCGCCCCGGTCGTGTGCAGGAAGCTCCGCTCGCCCGAGCCGAGCACCGCGACGAAGCTGTAGGAGGTTCCCCGCGAGGGGTCGCGCACCACCCCCGCGTCCGACACGCCGTGGCGCGCCAGCTCGGACACCACGAAATCGCCGTTGGGGTCCCGGCCCACCCGCGTCACCACGTCCGCGGGGATGCCCAGCCGCGCCAGCGCCAGGGCCGTGTTCACCGCGCAGCCCCCGGTCGCGATCGTCAACTCCTCGAAGGCCTGCAGCCCGCCCGGCGCGGGGAAGCGGTCCACCGTCCGAGCGACGGCGTCCACGGTCGCGATGCCGATGATCAGGGGCTTGTCCATGGCGCGTTCCGGCCGGCCGCTCAGAATAGCGGCGCCGGCCGCCCCTCAGCCCCCGAGCGGGCGCGTGCGGCCGGGGTACACTCCGCCCTCTTCCCCGCCGGACAGATGGCCCCCCGAACCCCCCGAACCCCGCGATCCCCCATCGCCCTTCCCAGCGGCCACTTCATGGGCCTCGCCGCGATCGACGCGTGGGTCCGCCTGCTCTGGGCGTGCGAGGAGGGCATACCGCCCCGGTACTGGCTCCGCGCCGGCGTCGCCATCGCCACCAGCGCGCTCGCGACCGTGCTCACGCTGCCCGAGCGGTTGCTGCTCTGGCCCGTCCTCTCCCGCAGGTTCCGCGGCCCGTCGCCGAGGTTCGTCCCGCCCAGCGACGCGATCGTCATCCTCGGCTACTTCCGCTCCGGCACCACGCACCTCCACAACCTGCTCGCGACCCACCCCGACCTGGTCACGCCCAAGTGGGTCCAGGCCATGTCCCCTCAGGGCTTCTGGGTGAGCTGGACGCTGCTGCGCTGGATCTCCGCGGCCTTCCTGCCCAACACCCGCCCGCAGGACGAGGTCGCCTTCGGGCCCGACTGGCCCGCCGAGGACGACTTCGCCCACAACAACTGGGTGCTCGCCTCCAGCCTGCCAGGCAGGATCGTGCTCGTGCGCGAGCGTGAGCGCTGGGCGCGATTCAACGCCCTGGACGGCCTCACCGAGGCGGAGCTGGCCCGCTGGCGACGCGCCGCCGCGGCCTTCGCCTGGAAGGTGTCCGTCGGCAAGGGCCGGCGCGGGCTGCTGCTCAAGACGCCCAGCCACACCGCGCGCCTGCGCGAGCTCGACCGCCTCTTCGGCTCGCGGGTGCGGTTCGTCCACATCACCCGGAGCCCCGAGGACGTGGTCAGGTCCAACGTCGCGATGCACGAGCGGCTCGAGGGCCAGTCGCTCCAGCGTCTGCCCGGCGCGGACGAGGTGCGCGAGGCGATCATCCGCGAGTATGTCGAGACGGAGAGGCGCTTCCTGGCCGACGCCGCCGCGCTGCACCTCGCCCGCGACGGCCGCCTCGTGCGCATGCGCTACGGCGACCTCGTCGCCGCGCCACTCGCGCAGATCGAGAGGACGTGCGCCGCCCTGGGGCTGCGCTGGGACGCGGACGTGCGCGAGCGGATGGAGACCTATCTCGCCGCCGTCGGCGAATACACGGCGCGCCGGCACGCCCCGAGCGCCGACGGCGATCCGCGCCTGCGCGAGCTCGCGGACGAGCTGGAGCGGGGGTTGCCGCCGGCCGCGACGCAACGCGAGGACCGCCCCCTCGCCCCGGTGCGCGGGCCCGGGCGCGCCCGCGCCGTGGTCGCCGCGGCGGGCGCCGCGGTGGTCTCGCTTGCCTTCTGGCTCGGGCTCGCCCGCCTCACGGGACTGCGATGGGACCTGCTCGCCTGGCCTCTCGGCGGCGTAATCGGCGCCGCCACCCTGCGCGTCGCGCGGCGGGGAGATTGGAAGCTCGGTCTCTCGGCCGCGATCATCACCCTGCTCATGGTCGCGGCCTCGGTCTGGCCCCTCCCCGAGGCCGCCAATCACTGGGTCGGTCGCGACCGGATCAACGCGATCGGCAACGCGTACGGCTCGCCGAACAACAACTACGTCTGGATTACCTTCGGGATGCTCTCGGCCTACCGCTACGCCTCACGCAAGTTCCTCAGGCCGCCGGGGATGTAGGACGTCGTCTCTTCGTCTCTGATCGCTGATCGCTGATCGCTGATCGCTGATCGCTGATCTCCACCCCTCACACCCACACATTCACGATGATGCCCGGCTCCTTGCCGAGCTTCGTGCTCCACTCGCCGATGGCGGTCGTGACGAGCTTGACCTCGTACTGCGGGTGCGCGTCGAGCCACTCGTTGATCTGCTGGTCGAGATAGGTCAGCGCGTCGTCGGACAGCTTCGAGCGGAAGCTGCGCACGTGGATCGCGCCGGTCCCCGGCGTGTTCGGCGTGCGCGTCCAGGTGTCCTCGTGACGCGCCCCGCCGATCGACTTCTGGATCCCCGAACCGAAGCTGATCTTCGCGCTCGGGGCCGCGGCGCCCGCCGGCGCCGTCGCCCTCGTGTGCGGCACGGGCGTAGGGCCGCCCTCGTCGGGGTACTCGACCGGATGGAGAAGCGGTCCGGACATGTTGGCCTCCATTCCCTGCGGGAGAACCCCGCTGGAGTTACCCCACCCTACCACAAACCGCGGGCCGGGCAAAGCCGCGCTCAGAGATCCGCGGCCGGGGTCAGCCGCAGGATCCACGCCGCGCGGGAGGTCGGCTGGCCGAGCGCCCGCAACGACACGCGCCCGAGCCGGGCGGTGGCGTCGAACGCGCCGGCCGTGTCCCGATAGACGCGCGCCCACCCCTCCGCGACCCGCGTGACCTCGCCCCGGCCGCCCGAGATCGCCCCCTCGTAGTCCAGGTACAGACGCCGGTGGGGGCGCAGCCGCTCGGCCCCGAGCTCGCCGCCCACGGCCTCGTCCGGCCGGTGCGCCAGCCTCCACGCGATCAGCACCCGCGCATCCGGCTCGCCCGCGCCGGCGTCCGCTCCCTCGGGCTCGATCAGCCAGTCGAAGTGGTGGGAGCCGTCGGGGAGCTGGTGCCGCAACACCACGGTCCGTCCCATGCTCGATGATAGAAGGCGGGCATGGCCGATAAGGGGGGAGTACCATGGTCGCCGGGACGCTCGGGGCCCGGACAGCGAAGATCGGAGAGCAGATCCATGAGGCGAGCTGGCGTGTTCATCGGGGTCGGACTGGGTGTCGCGGCGTTGCTCTCCGGCTGCCAGCGGCCGATCTCCATGGTCCGGGCCGACGCGAACCATTTCTATTTCAACGGCCAGTACGCCGAGGCTCAGCCGCTCTACGAGGAAGTCGTCGAGCGGAGCGCGGCCGACGCCAAGGGGCACTACGAGCTCGGGCGGAACCTCCTCGCCCTCGGGCGGGCCGGCGAGGCCCGGGAGCAGATGATCCTCGCCTACAACCTCGAGCCCTCCAACCAGACCTACTTCGACGGCATGGCCGACGCCTACGCCGCCGCCGGGGACGAGGACGCGCTCTTCAGCGCCCTTGAGCACCAGATCCGCGATCGCGGCGCCGTGCAGGACTACATCCGCTTGGGCCGGTATGCCCACCGCCTCGGGCACGTGGACGAGGCCGAGCGGGCGTATCTCGGCGCCGCCGAGATCGACGGCGGGAAGACGGTCAATCCCCAGCGGGCGCTGGCCGACTTCTACCGCGCCATCGGCGACACAGAGAACGAGATCCGGCGCCTCCGCATGGTGCTCTGGTTCGATCCGAGCAACGACGAGGTCGAGGCCCGCCTGCGGGAGCTGGGCCAGGTCCCCGGGCCGACGTTCGTGCTGGAGCCCACGGGGCGTGAGTAGCCGTTCGAGAGGGGAAAGACCCCAGCGGTTGACATGACCTCGGATGTTTCTACACTTCATCCGGATAAACGGATGAAGCATGCGACCGGAGACAGGCTGGCCGAGCGTCTGGCCTCGCTGAGCGAGCCGATCCGTCTGCGCGTCCTCGCCCTGCTCGGCGTGGAGGAGCTGTCCGTCGGCGAGGTCGCCCGAGTGCTCCAACTGCCTCAATCCACGGTCAGCCGCCACCTCAAGGTGCTCGCCGAGGCGGGCTGGATCGACAAGCGGGCCGCGGGGACGGCCACCCTCTACCGGATGGACGCCGGGTCGCTCGACGCCGAAGCGGGGGCCCTCTGGGCGCCGATCCACGCCTCGCTGGCCGACTCTCCGGACGTGGAGGAGGACCGGAGCCGGCTCGAGGCCGTCCTGGCCGAGCGGCCGACCGACAGCCACGCGTTCTTCGGGCGCATCGCCGGCGACTGGGACGAGCTGCGCCGAGGCCTCTTCGGGGGGCGATTCACCGCCGAGGCGCTGCTCTCGCTGCTCCCGCCGACCTGGGCCGTGGCTGACCTTGGGTGCGGCACGGGGGACGCGGCGGCCTGGCTCGGTCCCCGGGTCGAGCGGGTGATCGCGGTGGACCGTTCCGACGTGATGCTCGAGGCCGCCAGGAAGCGACTCGGGGAGCGCAGCAACGTGGACTTCCTCCCCGGCGAGCTGGAGCTGCTCCCGCTCGAGGACGAGAGCGTGGACGCGACCGTGAGCCTTCTGGTGCTCCATCACGTCGAGCGCCCGCAGGCGGCGCTGGCGGAGATGGCCAGAGTCCTGCGCACCGAGCGGGGCGGCGGGGTGGCGCTCGTCGTGGACATGCTCGAGCACTCGCGGGCCGAATACCGCCTCACGATGGGGCACAAGCACCTCGGCTTCGATCCTGCGACCGTCGGCGAGTGGATGCGCGAGGCCGGCTTCGCCACGGTGCGGCGCATCGAGCTGGCCCGAGAGCCGGAGGGGAAGGGGCCGGGGCTGTTCGCCGCGGCGGGGTGGAAGGCGCGAACGTAGCTTGGCGTCCGGTACTCCGGGAGTTGAACCGGGCTCCTGACCCGGAGAGCGATGGCAGAGAGACCACGGCGGCGGGGTGGCCCGGCCCACCCGCTCAGCCCCACAGACCACACCATGGAGAAGCAGATGACCACGATGACGACACCGTCGAGCGAGCGCCTGGCCAGCGGCACGGGCGCACTGGAGTACCGCGTGCGGGACCTCGCGCTCGCCGACCTCGGGCGCAAGGAGATCACCCTCGCCGAGCACGAGATGCCGGGGCTCATGGCCGTGCGCGCCGAGTACGCCGCCGCCAAGCCCCTCAAGGGCTTCCGCGTCGCCGGCTCGCTGCACATGACGGTGCAGACGGCGGTCCTTATCGAGACGCTCGCCGACCTGGGCGCAGACGTGCGCTGGGCCAGCTGCAACATCTTCAGCACGCAGGACCCCGCCGCGGCGGCCGTGGTCGTCGGGAAAGGCGGCACGGCGGCGAGCCCACGGGGCATCCCGGTCTTCGCGTGGAAGGGCGAGACGCTGGAGGAGTACTGGTGGTGCACGAGGCAGGCCCTCACATGGCCCGACGGCAAGGGGCCCGATCTGATCGTCGACGACGGCGGTGACGCGACGCTGCTCCTCCACAAGGGCTACGAGTTCGAGAAGGCCGGCAAGGTGCCTCAGTTCGACGAGGCCAACGACCCCGAGGAGTGGAAGTGGGTCCTCCACACCATCCGCGAGACGATCGCCGAGACGCCGGGCTGGTTCGCGAAGGTCGAGCCCAAGGTCAAGGGCGTCAGCGAGGAGACGACCACCGGCGTGCACCGTCTCTACGAGATGTCCAAGAGGGGCCAGCTCCTCTTCCCCGCGATCAACGTCAACGACAGCGTCACCAAGAGCAAGTTCGACAACATCTACGGCTGCCGACACTCGCTGCTCGACGGGCTCAACCGCGCGACCGACGTGATGCTCAGTGGCAAGGTCGCCGTCGTCTGCGGCTACGGCGAGGTGGGCAAGGGCTGCTGCCAGGCGCTCAAGGGCCAGGGCTGCCGCGTGATCGTGACCGAGATCGACCCGATCTGCGCGCTCCAGGCGGCGATGGAGGGGTACGAGGTCAAGACGGTGGAGGACGTGGTGGAGACCGCCGACATCTTCATCACCGCCACCGGCAACAAGGACGTCATCACCGCCGACCACATGAAGCGCATGAAGAACAAGGCGATCATCGGCAACATCGGCCACTTCGACAACGAGATCGACATGGCCGGGCTGGCGAAGATCCCCGGGATCAAGCGCAACACCATCAAGCCGCAGTACGACGAGTGGGTCTTCTCCGCCGACGCCAAGGGCAAGAGCAGGAGCATCCTCGTCCTCGCCGAGGGGCGGCTGCTCAACCTCGGGTGCGCTACGGGCCACCCCAGCTTTGTCATGAGCGCGAGCTTCACCAACCAGGTCGTCGCCCAGATCGACCTGGCGCTCTCGGCCTCGGGCAAGCCCACGCTCTCCGGCGCGCGCTACGAGCGCGGCAAGGTCTACGTGCTCCCAAAGGTGCTCGACGAGAAGGTCGCCCGCCTGCACCTCGAGCATCTGGGCGTGAAGCTCACCCGGATGAGCAAGAAGCAGGCCGACTACATCAGCGTGCCGGTCGAGGGGCCGTACAAGCCGGAGCACTACAGGTATTGAGAGCCACCGAGACGACGCGACGGTCCGCGCGGGCCCCGGCGTCAGACCCGGGGCCCGCTGCGTCGCCTGGAGCGTCGCTGCAGAACGGCCGATCCGCCTGGCTCAGTCGGGCGCTTCGCCTGTGGGCCCGGGCCGTGTAGCATGGACATGAGGAGAGGGTCCCCATGACCCGGGTGTCCACGAAGCTGGTGTCGGCAGCGCTGGCGGTTTCAGCCGCACTGCACGGACACACGCTCGCGCAGTGCGACCCCTACGAGGGTGTCCGGCTCATCGCCTCCGATGGTCGGCGCGACGATTCTTTCGGCGCGGCCATCTGCGTGCTCGGCGACCGAATGGTGATCGGCGCCCCGCACGGCACGTTCGGCGACCCCGGCCCGGGGTCGGCCTATGTGTACCGGCGCGTCGGGGGCGGCTGGACCGAATGGGCTCACCTCTCCGCGAGATCCGGGAACGAGATGGACACGTTCGGGAACGCGGTCTCGCTCGACGGCGAATGGCTCGCCGTCGGCGCCATGGCCGCGGACGACCTCGGCTACGACGTGGGCGCTGTGCACCTCTACCGGCTGCTGGACGACCACTGGCCGGAATGGCAGACAGTCTACCCGTCGGACCCCGAGGAGCGCGGGGTGTTTGGACGCGTGAGCCTCTCGGGCGGCCGCTTGGCGGTCGGCTCGCAGCTGAAAGATGGTGCGGCGAAGGACTCGGGGGCCGTCTACATCTTCGATTTCGACGGGGCGGAGTGGATCCAGACGCGCATCCTCACGCCGTCGACAGTCTTCGAGGACGACTCCTTCGGTCAGCGCGTCGAGTTGGAGGGCAACCGCCTCGCCGTGGCTTGCCCCAACACGCCGCAGAGCGGGGACAACACCCCCGGCCGCGCGTACATCTTCGAGTGGGACGGGAGCGCCTGGCGCGAGACCGCCGAGATCTGGGACGACGAACCGAGCGAGTACGAGCAGTTTGCGACGGACATCTCGCTCGACGGGGACGTGCTCGCGGTCGGCGATTACAACGACAACGACCAGGGGCCGGGCGCGGGCGCCGTTTCGATCTTCCAGCTCAGTGGGGGCGCCTGGCTCCAGACGCACAAGCTCTACCCACACGACCCGGGCTGGGGCCGCAGATTCGGCGTCGGACTCGCGCTCGCCGGCGATCGCCTGGTGGTCGGAGACATCTGGGACGACGAGGCCGGGGCGGACGCCGGGGCCGCGTATTTCTTCGAGCGCATCGACGGTGCCTGGATCGAGGCTGCAAAGGTGTGGCCGCCCGATGTCGAGGAAGAGGACGGCTTCGGGAGGTTCCTCGATTATGACGGCCGTCGCGCGGTGATCGCGAACTTCCGCGATGACAATGAGAACGGGATCAACGCCGGCTCGGTGTGGATGTACGACTTTTCCTGTCTCGACGAATGCGAGGCCGATTTCGACGGCGACGGGCAGGTGGATATCCGCGACTTCATCGCGTTCCTCGACGCCTGGGCGCAGCGGCTGCCGGGCGCCGACGCAAACGGCGACGGCGTGATCGACTCCCGGGACTTCGTCTACTTCCTGAACGCGTGGGCCGCCGGCTGCCCCTGATCGACGCGTTCCCGCGGCGATCGCCCCGTCGAGCCGCCGCCCCTTGCGGCGCGCCCTCTCCGCAACTATGCTGGCCGCTCTTGAACTGGGAGGGACCGGGGGATGATCCGCACGCTTGCCGCTCTCGCTGTCGCCGTTCTCGGGCACCGGGTTGTCTTGGCCCAGGATGATCCACCCCACGCCGATGTCTCCGGGCCGGGGCGGTCGGAGCGTCTCGTCGTCCGCGTCCCCATCGAGGGCGAGATCGGCAAGGAGGTCCTCGCCTCCGGCGTGCAGGGCGCCCTCCGCCGTGCGGCCAAGCTGGGTGCCACGGACATCGTCTTCGTCGTCGACAGTCCCGGCGGACGAGTGGCCGACGCCCGGGCCATCCAGTCGGTGCTCGCCGAGCACGATCCCTCTTTCGAATACCACGCGATCGTCTCCTCGGCGATCAGCGCCTCGGTCTGGGTGCTGGCCTCGTGCGACACCATCCACGCGCTCCCCGGTTCCCGGGCCGGCGGGGCGGTGGTGTACCAGCAGACTCGCTCGACCGGCAGCGTCGCGGTCGACGCGAAGCTCAATTCGATCCTGTGCGCAGAAGTCGTCGCGGCCGCGGAGCAGAAGGGCCACCCCGCCGCCCTCTTCGAGGCGATGATGCTGGTCGAGAGCGAGCTGCACGCCTGGAGCGACGAAGGAGGCTCGCGCCGGCTCACGTGCTCACGCTCCGCCGCGGGGCCGGGGGCGCGCACGCTCGACACCGACGAGACCGTGCTCACCCTGACCTCAGACCAGATGGTGGACCTCGGTCTGGCGGTCCCGCTCCCAGTGGACGGCCTCGACGCCCTCGCCGATGCGATCGGCGTCGTCTGGCGGGAGCTGCCCCGCATCGGCGAGGCGGAGATGCTCCGCGCCGCCAACGACCTCAGGCGCGTCGAGCGCGAGCGCGAGCGGGCCGAGCGGAGCATGCGGCAGGCAAGCGAGAGGGCCGCCGCGGCGGCGCAGCGGATCGAGCAGATGCGCGAGCGCGCGGAGGAGGCCGCCTTCCGCATCCCGACCTCCTCGTCCTACTCGCGCCTCCGCTCGGGGGACCGCGCGAGGCGGGAGGCGATCGACTACGCAGTCAGCCTCTGGGGCGACGTCATCGCGGGCCTGCACGCGATCCAAGAGCAGGAGTCCGCGTTCGCCAGCGCGGCGCGCCTGCTCGGGCTCCGCAGGAAGGCCGAGCACGAGCTGCGTCTCTACGACAGCTTCGAGCCGTTCGAGGCGCCCGACGTCGAGCCCATCCCCCACGGCATCGACAAGGAGGGGCTCTACGCCGAGGCCGTCAGGGAGCAGAACCGCCTCCGCGACATGCGGTAGCCATCGCCCCGTCGCGGGCACCGCGGCGCAACCGCATTCAAGGGGGCTCCCCGCCCGCGTCGATATCCGGGCCATGACCACCGTCTTCCGCCCCGGCGGCCTCGCCCGCGACCCGCTGTACTGCTACCACCTCAGCCTGCGCCTCGGCATCATCCTCCTCTCGATCCAGAAGAACGCGTGCACGGCGCAGAAGGAGTGGCTCCTCCGGGCCGAGGGCGTGCCGCTCCGCGGCGATTCGCACACGCTCGCGTTCGAGCGGCTCTCGCTGCTCACGCGCCCCCCCGACGTGCGCGCCAGGGCCCTCGCCGAGCTGCCCCTGATCGTGTTCCTGCGAGACCCGATCCTCCGCCTCGCCTCCGCTTTCCGCGACAAGCTGCTGAGCCCGCTCAGCTTCCCCTCGGCCACCGCGATCGAGGGCGCCGCCGCTCGGCGCGGCACGCCGATCGTCCGCGATTGCACGGTCCCATTCCCCTCCATGGGCGCGGGCGCTCGCTTCGCGGGATGCGCTGGCGTGGACTACGAGCGGGGGCTGAGCTTCCGTGAGTTCGTCGAGTACGTGGCCGCCACGCCCGATCTCGGCCTCGATCCCCACTTCAGGCCGCAGGCGTGGTTCGTGCGCCCGGCCATCGAGCGTGACCGTCGCTCAGCCAGACCGCCCACGGTCTTCGCGCCGATGGAACGGCTCAGCGAGATACTCGGCGGGGTGGGGCGGCCGTTGGGCCTCGCGGCCCCCCCCGCCCAGCGCCCGGGGAGTGACGACCTGGCGAACGCGAAAGCCCAGCTCAGCGAAGTGCCCAGCGGCGAGCTGCGCACGAGGCCCGGCAGGCCGACGACTCGCGAGCTCTACTCCGACGAGCTCCTCGAAATCGTGGCGCGCCGCTTCCCGGCCGACATGGACCTCTGGCGACGCCTGGGCCAACCCGCCGCCGCGGACGCCCTGCGCCGTGCGCCCAGCTCGGCCGCGGCATGACGTGCCCCGCGCTGCCCGCCCCGTTCTGGTAGGCTTTCGCCATGCCAGACCAGCCCGCCATGGCGGGGCCTTTCCGTCGCATCATGGTGTGCGTCGCGCTCTCGCCGCACGCCGGAGCGATCGTGCGCGACGCGGAGTGGCTCGCCCGGCTCTGCGGCGCCGAGCTGGCGTTCGTTCACGCGGGCGAAGAGGAGGCGGACGTCCGGCGCATCATCCGTGAGTCGTTGCCCGAGTCCTGCCCGCTCGCGAGCGAGCAGGTGATCGTCCGCCCGGGCGGGGCGGAGCGCGTCATCCTGTCCGAAGCGAGGAGGTGGGACGCGGACCTGCTCTTCGCGGGCACACTGGCGAGCGGTCCCATCTTCTCGGGCGTGCTCGGCTCGGTGGCGCGCCGACTGGCCCGCCATGCGGATCGCACAGTGTACCTCTCCCTCCACAACGGGCGGACGGCGCCCGCCCTCCGAACCCTGGTCATGGCCATGGAGTTCGACGCCGAGTCCAGCGCCTCGGCGGCGGTGGGCGTCGCGCTCGCCCGCCGCGTCGGCACCGGAGCCGTCCACTTCGTGCACGAATACGACCCGCGGGCGCGCGGGGCGATCGAGTCTGTGCTCCGCGGCTCCGAGCAGGTGCGCTACGAGCAGATGCTCGCGGGCACGCAGCGGTTCCAGCTCGCCAACGCGATAGAGGGGCTCGATCTCAGCGGGTTTGAGTCGCGACTGGTCTGCCTCGAGGGCAAGGAGCTGACGGCGACCACCGCGTACGCCCGCGAGGTGAACGCCGACCTTCTCGTGATGCCCGCGCCGCAGCACCGACTCGGCCTGCTCGACCGCTTCTTCGGCGATCCGACCGAAACGGTGCTCCAGCGATTCCCATGCTCGGTTCTGCTCGTCCGCGGCGGCGCGCCAAACCGGGGACAGCGAGCCTGACGCCCGATGGCCCAGCTCTCGCACCACGACGTGACGCTCCTGCTCCTGGCGCTGGCCGTGCTCCTCGGCGCCGCGCGGCTCCTGGGCGAGCTCGCCCGCCGCGTGCGACAGCCCGCGGTCATCGGCGAGATCCTCGCGGGCGTCGTGCTCGGGCCGACCGTTCTCGGCCGGCTGCTCCCCGGCGTGAGCGCCTCCATGTTCCCTCAGGAAGGCGACCTGGCCCTCGTGATGCACGGCCTCACGACCGTCGCGATCACGCTCTTCCTCGTCGTCGCGGGCATGGAGGTGGACCTGGGCACGATCTGGCGCCGGCGGGTCGCCGCCGTCTCGGTCGGGCTCGGCGGCATGCTCGTGCCCTTCCTCATCACCGCGCCGCTCGCCTACGTTGCGCCGCGGCTCTTCGGCGCGGGCGCCGAGCAGTCGCGGGTCGTCTTCTCCCTCTTCCTCGCGACCGCGATGGCGATCTCCGCCCTGCCGGTCGTCGCCAAGATCCTCATCGACCTGCGGCTCTTCCGCACGGATCTCGGCATGACCATCATCGCGGCGGCCGTCTTCAACGACCTCGTCGGGTGGATCGTCTTCGCGCTCGTGCTCGCGCTCATCGGGCACACCACCGGCGCGGGCCTCACCGTCCCGCAGACGGTCGGCGCGACGCTCGGCTTCGTCCTCTTCATGCTCACGGTCGGTCGCTGGGCGATCGACCGGGTGCTCCCGTGGGTGCAGGCGCACCTGAGCTGGCCGGGCGGGGTGCTCGGTTTCGTGCTCGTGCTCGCCATCGCCTCCGCGTCGTTCACCGAGTGGATCGGCGTGCACGCGATCTTCGGGGCGTTCATCTGCGGCGTGGCGCTGGGGGACTCCCGGCACATGCACGCCCGCACGCGCGAGACCATCGATCAGTTCGTCTCCTTCATCTTCGCGCCCCTCTTCTTCGCCTCGATCGGGCTGCGCGTCGACTTCCTCGAGAACTTCGACGTCCTCCTCGTGCTCGCCGTCATCCTCCTCGCGACCGTCGGGAAGATCGCGGGGTGCGTGGCGGCGGCCAGATGGGCGGGTTTCGTGCGCCGCGAGGCCTGGGCGGTCGGCTTCGGCATGAACGCGCGCGGCGCGATGGAGATCATCCTCGGCCTGCTCGCCCTCGACGCCGGGCTCATCTCCGAGCGGCTCTTCGTCGCGCTGGTCGTGATGGCGCTGGTCACCTCGCTGACCAGCGGCCTGCTCATCGAGCGCGTACTCGGCAGGCCCAAGCCCGTCCGCTTCTGGAACTACGCGGGCGCGAGGACGTTCGTGCCCAAGCTCGCCGCCGGCGACCGGTTCGGCGCGATCGAGGAGCTCGCGCGCACGCTCTCCGACACCGGCGTCGACCCGGGCGCCGTCGCCGCGGGCGCCGCCTCGCGCGAGCGGGTCATGGGAACCGGCCTTGGGGGCGGGGTCGCCGTGCCCCACGCCCGCCTGCCGGGCCTGGCTCAGCCCGTCGTGGCGGTCGGGCGCGCGCCCGACGGCATCGACTTCCGCGCCCCCGACGGCACCCCGGCGAGGCTCGTCTTCCTCCTGGTCACCCCGGCGGAAGACCCCGGCGCGCAGCTGCGCCTGCTCGCCAGCGTCGCCGAGATCTGCCAGAGCCCCCAGACCGTGACCAGGCTGCTCGAGGCCGGCTCGTGGACGGAGGTGCTCGCCGCGCTCAACGCGGCGAGCGCCTCCGCCCCGTAGCCGCTCGCACGATCAGCAGCCCGCGTTCCAGGCGTTCAGGAAGCAGATCACGTCGCGCGTATCGACCACGCCGTTGCCGTCGCAGTCCGCCGCGTCGGCGCCCGCCGCCCAGTCGTTGAGGAACGCCAGCACGTCGCGCGTGTCGACGATGCCGTCGCCGTTGTAGTCGGCGTAGCAGCCCGTCTCGGGCGCGTAGAGCCCGTCGCGCCGGTAGTCGGCGTGGTACGTCGGCCACTCGCGCCCGGTCTTGCTGTACGACGTCGCGAGCGTATAGAGGTTCACGTCCGTGCCGCCGTCGTATGACGAGGTCACGCCCAGCTCGTAGGCGCCGTTGCCGTCCACGTCGGCGATCGTGGCGCTGTTCAGGTGCGTGAACCCGCGCGGGCGGAGCGGGAAGCCGGGCAGGTCGTTACCCGACGCGTCCACGCCGAAGAGGTACCCCTGGTCCCCCTCCATCACGTTGTGATCGGCGAAGATCTCCATCACGCCGTCCCCGTCGATGTCGGCCACGGTCATCGGGCCCTCGCACCCGCCGCCGTGCGACGGCTGGACGTAGGGGAACCCGGCGCGGGTGTCCCCGTCGGCGTCCCACACCCAGAAGCACTCGCTGTAGCCGAAGAAGATTCCCGCCTGCCCGGCGATCACCTCGAGTGCACCGTCGCCCTCGAGGTCGGTGATGGTGGGGGGGCAGTACGACCACGTGTCGAAGCGGAACGGCCAGCCCGAGGCGAGCGTCGCGTCGTGGTGGAACACGTACGTGCCCGCGGCCGTCTGGTGCGCCGCGACGGCGATCTCCAGGTCGCCGTCGGCGTCCAGGTCGCCGAGCGCGGCGGACTGATAGCTGAAGTTCGCGCCGTTGATCCCGCGCGGCCACCCGGCCTCCGGCGTGCCGTCCGGTTTGAGCAGGTACATCTGGTCGTAGGACATGCAGAAGATCTCGGCCTCGCCGTCCTCGTCGACGTCGGCGACGGACACCGTGCCGGTCGGCACGTGGCTGAGCGTGACCGGCCAGTTGCCGCCCCAGGTCGTCCCGTCCATCTCGATGACGTGGAGGTAGCCGATCGGCCAGGCGCGCACCGTGGAGAGGATCTCGAGCTCACCGTCGTTGTCGAGGTCGTAGAGCGTGGGCGACGACTCGACGTTCTGGTTGCTGAAGCTCAGCGGGAAGCCCGGCAGCGCGGCCCCCGTGTGGTCGAAGATGTAGAACCGGCCGCCGCTGGTCAGCCCCCGGGTGTGAAGCACGATCTCCATGTCGCCGTCGCCGTCCAGGTCGTCCACGGCGGCGGGGTACTGCGGGAAGCCCGTCGTGGTCACGGGGAAGCCGGCCACGGGCGTGGTGTCGTGGTGCCACGCGTAGAGCCTGCCCTCGGTGCTGCTCTGGATGATCTCCAGGTCGCCGTCGCCATCCAGGTCGGTCAGCACCGGGCCGCGCCAGGGTGTGAAGTTGGGGTGCCGCCCGATCGAGATCGGGAAGCCGGGCATCTGATTGACCGCCCGGGTGCCGGGGGCCTGCCGCGCAAGCGCACCCGCGGGCGTCTCACGGATGACCAGCGCGCCCGGGATCGGCGCCGCCGGGTCGGCGTGCGACGCGATCTTGATGGTTTGTCCGATGGCGGGGGCGCACGCAGCGGCGAGCCCCGCGACTGCGGCAGCGCAGATTCTCTGGTTCATCTCAATCTCCCTGTGTATGAAGACTCTCCGACTCTCGCTCACCACCCAACTTACAGGCGCGGCGCCACAGGCTCAAGAGCGAACACCTACCGCCCTTCGGTGGTGTCCGTCGTCGCGGATCGCGGTCTCGGCGCAGAGCGAGGACGAGCAGCGCGGGCGCGACGCTCAGTGCAACCCCCAGTCAGGGGGAATGTCCAGATGCGGCTCAGCGGGTCACGGGGCGCCGAGGGGAATCCGCGGCTGCCACTTGAGCCAGTCCTGGTCGGGCGCCTCGGCCAGCTCGAACACGGCGCCGCTCTGGGCCTGCTTTCCGGGTTTCTCCGGCGTGGCGAAACCAACGGCGCCGACGACGACGGACTCAAGCGAGTCGGTGCGCACGTCCAGGCCGCTGAAGATGCCCCAGTCGGCCGTGATGCCGGACAGGTTGAAGAAGCGGGAGTTGTCGCGCACCAGGGGGGCGTAGCCGGGATCGATGGCGACGGCGAGATCAACCGTCGCGGCGTCCGGAGCCAGCGTGAACTCGAGCACACGCCCCACCTGGACGTCGCGGTAGGTGACCGGGGCGCCGGGGTAGAGCGAGCCCCGCCGCGACGCGCGGAGCGTGAGCACGAGCGAGCCGTCGGAAGGCGGGGGCAGCGGGGGGGCGCCGGCGAGCCCGTCGAAGGCCGTCTTCCGGGCGCCCCCGGTGGGCCCCGGCTCGACGGCGATGGAGCGCGGGCCGAACAGCGCGTCGAGACCGGAAACGCCGCGCAGCGAGACCTCGGGCCGAACGACCCAGAGCATGGTCCCCTCGACCGCGATGCCCGCGGCGTCGGGGGAGACGTCCAGATGCACGATGACCGAACGCGCGTCGGCGGCGAGGCGCACATCGCGGACCTCGCCGACCTGCACGCCGCGGCAGGTGACCGGGTCGCCCGGGCGCAGGCCCGACCCCTCTGCGAACCGCACGGTGATCCCCAGGGGCCGAGCGCGCGAGGCCTGGAGCGCGAGCGCGCTCAGGGCGACGGCGACGGCGAGCGGCACGAGCCACGCCCACGACCATCGGCGCACGGGCACGATGCGCGCGGCGGGGGCGGGCTCGTCGCCGGCACGCGGGGGCACGGGATGGTTCGTATTCGCTGGCGGGTCGTTCATGGAGATAAAGAGTTCATGAGAAAGTGCGTCTCTGCAGGCTCGGCGAAGCAGCGACTCGCCGCCACCCCTGATTCCATATGGCGTGCGGATCAAAGGACGCCGACGCGAGCAGGCTGAGGACGACCACGCCCGTGAACGCCGCGACCCCGGGGCCCGCATGCACCTGCACCACATCCCCCAGCTTCACGGAGGCGACCAGGAGCGCGATGAGGATGACGTCGAGCATGCCCCAGCGCCCGAGGAACTCGACCAGCCGGTAGGTCGCGGCCCGGTGCTTCTGGGGGAGGAGCATCTCGCCCGTGGAGAGGGCGAAGATCGCGACGAGCTTGCCGACGGGGGCCAGCACCGAGCAAAAGAGCACGATCAGGCCCACCGCGACCTGCCCGTCGGCGATGAGGCTGACCATGCCTTCCCAGATTGTCGTCTCGTGATCGTGCCCCAGACGCGTGAGCGTCATGATCGGCAGGCCCATCGCGGCCGGGTAGAGGAGGAGGGCCGCGAGCGCGAGCGCCGCGGCTCGCGCCGGCGCACGGGGGTGCCCCGCGGCCCGGATCGTGCCGCCGCAGCGCACGCACGCGGCGCGATGGCGGGGCGGGATCTCGCCAACGGAGTGGACCAGGCCGCAGGCGCTGCAGGCGCGGAGCATGCCCAAGCTTATCGTTTCATGCATACTCGATGTCGTTTTTGGGAGTTGTTGGACACCTCTATCGGTCCCCGGGGGGAACCCTGCCCGGGCGGTCGAAGTGCGCAATTATCGTGTTGTTCCGGCGTTCTGGATCGCCTACTGTGTAATTCGAGCATGCGCGACACCGACGAGACGAATTTGTTCGTCGCCGGTTGGTCCGTACCCCGCGGATCCATGCTGTTCGTCGTCGCGGCCGGCGTGACCGGGAGACGGGGGCGCGCCACGTTTCATCGTGGCGGGGGCGTTGGATGCCATTGAGCCGAGGAGTGCGTCGGCGCCGTGCGTGACGGTTCCGACACGAAGAGACCCCGGGGGGGCTCGCCCGTGTCGGGCAGGCTCCCTCTCGAGTGAGAAGGAGATAGCCATCATGCGTAAGAGTCACGTTCTGACGACCGTCCTGGCCGCCGGCGCGATCGCCTCCGTGGCGAGTGCCCAGATCGATCCCAACGCGTTCTGGGCGTCATACAAGGCCGACCAGCTCCGCCGGGCGTTCGTCTCGCCGTCGGCCGGCCCCGTGGTCGAGCTCGCGGACACCATCACCGGGCACTACCCCGTGTCCGAGGAGGGCTTCACCGTCGGCGCCAACGGCGACCTCTATTTCAAGACCCACCGCAACAACGAGAACATCAACAATGACGGAGGGCCGGGGTGCACCGTCGTCCGCATGGACCGCGACACGCACGCCGTGCTCGCGACCCGCGAGCTGCCCGGCGGCTCGGGCAACTACTCCGGCCTGACCCACGCGGTGGACGGCATCTGGACGACCACGTTCGGCAACAGCACGACGACGACGATTTTCCGGCTCAACAAGGAGACGCTCGCGATCGAGAAGGAGTTCACGAATGCCGAGTTCTCCGGCCTCCGCGGCGCTCCCATGGTGGGCAGTGTGCCCAACGGCAACGGCAACGTCAACCTCTACCTGCACGACCGCGGCGTCAACAAGATCTTCGCCGTCGATTCCGAGACCGGCGACATCATGTGGTCCTACACGCCCATCGGCGACCCCGTCTCCTTCGGCAAGATGGGCCCGCACTGGATCAGCGGCGGGCGCGACACCTTCGCCTACTTCGCCAACACGGCGGTCTTCCCCGGCGTCGCGCTGCGCGACAACGGCAACTCCTACACCGAGCTGTGGATCGGCGGCCCGGAGAACTTCAACTGGATCGGCTCCGGCGCCGCGGGCGAGCCCGGCGGGACAATCTACATCAACACCTTCACCGATGACTCCGGCGCCGGCCCCACCGCCACCCTCTGGGCCATCGACCCGATCGACGGTTCGATCCTCTGGGAGGTGGACGGCCACCGCGGCGAGGGGTGCGGCATCGAGCTCAACTTCTTCGCACGCCCGGCCGTGATGGGCAACCGCGTCTACTGCGTCGGCGGATGTGGTGTTGTGACCTGCTTCGTCGACAACGGCAACAGCTACACCCAGGCCTGGGAGTGGCGCGACCAGGTCGGCGAGTTCACCAGCGTCTCGGTCGCCGAGGTCGATGGGGAGGTCTACGTACACGCCGTCCGCCAGGGTGACCCCTTCGCCGATCCGGCGGTGAAGGCCGACTTCCTGGTCCTCCGCGATGACGGCAACTCCTACACCGAGATCCTCCACACCGACGAGATCCTCCTGCCCAGCCTCTACGGCAACAACACCGCCACCGTGGACCCCGACGGCAACGTCTGGGTCGCCGGCGGCACGTGGGCCAACGTCGTCTTCAAGACGGGCGAGATCTACAAGTTCTCGCCCGAGGGCGGCTGCTACGCCGACTTCAACGGTGACGGGGTCGTGGACACCCGGGACGTGATCGCCTTCCTGAACGCCTGGACGAGCCAGGACGATTCCGCCGATTGCGACCAGAACGGGCTCATCGACACCCGCGACGTGATCTGCTTCCTCAACGCCTGGACCTCAGGCTGCTGATTCCGACTAGAATCCGTCCGTCGCGGCCTGCCGGCCGCGACGGGCCTTGCTCCCGGGCGGTCGGCCGACCTCCGGCCGCCACAGCTTGACGGAGGCTGACGCCATGGATCCCGCCATGCAGAACCGACGCGCGTTCACGCTGATCGAGCTCCTCGTGGTGATCGCGATCATCGCCCTGCTCATCGGCATCCTCCTGCCCGCCCTGGGCAAGGCCCGCGCCGCCGGGCAGGGGACGGTCTGCCTCAACCAGATCCGCCACAGCATCCAGACGGCGATCACCTTCGCGGGCGATCATGGCGACCAGGCGCCGATCGCCGGGCAGATGTTCCAGGTCGGCGGGGCGGCGTTCCACAAGAGCGCGCCGACGCACCCCTCGCACTGGCGGAAGAACCTGACCTACTGGTACAACGATCGCCTCGACCGCGAGTACCCCATGCCGTTCTTCCTCACGCTGGCGGACTACAACGGGCTCGACTGGGACAAGCGCACCCGGGAGGGAATGATGCGCGCGGCGGGCACGCTCGAGAACGTGGACGACGAGAGCTCCGCCTTCCTCGAGTTCTACCGCTGTCCCTCCGACCAGACCTTCGAGCCCGGCAACCGCGAGTTCGCGACATCCTCGCTGAACGCCGGCGGCAGCACGGGCGGGTGGTACACGTCGCAGTGGCACGTCCCCGAGATGAACTCGTACAACTTCAACGAGTACGCCTTCGGCCAGGCGCCCGCCGGCCACAGGTACCCCCGGCTCGAGGGCAACTTCCGGGGCCTGAGCATCCCCTTCGAGACCATGGCCATCCTCGACGGCGACCCGCGGAAGCTCTGGAACGACAATCTCGGCACCGTCTTCGACATCCACCCCAGAGACATGCCGTGGAAGGCGGACAACGACATGACCTGCAACGTCTACGACTACTGGCGCGTCATCAAGGAGGACGTCGACCCCACCGTCCCGCAGTTCAACTTCAACCGGCACAACAACTCCCTCAACGCCGGCTTCCTCGACGGCCACGCCAAGAGCTTCTCCCACAACGAGAACGGCATGCGGGAGATCATCATCCGGCGCTACAACGACTGACGCGCACGGCGGGCGGTGCCGGCGCGGGCTCTTCAGCCGCCGGTGGGGGGATCGTCGCCGACGCGGGCCCGGCGTGCGTCCGGCTCTCCGGAGACGATCCATCGGTGCTCGACGACCTTAAGCGCCGCGAGCACGAAGAGCGTGAACGCGGCGAGCAGGATCGCAAGCGCATAGGCCCCGGCCCCGCTCGCGGCCCCGGCCGCCGCGATCGCCCAGAGCCCCGCGGCCGTCGTGAGGCCGGTCACCTTTCCGCCCGACTGGATAATCGTCCCCGCGCCGAGGAAGCCGATCCCGGTCACGATCCCCGCGATGATGCGGCTCGGGTCGTAGCGCGTCGTCGGGTCCCCGGAGTTGATGTCCGCGAGCAGCTCCAGACCGATCATCGTGAAGCCCGCCGACCCGAGCGAGACCATCATGTACGTCCGCAGGCCCGCGGCCCGGCCCACGCGCTCGCGCTCCCAGCCGCAGGCGCCGCCGATGACCATCGCCAAGCCCAGCCGTGCGGCCATCTCGGCCCAGCCGCCGGGGATGAGCTGAGGTTCAAGGATCGGTGCGCTGGCGAGCATGGCGGGCCTCTGCGGTGACCGCCCCCTCGGGCGATGATAGGGTGAGGGGGTGAGGGGCGCTCCATCTCGCGTGCGAATCGCACTCGCGGACAAGCCAGTGGCACCAATCAAGTCCCAAGCCTCAAGCCTCAACCCTCAAGCCTCAAGCCTTCACCTCAGTCCCCGATGCTCGGCTCGGGCTTGACTTCCTTGTACACAGAGCCGTCCACGAAGCCCTGGAGCTTGCGGGCTCGCACGGGGTGCTGGAGCTTGCGGATCGCCTTGGCCTCGACCTGGCGCACGCGCTCGCGCGTCACCTTGAAGATCCGCCCGACCTCCTCCAGCGTGTACGTGTACCCGTCCCCGATGCCGTAGCGGAGCTTGATGATCTCCCGCTCGCGGTAGGTCAGCGTCTTGAGCACCGCCTCGATCCGCTGGCGGAGCATGTCGTTGCTCGCCGTGGTCGAGGGGGCCTCCTGGCTCTCGTCCTCGATGAAGTCGCCGAAGTAGCTGTCCTCGCTCTCGCCCACCGGCCTGTCGAGGCTCACGGGCTGCTTGGAGATCTTCATGACGCGCCGCACGTCGGGCAGGCTCATGCCCGCCTTCTCGGCCAGCTCCTCCATCGTGGGCTCCACGCCCGTCTCCTGGAGGATCGTCTTCTGGATGTTCCGCAGCTTGCTCATCGTCTCGATCATGTGCACGGGGATGCGGATCGTGCGCGCATGGTCGGCGATGGCGCGGGTGATGGCCTGGCGGATCCACCACGTCGCGTAGGTCGAGAACTTGTAGCCCCGCTTGTACTCGTACTTGTCCACCGCGCGCATGAGGCCCGTGTTGCCCTCCTGGATGATGTCCAGGAAGCTCAGCCCCCGGTTGCGGTACTTCTTCGCGATCGAGACGACCAGGCGGAGGTTGCCGCCCGAGAGGTCGCGCTTGGCCTGCTCGTACTCCCAGAAGACGGTGTTGATGTCGCGGACGCGCTTCTCCAGCTCGGCCGGGCCCTCCAGCACCAGGTTGCGAAGCCCCGCCAGCTCCTCGCGCATGACGGCGATGTCCTCGGGATCCAGCGAGCCCTTCTTCGCCTGCGCCTCCGCCAGCTCGGCCTCGAGCTCCACCATCTTCTTCGAGATCGACCGGAGCTTGCGCATCAGCGGGATGATCCGCCCGGTGCGGAGGCTGAGCTCCTCGGCGAGGGCCGCCATGCGCCGGCGGCGCATCGCCATGCGGGTGCGGACCTCGTCGAACTTCTTCTTCTGACGGGACGGGAGCCCCTCGAGCTCGGCCCAGTCGCGCCGGTTGGCCTCCAGCAGCTTCTCGATCGTCGGCAGGTTGACGGGGATCCGCCTCGAGATCTTCTCCTTGGCGTTGCTCTCCAGCGTCGAGAGACGCATCGTCCGGTCGAAGGGCAGGGCCCCCGCGTCCACCTGGCGGAGGATCTCGATCGCCTGCGAGATGATGTAGTCGGATTCCAGGCAGCGGCGCCGGAAGATCATCCGCGTCGTCTCGATCTTCTTGGCCAGGCGGATCTCCTCGTCCCGCGTCAGCAGCGGGATCGACCCCATCTGCGTGAGGTACATCCGCACCGGGTCGTCGATCCGCCGCGCGCCCGGCTCGCCCGTCCCCCCCTCGTCGAGCTCGCGCTGCAGCGCGTCGGCGTCCATCGCCTCGGCCTCGGCGACGTCCTGCTCGGCCTGGCTGAGCGGGCTGCCCGCTGCCAGGCGCTGCTGGAGGTCCGCCGCTTCGTCGGCGCGCTCGCCCCCGGACACGCTCATCGCGCGCAGATGCTTGCCGGGGATGCCCGCCCCCAGACCGCCCAGCGGCGTGCCCGTGAGGGGATTGTGCCCGGGCTCCTCGCCCCGCCGGATGCTGTCGCGGTGCAGGCGGGCCCTGTACTCCAGCTCGTCGATCAGCTCGATCCCGAGGCGGTCGAGGATCGTGAGCAGGAGGTCCACCTGCTCCGTATCCACCATGTCATCCGGGAGCGTGTTGTTCAGCTCCTCGTAGCTGAGCCAGCCGCGGCCCTTGGCCACGTCGAGGAGCTGCTGCATCGCTGGGTGAAGCTCGCTGATCACACTGCTCTCCTGCATCTATCTCTCAGCGGTCGATCCTGCGAGGGCCCGCCGTCAGTGGCGGGGCTGCAACGGGACAAACGCCCTCACGGAGAGGGCGCGGAACGGAATGCCTTCCGCGGGTCGTATCCGAACTGCTGGTCGGCGCGTTGACGGTTCACGACGGCGCGCAGCGCCTCCAGCTCGTCGAGGCTGTCGGTGGGGCTCTGGAGGGAGCGGGCCCTCCGCTCGGCGGTCAGGCACTGCGTGAGCGTCGCGGCGACGCGCTGCTCGGCGGCCATCTCCGTGCGCGCCTGCAGCGCCACGGCGCGAGCCTTGGACTCGGTATCCTCGAGCGCGTTGAGCACGTTGGAGAGCGAAGGGGATCTGCCCATGTCCGCGACCTGCTGCATAGCCCCCGCGATCGCCCGCATCGTGGGCGAACGGTAGGCAGCGGGGCTCAGAAGGTCGCGTTCCTCCTCCGAAAGCGCCTGCCACAGCCCGGCATCCGTCAGGATGCACCCCAGGGCCTCGACAAGGGGGCGGGAGTCCTCGCCGGGCGCCTCCGGCGCCGGCGCGGGCTCGCTCTCCTCCCCGCGCCCGCCCGCCCGGGGCCTCGCCCGGCGGAGCTGCTCGGCCAGGAGCGATTCGCTGATCGACGTCACCTCGTGAAGCCTGCGAAGCACGAGCTGGCGCCGGATCGGCGAGACCCTGTGGAACCCCAGCTCGCCGAGCCTGGCGATCTCCTCCGTCGTCGCCCGCTCCAGGGCCGAAAGCCCCGCCCCCGCCAGGCGCTCCCGCAGGCGGGCGAAGCGGTAGTCGAGCAGGTCTGCCCCGGCCTCGATCGCCCGGCGGAAGACCCCCTCCCCCCCCTCGCGCTTGAGCAGCTCGTCGGGGTCCTTCGCGTCGGTGAAGCGGTTGAGCGTCGCGATCCGCACGTCGATCGACTCGGAGAAGAAGACCTCGACCGCCCGGTCGGCGGCGCGCTGCCCCGCATCGTCCCCGTCAAAGAGCAGGATCACCGTGTCGCAGAGCCGGCGAAGGATCGAGGCGTGCCCCGGCGTGAGGGCCGTGCCCAGCGTCGCCACGACGTTCTCGAAGCCCGCCTGGTGGCAGGCGATCACGTCGGTGTAGCCCTCGGTGATGATCGCCGTCCGCTCACGCTGGACCGCCTGCACCGCCTGGTGCAGCCCGAAGAGGGCCGCCGACTTGTTGAAGAGCGGCGTCTCGGGCGAGTTGAGGTACTTGGGCTCGTCCGCGTCGTCGATCCGCCGCCCGCCGAAGGCGATCACCCGCCCGATCTGGTCCCGGATCGGGAAGACGAGCCGGTTGCGGAAGACGTCGTAATGCCCGCCGTCGTCGCGGCGCTTGAGCAGCCCCGCCGCCGCGAACAGCTCGCGATCGGCCCGGAGCGAATCCGCCTTCGCCACCAGCCCGTCCCACCGGTCGGGCGCGGCGCCGATCGCGAACCGCTCGACCATCGCCGCGCTGATGCCCCGGCGCTCGACGACGGCGCGCGCCGCCCGCCCGTGCTGCTCGTGCTGGAGGATCGCCCTGAAAAAGGCCGCCGCCTGGGCGTTCGCCTGCGCCAGCGCCGAGCGGGAGTGCCCGGGCGTCTCCGCGGTCTCCCCGAGTTCGCCCTGCGCCGAGCGCGGGGTGAGCTTCACGTTGCACCGCTCCGCGAGGTGCTCCAGCGCCTCGCGGAAGTCCATGCGGTGGTAGTTCTGGATGAAGTCGAAGATGTCCCCCCCGGAGCCGCAGACGAAGCAGTGGTAGATCTGCTTGTGCGGGACGACGTGCATCGAGGGGGAGTGGTCGTCGTGGAAGGGGCACAGGCCGAGGTACTCGCGCCCCTTGGCCTTCAGCGCCACGTGCTCGCCGACGATGCGGACGATGTCCGCGGCGTCGCGCACGCGCTCCACATCCGACATGCGCGAGCCCGCGTTCATGCGCACCGTTCCCCTCGCAGGTCGCCCGTTCGATTCAAAGCGTCAGCCCGACGCCGGTGGGCGTCGCGGACGAAACATCTCGGGCTCGGCCGGTCGAAGCCGCGGAAGTCATGCATCGCCCGCCCGGGGGCGATCGCGGACGGCCTCTTGTCCACTCGCTCTGATCTGGTTGATCGGACGGGGCATCACGGCCCGCGCCGTCAGGTGAGCGAGGTTTCACCCTGACGGTAGCACGGCCCCGCGCCGAAGCCAACAAACCGGGCTCGCCGGGACCCTTCCAGGCCGATTCCCCCCGGCGCCGGCGGATTCTCGGGCGGCGCCTGGCCCCGGCCGGGAAACCCGGGAAGACTTTGACGGATGCAGCGGCGGGTCGTCATCTACTCCGGTCGCGTGCAGGGCGTGGGTTTCCGGGCCACCGCGCAGGCCATCGCGGCTCGGTACGACGTGACCGGCTGGGTCCGAAACGAGCCGGACGCCACCGTCCGCCTCGAGGTCCAGGGGACGGCCGGCGAGGTCGAGGCCATGCTCCGCACGCTCGCCGACCGCATGCGCCGGTACGTGAGCTCCGCCCGCTCGGAGGAGCGTGCGGCCGTCGAGGACGAGTCGGGGTTCGAGATCAGGCGGTAGGCTTCCGGGGCTGGCCGGGGCCGAGCCCGGCCGCCGGCCCATCGGGGAGCGATCGTGCTGATCCTGTTCGACATCGACGCCACGCTCATCACCACCGGCGGGATCGGTATCGCCGCGATGATCGACGCCGGGCGCTCGATCCACGGACCTGCCTTCCATGCTGAGCGCGTGGAGTTCGCCGGCCGGCTCGACCCGCTCATCCTCGCCGACATGCTCGTCGCCAACGGGATCGAGCCGACGACGGAGGCGATGCTCTCGATGCGGCGGGTATACCGCGAGGCCCTCGTGCGCCGGCTCAGCCCGGGCGGGGTCGCCAGGGCGCTCCCGGGCGTTCCCGAGTTGCTGAGGGCGCTGGGCCTGTGCGGCGACCGGCTCACGCTGGGACTCCTCACGGGCAACTTCGCCGAGACCGGCTCGCTCAAGCTGCAAGCCGCGGGGATCGATCCCGAAGGGTTCTCCGTCCGCGTCTGGGGCGATGAGTCGCCCCACACGCCGCCGGCGCGGGAGCACCTGCCGGGCGTGGCCCTCGAGCGCGTACGCGAGCGGTGGGGGAGGCCCGCGCGGGGCGAGGAGGTGGTGGTGATCGGGGACACGCCGCACGACATCGCCTGCGCCCGCGCCCACGGCTGCCGCGTGCTCGCGGTGGCGACGGGCAAGTTCTCGGCCGCCGATCTCGTCCACGCGGACCGGGTGGTGCCGGACCTGTCGGACGTCGAGGGGGTGCTCCGATGGCTGACCGCCTAGCCGAGGCGCCCGTCGCGCAGGCCCAGCGCATCGAGTCGCTCGACGTGCTCAGGGGATTCGCGCTGCTCGGCATCCTGGCGATGAACGTGATGATCTTCGCCATGCCCATGGCGGCGTACCAGAACCCGACCGTGTTCACCGAGCACGAGGGCGCGAACCGGGCGGTCTACTGGGTCGTGCACACCGTCTTCGACCTCAAGATGATGGGCCTGTTCTCGATGCTCTTCGGGGCGGGCGTCGTCGTCTGGTCGGCCAAGGCGAGGGGACCGGAGGACGTCGCGAGGCTCCGATGGCTCTGGATCCGCCGCATGTGGTGGCTGCTGGTCATCGGCATGATCCACGCCTGGTGGATCTGGGAGGGCGACATCCTTGTCGGCTACGCGCTGTGCGGCCTGATCGTGCTGTGGTGGGTGCGTCGCCTGCCTGCTCGCTGGCTCTTCGTGGTCGCCGCCGCGTTCTTCCTCGTCCACATGCTGCTCGTCGCCGGGCAGGGTTTCAACGTCTGGGTGCTCTTCTCCGAGTCGGAGGCGGCCGAGCAGATGCGCCGCCAGATCCCCGAAGCGCGGCTCCAGTCGGCGAGGGCGGGGACCAGGGCGTTCATGGCCCCGACGCCGGCGGAGGTGGAGGATCAGATCCTGACGCTGCGGGGGGATTGGCTCGCGGTCTTCGGGCACAGGGCCGCGATGACGTTGATGATGCAGACGACCGCGATCTGGTTCTACATCTTCTGGCGGGCGACGGCGATGATGCTGCTCGGCGCGGCGCTGATGAAGACGGGCGTGCTCACGGGGGCGCGATCGGCGGGGTTCTACCTCCGCATGGCGCTGGCGGGCTACGCGCTCGGCGTGCCGATGGTGGTCGCGGGCATCCTCTACAACGAGTCGCACGGCTTCGAGCTGGTGCGGTTCGCCGCGCTGGGCGCCTGGTGCAACGTGCTCGGCGCCGTGCCGGTCATGCTCGGGCACGCCGGGCTCGTGCTCTGGGTCGTCAAGCGGGGCCTGCTGCGCCCGCTGACCCACGGCCTGGCGAGGGTGGGCCAGATGGCCTTCACCAACTACCTGATGCAATCGGTCCTCTGCTCGCTGGTCTTCTACGGGTGGGGGCTCGGCCTGGCGGGCGAGCTCGGACGGCTGGGCCAGGAGGTCGTGGTCGTGGGGATCTGGATTGTGGAAATCCTGTGGAGCGTCGCGTGGCTCTCGCGCTACCGATTCGGCCCGGCCGAGTGGCTCTGGCGCTCGCTGACCTACTGGCGGCTCCAGCCCATGCGCCGCCCCGACACCGTGGCGTAGCGCGCGGGTACACTCTGGCCGTGCGTCAGGGAGGAGCACGGCGATGACCAGCTACGGCGCGTTCTGCACGGACTACTACGTCAACCTCAAGCTGGGCCTGAAGCTGGAGCTCCCCAAGAGCCGCGACACGGTGCTCTCCCTGTTCGAGCGCGTCCGGCGGCAGTACCCCGGCATGACGGAGTTCCGCAAGTACAAGGAGGAGCTCGCGCTCGAATCGCCGGCGAGCGCCACGCCGCACCGCTGGGTCGCCGTGCGCTCGAGCAGCGTGCGCGCGGGCGTCGTGAACCCCGAGGGCGTGGGCGAGGCCTACCGCCTGCACCGCGCGATCCTCGAGATCTGCCCCTACTTCCTCAGCATCAGCCCCCTCGACGTCGATTTCGTCGAGGTCCTCTACGGCTTCGACCTCGCCGCCGGGGGCAACCACGACGCGGTCGTCGCCGACACCCTCCTCGCGGGTTCGCCGCTCGGCCGCCTGCTCGACCTGGGGAACGGCAAGCCCATCGACTGCCAGCCCGTGCTCGGCTTCGCCCTCGACGGCGGCGGGCAGGCCTACTTCGAGGTCAAGACGCGCCCGGGCGCCGGCAAGCGGGAGCGGGCCGACGAGCCGATCAGCATCTACCTGACCCTGCGCCGCCACGGGCCGATCGACGAGCTCAAGCACCTCGGCGAGTACTTCGACGAGCTGGTCCTCCACGGAGAGGAGCTTGTCGAGAGCCGCGTGCTCCCCACGCTCGTCACCCCCATCCGCAACGGCATCACCCCGGGCATGTAGAATCCCCGGGGCGCGGAGCCGCGATGCAGGGGAAGGACCTAACCGAATACCTCGTGATGGTCGGCGTGATGATCGTGCTCGTCATCGGCGTCGGCATCGGCGTGTTCGTGCTGCGCAGGCGGCTCCTCGGCGAGCAGCCGGGCCACGACGCCGCCGCCGGGGGCATGCTCGAGACGATGCGTCGGATGCGGGATCGAGGGGAGATCCCCGAGGAGGAGTACCGGGCGGCCCAGGCGGCGCTGGTGGCCCGCGCGGGCGAGACGATGAAGCGTCCGCCCGCAAACCCTATCGGACCGCGAACGCCCGGCGGCGCCGATGGCGAGCGACGGGCGAAGCCAGGTTTCGACCTCACCGGCGCTCCGCTCCCGCGCCCCGTGAGGGATGATGACCAGGGTGGCGCCGAGCCGCGCCGCTGAGTGTAGAGACGCGGCGAATCCGGGCCGATAGACTGGCATACTTCCCCGCGGGAAGCGAGATCTTTTACCGGACCCGAGCGAGGGACTCATGGCGAAAAACCGGACCGACGGCGAGCAGGGTGGCGAGGGCGGATTCCGCGGGCGGAAGGTCACGACCTGCTCCTTCTGTGGCAAGACCAGCCGCGAGGTCGGCCCGATGGTCGAGGGGCCCAGCGAGGTCTACATCTGCGCCCACTGCGTCGATCTGTGCCAGAACATCTTCCGGCAGGAACGGCGCCGGGTGAACTCCGTCTCGACGGCGCTGGGCGACGTCCCCGCGCCGCGCGAGATCAAGGAGTTCCTCGACCAGTACATCATCGGCCAGGAGCGCGCCAAGCGGACGCTGAGCGTCGCGGTGCACATGCACTACAAGCGCCTGCTCCACCTCGAGAGCGACGAGGCCTCCAACCTCGAGCTCGACAAGAGCAACATCCTGCTCGTCGGCCCGACCGGGAGCGGCAAGACGCTCCTCGCCCGCACGCTGGCGCGACTGCTCAAGGTCCCCTTCGCCATCGGCGACGCAACCACGCTGACCGAGGCCGGGTACGTGGGCGAGGACGTCGAGAACCTCCTCCTCAAGCTGCTCCAGGCCGCGGACTTCGACGTCGAGGCCGCCCAGCGGGGCATCATCTACATCGACGAGGTCGACAAGATCGGCAAGACCTCGAACAACGTCTCGATCACCCGCGACGTCTCCGGCGAGGGCGTGCAGCAGTCGCTGCTCAAGATGCTCGAGGGCACCGTCGCCAACGTCCCCCCGCAGGGCGGGCGCAAGCACCCCGAGCAGCAGTACATCCAGATCGACACGTCGCACATCCTCTTCATCTGCGGCGGGACGTTCGTCGGCCTCGAGGAGATCATCCGCAGGCGCATCGGCCGCTCGAAGATCGGCTTCGCCGCCGGACGGTCCAGCGAGATCAGGCCCCTCACCGAGTCGGCCTCGCGGGACGAGATCCTCCAGCAGGTGACCACGCAGGACATCGTCGAGTACGGCATGATCCCGGAGCTTGTCGGGCGGCTCCCCATCGTCGCCCCTCTCGAGTCGCTCTCGACCGAGGCCATGGTCCAGGTGCTCACCGAGCCGCGCAACGCGCTCGTCAAGCAGTACCAGCACCTCTTCGCGCTCGAGGATGCCAAGCTCACCTTCACCGAGGGGGCGCTCCGCGCCATCGCCCGTCGCGCGGCCAAGCGCGACACGGGCGCCCGCGCGCTCCGCGCAGTCATGGAGGAGATGATGCTCGAGCTGCTCTACGAGCTGCCCGAGCACGACAACTCCGGCATCGAGTACGTCATCGACGAGCAGGCCGTGCAGCAGCGGGGCCGCCTCGGCGACATCCGCATCTCCCGCAAGGAATCGGCCTGACCGGCCCGGCGGGGGCTCTCACTCTTCAAGACTGACCGCGACCATCCCCAGCGCCGCGGCACGCGCCCGAACCGCCAGGTGCACGCGCACCGGCGTGGAGAGCAGCGCCCTGGCCGCGTCAGCCCGGTCGGTCACCAGGTGCAGCAGCGGCTCTCCCCGAATGTCCGAGAGCGAGGGCTCGGCCTTCGCCAGCAGGCGCGCGTTCTCGCGGGCCCACGCCGCCGCGCGCAGCAGGTCTCGCAGCGACCGGCGCGAGGACAAGGCCGGATGTTCCTCCAGCAGCGCCGCGACGAGATGCAGCCGGCCCGCGGCATCGGCGCCGAGCTCGACGCGATCGGCGTGCGGGCACCGAGTCTCGAGCGGCGTGAGGCCGCCGACCAGCCCGATCGGGCTCTCGCCCGGGGGCGATCCGGCCGAGTGCTCCGGCGCCCCCGGGGCGCGCGGCTCGGAGGCCGGCCGGCGCTCGGCGCCCGGCGAGGGACCCTCCGGCGCCTCCGGCGCCCGTGCGGCGCGAGCCTCCGGCGCCATCGCCCGGCCGAGCGCGAGCGCGAGATCGGCCAGCGTGATCGCCGGGCTGCCGCGGTACAGAAGCGTTGAGCCGGTCGGCGCGATCCGCTCCACGACGACCGGGGCCTCCAGATCGGCCTCGAGGAACGCTCGGGCCGCACGGACGATGCGCCCGTGGGCGTCCGCGCCCCGCTCCGGGGTCGCGCCGAGCACGGCGAGCCCGAGCCGGGGCAACGCGCCCCCGGCCAGCTCCGCCGAGGCCGCCAAACCCTTGAGCTTGCGGTAGCACGCGACGACCGCGGCGTCGTCCGCGCCGGTGAGCAGGCGAAGCGCTGTCAACCCGCCGAGCGACGCCAGCTCCGCCTCCGCGGGTTCGTCCACGCGGAGGAGCAGAAGCGGGGCGGAGGCGACCGCGCAGCCGAGGGCCCGCTCCCAGTCGTCCAGCGCTGCGTCGGATGCGTCCCCGCACCCGATGAGCTCCACCGTGAGCGTCCCCGACGCGAGGCGCACGATGGCGACCGGATGCCCCGACTCCTCGGCCCTCTGACGGGCGTATTGCGCAGGCCACGCCGCCGCGAAGACCGGGAGGTGCCCCAGCACGAGGCCCTCGAGGGCCGGCGACGGCCGAGCGGAGTTCGACGAGCCCACCTCGGCCGGACGCGCCGCGGGACGCCCGTCGGCGCGCGGGCCGAGAAAGAGATCGGCCAGCCCGTCCAGCTCCGCGTCGGTCGGGAGAGGCAGCGGGCGTCGCCCGTTGGCGATCCCGGGGCGGGTGTGTGATCCGTTGCCTCCCGGCGTCTCGTGCGGGATCCTGTCCATGGGGCACTCCATCGCCCGTGCCGCGCCTAGTCGGCGCCGCACCTCGCGTCGCACTCCCGCGACGGGGCCTCGCTCGCCGGCACCTCGATGATACTGTGCGGCTCGCCGAACTCGTTGAGGACCCACTCCGTGTTGTAGGGGTCCGCGATCCAGTGACCGTCGACGACCAGCCGATACTCGTGCCGCCCCGCCGAGAGGCGGATGGTCAGCTCGTGCACGTTCGACTCGGCGTTGTGCGTCATCGGCAGGGGCTGCCACGCGGAGAAGTCGCCCGCGACGGCGACGCACTTGCCCAGCGCCCCCGGCTGGGTGAAGACGACGCCGGCAGCTCCCAGCTGCGCGCCCAGGACGCGCTTCGCCGCCGCTGCCGCCACCGGCGGCGCGCCCGGCTCGAGCGGCGCGCGGAGCGACGCCGCCCGCCGCGCGATGTCCTCCACCCGCGAAGCCCGCCCCGCGCCCGGCTTCGCCGGCTCATCGCCGAGGCGGCGGGCGAGGCCCGTGCAAAGCTCCCCGCTCGAGTAGGTCACCACGATCTCGCCGAACGAGGGCGCATGCACGCACACCCGGGCCGGCTCCACGGGCCCGATGGGGTCGCACGACCGGGCACCCGGGTGCAGCGGGCCGGGCTGGTCCGCGCGTGCCGGCCGGCTGATCGGCGAGGGATCGAGCGCGTCGATGTCCTGCCAGTCCTCGTCCGGCGCCACCGTCAGGAGGTGCTCCGACTCGATCAGCAACGAGGCGAGCGCCGCGTAGTCCCGCGCCCCCTGCGAGCCGGGCGCGTGCTCGCAGACGGGCAGACCGAACGAGGCCGCCTCGCGCAGGGCCGCGTCGCGGTGAATTGTGACGGGGAGCAGCCGCTTGCCGAAACGCCGCTCGAGCTCCCTGAGCAGGTCCTCGGCGACGGCGAGCCCCGGCTCATGAAGCGTGGGAACCACGGCGCAGCGGATCTCCGTCCCCAGCCGTCGGCCGATCGCCCGCACCGTCGTGAGCTGCCGCGCGGCCCCCTGCAGAGAGAAGTACCCCGTCTCGACCGGCACGAGCACGAGGTCGGCCGCCACCAGCGCGTTGAACGTCAGCAGCCCGATCGACGGGGGGCAGTCGAGCAGGCACACATCGAAGCGATCCGACAGGCGGGCGAGCGACCGGGCAAGCGCCCGCTCCCGTTCATCGAGCCGCGCGAACGCCGACGAGGGGGCTTCCAGCCCCGCGAGCCGGATGCGGCTGGGAATCAGATCGAGGTTCCGCGAGGCCCGCCACAGCAGCCTGGACAGCTCCAGCGGCCGTGTCCCCGCGGACTGCAGCAGGTCAGAGCTGTCCAGCTCGATCCGACACTCCGGCACGCCCAGACCCGCGGCGCAGTGTCCTTGGGGGTCGAGGTCGATCAGCAGCGTGCGCAATCCCGCGCGACCGAGGCTCGCGCCAAGATTGATCGCGGTGGTGGTCTTGCCGCAGCCACCCTTCTGATTCACGATCGCGACGGTCCGCACGGTGTGCCCCTGGGAGTCGGGGGTGGGCGAGGGATCAGCCGCGCGGCACCGTCACAAACACGCGCAGCTCGCCCGCGTTATCGGGTCCGCATCGCTTGCGCCTTGAATGGCCAGGGTTTGGAGATCGCGAGCCGGTGGATCACCCGGCGCCGATTGCCCGCCACCCGACCTCGATCGCGCCAGTCGGGACGCCGCCGACGAGCCGCGCCGTCCGCCCGGGCTCCGGAAGCACGAGGCGCAGCCGTCCGTCGGCGACCTTCTTGTCGGCGCCCATGAGCGAGATCAGGCGAGCAACATCCGGAAGACCGCTCACGTTCACGGGAAGCCCGCAGCGCCCGAGGACCGACGCGATTTCGTCCAGCAGCCCCGTCGGGCAGAGCCCGATCTCCGCCGAGGTCGCCGCAGCCGCGACCAGCCCCAGCGACACGGCCTCGCCGTGAAGCAGCGGCGCATCCGCCGAGCGGCCCGTGGGCGAGAGGCCCGGCAGCGTCTCGATGGCGTGCGCGAAGGTGTGGCCGAGGTTCAGCAGCGCCCGGGATGGCCGCCCCGGCGTCTCGGCGAGCAGCTCGAGTTCGTCGCCCGCGACGATCGCCGCCTTCACGGCGACCGACCGCTCGACCAGCTCGGCGAGCCGCTCCGAATCCCTCGCCAGCAGGGCGTCGAGCGAGGCGACGATCCAGTCGAGATGCCGAGGGTCGCCGGTGCATCCGCCGAGCAGACCGTGCTTGACGCACTCGGCCAGCCCCGAGCGGAACTCCCGCTCGGGCAGCGTGCCCAGCGTCGGGAGGTCCGCCACCACCAGGATGGGCTGGTGGAACGCGCCGACCATGTTCTTCTGGAGCACCCCCGCGGCCTCAAGGTTGACGCCCGTCTTCCCGCCGACCGAGGCGTCCACCATGGCCAGCAGGGTCGTGGGGCACTGCACGATGGGTGTCCCGCGCCGGTAGCACGCGGCCGCGAACCCCGCGAGATCGCCCGTGATCCCGCCGCCGACGCCGACGACCACGTCGCCGCGCTCCAGGCGAACTTCGGCCATCGCCCCGAGCACCCGGCCGAGCGTCTCGAGCGACTTGTGCCGCTCGCTCGCCACGATCGACACGGTGCTGACGGCGATGTCGTGATCGCGCATCGATGCGACGGCTCGGTCCGCATGGACCCCCACGTTGGCGTCGGCGATCACAAACGCGCGCCCGGGGGTGCGCCCGAGCACCCGCGCCACGTTCGTCCCCAGCCCTTCGAGGAGGCGGCTGCCGATGCGCACGTCATACGAGCGGTCCCCGAGATCGACGTGCACCGAGCGTGGGTCGTGTGCGGCAGGGCTCATGGTGATCGCGCCCGGTTCGTCGCCTCAGGTTTCGGAGCGCGGCTGTCCCGGGCGCGCCCACCGGACCTCCCGCGCGTCGCCCCAGAGCATCTCCAGATCGTAGTGGGAGCGGGTGTTGGGCTCGAAGAGATGCGCGACGACGTCGATGAAGTCCGCGATGAGCCAGTGAGCCCCCGGATCCCTGGTGACCCGGTAGGGCTCGAGCCCCTTGGACTCGGCCAGCTCCACGGCGTGGTCGAGCACCGAGCGCATCTGCCGCTCCGACGTCCCCGTCCCGATGACAAGGTAGTTCGTGACCGGACTCAGGCCGCGCACATCCAGGACAGTCACCTGCGTGCACTTGTCGTCGTGGAAGAGCCGGGCCAGCTCGACGGCCAGCGCCTCGGCCTCGGCCGCGTGGTCCTCGCCGTCCGCCACGCCGGCGGCCGCGGTCAGAAAGCGGGCGGATTCCTGCCCAGGGGGTGTCGGTTCGCGGTCTCTCATCGCATCGGAGGGTAGGTGCCCCCGGGCGGGGGCGCGGCCGCTTCCACCGGCGGGAGAGGCTTGCGGGCGATGATCGCGCCGAATTCATGCGTCTCCGCCGGCTCGATGCCGGGGCGGGGCGACAGGTCCACCAGCAGGTTCCGAAGCTCCGCGCTGACCAGCCGGCACGGGCCCGAGGGCGACTGCCCCGCCTCGCCCCCGAACCTGCCCGCCCCGGGGAGCGGCTGCACGAGCAGCATCGGGCCGCCCGGCGCCAGCGCCCTCCACAGGGCGCCCAAGTCCCGCGGCGCGTCGGTCGAGGGACGCACCCAGTCCACCGCCACGATCGCGTCGAACGATCCGTCGAGCTCGCCCGAGAGCGACTCGACCCCGCCGATCTCGAACGAGACGTTCGCGGCCCGATACCGCCGACGCGCGTACCGCACCGACTCGTGATCCGGGTCGAGGGCCACGATCGCGCCCGAGGGCCCCACCCGCGCCGCCAGGTGCGCCGCGCCGGCCCCCGTGCCGCAACGAACATCAAGGACGCGCATGCCCGGGCGCACGATGGGGTCGCCGAGCCGGTACGGCGCGAGGACCTGGGGCCCGACGATGTCCGCGTACAGCCGCTGCACCGTGCACCGGATCCGCATCGGCGCCTGATCGGCGAAGAGCACGTCGTAGTCCTTGTGGCCGCTCCCGCGCGCCGAGAGGGCCCGGTGCAGAGGCTCGGTGCTGCGCTCGCGATAGCGCACGTCGTCCACGACGAGCGTGCGGTGCCCCCTGAAGACGGCGTTGAGCACGTTGCGGACGCGGCTCAACGCCCGCCCCCCCGCGCCGGCGAGGGCTCGAGATGGCCGAACAGCGAGGCGAAGATCAGCGGCGTCCTCGGGGCCGGACCGCCGGCGTCGACCGCGCGGGAGACCTCGATCCAGGCCGTGGGCTCGTGCTGGCTCGTGATCGTCACGCCGTAGCCCCGCCGTTCGTGGAGGCGGGCGACGAGCCGCGGATCGTTGCACTGGCGGGAGAGGTGCAGCAGGATGACGTGCGCACGGGGCGCCACCTCGGAGACCAGGCTCGCGCACTCCTGGTTGGACAGGTGCCCCCGTCCGCCCATGACGCGCCGCTTGAGGAACCACGGCCGGTCCGAGTCCGCCTGCATCCGCGGACAGTAGTTGCTCTCGATCGCCAGCACGTCCACGCCCCGGAGGTGCTCGACCAGCCGATCGCTGCTGCGCCCCAGGTCGGTCGCGAACCCCATCTCCCCGCCGCACTCGAACCGGAAGCGGAATGCGGCCGTGCCCAGCGCGTCGTGGTCGGTGAGCAGCGCCTCCACGCGCACGCCCTCGGCCGGCTCCAGCCGGTGCTCGAAGGGCCGCCGGCTCTCGCGAGGCACGCCGCGCGCGTGCGCGGCACGCTCGTGCGAGGCATGCACGTAGACGCGCACCCGGCCCGGCAGGGCCCCCGCCCAGCCCGGGTGGAAGTGGTCGCTGTCGAGGTGCGTCAGGATCAGCGCGTCGACGTCCCCGAGATCGAGCCCCGACTCACCCAGGTGGCGGCGCGTGCGCCGGGGGCTGAGGCCGGCATCGATCAGGATCGTGGCCCGCCCCGCGCGCACGATCGTGCAGTTGCCCGCAGATCCGCTCGCGAGCACCCGCACGCGCGCCGTCGAGGGGGCCTGGCTGAGGGGGTCGTGACGATCCATCCGTGGCTCGCCCTCCAGCCTACAGCCCCGCCTCCTCATCCTCAAACTCCGCGATCTCCCCCCGACGCCGGCGCTGCAGCCACGTCGTCAGCACGCGCGGGGGCCGGCCCATCCCCGGGCAGATCCCCCGCTTGGTCCCGCGCACGAACTCCGCAATCTCCGCCACCGCGGGGCAGGCCTTGGCGCGGGCGTCGAGCTCGGCCAGCATCTCGTTCTTCGGGGTGGGCCGGCGGAACAGGTCGCGGAACGCCCGGCGCACCTCGGTGATCTCCTCGCGCCCCATGCCGGCCCGGCGCATCCCGACCAGGTTGAGCCCGCCCAGCCGGTTCCGCTCGGGCACCATGCAGAAGGGGGGCACGTCCATCCCCACGCTCGTGCCCCCGGACAGGAACGCAAGCCGCCCGATCCGCACGAACTGGTGCGCGCCCACGTGGCCCGAGAGCGTGGCGCTGTCCGCAACCTCGCAGTGCCCGCTCAGCCCCGAGTAGTTCACCATGATCACCCGGTTGCCCACTTGGCAGTCGTGCCCGAGGTGGGTGTAGGCCATCATGAAGCAGTTGTCGCCGAGCCGGGTCGGCGTGTGGTGGTTGCTCGCCGCGTGGATGGTCACGTGCTCGCGGATGAGGCAGTCGGCGCCGATGGTGACCCCCGCCGTCGCCGCGCCCGGCTTGAACTTGAAGTCCTGCGGCTCGAAGCCGATGCACGCGCCGGGGTAGAGGATCGTCCCTTCCCCGATCGTGACGGGACCCTGGAGGAAGACGTTCGCGAGCAGACGCACGCGGGCGCCGAGGGTGACCGCGCCGCTGAGCACGCAGTGCGGCCCGATCTCGACACCCTCGCCGAGGACGGCCTCGGGGGGGACGATCGCGGTGGGGTGGACGCTGGCCATGGGAGGAGGATGGTAGCGGCGTGCCGATTCGGAACGAATAGGATGCCCCGTGAGCGGCCTCCGGCACGTCGACCTGGGCAGGATGCGCTATCGCGAGGCGTACAACCTCCAGTGTCTCCACCTGGAGGAGGTCCTCGCCGCCCGGGCTGCAGGGGCGCCGGAGTGGGGCAGGGTGCTCCTCGTCGAGCACGAGCCGGTCATCACGGTCTCGGCGCGCAAGGGGTCCGAGGCGAACCTCCTCGCCACGCCCGAGACGCTGGCCCGGGCGGGCGTCGCCCTCGAGCGCACCGACCGTGGCGGCGACATCACCTACCACGGCCCGGGCCAGCTGGTCGCCTACCCCATCCTCGACCTCAACGCCCTCATGCTCAACCTCCACCAGCACATGCGCCTGCTCGAGCAGGCCGTCATCGACGCGTGCGCAATCTTCGGCGTCGAGGGACGGCGAGACGCCGGCGCCACCGGGGTCTGGGCCGACGACGACGGCGTGCCGGCCAAGGTCGCGGCCATGGGGGTGCGCGTGCGCAGGTGGGTCTCCATGCACGGCCTCGCCCTCAACATCGACCCCGACCTCGACCACTTCAGGCTCATCGTCCCGTGCGGGCTCGCGGGGCGGCCCGTCACGAGCCTCAGGCGGCTGCTCGGCGATCGCTGCCCGGCCATGGACGAGGTCAAGGCGGCGCTCGGGGCGGCCCTCGAGCGCCTCATCGCCGATGCCGGCGCGGCGGCCGACCAGCACCGCGCCGCGGCGCGCCCGGGCGCGACGCGCCCCCCCGCGGAGTAGCGCGCCCGCGACATCGACCCCCTCCGCGCCGGCGGGGAGCGGGCGCGGCCGCCGCCCCTACAATGCCCGTCAACGCCCTCCCCCGCCCGCGCGGCGAGGGGAAGAACGAGGATTGCAGGAGATGCCGTACTACACCAGGCTCGGCGAGATCCCCCAGAAGCGCCACGTCCAATTCCGCCGGCCCGACGGGGCCCTCTACTCCGAGGAGCTCTTCGGGACCGAGGGGTTCGTGGGCCCGACCAGCACCCTCTACCACATCCACCCGCCGACGCAGGTGACGGGGTGGAAGAAGCTCTACGAGACCAGGCCCGAGTACGTCGAGCGCGAGATCATGCGGATGCGCCACATGAAGACCGCGCCGATGAGGCCGCACGGGGACCCGGTGGACGGGCGGGTGATCGTGCTCGGCAACGCGGACGTCGAGATGGCCATCTGCATCCCCGCCAAGCAGATGGACTACCACTTCAAGAACGGGCAGGGCGACGAGTGCCTGTTCGTGCACTACGGGTCGGGCACGCTCCACTCGATGTTCGGCACGCTCAAGTTCCGCCCCAAGGACTACATCGTCATCCCCAAGGGCACCATCTACCGGCTCGAGTTCAACGAGCTGCGCGACCAGGACCGGCCCGAGGGCGTCTCGCAGAAGGACATGCCCCTCGGCAAGTTCGTCGCCTTCGAGACGGCGAACCACTCCCACATCGGCCCGCCCCCGCGCTACATCTCCAAGCAGACGGCGCAGTTCCTCGAGCACTCGCCCTACTGCGAGCGCGACCTGCGCATCCCGCAGCTCCCGCTGACCTACGACGAGCGGGGGGACTTCGAGGTCCGCATCAAGGCGCGCGATTGCGTGCACTCCTACATCTACAGCTACCACCCGCTCGACGTCGTCGGCTGGGACGGGTGCTACTACCCCTACTGCTTCAACATCGACGACTTCGCGCCGATCGTGGGCAAGCTGCACATGCCGCCGCCGATCCACCAGACCTTCGAGGGCCACAACTTCGTCATCTGCTCCTTCTGCCCCCGCGTGCTCGACTTCCACCCCGAGGCCATCCCCATCCCCTACAACCACTCCAACATCGACTCCGACGAGGTCCTCTACTACGTCGAGGGCAACTACAAGGCCCGCCGCGGCATCGAGTCCGGCTCCATCAGCCTCCATCCCCAGGGCATCCCGCACGGGCCGCACCCGGGGACGGTCGAGAAGAGCCTCGGCAAGACCTACACCGACGAGCTCGCCGTGATGTGCGACACCTTCCGCCCGCTCTTCCCCACCAAAGCGGCGCTCCAGATCGACGACCCCAAGTACCCCGAGAGCTGGCGCGAGGATCACCACGCGCCGGGCGAGCCGCGCCCCGACAAGGGCGACGGCCCGGTCAACACCTGGGCCTGATCCCTGGTCGCACCAGCTTCTTCATCGCCCCCGGGGCAAAGAAAGCAATACCCTGCCGCCATGGCCGCCTCCATGTCCCCCCGCACGCTCCGCCGGTGCAGCCTCGCGCTCCTGATCCTGTCACTGCTCGGCTACTACGCGTCCGCCCGCGTGCGCCCCGCCCTCATCGACAGTTGACCCAGATGTTCAGGAAGCAGGTGAAGTCGCGGGTGTCGACCACGCCGTTGCTGTCGCAGTCGGCGGGCGGTTCGTTCGCTGCCCACAGGTTGAGATAGCAGGAGAAGTCGCGGGTGTCGACCACGCCGTTGCCGTCGCAGTCCGCGTAGTCGCAGCCGCAGCACTGCAGCTCGCCCCAGAACTGCGCCATGGCGCCCAGTGGGTCGGGGCAGACGCCGAACGAATACGTGTAGCACTCGGTCGTGACGCTGTGATACCCGTCGAGCGGGGAGTCGTCGTCGAGCTGGCTCGGCCCCTGCGTGCCGGGAGCATTCGGTTCGCCGCGGGCGTCGCCCGTCCCCCAGAGCATCGGTTGAGCACACGTCGCGAGCGCTGCGCCATCGCCGGTGAGGAAGGCGATGATGTAGGAGCCGACGCCCGTCGGAGGGGCCGGCCAGGCGGGCCCGTCGCCGCTGATATCCACGTTGGCGTAGTAGTAGCCACCGCTGTTGCAACTCAACGTGCCGAAATCGATCAGCCACCCGCTGTAGTCGAAGCTGTCGGCATCGCAGGGGATCGACTCCTGCGTGAGCACGAGGACCTCGCAGTCCTCAACCTCTCCGCCGCCCGGCGGTGCGAGGCAGCTCCAGTACCACGCGAGGTCGACCCGGAGCAGGTCGACGGACCAGTCGAGCGTCATGTCGTTGGTTGTCAGGCCGGTGCAGTAGCCGGTGCCGAGATACCAACGATCAGACCCCAATCCGCACGCGCCGGCATCGTCGGGGACGCCGTCTCAGTCGGCGTCGCCGTAGCAGTCGAACACGACCGACGACGGGCCCAGCCCGCCGTCATAATCGATCCAGTCCCCTACCAGATAGAAGCCGCTCCCGTCGGAGACCGCTGGAGCGATCCTCAGCGGGATCACCTCGACGGCGTTCCCGAGAAGCTGCGGCTGGGCCTGGCCGAGCGCGCCCGCGCAGACCGACAGCGACGTCCCCGCCGCGTGCATGAGTCGCTTCGTCATGGCATCCTCCTCCCCATGCTCGTCGACGAGCCCGGCGGAGGGGAGCCCGCAACGGCGCGGATCCCGGTGACGAGATGCCACGGCTCCTCGAGACGAATGGGGGGCCGCCCGCACCACACGATGGGTGTCCGACAGGCCATTCGACCCTCGGGCCGCACGAGCCGACGGTGAATCCTTGCGGCTCAAATGCGGTCCATCGCGCCGTATACGCACACGGTGGCGATGGGTTGCGGCGAACTGGAGTTCGAGAGTCAAATCTCGGACGCGCCCCCTCCGCAGAGCCGAGGGGAACCGACGTCCCGAGCTTGCGCTCGGGGCTCGTAGAGGCCGCGAGCACCACGCCGCATTACGCTATCTTGGGTCCCCTCGCCTCGCCACTTCCAAACAGGGGAACCACCAATGGCATACATCACGCCCGACTCCCTCCGCGAGCGCTTCGTCGAGGCCGGCTTCGCCGACGTCGCCGACGACCTCATCGCCCGCTCGCGACCCGGCGTCGCGCTCATCCGCGAGCAGTGCGACGACGACGACATCCCGCTCGGCGACTCCAAGCTCGGCGGCCTGCCCGACCTGCCGCGGGGCGCCGCGTGGCCGGCGAAGGACGGGCGTCCGCTCGCCTTCCTCGCCCAGATCGATCTCGCGGCCGTGCCGCACCCCGGCGGCGAGCCGCGCCTCCCACGGGAGGGGCTGCTCTCCTTCTTCTATCTCGTTTGGGAGGAGCGCTGGGGTTTCGACCCCCACGACCGGGGCTGCTGGCAGGTGCTCTACTCGCCGACCGGTGACGGGCTCGTCCGCACCGCGGCGCCGAAGGGCGCCTTCGCCGCCGAGTACGACCCCGACCTGGACGAGCCCTTCCAGCCCTGCCGCGTCGCGTTCGAGGTCGTGACCACCTACCCGGAGCTGAGCGATGCCGCGGTGCAGCGCGACGACGGCGAGGAGATCATGGAGCTGTACGCCGAGACCGTCGGCCGAGGCCAAGGCGATGAATCGCCCATACACCACCTGCTCGGGCACGCGTACGTCGTGCAGAACCCGATGGAGCTGGAGTGCCAGCTCGCCTCCAACGGCTTCAACTGCGGGAGCGAGCTGTCGGAGGTCGAGCAGGAAGTCGCCCAGACGCTCGAGCCCGGGGCCGCGGACTGGACGCTCCTCCTTCAGCTCGACACCGACGATGCGCCGGGGTGGATGTGGGGCGACATGGGCGTGCTCTACTTCTGGATCCGGCGCGAGGACCTCGCGGCCGCGGACTTCTCGAACGGATGGGGGATTCTGCAGTGCGGGTGAGACTCACCATGAGGTTCATGCCACCCGGCGGGATGTGGAGTCGAACGATGCCACGCTCCCTCGTCCGCTCTGCAATTGGGATCGCCTGCGTCGCGATGCACGGCACGATGGTTGGGCTCGTCCGGGCCCAGCCGGTGGAGGTCCGGTCGATCCCGGCCCCAGACGGCGAGATTCAGGAGTTGGCGCTCCTCGGCAGTGATCTGTTGGTGGTGCGCACGCCGCTCGCCGCCGTCATCCTCAGGCTGCGAGATGGCTCCGAGCGGTCCATCCTCCGGTCCGACTCGCGTTTGACCGACATGGACACCTCGCCGGACGGCTCTGTGCTCTACGTCGCAGATTGGGGCGGAAGTCGCCCCGCTGTTCGAGATGTGCCGCGGCCACACGCGGTCCATCGATTCGACATTGCCACCATGCGATGGCAGACGCAGCCCGTCGAGGAGAACGACGGCCTGATCGCATACCGCATCGAGGCAATCTCGGGCACTCGATTCGCGATACTCGGAAAGGATCAGTCCTCCACGATCAACGTGATGGACTGGGACACCCCGCCGAGGCTGCGCAGTGCAGCCGTATCCGTGCACGAGGGTGATCTCGTGTTCGATGCGGACCGATCGCGGTTCTGGCACATCAACTATCTGTCCAGCCCGGGGTTGAACGAAATCTGGGTCGGGAACCGCGTGGTAGCACCCATCTCGCTCATTCTCCCGCCCGGGCCAGTCGAACGAGGTGGGGGAATCACCCTTGCGACGGACGCTCGCACCCTGTTCACGGGTCGCTGCCGATTCGATCTCACCTATCCCATTGACCTGCAGCGCAGCGGCGGAGCTCGAGCTTCGGACGTACTGGTCTTCCCTGAGCCGATCCTCGCGGCCACTCCCAGTTTCGCGTTCGGAAGGAACGCTGTCTATGACACGTCGAACGCCGAATCCGTGGGCAACCTGGGATTCGTAGCGACGGCCGCGATCCCGAATGCCGAGGGCACGAGGCTTTGGGCGTACAACCACGAAGAACACACAATCCGCGAGTTCGATCTGGGCCGGAGCCCCGAGTTCCGTCCAACCGGCCCAGCCGAGGACTCTCCGGTCCGACTGCTCGACCGCCTGCTCGTCGCGTTGTCGGCCGGGGAAGTCCGGACATTCGTCGATCGGGAGTACGACGCCTCGGGCGCCGCGGAGTGGGCCTTCGGGGAGCAACTCCGGGGTATGCGCCCCGAAACTCGCCGCGAGGTGGAGGCGAAGTTCCAGAATCTGCTGATCGAGCGGCTGTCCGAGCCGGCGTTGCTGCGTATGCATCGCGACGGCGTGCTCACCGGTACGTCCACCGAGACGCGAGCGTGGGAGCACGGCGATGTCCGACTCACGTACGTGCTCTACGACCCCGCGAGCAACGACGGCCATCGGGGAGACTTAATCGTGCGCCCGCTCCCGGATGGTCGGATAGCGCTGGCCGATATTGCGTTGAGCGGGATTGGCCTGCGCGCGCTGGTCCAACGGGATCAGAAGTCTTCGCGACTGTCCGTCGCGGATTGGGCGCTTGGCAATACGCCACCAGGGCGAGATGGCCGCTCGGACGATGCGACAGCAGCGACCCCGCCTGGACCACGCGATCTCGGGAAGCCCGGAGCGACCGAGCCGGCAGAGATCGCAACCTTCTTCCGTTCTCGAAAGAGCGACACGGCCGCGCTGGCCAGCTGGTTCTCGATGGCCGACGCCGCTGAGTTCGCATTCGGCAAGGCCTGGACAATGTTGGCGGAGGAGGATCGCGAGTACATCGGGCTCGTGCTGGAGGAGCGTCTTAAGCACGCCTTGGATGGCATGACACTCAGCGACGGGGAGGTGGTCGGTGCGTCTGCGCAGCGCTCCGGCAAGTACACCGTGATCAGGTACGCCGTCGCGTCTCCCGCCGGGCGCCGCGTCAGCGAGCACATTCTCCTCACCTCGACACCCGCCGGTCCGCGCTTCGTGGACGCCACAATCGGTGGCGAGTCGCTCATCCGCCCGATCCGCGAGGCTTTCGAGTCGGCCGGCGTCCCGCTTCCGCGCTTCGCGCAGCACTGGATGACCGCACCAGAGCCCCCGTTCACACCCGACGACAGCCCGCTCGAGCCGATTGCCACCGACGACCCGCTCGCCGTGGTTTCCGGCTTCGTCCGACGAATCGCTGCCGGGCGCGTGGAGACTGCCTTCGACGACTGCTTCGACGTTTCCGAGGCGCTACGCCGGTCCTTCGGCGCCGACGCTGTGGCCGCCCTTTCAACCGGACAACTCCTCCGCGCCAGCGCCGCGCTCTCGCAGATCCTCATGCCGCACGGCGACGCGTACGAGATCTCCGAACTCCGACGCACGGAGTACGGGCAGCCGTCGATGATAAGCAAGAACGACCAGGCGGCGATCGTCGCCTTTAGTATGGCTGATCCCTCGAGCGGCGAGTCGAGGGAGATCCGCTGCGTGCTCTGCCCGCACGGGCCCGAGTGGCGGATCGTCGATCTTCAGGTAGCGGACCGGGATGGTGAATGGCGCCTCGTTTCAGCGGGGCTTGCCGAGCGTCGGGCGCGGGCGGGCGTCGGTGCGCTCGCTGATGATCTTGAGGCAATGGCCGGTTTCCCGCGGCGCGGCGGCAGCCCGTGACCAATGGCCGCCCGATCCCGGCTCCATCCGCGATCCCATGCGACGCCCCAAGCCGCCGCGTTCATCGCCCCTGCTTTCATGAATCCGTGCGTGAATCCGCGCTCAGGGCGGGTCACCGCGGCACCCGGCATCGCACGCTTCCCGGGCGCCTGCGTACTCCCGGTGTGGGCGCCCGCAGGCGCCCCGCTGGAGGAGCGGCATGTCGACGGCGACGACGGGGATGATCGCGGGGCTCACGGCGACGGCGCCGATGACGGTGGCGATGGAGCTGATGCATCGGCGGCTGCCGG
>CAYTAH010000033.1:0-53464 GCA_964435785.1 uncultured Phycisphaeraceae bacterium | reverse complement strand
GCTTTCCGGCGAAGATCTTCTTGCTGGTGATATCGAGCTGGCTGACGCGCGCGATGAGGCGGCTGTCGAGCAGCTCTTCGAGCGAGGCGGGGCGCTTTGGGTTCTCGGTGCGGAGCATGGTTCAGGATCCCGAGAGCGGGACCTCCCTTTCTCTCGGAGGGGTGACAGGCGGCGGTGGCGGCGCGGGGTAGTAGCGGCGCGACCCGATGAAGGGGGAGGGTGTGATCGTGATCGGCCAGCCGTCGATGTACCGCGCCCCGCCGCGGGAGGTCCAGAGGCCCGTCAGTGAGCCGGACCCGTCGAACTCGAACGTGAGATCGACCCAGCGGATGTGCTGGCTGTCCCGGTCCAGCCAGAATCCCCCTGGGGGGAAGAGACGCACGAGCATGTCGCGGGGCGGCGCATCGGCGTAGGTGTACCGGTACGTCGAGGGGACGCGCAGCTCTGTCAGCGAGGCGTTCACATCGTCGTAGTCCATGCCGGCGACGAAGCTCTCGGAGAGCCGGGCGTGGAGCACGTCGTCGGTGAGCAGCGAGTGGAGCGGGTACGAGCGGCAGCCGGTGAGGCACGCGCTCGCGCCGAGCAGCGCGAATGCGCCGACCCGCGCTGTGGTGCTTGCCGGGGCCGCTTTCGCGATAGGTTGCTTCGGGCACATGGGGCGTGTTCCGCTGCGGAAGGTCAGTCGACAAAGCGGATGAAGGACTCGGCCGGACGCAGCGCGACGGGATCCGCGAGGGCCGCGGCGAGCATCGCCCGCATGTCATCGGGCGTCGCGCACCCGATGACTGTGCGGCCGGAGTCCGTCGAAGTGATAAAGGTGCGCCCGGCTCCGGGTCCGGTGCTGTAGCGCTCGAGCCACTCCGGGTCGAGCGCCCTGTGCGAAAGCGTCTGTCCGTCCACCTCGATGAGCCCGTAGTGGTAGGCGGGCAGCTCGTTGTCGCCGGGTTCGTTCACGCTCACCTCGATGAACTGGCTCCCTGAGATCTCGGTGAGCCTCGCGTCAAGCGAGCGCCGCTCGCCCTCCGCCGGGATGATGGTGACCTCGTACCGCGGGCCGCGGCGATCCTCGACGACGATGCGCTGGCCGCTGGGACCCAGCCATTCGCCGACGAGCTGCTCGTTCGTGACCGCCGCCTCGTCCGCGGCCACGCGGGGATGCGACTGGCATGCGGCCAGGGCGCCGATCATGATCGTGGCAGTGAGAACAGACCTCATCGCATTTCTCCGATGGCCCTCGCGGCCCGGCGAGGATGTGTGCGTCTCACGACTTCGCGGCCACCGCCATCGGGACGCCGACGGGCTCGGTGGGGGTGAGGTCGAGGATCTGGTCGATGATGGAGTCGGGGCTGACGCGGTCGGCCTCGGCCTCGAAGTTGAGGATGAGGCGGTGGCGGAGCGACTGGTGGGCGATCGACTTGATGTCGGCGTAGCTGACGTGATAGCGCCCGTCGGTGACGGCGCGGACCTTGCTGCCGAGGATGAGCGCCTGGGCCGCGCGGGGGCTGGCGCCGCAGCGGATGTAGCGGTTGGTCGGCCCGCCCTCGCCTCCCGCGGCGTAGCGGCCCTCGGGGTGCGTCGCGAGCACGAGACGGGAGGCGTACTCCTTCACGTGCGGGGCGATCACCACGCCGCGGATGAGCTGCTGGGCCTCGAGGATCTTCGGCCCGTCGAGGATGCGCTGCGGCTCGGGGACGTCCTGGCCGGTGGTGCGGTCGAGGATGGTCATGAGGTCGTCGAGCTGGGAGTAGCCGACGTTGATCTTGAAGATGAAGCGGTCGAGCTGGGCCTCGGGGAGCGGGTAGGTGCCCTCCTGCTCGATGGGGTTCTGCGTGGCGAGCACGAGGAAGGGGAGCTGGAGCTTGTAGGTCTCGCCGCCGACGGTGACGGAGCGCTCCTGCATGGCCTCGAGCAGCGCCGACTGGGTCTTGGGCGTGGCGCGGTTGATCTCGTCGGCGAGCACGACCTGCGCGAAGATCGGCCCCTGCTGGAATTCGAACTGGCGTCGCCCGGTGTCGGGGTCCTCGGTGACGATGTTGGTGCCGATCACGTCGGCGGGCATGAGGTCGGGCGTGAACTGGATGCGGCTGAAGGGCAGGTGCAGCGTCTGGGCGAGCGTGCGCACCAGGAGCGTCTTGCCCAGCCCGGGCACGCCCTCGAGGAGCACGTTGCCGCCGGCGAAGAGGGCGGTGAGCACGCCGTCCACGACGTCGCCGTGGCCGACGATGACCTTGCCGATCTCGGCCTTGAGCTGGTTGTAGGTGGCGCGGAAGGCCTCGCACTTGGCCTTGACTTCCGCGGGGGTGTGCTCGTGCTGGGGATTCGCTGCCATATCCAAAGCTCCTCTCGGGATGCGTGCCGGCGTGGTCAGGTCAGGAGGACCCCTCCGGGGTCCGGGCGCGGTGCGGCGTGCTCTCCCGGGGGTGTCGCCGCTGCGCGGCTCCACCCCCGGCTATTCACGACGAGCCCTCCGGGCTCGGAATGCCGGCGTCGCCGTGTTGTTATCGAGCTAGAAACGGTCTCCGTGCTCACACTTCCGCTCTCTGCGTCACCGCCGGTCTCTTTGCGTGCTTCTCTTTGCATCTGTGCTTCACCCACTCACCCACTCAGGTTTCGTCCCGCAGCTCATCTCGTGCGCGCTGCTTGGCTTTGAGGAGGCGGGACATGCCGCCCTCCTCGCTTTCGAGCGGGACGGTTTGCTCGGCGCGGCGGCGCTTGATCTGCTCGGGGGTCTCGGCCTCGCCGCCGAGGGCGACCTTGCTGTCCTTTGCGGCCTTGATCTGCTCCTCGGTGGCCTCGAACTTGCGCTTGGCGACGGTGGGGGCGACCGGCTGGGCGCGCCCGCCGGCGCGGGCGAGGTCGTGGTCCTGGCTCTCGGCGGCGACGGTGCCGGCCATGCGCTCCTTGGCCTTCGCGCGCGCCGCCTGGAGCGTGTCGAGTTGCATGCCGGCCTTCTCTCGCCCGCGGCGCAGGCCGCGGCGCATCGCGTAGTAGGCCTTTACGACATCGAGGCGGACGCGGCGGACGGCGACGTCGGTGAGGAAGATGCCGATGCCGACGATCGCGACGGGGAGCCAGATCGCGCGCGTCGAGACGGGCATAGTCAGCCCCTCGCGGGACCAGAGGTCCGCCGCGGCCGGCTCGCTCGAGAGCACCCTCCCGCCGGTGATCTGGGCGACCTGCTGGAGCAGGGCGGCGTTGTCCTGGAGCGCGCGGAACTCGTCGGCGAAGGGCTTGATGATGGCGGCCTGCACCGATCCCTCGACGGCGGGTCCGCCCTCGACCGTGGGCGGGGCCACGTAGCGCATGCTCATGACGTACGTGCCCGAGTCGGGGGTGTCGACGAGCGCTTCGAAGCGTCCGGGCCCGACCTGGCGGAGCGTAAGCGGAGCCCCGTCCCCGTCGGGCGTCGCCATGCGACCCTGGAAGGTGGCGGTGGGCAGGCGGCGTCCGGCGTCGTCCACGGCCTCGACGACAACGAGCGTCTTCTCGTCGCGCGTCTCGGTGGTGACGCGCACGTTGGGTGAGCCGCTGGGGCGCATCGCCCAGCGGACCATCTGCTCCCAGAACTGCTTGAACTGCCCCCAGCCCAGCCAGGAGCGGGCCCACCGGGTGGTCGCGTCGCTGGTGAAGGTCACGCTCCGGCCGAGGCCGTACTGCCACTGGGCGCCGATCGGGTCCTCCTCCTTGCCGCGGATCGTCACCTGGGCCAGTCCCTCGCGCTCGGCGGCGACGACGTACCCGGTGATGGGCGGCACGGCGGCGATGCCCCGGAGCGTGTCCACGCCGCGCACGAGGGTGGGCTGGAGCTCGCCTTCCTGGATGAGGGTGCGCTTCACCGTCTGCGCTTCCTTGATGAAGATCTGGGGGAGCGTGGCGAGCGCGTTGTTCTGGACCTCGTAGTAGTTGCCCTCGGTGTACTGGGCCATGCGCTGGAGTGTGCGCACGTCGCCGGCCGAGTGGGGGTTGACGCCGATGGCGGAGATGGAGACGTTGGCGTCCTGGAACTTGCGCAGGATGCCCGTGCCCAAATTCGGGTCGCCGTCAGAGATCACGATCACGTGGCGCTGCCCCGCGTCCACCGCGAGCAGCCCCTGGAGGGCCAGCTGCAGCGAGGGGTCGAAGTCGGGCATGTCGCCGAACTGCATGCGGTTGATCGCCGCCTGGGCGGCCGAGCCGTCGCCCTTGAGCTGGAGCGGGAGCGTCCAGTCCACGCCCGCCTGCCAGCCGAACTCGACGATGCCGACGTAGTCGAGGCGCGAGAGGGCGTTGACCGCGGCCTCGGCGATCTTCTTGCCCCAGTAGGTCCCCTGCGGGATCTCGACCGAGTGGATGACCAGGGCGAGGGCGCCGCGGGGCATCTGGCGCTTCTGCGGCGGGTCGAGGCGGATGGGCAGGGCGTCCTCGAGGGGGGAGCCGATCCAGCCGCCGGCGCCGAAGGACTGGTCGCCGCCGATCATGACCAGGCCGCCGCCGGTGTCGTGGACGTACTGTCGGAGGACCTCCTGCGCCTCGTAGCTGTAGGGAAAGGCGTCCTGGTTGACCATGACGATCGCGTCGTAGGTGTTGAGCGAGGTGAGGGTCATCTCGACGTGGTCTGGCGCCTGCACCTCGCAGCGGATGCCGGATTCGGTGAGCGCCTGCACGAGCTCGGCCGACTCGTCCACGCCGCTGCTCGTGCCGCGGAGGACGAGCACGCGCCCCTCGCCGGCGACGAACGTGACGCTGGTGCCGGTGTTGTTCTCGACGATGGAGTCGATGAGCAGCCCGCTTGCGGCGCGGTCGGTCTCGAAGGTGGCGGTGAACTCGTGGGCGCCGCGTCCGCTGGCGAAGACCGGGACGGTCAGGACGTTCGTCCCCTGCTGGAGGCTGACCGCCTTGGACATCGAGTCGCTCTCGGGGTCCAGGTCCACGGGGACGCCGTTCTCCTGGATCGCGATCCTGCCGGTGGCCGGGCGGGTCGCGGTGAGCACGACGCGGATGTTGACGGTCTCTCCCTCGCGCGCGGTGCCGGGAGTGACCACGCGGTCCACGATCACCTCGTTGTCGTAGCGGTAGCGGAGGGGCGCCACGTCGATGGGCACGCCCGCGGCCTTGGCGGCCTCGGCCGCCTGGAGCAGGCTGCCGGCGGTCTCGAGCCCGTCGCTGAAGAGCGTGATCCGAGCCGCCGCATCCTTGGGCGAGGTCGCCAGGGCGAGGCGCACGCCGGCGGCGAGGTTGGTCCCCTCGAGCCCCCCGACGTACTGGCGGTCCACGCCCGTGACGAGCTTGGAGGGAAGCGTCTGGACGATCGCGTCCTTGGCGACGGTGATGGCGCCGAGTCGGTCGTCGGGCTTCTTGCCCGTCTCGGCGGCCTCGGCGATGAAGGTCTCCACCCTCTGCTGGAGCTCGGCCGGCACCGAGCGGCTCGCGTCGATCACGGCGTTGACCGCGACGTCCTTGCTCTCCTTGCGGAGCTGGGGCTCGGCCATCGCGCCGGCGAGGAGGCAGATGACGATGGCGCGGATGACGAGGGCAGCGATGCGCGTCGCGTGCCCGAGGCCCGAGAGGCTCCTCCTCGAGATCCAGAGGCTGAGTCCCAGGAGGATCGGGATCAGGAGCAGCCACGTCGGCGAGAGGAACTCGATGGGGCCGAGGTTGAGCGATGCGAGCGTGCCGGGGGTCAACCGCGGCCTCCTTCCACGCCGGGGAGGCGGGTGACGAGGATGCGGTTGTTCCCCGAGTCGAGGAGGTAGGTTTCGCGCCCGATGACGACGGCCGCCCAGGGCGTGGCGACCTGCCCGACGGCGCGCCCCGCGGTCCCGTAGGCGCCGAGGCTGCGCCCGGCGCCTGGGTCGATGCGTTGCACCCGGGCCCCGCCGAACTCGGTGACGAGCACGGTCGAGTCCCCGAGCAGCTCGAGACCGTAGGGGAAGCTCATCCGGACGGGCGCGTCCGCCGGGACGTCCGGCCCGCCGATCCAGCCGAGCAGCTCCCCGTCGAGCGTGAATCGTCCGAGGCGGTGGTTGCACGCGTCGCTGACGAGCACCTCGCGCCGCCGGGGATCGATGGCGAGCGACTGGGGGCGGGAGAATTCGAGGGCCGCGGGGTCGATCCCGTCGCCCAGCGTGCCGAAGGCAAAGAGGAACGCGTGCCGCGCGTCGAAGACGCTGACGCGGTCGTTGCCGCCGTACTCGCTGACGTAGATCCGCTCGATCGCCGATCCGTCGGCGCTGGTGAGGACCGCGACGTCCGTTGGATAGATGAACCGCCCGGGCTCCTCGCCGAAGCCGCCGAACTCGGCCAGGAGCGTCGGCTCGATCTCGCGGGGCTTCTCGGGGACCTGCGCGGGGATGGCGTAGACGAGCACACGGTGGTAGTGGGTGTCGGCGACGTAGAGGGCGTCGGCGATCGAGCCGTCGGGATGGAGGGCCGGCGCGACGGTGAGGCCGGTCGGCATGCCCAGGTCGAAGTCGGGCATTCGCCACCAGACGCCCGCCCGGCCGGTCGCCGGGTCAATCTGCTGGAGGCGGGCCGACTTGTCCACGACCCAGAGCGCCCCTGCTCCGAAGTCCACGGCGCGGGGGTAGGCGAACTGGCCGGGGAAGGTGCCCGGCTCGCCGAGAGACCTCTCGATCGCGAGGTCGCCGCCCGCGGGCATCTCGGGCAGACATCCGCCGGCGCCGAGGGCCGCGCAGGCGAGGGCCGCGCCCAGCGAGGGGCGGCGCGCACGCGACAGGACCCGGGGGATGTGCCGTCGGGGGCGTCCCATGGTCCTCCAGCTTACCGGTAGACCCCTCCGGGGGTTCGCGATCGGCCGGCAGAGAGCACGATCGTCGCGGCCGCGAGAATGCCGAAGGCGAGAAGGAAGGCCGCGGCGGCGGAGAGCTCGGTCATGCGCTCGTAGTGGAGCCATTGGAGGAGTCGCTGGGCGAGGTGGTCGAGTCCGGGCGGCTGGACCTGGATGGACGCCTCGATCTCGTGGAAGCTGAGGCATGCCGTGGCCAGGGCGACGGCGAGGATGGGTCCGGCCTGGGGCGCGAGCGCGGTCCGAGCCCAATCCGCCAGGCTGTCGGCCCCGTCCACGCGGCGCAGGCCGCCGATGCTGGCGGCCTCGGTCGCGCCGAGCCAGGTTCCGACCAGCAGGGGGAGAAAGGCGAAGCGGGCCAGGTGGGCGAGCACGACGGGCATCGGTCCGTCGCCGATCGCGTGAGGTACACCGGGGAGACGGGTCATCTGGGCGACGGCCGAGCCGACCAGGACGCCCGGGAGGAGCGCGGCGGCGAGGGCGAGCGCGAGGAGGGGCCGGGTGCGCCGCGTCCCCTCGCCCGAAGTGGCGACGGCGTGGCTGGCGCCGATGGCGAGCGTCGCGCCGAGTGCGCCGACGCAGAGCGCGATGGCGGTGCTGGAGAGGAGTCCCTCGTGGGCGTCGCGCACGAATCGAACCAGGGGTCGAGCGGACCACCCGAGCGACCAGAGGAAGAGCGCGAGCGGCGCGACGATGGCCAGCGCCCAGGGCAGGGCGCCGAGCGCGCCCGAGAGCCGTCCGACACGCCCCGCGGGCGCGTCGCCGAGGGAGAGGGCGCTCAGGGCCCGTCCGAGTCGCGCGAGGGGGGACGCGAGAAGCCAGCCCGCGCAGAGCGCCAGCGCGACCAGCGGCCACGCGGCGATCCACGCGATCCATGGCTCGGCGGGGTGCTCGTCGAGCATCGCCCAGACGCGGATCGCGCCGGTCTCGACACGGGCGAGGTGGAGCGGCACGGCCGAGCCGAGCATGAGCAGCGCGACGAGGGCAAACGCCATGGCGATGCTGGGCCACACGGCGCGGGCGAGAAAGAGGTTGCGCCGCCAGGCGGGGCACCGCTCCAGGCGCAGCGAGTCGGCGACCTCGGAGCCGAGCGAGCGCAGGCCGATGGCGATGACGAGGGCGGCGAGGGGCCAGGCCCAGAGCGCGAGCCCCCAGACGGCGAGCGACCGCCCGACGGCGAGGGGCAGCCACTCGAGGCCGCGCTCGGGGGCGGCGCCGATCCAGCGTCCGATGGGCGTGGTGGGTGCGCGGAGGAGCGACCAGCCCGCGTGGGCAAGGAAGGCGGGGAGGAGCATGGGCGTCGCGAGGGCGAGCACCCAGCGGCGCGGCGCGTGCCGCGCTGCGCACGCGGCGGGCCACGCGAGCGCGAGCGCGAGGGCCGCGATGGCGCCGGCATGGATTGCGCTGGTCGTGAGCGTGGACCAGCGCAGGGCGAGGAGCGCCTCGGTCGCGGCCTCGGGATTCCCGGTGAATCCCCGGATGGCGTCCACGACCACCGCGCCGGCCGGGACGATGGCGCAGAGCCCGAACACGCTCCAGATCCAGAGTATGCCCGCGCCGGGGCGGGGGCGGAGCAGGCGCGTGGCGCGCACCGGCGCGTGCGCTTCGGCGGGCCTGCTGGGTGATGGGTGCATGTCGGGGCTTGGTGCTGGGTCGCGTGGAGTTGGGTCGCGCTTCGGGTGAGAAGGGAGCATGTTCGCCGCAAACAGCCCGGGCGAGTATCATGCGTTCTTAACCTTGTCGGCGTCTGCCCCAGGAGCGTACGCCGCGATCGTGTCCGCGGGTCGAAGGCCTTCGGCGGCTCTGGGGCCTCCCGTCTTCTCGTTCCCCGCACGGGGGTGGATCCGATGATCGACATCCGCAAGCTGAAGGAACTCGTTCGTTTGATGGTCGAGAACGACCTCGCCGAGCTCGATCTGCGGGATCAGCAGGAGACGGTGACCATCAAGCGGGGCGGGGAGGGTCAGCCGATGCTGATGGCCCCGCACCAGGCGTACGCGGTCCCGGCGTCGGCGGCGGCCCGGCCGGCCGGCGGAGGCGAGGAGGAGGCCGAGGGGGTCGCGGACGAGGCGGGGCTGGTCGCGATCGAGTCGCCGATGGTGGGGACGTTCTATTCGGCGCCGAACCCCGACTCGGAGCCGTTCGTCTGCGTGGGCAAGGCGGTCTCGGCGGACTCGGTGGTGTGCCTGGTCGAGGCGATGAAGGTCTTCAATGAGATCAAGGCCGAGTGCTCCGGCGTGGTCGAACGGGTGCTGGTGAACAACGGGGACGCGGTGGAGTTCGGACAGAAGCTGTTCTTGGTGCGACCGGCTTAGCGGGAAGGCATCGAGGCATCGAGGCATCAAGGCATCCCGGTCGGATCCGCCTCAGCCAGCACGCGATGCCTCGATGCCTTGATCCCTTGGTGCCTACCGCATGTTCAGACGCATCCTCATAGCCAACCGCGGGGAGATCGCCCTCCGCATCATCCGGGCCTGCCACGAGCTCGATATCGAGGCGGTCTGCGTTTATTCGCGCGCCGACGCCGACGCGCCGTACCTGCGCCTGGCCGATCGGGCGATCTGCATCGGGGAGGCGCCGGCGCGGGACAGCTACCTCAACATCAGCCGCATCATCTCGGCGGCGGAGATCGCCGACGTCGACGCGATCCATCCCGGATACGGCTTCCTGGCCGAGCGTGCGGATTTCTCGGCGATCTGCCGCGACTGCAAGATCGAGTTCATCGGGCCCAGCCCGGAGGCGATGGCCAAGCTGGGCGACAAGGTGGAGTGCAAGCGGACGGCCAAGGCGGCGAAGGTGCCGGTCTTCCCCGGGTCGGAGGGGGCGATCGAGGACGAGGAGGAGGCGGTGAAGGTGGCCGCGGAGGTCGGCTACCCGGTGATCATCAAGGCGTCGGCGGGGGGTGGCGGTCGAGGGATGCGCGTCTGCCGCAACGAGGCGACGCTGCGGATGAGCATCAAGGCGGCCCAGCAGGAGGCGCTCGCGGCGTTCGGGAACGGCGCGGTCTTCATCGAGAAGTTCCTCGAGCACGCGCGGCACGTGGAGATCCAGACCCTCGGCGACAAGCACGGTCACGCGGTGCACCTCTTCGAGCGCGACTGCTCGGTGCAGCGCCGCCACCAGAAGCTCATCGAGGAGTCGCCGGCCCCGGGGGTGGACCGGAGGAAGATCGCGGCGGTGGGGGACGCGGCGGCGCGGCTGATCAAGAGCGCCGATTACTGCGGGGCCGCGACCGTCGAGTTCCTGATGGACGAGAAGCAGAACTTCTACATGCTCGAGGTGAACACCCGTGTGCAGGTGGAGCACCCGGTGACGGAGATGGTGACGGGGATCGACATCGTGAAGATGTCGATCCTGGTCGCGGCGGGGGAGCCGCTCCCGTTCCGGCAGCGGGACGTCGAGTTCAAGGGGCACGCGATCGAGTGCCGGATCAACGCCGAGGACCCGGAGCGCGGTTTCATGCCCTCGGCGGGGGTGATCGAGACGTGGCAGACGCCGGGGGGGCCGGGGGTTCGGCTGGACTCACACGTGGTCGCCGGTTATCGGGTCCCTCCGAACTACGACTCGATGGTGGGGAAGCTGATCTGCCACGCCGACGACCGGGCCCAGTGCATCGCGCGGTCGGCGCGGGCGCTGCGTGAATTCATGGTCGGACCGATCCGGACGACGATCCCTCTGCATCTGCGGCTGATGGAGCAGTCCGAATTCCGGACCGGCGGCGTGGATATCCACTTCCTCGAGCGGCTCCTCAAGTAGGCCCGGGACAAGTATTTACAGCGATCGGGGTTGCATCGCGCCTGTGGAATTGGGTATGCTCCGCGCAGGGAGTGGCGGTGTCGTTGCCGCCTCGGGTCGACCGTGCGAGAGCCCGGTCAGAGAGCAGAGAGACTGGAGACCGTCATGTTGAAGGCATTCGCGGCGGCCACCGCGCTCGCGGTGGCGGGTTCGGCTGCCAGTGCGCAGCTCATCATCGGGTTCGACGACACCTCGGGCGCGACGACGTGCTACGAGATCCGAGTGTCGGACGGGTCGAACGTGGCGACGCCGCTGTTCAGCAGCGTCGACGTGTGGGGTCTGGCATCCGACGACGCGAACCGGGTCCTGTATGTGTCGAGTGGCGCCGACCTTTACGCCTGGACGGGCGCCGGCGAGCCGACGCACATCGCGTCGCTCAGCTTCAATGGATCGTCGCAAGCGGTGGTGGGCCTGGCGTTCGCCAACGGCAAGCTGTACGCCACCAAGAACGTCTCGAACGAGGCGGTGTACGAGGTGAACGTCGCGACGGGCGAGATGACGCTCGCTTGGGACTACACCGACGCCGACTACGACTTCGGCGGCTTCGACTACGGGAGCGGCTCGTTCTACGGGACGAACGATGATTCGAGCCCGTTCGGCACCGGCCTGTTCTCGATCGACATCGTTGGCGGCTCGGCGACGCTGATCGCCGCGTACCCCGGCGGCGAGACGGACATCGACGGGCTCGCCGTCGGCGGCGGGATCGCGTACCTCATCGAGGACGAGCCCGGCCCGACGATCCACCGCTACGACCTCGCCGCCAACGCCTACCTCACGCCGCTGGATTCGCCGTTCGGCAGCAGCGAGGTCTTCTCGGCGGGCGCGTACGCGGCCTGGATCCCGGCTCCGGGAGCGCTGAGCCTGCTCGGCCTCGCGGGCGCGTTCGCGATCCGTCGCCGGCGCTGAGCACCGAGCGAAGATCAACCGTCGCGGAGGGGCCGTCCGGGATGGGCGGCCCCTTTGTTTGGCCGGCGCGTGGGAAGCGGCGGCCCGGCTGATCGTGCGCGCCGGCTGCTTCCTGAAGGCCCTGCGCGGGGGTGATCGAGACGTGCCCGCCGCCAGGGCGCCGTGGATTCGCCTGGATTCGGACGTGGTCGCGGGTTATCGGGTCCCGCCGAGCGATGACTCGGTGGTGGGGACGCTGATCGGCCACGCCGACGACCGGGCCCACTGCATCGCGCGGTTGGCCCGGGCGCTGCGTCAGTTCGTCGTGGGGCCGATCCGGACGACGATCCCTTGGCATCTGTGGCTGATGGAGCAGTCCGGATTCCGGACGGGCGGCGTGGATACCCACTTGCTCGAGAGACTCTTTAAGTGATTCTGCCGGGCTGGTTTGCGGCACAATGTGCTTGCGTCGCACCCCGGGCCCGAGCTACGCTGGCCTACAAGGAGTGGCGGTAGCCGTGCGCCGCCGTATTGCGGGGGGGAAACCCCCGCGCGAGAGAAGAGACAGGAGATGACCATGATGAGGACTCTGTTGGGAGCGAGCGCGCTCGTGCTCGCCGCATCGACGGCGCAGGCGCAGCTGGTGGTCGGCAACGACCAATCGGGCACCGCGACGATCTGGCACATCGACGTGAACACGGGCGCATCGACGGCGCTCTACAGCGCGTCGGACAACTCGGCCAAGCCGTGGGGCATGGCGTACGACCCGGGCAGCAACACGCTGTACTGGAACAACGGCTCGAACCTCTACTCCTCGCCCTTCAGCCTGGGCGGCCTGACGCCCACGCTGCTCGGCGCGATGACCTACAACGGCAGCAGCGTCAACTTCGTCGGCCTTGGGTTCCGCGACGGGCTGCTGGTCGGCACGCGGAACATCTCGACCGAGGCCGTGTACGAGATCGATCCGGTGACCCGCACCGCGAACCTGACGTGGGCTTACCCGACGACCTTCGACTTCGGGGGCGTGGATGTGGACGCGACCGACGGCTCGCTCTACGGGCTGAGCGACGCGGGCGGGGCCGGGCTTTACCTCATCGACGACGCCGCGCAGACGACGACGTTCAAGGCCCCCTACCCGGGCGGCGAGACGGACATCGACGGCCTGGCCGTTTACAACGGGATCGCCTACTACGTGACCGACGGTCCGAACAGCACGCAGCCGAACTTCTACATCTACGACGTCGCCAGCGGCACCCAGCTCGGCACGCTGCGTTCGCCCTTCACCGGCAGCGGCACGTTCTCCGCCGGCGCCTACGTGCCGACGCCCGGCGCGCTCGGTCTGCTCGGCGCGGCGGGCCTGGCGACGCTGCGTCGCCGGCGCTGACGCGAGGCGGATCTCTGAATCGAAAGGGCCGCCTCATCGGGCGGCCCTTTTCGTTGACCGCCCCGGCGGGCGCCGCCTACACGCCCGGCAGGTACTTCTCCATCCAGTCGTCCTGACGCAGCACCGCCTCGCGCCCCCGGCGCGCGAACGCCTCGCTGCGGCGCTGGGCGAGGCGGAAGAGGCGGAGGACGTCCGGGCGTCCGACGACCTCCTCACCGCTGGTCGTGCGCAGGGCCGCGGCCGCGAGGCCCTTGGCGTGCTGGCGGACCAATTCGTCCTCCAGGGACACGAAGATCTGCGCCGAGCCGGGGTCGCCCTGGCGTCCCGCGCGCCCGATGAACTGGCGGTCGATCCGCTTGGCGCCGTGCATCTCCGTGAGGACGACGTGCAGGCCGCCGACCTCGCGAGCCGCGGCGTCGAGGACGATGTCGGTTCCACGCCCGGCCATGTTGGTCGCCACCGTGATCGCGGGCTCCTGCCCCGGGCGTCGGCCGTGTCCGGCGCCCTCGATGAGCTGGGCCTCCTCCTTGTCGTGGAGGGCGTTGAGCACCACGTGGGCGAGGCCGCGGTTGGCGAGGCGCTCGGCGAGGAACTCGCTCGCGGCGATCGAGCGTGTGCCGACGAGGACGGGCCTGCCGGCGCGGTGCAGCTCGGCGATCGACTCCACGATCGCGTTCCACTTGGCCTCGGTCGTGCGGAAGACGCGCGTCGGCCACTGCTCCCGGATCATCGGCCGGTTGGTGGGGATGACCACGACGGGGCGGCTGTAGACCTTCTCCATCTCGGCGGTCGCGTCCGCGGCGGTGCCGGTCATGCCGCAGAGGAAGGGGTAGGACCGGAAGAACCGCTGGAAGCTCATGCGGGCGAGGGTCTCACGGTCGGCGGTGACGGTGACGCCCTCCTTGGCCTCGACGGCCTGGTGGAGGCCGTGCTCCCAGGAGCGGTCGGGGAGGAATCGCCCGGTGTACTCGTCCACGATCACGACGCGCCCGTCGACGATGTGGTACTGCTGGCCGTATCGGTAGCAGTGGCGGGCGACGAGGGCTTGGCGGACGAGCTCCTCGGCGCGCCGGGTGGCGCGCCAGAGCGGCTCGCCGCCGGAGGCCAGCTCGTCGAACATCTGCCCGAGGCGGTGCTCGCCGCGCCGCTTGAGCTCGGCCTTGCGCTTGACGTGGTCGATCCTGTAGTCGGGCCCCTCGTCGAGCTTGGAGGCGAGGGCCGCGGCGGCGCGGTAGACCTCGGCCATCTCGTCCTCCTGGCGCGAGCGGGCGATGATGAGCGGGACGACGCCCTCGTCGATCAGCACCGCGTCGGCCTCGTCGACGAGGCACGCCTGGAGGCCGGGGACGAGGGGGCCGCCGCCGCCTCGGGTGAGCGCGTGCCGCCCGGCCCAGGCGCTGGTGAGCTGTCCCATGCGGATTTGGTCGCGGAGGTAGTCGGCGGTGATCTGCTTGGGGGTGCCGTAGACGATCTGGCGGGCGTAGACGTCGAACCGGGCCGCGGAGTCCATCTCCTGCTGGATCGCGCCGACCTGGAGGAGGCATCGGTTGTAGATGGGGGCGCGGCTGTCGGCGTCGCGCTTGGCGAGGTAGTCGTTGACCGTGAGCACGTGCAGGTGCTTGTGCTGCCAGGCGAGGAGGGGCGCGGCGATCGACCCCGTGAGCGTCTTGCCCTCGCCGGTGAGCATCTCGACGATGCGCCCGTGGTAGAGGGCGAGGGCCGCCATGAGCTGCACGCGGAAGGGCTCCTCGCCGGTGGCGCGCCGGGCGACCTCGCGCGTGAGCGCCAGCCCGCGCCGCACCAGCGCGTCGTCGGCCCGTCCGCGGACGAAGCGGTCGCGCACCTCGCGGATCTGCTCGTCGAGCGCGGCCTCGGTCAGGGCGCGGATGGGCGGCGCCAGCGCGTCGATCCGGCGGGCCTGGTCGGCGAGCCACGCCGGGCGCGCCTTGAGCTGCCTGGCCCGCACCGCGACGCGCGTCGCGATCGCGTCGAGCCCCTTGGGCACCTGCGGCCGGCGCCGCCGGGAGCGGACGGCCTCGTAGAGGGCGTGGTAGCGGGTGAGGGCCTGGGTCACGGGAGAGGCCCCGCAAAGCGCAAATCGCAAAGCGAAAGACGAGAATGAAGGCATGGAGCCCTGAGCGCAGCGGCCAGGCTCCTCCCTTCACCTTTCGCCTTTCGTCTTTCGCTTCGCATTCAGATGTTTACCTTCCCCTGCACCATCTTGTGCAGGCGGTCGAGCCACTGGACGAGGAGCGGCTTGCTCGGGAGCGTGAAGCGCAGGGCGACGCGCTCGCCGGGCATGCCGAGCCAGAGGCCCTCTCGCGCGTCGCCGGTCTCGGCCAGACGCAGGCGCATCATGAGCTGCGGGTTCTTGGCGAGCATCCCCGACTCCTGCGCCTGCGACGTCTCGATCTGCCCGCCGCCCTGGGCGGCGAAGGAGGCGTGGGGGAGCGCCTTCTGGAGGGCGACGATCCTCTCCACCTGCGCCGGGAGCGAGTTCTGCACGCGTGAGAAGAGGCGCACCTCGGCGGAATACTCGGCTTGGTCCAGCGCGGTGGGCCAGGCGGCCTCGTGCTGGCCGAGCACGGCGATGACGCGCAGGTCGTCGGGGTCCACGACCTGGCAGGCGGGAGTCCCCTGCTCGACGTAGCGTCCGACGAGATCGGCGGGGCTCTGCCCGACAACGCGCCCGTCGCGCGGGGCCCGGACCACGAGCTTGTCGAGCCGGTCGCGGAGGTAGTCCTCCTGGTCCCGCAGGGCGGCGAGCCGCTCGCGGGCGATCTGTGCGGCCGCGGGCTGGTCGGCGCCCATGGCCCGCTGCTCGAGCGCCTCGGCCTCGGCGATCTGCGCGATCACCTGCTCGAGGCGCGCGGCGAGGTGATCGTTGGAGCAGGTGAGGATGGGGTCGCCTGCGCGCACGTAGTCGCCCGTGTGGACGTGGGCGGCGTCGACGAACCCCGCGGTGTGGAAGAAGACGCCGGTGTCCTCGACGCTCTCGATCACGCCCGAGGCGCGGCGGTGGTCGTCGAAGGGCACGAGGCCGATGAGCCCCAGGCCGAGCGCGAAGCAGGCGAGGCTGGTGGCGATCACGCGGGGGCGGCAGTCGGCGATGTTCGACCCGGTGGCGAGCCAGTGGACGAACTTGCCCACCGGCAGGATGAACCACATGACGCCGGTCCAGACGGCGAGCACGAGCCCGATGGCGAACAGCCGGCCCATGACGGCGAGGGTGATGGAGATGAAGAGGAAGATCCGGTAGGCCGTGGCCGCGAGGCCGTAGGTGACGAGGATCGCCGCCTCGGAGCGGGAGCTGGTGGGGGGGATCTCGTTCTTGAGGCGGAAGACGTGCGTTTTCCACAGGTATTGGAGCATCTTCATCGACCGCTGCATGAGGTTGGGCACCTCGAGCAGGTCGGCGAGGATGAAGTAGCCGTCGAAGCGCATCAGCGGGTTGGCGTTGAAGATCACCGTGCTGATGCTGGCGGTGAACATCGCGTTGTAGGCGATCTGCCGGACGAGCGAGCCCTCGGCGGTGCTCTTCCAGACGAGGGCGGCGACGGCGGCGACGAAGAGCTCGAAGATCATGCCGCCGGCGCCGACGGCCATCCTCTTCCACTTGCTGGGGAGGGCCCACGCGGCGGAGGCGTCGACGTAGGGCGCGGGGAACAGGACTAGGAGCATGAAGCCGAACTCGGGGACCTGGCCCCCGTAGCGCTTGCAGATGACGCCGTGCCCCGTCTCGTGGATCGCCTTGGTGACGATGAAGACGACGATGAGCCAGCCCCAGTTGGCGGGGGCGATGACCGAGTCGACGCCGCTGACGAGCGTCTCCCACTCGGGGAGCACCTGCATGACGGCGAAGATCAGGAAGGCGAGCCACGCCAGGAAGCCCCACTTGTTGAGCAGGGGGCGGAGGATCGGCTCGATCCAGCTCAGGTAGCGATCGGGGTTGAAGACCCTGATCTTGAAGTACATGATGCCGATCGCCTGCTGCGCGGCCTTGGCCTTGGCCCGCTCGCGCCCGCGCCGGAGCAGCTGCTCGGTCTCGGGGGCCACGTCGGCCGAGAGCAGGTTGGAGTTGTAGAGCTGGCTGATGAGCTGGATCGCCTCGCCCTGGGTGGGCGCGGCGTCGCCGTGGCGCTCGAGCACGATTTTCCAGATCTCCTCGACGGTGCGCTGGCCGTCGAAGAGCCCGACGAACTCGTGGGCGATGGGGTTGAGCCGGTAGAACTGGTTGCTGGACGGGTCGCGCACGACGTGCCAGCGGCGGGCGCGGTAGAACTGGCGAGTGATCTGCACGTGCGGGCGCAGGCGGGGCTTCATCGTCCGCACGCGGTGCCAGAAGGGGGAGAATGTCGGGCGTTCGGCCATGGGGAAGGCAATCAGGCATCAAGGCACCGAGGCATCAAGGGATCGCAAACCGGGTCGCATCGAACGCATGATGGCAGCCTCGGTGCCTGGCTGCCTCGATGCCTCGACGCCTTCTTTCTACCACCACAGCCACAGGCGCAGCGTGTCGCGGATCCGGCGGGTGCCGATGTCGAGCAGCGTTCGCTTGCCGGTGTTGAACTTGGCCAGCCCCTCCATGCCGGGGCGCATCCAGCCGGCGGACTTGTCGAGGGTGGCGCGCACCTCGAAGGCGTTGCGCCGGTCCTCGTCGGGGCTGGCCAGGGGGACGATGCGCTCGACGGTCATGGGGAATCGCCGGGCGGGGAAGGCCTTGGTGGCCACGTCGCCGGTGGTCGGTCGCTCCCCGTCGTCGGAGATCAGGGCGATGTCCTTGTCGCTCACGCGGGCGACGACGACCATCTGCTCGATCGGCGCGATGAGGTACATCGCCTGGCCGAGCTTGACCGAGGCCCCGACCATGTCGCGCAGGTCGCCCTCGATGATGGTGCCGGAGATGGGGGCCGAGATGGTCGCCTTCCCGATGAGCAGGTCGAAGTTGTCGATCTTGGCCTGGGCGGCCCGTGCCTGGGCCGCGGCCTGGTTGTACTCGTCGAGCTTGCCGGAGGCCAGGGCCGCGTCGGCTCGGGCGCTGGCCTCGTCGAAATCGCCGAGGGCGTCGAGGCGCTGGAGCTTGAGCTCGGTGGTGTCGAGCTCGGCGAGCACCTGCCCGGCCTCGACGATGCTGCCCCCCTCGATGCCCTCGGGCACCGAGGCGATGATGCCGTCGAAGGGCACGCTCACCGTGCGCTGCACCTCGGCGCGGAGCGTCACGGGCGCCTCGATCCGGTACTCGACGCGGACGAGCGTGACGGCGAGCGCCGCGATCATGACGGCCACGCCCGCCAGCTTCCAGACCGTGTGCTTGGGGCCGACCGCCCACGCCGCGGCCTTGAGCGTGCCGTCCCAGGCGCGCAGCGCGACGTTGCGGTCGTCGCTCCGGCGCAGGGCGAGCACCGGCGCGAGCAGGTCCATCGTGCTCTGGAGCAGCTCGAGCATGGAGAGGTCGATCCGCCCCTCGCTCGTGGACTCGATCGTGAGCACGCCGACGACCCGCTCGTCGACGCGCAGCGGGAGCGAGGCGATCTTCAGGTTCGCGTCCGCCGAGGCCAGCTCGCGGTGGGCGTGCGTGATCGCCTGCGCCAGGAGCACGTCCGCCTCCTCGCCCGGGCGCATGGCGCGCTCCGGCGGGGGCGGGTAGAGCACCGGCTGGTCTTGGTCGAAGCACTCGTCCATCGCGGCCTCGAGCTTCTGGACCATGGCCATGCGCCGGTCGATCAGCTCGGTGTCGCTGATCGCGACGGTCTTGACGGTCGCGCCCTCGCCGCGCCGGCCGAGGCCCTTGGCCCAGCCCAGCGCGACGCGGTCGGCCCCGAGCTGGCGGGAGAGGTCGTTGACCAGCTGGATGCCGGCGCCCTTGAAGTTGGGGGCGGTGTTGATCGAGGCGATCAGGCGCGTGGCCAGGTCCAGCGCCATGCTTGCGGTGCGCGTCCGCCTGAGCAATTGGTTGGCCGCGTGCCCGTGCACGTATCCGCACATCAGCTCGATGAGCGCCAGCGTCGTCTGCAGCGCCTGGTGGGATCGCTGGTCGAGCAGGAGCGTGACGACGTGGCGGACCCCGGCGGGCGAATCGGTCCCGCCGCCCAGCGGCACGGCGATGAGGTTGCCCTTGTGCGTCGCCTCGTAGAAGGGGGTCTCGCTCTCCAAGCCGTAGACGGCGGCCTTGCCGCCCGCGGCCGCCTCGCGCGCGGCGGCCTTCGACTCCGCGGCGTGTTCGACCTGCGCCTCGGACACGGGTCGGTGGTCGCGATCCTGCTCGGGGAGCACGGGCCAGACGGCCAGCGGTCGCGGTTCCACCTCGGCGCCGGCGTCGTCGTCGGCCACGCCGGCCGCGAAGAGCACCGCCTGGCGCGCCCCGCTGGCCTGGGCGAGGACGGCGAGCAGTCGCATGAGGAACGCGCGGTCGTCGGTCGCCGGCGCGGTGAGCTCGGCGACGACGCGCTGCCAGCCCGGCGCCCTCAGCTTGGACAGGTCGATCACCGCTGGGCCTCCGTGGTCGCGGGCGGCACGGACGGGTCGGCGATGAGCTCGCGCCACTCGCCCGTGGGCTCGGTGAAGCGCACCCAGCAGTTCACGCCGGGGACCACGCCGACCGCGTTGGCCATCTCGACGCGGATGCGCCGGAGCCCGCTCGTGGCGTCCGTAGTGGGGGCGACCTCGACCACCTCGCCCGTATAGACGCGCCGGGCGGTGTCTTCCTGCATGAGAATCCAGGCCGGGGAGCCCTTCTCGAGGCGGAGCGAGATGGTCTGCGCGGTGGGGGTGGGCACATCGATCCTGACGGGATGCACGGCCACGACCCGGATGACCGGCTCGCCCTCGCGGACCGACTGGCCCCGGTCGACGTCGACGCGGTCCACGATGCCGTCGAAGGGGGCGACGAGCCTGAGCTTCTGCACGCGCGCCTCGGCGCGATCGGCCTGCAGCGCCGAGAGCACCTGGTTCAGCTGCGCCAGGTCGAGATCGATCTTGGCGAGGTCGCGCGCCGCCTTGGTCCGCTCGACCTCCAGCGGGCTGCTCGCGGCCTGCGCCTGGGCCTCCTCGATGCGGGCGAGTTCGAGCTCGGCGAGGTCCAGCTGCGCCTGCGCCCGCGAGACCGGGAGCGGGGTCTCCGCCCGGGCCCGCTGGAACTCGGCCTCGGCAAGGTCCTCGCTGTCGTCACCCAGGACCAGAAGCTCGCCTCGGCGCACCCGCTGGCCGCCGGTCACCAGCACATCCTTCACGCTCGTCGAGAGCGTGAAGCCCATCACGGCGTCCTGGCTGGGCTTGACGAAGGCCTTCTCGCCCCCGAAGGACTCCCACCACGCCCGGCGCGACTCCGACGCCTGGGCCGCGGCCGGCGGCACCACGCCGGGGGTCGCGATGAGCATCACAGCCGCAAGAATGCAACGCCCCACGTGAAGCACGGTCGGCCCCTTCATGCCCGAGTATAGATGCCTGTTCGGTCTCCCACGCCCACGCGTGAGAGCCAAGCCCACGAGCGCACCACGCTGAGCCTCGCCCGGCTTGCCGACGGTTCCCGGTCCGCGAGCGGGGGCGGACCCCTCGTTGGCCTGCAAGGATACGCACTCTCGAAGCCCGGGTTCCCGGCCGCAACCTATGGTTGGCTCCCGCCGCGCTCGGACGCGCGGCCAGTGCCCGATCACGGGCCGACCAGAGCAGGAGACCCACCGTGACCACCACCGCGACCCGGTCCCGCCTCGCCATCCATGGAGGGACGCCTGTTTCGTCCACGCCCGTTCCCTTTATGAAGCCGCAGCTCCACGAGGAGGACATCCAGGCGGCGATCGGGGTGCTCCGGAGCGGGATGCTCCGGGCCGCGGGGCGGTGCGCGGAGCTGGAGGAGCGGTTCGCGAGGGCCTCCGACGCCAGGCACGGGCTGACGTGCTCCAACGGCACGACAGCGCTGCAGCTGGCCTACGGGGTCTTGTTCGCGCCGGGCGACGAGGTTCTCGTCCCGGCGTGGACGTACATCGCGACGGTGAGCATGGTGGTGGCGGCGGGGTGCACGCCGGTCTTCGTGGATTGCCTCGAGGACACGTTCCAGATGGACCCGGCGGACGCGGCGCGGAAGGTGACGGCGCGGACCCGTGGCCTCGCGGCGACGCACCTCTACGGGTGCCCGGTGGATATCGGCGCGTTCGAGGCGCTGGCGGAGAAGCGCGGTCTCAAGGTGGTCTACGACGCGGCGCAGTCGCACCTGGCCCGGTATGACAACAAGGGCATCGGCGCGTACGGCGATGCGGTGACGTACTCCTTCTACGCGACCAAGAACCTCGGCACCGGCGAGGGCGGGCTGCTGACCGTCAACGACGACGGGCTGGCGCGCGAGATCGCGCTGCTGCGCTCGCACGGGGAGACGGACAAGTACCTGCACGAGCGGATCGGGTTCAACTACAGGATGAACGACATCACCGGCGCGATCGGGTGCTCGAGGCTCGACCGGCTGCCGGCGGAGACGGCAGCGCGCCAGGCCGCCGCGGCGAGGCTGGACGACATCGTGGCAGCGATCGAGGGGCTCGCGCCGCCGACGGTGACGCCGAGGGCCGAGGCGGTCTGGCACCTCTACACCGTGAAGATGGACCTTGAGAGGTTCACATGCTCCCGCGACGAGCTGTGCGCGGCGCTCAAGGCCGAGGGGGTGCCCACGGCCGTGCACTACCCGCGGGCGACGGTCGACCAGCCGGCGCTCTCGCGGTGGAACAGGGGCGATACTCCCGTCGCCGACTCGCTCAGCGAGCGCGTCTTCTGCCTGCCCATCCATCACGAGCTTGGCGAGGAGAGCCTGCGCGTGATCGCCGACGCGCTCGCCAAGGTGTGCGCCGCGTATCGGGCCTGAGCGGGTCGGTCAGCGCGGCGGATCAAAGGGCGGCTTGCCCGCCCTGCGTCGGATCCAGTTCATCGCGCGCATGACGCGCGGGCGGCGGGCCATGGCGCGCTCGAGAGGGCGTTTGCCGGGGAACTCGGCCAGCACCAGGCCCGCCAGCACCATGAGCAGGCCCTGGCCGGGCAGCATGAGCAGCACGAGACCGACGGCGATGAGCACGAACCCGAGCGCGGACTTGGCGATGCGCAGGGTCCAGCGCAGGGCGGGGTGGCGACGGCCGAAGGGGTTCGCCGTGCGCCTTCGCGCGACGAAGTAGTCCTGCGGCAGGCCGCTGAGGACGAAGGGGAGGCCGATGATCGGGCCGATGGCCGTCACGCCCGAGAGGACGGCGAGCCCGACGACAATCTCCCGGTGTTCCCCGAGCCAGGATTGCAGCGTCTCGAGCATGGGGGGAGGCTAGTCGGCTCCCGCCCCCAGGCCGACGACGAGCGCCCGCGACCCCGGCCCGGTGGCGATGGTTGGCGAGATGGTCGCGGGGATGAGCGAGGTTTCACCGGCAGAGAGGCGGACCGGCTTCTCTCTGACCGCGTGGATGCGGGACTCGCCGCGCACGCAGATGACGACGGCGCACCTTCCGGGCGCCGTGTCGTGCGAGGCCTCCGGCGCCATCTCGTCGATCGTGAAGAACTCGGTCGCGGCGAGACGGATGAGCGTGCGCCCGTTGCTGGCGCGGGTCGCCGCCGGCGCGGGGCGAAAGTCGATGCACGCGAGGGCTTGCTCGACGTGCAGCTCCCGCCCCTTTCGCCCGTACTCCTTCGCCCAGTCGTAGACGCGGAAGGTCGTGTCGCTGGGGGTCTGCACCTCGGCGACCAGCACCCCGGCCCCGAGGGCGTGTACCGTGCCGCTGGGGAGCGTGTGGCAGTCGCCCGCGACGGCGGGGACGGCTTCGAGCAGGCCAACCACACCCTCCCCCTGCCCGCTGCGGAGCGAACGCTCGAACTCGGCGCGTCCAACCCCCGCCCTTACCCCCTTGTAAATCAAGCTGCCCGGCTCGGCGTCGAGCACATACCAGCACTCGGTCTTGAGATGGGCGCCCGGATGGGCCGCGGCATAGGCCGGCGAGGGATGGACCTGCACCGACAGGTGCTCGCGGGCGTCGAGGAACTTCACGAGGAGCGGGAAGCCGCCGTCGGCGCTGGGACTCACATCGCCGAGCAGATGGGAGCCCCAGAGCCTCAGGGCGTCGTGGAGTGTCTGCCCCGCGAGAGGCCCCCGGGCGATGATCGATCTCGCCTCGCCGCCGCCCCCGCCCCCGGCGCTGGTCGAGGCGAGATCGGCGATCTCCCAGCTCTCGCCGACGTCGGACCCCTCGCGGAGCGGCTTGCCGAGGCCGCGAAGACGACGACCTCCCCAGACCTTTTCCTTCAGGATGGGCTCGAAGGTCAGGACGTACGGCGCGGACATGTCATGTGCTCGTCAGAGTTCGCCGCGCCACTCGCCCAGCGACATGCCGGCGATCCGGGCCTCGAAGGCGATGCGGCTGCCGACGAGCCCCTGCACGTCGGAGACGAACCGGCGCTTGCCGATCTTGACTTCCTGGCACAGCACGTAGAAGTCGTCGCCCGGCTCGACGTGGTGCCGGAAGGCGCACTCGTCGATGCGGAGGAAGGCGGGCAGCTGTGGGCTGCCCATGCGGATGTTGAAGAGGTAGAGGGCCAGCTGCGCCCCCGTCTCGACCATGAGGACGCCGGGGAACATGGCCCTCGAGGGGAAATGCCCCGCCACCCAGAACTCGTCCGACTCGACGCGCCGGTGGCCGATGCCCCTGGTTTTCTCGGCGTTGACCCAGACAATCGAGTCGAGGAGCTGCATCGCCCCGCGATGCGGGATCCAGCCCTGCAGGGCCTCCCGGTCCAGCAGGCGCCGGCCCAGGTCGATCCCTTCAAGGTCGAACAGCAGCCCGCGGCGGCCGGCGGGGGCGCCGGCCTCGACGGCATCATCCGTCATCGCCGTTTCAGCCTGCACTCCCCGCATCCCGAAGCTCCAGGATCTTCTGGCGTACTTCCTGCGCGATCTTCTTGATCTCCTGCATCGTCTGGCGGGCGCGGGTGCCGGCGGCCTTGTTGCCGCCCTCGGCCTTGCGAATGTCCTCGTCCGCGTCCGCCACCAGCTTCTTGAGTTGCTCGTAGCTCTCCATTCGGTCCATCCATTCCTCTGCCGCCGGCCGCCGAAGGGCGACCCGCGAGGTTCGAGCGTCGGATCGGGGTCCGGCCGATCCGCCGGGAAGGGCCCACCCTTTCCCGGACCGGGCCCCAGAGCATACCGCTCCCGGGGTGTCGGGGCACGGGGTCGCGGCGACGACAGAGGCTTTCCCAGCCCCTGACAGGCTCTGGTATCCTATTATTTTGCGAACAAATGGAGGTGGCGTTCGAGGACGGTGAGGGCCCCCCTGGCGTAGGCGGCGCTGCCCTCGGTCTCCCACCATGCCGGGACGCACCCCGCCATGAGGAGCCGGCGGGCCGCCGCGAGGGCGGCGTAGTCGCCATGGTGGTCCAGGCCGAGGGCCCGGCGGTGTCGGGCGAGACTGGAGACGGGCTTGGTGCTGCCGAGGACCTCGGGGTGCGCCCAGAACTGGCGCTCGACGTAGACCGCGTCCTCGACCCAGTGGCCGGGGTGCACAAAGGCGAGGTCGAGCAGCACGCACCGGCCCGCCTTGCCATTGTCGGAGGTCCGCCTCATGGCGTTCCCCGGGTGGAGGTCGCCGTGGCACCAGGTGTCGCGCGGGCGACTGTTCCACACGGAGAGGATGCGCGGGAGCGAGCGGTCGAGACGGTGCAGGGCATCCCGCCAGCGCTGCACGTCGGGCATCCGCACGTAGTCGAGCGACTCGCGGGAACGCGAGACGAGCTCCTCCCAGCTCCGCGTCTCGCCGGCGCCCTCGACCTTGCGGGCGTTCCCGGCCGCCGCGTGAAACTCGGCGGCGGTCTGGAGCAGCTCCTGCACCATCGACTCGCAGATCTGGTGATTGAGCGTCGGTCCGGCGAGCCGCTCGATGACAACCCAGCCAAGGTCGTAGCCGCCGAGCATCTCGCCCGCGGCGACGACGCGCACCACCGGGAGAGATCTGGCACGGTCGGTCTCCCAGTCGTCGTGGTCGATCGCGCCCAGGCCGACGGTCCAGGCGTACTCGCGGGGCCCGACGGGGAGCTTGACGATGACGTCGGCCGTGGCGTTGTCGGAGAACGACCAGGTTGAGAATCCCGTGGCCGCGCCGCCATGCTGCCATGTGGATTGGAACCACTCGACCGGGCCGAGCCGCCCGTCACAGACCCCGCGGAGCACCGGCTCGAGGCCCACGGCGAGGTCGTGCGTATCGCCGGAGGGAACGGGCCGCGCCATGTTCTCGCCGTCGGCAGCCCGTCTCAGGGCTGCGAAGGCCTTCTCGGGAGTGGACTCCTGAGCACTCAACGCACCACAGCCTACACGAAAGCCGGTGGCCGCTCCACCCGATCGACGGCACTTTGAGCGCGGCGAGAGGAAGGTGGTGGGGGACGTGACACCGGGGAATGGGCACGGTCCGGGAACCGGTGCCGGAGGGCGACCGTGCTCACGGGGACGTGGGATCGCAGGAGAGATCCTGGGGTGAGATCGGCCGGGGTGGATTCCCCACCGGCGCGAGCTTGAGCGAGAGTTCGGCGCCGCCGGTCTTGTTGAACCACTCCACGGTGATGGGGTGCCAGCCCGCGGCGAGGGCGGCGGCGCCCACCCGGGTCTCCGGGCCGTGCAGCCCGTTGTTATCGACGACCGGCTCATCGCCGACGAGCAGGCGGGAGCCGTCGTCCGACGTGAGGGCGAACGCGTAGACCGCGTCCGCGGGGACGCGGAGATAGCCGCGGTAGCGGAGCGCCACGCGCTCCTGCGTGTAGGCGGTCGGGAGCGAGGGCATCGCTCCCGAGCTGACGGCCGCGGGGGTCAGGCTCTCGAAGTCGGGAAGGGCGTCCCACTCGCCGCGGAACTCCTCCCGGGTGAGTCCCTGGATCGCGCCCCGGCGTCCCGGGGCGGGGCGGGGCGCGACCTTCTCGAAGCGGCGGCTCACCGTCGCGCTCACGGGACTTCCCCCGTGGAAGCTGCGCACCGAGAGTGTCGCCGAGTCGCCGATGGTGATCGGGCCTTCCACAAGGGGCGAGCGCTGCGTGGGCTCGGAGCCGTCGAGCGTGTATCGCGTCTCGAGTCCGGGGGACCCGGGGGTGATCGTCGCCTCCATGGGCCCCACCAGGAGATCGCTCGGAGCGACGATCGCGGGGGCGCGGAACACCAGCGGCGGGCCCTCGATCTCGAGGGCGAGGACGGAGCAGATCGGGTCGGGCGCGCCGGTGCCGACCTGCAGGTAGTCGACGCCGTCGAGCTGCTCGGCGCCCACGTCACGGGCGGGGTCGGCCAGGAGGCGGGCGCCGGTGATCCGGCTCCCGAGCCCCTCGAGGCGCAGCACGCCCGAGGTCGGCCAATCGAAGACGTGCAGGTAGAGCGTCGAGGCGGACTCGCCGGGCTTGGCGGTGCATCGGCCCCAGGGGATGTTGTCGAAGGGGCTGGCCGTCGTGCCGTAGATCGCCTCGCCGTTGACGCGCATCCACGCGCCGATCTCGCGCAGGCGATCGACCGACTCCTGCGGGAACGTGCCGTCCGCTCTGGGGCCGACATTGAGCAGGAAGTTGCCGCCCTTGCTGGCGATGTCGCAGAGCTTGCGGACCAGGTCGGCGGTGGACTTCCAGTTCGTGTCGTGGCTGTTGTACCCCCAGTTGTTGTTCATGGTCATGCAGGTTTCCCAGTCCACGCCGGGGATGCCGGTGGCGGGGATTTCCTGCTCGGGGGTGCCGAAGTCGCCGCAGTAGCCCGCGTCGCTCATGCCGGCCATGCCGGCGCGGCCCTTGTCCACGCGGTTGTTGACGATGACGCCGGGCTGGAGCGAGCGGCAGAGCTTGTAGAGGGCCTCGCCGTACGTGTGGTTCCAGGTCGCCTCCCACTCGCCGTCGAACCACATGACGCCGATGTTGCCGTAGTTGGTCAGCAGCTCGGTGACTTGGCCGAAGAGGTACTGCACGTAGCGGTCCATGTCGGCGTCGCCGGCGGGGCGGTCGACGGCTTCCCAGTCGCGCCGGGGGAGGTAGTCGGGGTGACGCCAGTCCATGATGGAGTGGTACCAGCACATCTCGAGGCCGCGCTCGGCGCAGGCCTTGGCCAGCTCGGCCATGATGTCCCGCTTGAAGGGCGTGGACATGATGTCGAAGTCGGTGAGCGCCGAGTCGAAGAGGCAGAAGCCGTCGTGGTGCTTGGTGGTGATGACGATGTACTTCATGCCGGCGTCGGCGGCCATCTGCGCCCAGGCGTCGGCGTCGAACTTGACCGGGTTGAACTGCTCGCGGAACCGGTCGTAAGTGTCGAGGGGGATCTGCGCCGTGGTGCGGATCCACTCGGCGTGGCGGGTCTGGCCGTTCCACTCGCCGGCGGGGACCGAGTAGAGCCCCCAGTGGATGAACATGCCGAAGCGGGCGTCGCGCCACCAGTCCATACGGTGATCCCGCTGCGCGGCCGGATCAGGCTGGGCGAACGAGTTCGCGGCGGTCATGGCGCTGACGATAGCTGCGAGTGCGAGCGAGTTTGGGCACATCGGATCGTCTCCACGGATTCACCACAGAGGCACAGAGGGCACAGAGAAGAAACGGTACATGGAACCGCGGAGAGCGCAGAGCACCAGAGAGAGAAGGGAGAGGTTCGATTTGGGGTTCGGAACTCGCGTCGTTTCGCGAACGCCGCGGCTTCCGCGGTTTTATGTCTCTCCGTGCCCTCCGCCTGGGTGGTGGGTCGATTTCAGCTCGTCACGGCTTCCACGATATCCCGCCCCTGCGGCGAGCACAACCATGGCACAGCGTCCTTGCTGTGCATCGGAGGCGAGAGAGGCCTCGGGGCGAAGTTCGCGGGGGAGCGCACGATCCGGACCACGCTCGGGAGGCGTTCGCCGTAGACGGGCGCGGTCGAATATACTGCGGCCACCGCTGGCGAATGCCTCGCGGCGTACGTGCCGAGCGGGCACCGGGAGGCTACGGACATGAGCGACATGGATCGGCGGGCGGCGTTGGGGGCGATGGCGGGCATCGTGGGCGCCGGCGCGGTCGCCGGGGCCGGCGGCAGGCAGATCGCCGCCCGGCAGCCGGAGCGCGAGCCGGGGCGGATCCACGCCCACCGGGGCCCGCTCAAGCAGTCGATCTGCCGCTGGTGCTACGGCGGGATGGATCTGCCGACCCTCTCGCGCCACGCGGCCGAGCTGGGCTACCGCAGCATCGAGATCCTCGGCGAGGGCGATTGGAGGACGGTCAAGGAGCACGGGCTCGACTGCGCCGTCGCCAACGGGCCGACCTCGATCCCCGGCGGCATCAACCGCCCGGAGAGCCACGACAAGTTCGTCGCCGACTGCGAGGCGCTGCTCCCCAAGGTGCGCGACGCGGGCATCCCCAACATGATCATCTTCAGCGGCAACCGCCACGCGGACCTGACCGACGAGCAGGGGCTGGACAACTGCGCGGCCGCGCTCGAGCGGGTCGTGCCCCTCGCCGAGAAGACCGGCGTGGTCATCATCATGGAGCTGCTCAACAGCAAGGTGGACCACGGCGGGTACATGTGCGACAGGACGCCGTGGGGCGTCAGGCTCGTCGAGCGCATCGGCTCGGACAGCTTCAAGCTGCTCTACGACATCTACCACATGCAGATCATGGAGGGGGACGTGATCCGCACGATCCGCGACAACCACAAGCACATCGCGCACTACCACACGGGCGGCGTCCCCGGCCGGCGGGAGATCGACGAGAGTCAGGAGCTGTACTACCCGGCGATTTGCAAGGCGATCGTGGAGACGGGGTACAACGGGTTCCTCGGGCAGGAGTTCATCCCCAGCCGCGACCCGGTGGAAAGCCTGAAGCAGGCGCACGCGATCTGCAGTGTCTGAGGTGGGCGGCGGCGCCGGGCGAGGTTCTCGGGCGTCGGCGTTGGTGGGGCCGTTTGTAGCCGGGTCGGTAGGCACTCTCGCGCGCGGCGATGCGGTTGCGCTCCGGCGGTCGCCCTGATATCCTCACGCAGGGGAGAGATTTGTGTGAGGAGAGCGATCATGCTTCGTCGAAAGAGTCGCCTGATGCTCGCGGCGCCGCTCGTCGTCGCCGCGGGCGCGAACGCGCAGAACTGGTCCAACTCGGGAGGGAACGCCGGACGCAACGGGCTCACGAGCGAGCTCGGGCCGGATGCCGCGGACGTGCTCTGGACCGGCGGGAGGCAGTCGGTGATCGCGTGGCAGCCGGTGATCGACGGCTCGACAGTGTACATGGTTCGTCAGACGGGCTTCCCGCCCGAGCCCAACAGCGACGAGTCTCCGGTGGTCGCGATGGACCTGGACAGCGGCCAGGAGCTCTGGTTCCGCCACATCCCCTTCGAGGCCGACGACTGGACGACGTGGGTGGCCGGGGCGAAGGGAGGCCTCGTCTTCGCCAGCCGCGCCGGCAACGGCTCGACCTCGTTCGCGCCCGTGTACGCCCTCGACGGCTCCACCGGCGACACGGTGTGGATCAGCGAGGACGACGTGAGCGCCGGCGCTTATGACGGCGTCGTCTTCGCGCCCGACGGCGACCTGCTCGTCGGCGACTTCCGCAAGCTCACCAGGATCGACTTCGACACCGGTCAGACCGTCTGGAGCATCGACCGGCTGTGCTCGGTGAGCAGCAGCTGCGGCCCGGCGAGCTCGGGAGCGGCGGTCTACATCGCCGACGCCGCGGGCGGTGGGCACGTGATCAAGCGCGTGAATCTGGACACGGGCGACATCGAGTACGAGAGCCCGGTGATGGCCGGCTTCACCCTCCAGAACACGCCCATGGTCGGCCCGGACGGCACGATCTTCCTCAGCCGCACGCAGAACAACCCGGCGGTGGACTTCTTCTTCGCGTTTGCTGACGACGGGGGCGCGATCACCGAGCTGTGGAACGCCGAGGCAGGCTGGACGACCACGAGCGAGTTCTGCGTCGGCCCCGACGGGAGCGTCTACATGATCGGGCGGAACCAGGCGATCCAGCGCCGCGACGGGGCGACGGGGCAGCTGCTCGACGAGTCGGTGTCCGTCGCCGCGGACTTCCTCTCGCCCCGCATGGCGGCCGACCTGGACGGGCGGGTCTTCTTCTCCAACGGCTCGTTCAACGACGGGCGCTTCTACTCGTTCGACGCGGACCTCTCGCACCGCTGGGACGTCGCCGTCCGCAACATCAACATCGGGGCCCCAGCGATCGGGCGCGACGGCACGCTCATCGTCTGCGGCGTCGGAACCGACGTGCGGGCGTACCGGACGCCCCGCTGCCTGGCCGATTTCAACGGCGACGGGGTCGTGGACACGCGCGACGTGCTGGCCTTCCTCAACGCCTGGGCCGCGGGCGACCCGCGGGCCGACATCAACGGCGACGGCGTGATCGACACGCGGGACGTGCTCGCCTTCCTGAACCTGTGGACCGCGGGATGCTGATTGATTGACGGGCCGCCGCCCGGGCAGATCCAGGGGTTTCGTCCGGGGGAAGATACCCTGATTGATCCACCGCATCTGGTGCAGGAGCCGGCGCAGCGGTAAAGTTACGATGCGCGCGGACCCGTGCCGCGCTGGCCCTCCGTCAGGACCGGGCGTGCGCTGTTTCGGCGCGCCGCGAAAGATCGGAGGGTGTAATTATGCGAGTCGGGTGTGCGATACTGCCCGCGCTGCTTCTCGCGGGCTCGGGGGCCGCGCAGACCGTGTGGAACAACGCGTCGGGCGGGCCGTGGAGCGACCCGCTGAACTGGGTGCCCAACAACGTCCCCGACGCGCCGGGCGAGTCCGCGGCGATCGCGATCGGGGGGACGTACACGGTCACGCTGGACATCTCGCCCACGATCGAGTGGCTGGACATCTCCAACCCGGGCGCGACGCTCCACCTGCCGACCGTGACGCTCACACTGCTCCGACCGGCCGGTCTGACCAACTTCGGCACGGTCCGCGGGTACTCGAACGGGACCATCGTGGGCAACATCACCAACAACGGGCTGATCTCGGTGCGCGGGTACAACCAGGTCCTGCGCCTCGACGGCCCCACGCTCGTCAACAACGGGATGATCATCGTCAATCCGGAGCACAGCGGGTACACGGCGGAGCTGCGCTTCGGCGCGAACACGACGCTCGGCGGCTCGGGCGTGCTGCAGCTCGACTGGGCAGCCGCGTACCTGAGCACGCTCACGGGCGTCTCGGTGACTCAGGGGGAGGGGCACACCGTCGCCGGGCGCGGGGAGCTCCGCGCCGCGCTGATCAACGACGGGACGGTGCGGGCGGACGTCGACGGCGCGACCCTGTTCCTCAGGCAAGAGCCGAAGATCAACACCGGCGTGATGAAGGCCACCGGCGGCGGGACGCTGAGCGTCGAGGCCGTGCCGATCGACCAGACCGGCGGCGGGACGCTGCTGGCCGAGGACGGTTCGTTCGTCCACCTCGTGGACGCGTCGATCGGCGGTGGGCGGCTCGAATCGGCCGGGTCGGGCTACATCGAGCACCGCGGGGGGACCTGCACGCTCACCGGCGTCACCAACGACGGCCTGCTCAACCTGCGGGGGTTCAACCTCTCCACGTATGTCGATGGCGCCGGCCTGACCAACAACGGGCGCGTCGTCGTCAACTGGGACGACGCCGGCCACTCGGCGCAGCTCTATTTCATCCAGTCCGGCGCGCTCGACGGGACCGGCACCGTGACGCTCAACAACGGCAGCGCGTATCTCGTCTCGGCCGCAGACGCCACCATCGCGCACGGGGCGTCGCACACGATCGAGGGCGAGGGCCACCTCTCCGCCGCGATGACCAACGACGGGATCGTGAACGCCAACCGGACCGGGCGTGTGCTCCACGTTGACGGCCACCCCAAGGCGAACAACAGCACGATGAAGGCGTCGGCGGGCAGTCAGATGCGGGTGTTGGGCACGACCGTTGACCAGTCCGGCGGTGGCACGCTGCTGGCCGAGGACGCCTCGTCGGTCGTGCTCGACGACTGCACGATCATCGGCGGGACGCTGCACTCTCTCGGGAGCGGGCACGTGGAGCGCCGCGTGGGGCAGGGCACGCTCCGCGGCGTCACCAACACGGGGCTGCTCGACCTGCGCGGCTACAACCTCTACACCTTCGTCACCGGGAGCGGCCTGACCAACGACGGTCTGATCGTGGTCAACTGGGACCACGCGGGCTACTTCGCCTCGCTCCACTTCGCGGAGAACGGGACGCTCGATGGCTCGGGCCTCCTCAGGCTTGACCACGCCAGCGCCTGGCTCGAGAGCTCCGAGGACGTCACGATCATCCACGGCCCCTCGCACACGATCGACGGATGGGGCGAGATCCGGGCGGCGATCGACAACTACGGCGTGATCGACGCCAACGAGCCCGGCCAGCAGCTGATCGCCAGCACCTACATCAAGCGGAACAACTCCCTCATGCGGGCGACCGACGGCGGCATCCTCCGCGTCAGCGGCACGACGATCGACCAGACCGGCGGCGGCACGCTGCTCGCCGCGGACGGGTCGAAGGTCGGTCTGTACGCGGGCACGATCCTCGGCGGCACGCTCGACTCCGAGGGCGACGGCTATATCGAGCACGACGGGTCCGGCTGCACGCTCACCGGCGTGACCAACAACAGTCTGCTGCGCTTGCGCGGGTACAACCTGACAACCGGCGTCCGGGGCGGGCGCCTGACCAACAACGGGCAGATCGAGGTGAACTGGGACAGCGCGGGCTACCTGTCCACGCTCGACTTCCTGGAGACCGGCGTCCTGGACGGGTCGGGCACGGTCACGCTCCACAACGGCACCGCCTATGTGCACACGGCCGGCGGCGTGACGATGACCCACGGCCCGGCGCACACCATCCGCGGCTGGGGCGGGATCCAGGCGGCGATGGACAACCAGGGCCTCATCGACGCCGACTCCGCCGGACATGAGCTGATCGCCTACGGGGAGCCCAAGCAGAACCGGGCCCTCATGCGGGCGACCGGCGGCGGCATCCTCAGCATCAGCGGCACGACGATCGACCAGACCGGCGGCGGCACGCTGCTCGCCGCGGACGGGTCAAAGGTCGGTTTGTACGCGGGCACGATCCTCGGCGGCACGCTCGACTCCGAGGGTGCCGGCTATGTCGAGCACGAGGGGTCCGGCTGCACGCTCACCGGCGTGACCAACAACGGCCTGCTGCGCCTGCGCGGGTACAACCTGACGACCGGCGTCCGGGGCGGGCGCCTGACCAACAACGGGCAGATCGTGGTGAACTGGGACGGCTCGGGCTACCACTCGACGCTCGAGTTCCTCGAGAGCGGCGTCCTCGACGGTGCGGGCACCCTCATCCTGAACACCGGCACTTCGCACCTCCAGGCCGCCGGCGATGCCACATGCACCATCGGCCCCGAGCAGACGGTCGGCGGCATCGGCACGATGAACGGCACGTTCGTCACGCACGGCACCCTCGCGCCGGGGCAGCCCGTCGGCTCGATGACCGTCCACGCGGGGGCCTTGAGCTACGGGCCCGCGGCGCGGCTCGATCTCGAGCTCGCGGGCACCGGCGGCGACCAATACGACCGGCTCGTCGGCAACGCGGCCCATGACCTCGACGGCGCCCTCTTGGTCACGCTCCTCGGCCGGTATGTGCCGGTCTTCGGCGACTCGTTCGTCATCATCAGCGGCGGAGCGGTCAGCGGCCGCTTCGCCCAGATCGCCGCGCCGAGCCTGCCCGACATCCTCGTCTGGAAGGTCCGCTACGAGCCGGCCAAGGCGGTGCTCGTGGTGACTTGTCTGGCCGACTTCAACGCCGACACCGTCGTTGATACGCGAGACGTGATCGCCTTCCTGAACGCGTGGACGACCAAGGACCCCGAGGCCGACATCGACGGCAACGGCTCGGTCGATACCCGCGACGTCATCGCGTTCCTGAACCTGTGGACCGCAGGCTGCTGAGCAGCCTCCGACGAGGGAAACCACCGGCAATGGGAAACTGGGGAATATACCTGCTCGGAACGCCGGCATAAGTCGCTGAAAGGCAAGATGTTGGAGAGTTCACCGCGGGCGTCGGGGCGCAGTTTGCGCCTCGACGGCTTGCGTGCACCCCCCTCCGACTGGTACGCTCGCCTGACCATTCCCCAGGCGAGACTGGTCGGGCGCGGGTGGGTTGCGCGCGCTCCGCCACTGAGAGAAGGGAAGAGATGATGCACAAGCGAGATCGGCTCGCCCCGGCCATGCTCGTGGCCGCGGCGCTGAGCGGGGGTATCGTCGGATCGGTCCTCGCCCAGGACACACAGCCAGCGCCGCTGATCACCGAGCCGATGGCGGTGGAGGTGGACTCGGGCCGGGTGTCGAACGGCGGGGAGTCGGAGTCGGTGGTGTTCAGCCAGCGGATCTGGATCCCGGGCGCGGCGGCGTTGCGTCTGGAGTTCGACGAGGTGGTGCTGAGCGGTCTGGTCAGCGACGGGAGCGGCTCGTACCTTCGGATCCGGTCGACGCTGGACGGTGCGGAGCAGCGTCTGAACGCGTTGCACGTGCGTCAGTGGAACCACACGTCGGCGTACATGAACGGGGACGAGGTGATCGTGGAGATCGTGGCCCAGCCGGGGACGGGGGAGAACCTGCTCCGGATGAGCACGGTGCAGGCGGAGTTCGAGCCGTTCGGGGGCCGGTCGATCTGCGGGCCGACGGACGACCGGGTGCTCTCGAGCGACAACCGCGCGGCGCGGCTGCTCCCCATCGGGTGCAGCGGGTGGCTGATCAACGACTGCAACCACTGCTTCCTGACGGCGGGCCACTGCTCGCCGTCGAGCGGGAGCATCACGGCGGTGGAGTTCAACGTGCCGCTGTCGAACAGCAACGGGAGCCTGAACCACCCGCCTCCGGAGGACCAGTACGCGCCGGACGTCTCGAGCCGGCAGAGCAACGGCGGCCAGGGGATCGGGAACGACTACGCGTACTTCGGGGTGTTCCCCAACTCGAACACGGGGCTGACGCCGTACGAGGCGTACGGGGACGCGTTCGAGCTGTCGGCGCCGCCGCCGGTGCAGGGGCAGAACATCCGGATCACTGGGTACGGGACGACGGGGAGCCCGGTGCCGCCGCAGTGGAACCAGGTGCAGAAGACGCACGCGGGGCCGTACTTCAGCTTCAGCGGGACGACGGTGTCGTACCAGACGGACACGACGGGGGGGAACTCGGGGTCGCCGGTGATCGACGACTCGACGGGTCTGGCGATCGGGATCCACACGCACGGGGGGTGCGGGAGCAGCAGCGGCAACTACGGGACGGGGCTGAACCACACCGGGGTGCAGAGCTTCCTGGCCAACCCCAAGGGGGTGTGCGAGTGCCCGATCCTGACGTTCCACTTCCCCAACGGGCTGCCGGAGACGGTCGACCCGGCGGGGGGCACGGAGATCCTCGTGGAGGTGCTTCCGGACGGCGACTCGGTCCCGCAGCCGGGGACGGGGATGTTCTACTACGACGACGGGTCGGGCTTCGTCACGCTCTCGATGACCGAGACGCAGGAGAACGTGTACATCGCGACGTTCCCGCCCACCGACTGCGGCGCCACCGTCCGCTACTACTTCAGCGCAGAATCCACCGACGGGGAGGTCGTCTACGAGCCCCGGCTCGCGCCAGCGCAGAGCTACGACGCCGACTCGGCGCTCGGCTACAACATCGCGCGCGACGATGACTTCGAGACCGACGCGGGCTGGGCGGTCGGCGATACGGGCGACACCGCCACCACCGGCATCTGGAACCGCATGGACCCCCAGCCGACCGATGCGCAGCCGGGGGACGACGTCTCCGACGACGGGACCCAGTGCTGGGTGACCGACGGGCGCGGCGGCAACCTCGGCGATTACGACGTGGACAACGGCAAGACCACGCTCAAGAGCCCGGTGATGGACCTCTCGGCCATGCCCGACGCGGTCGTCGGGTACTGGCGATGGTACTCCAACGACAAGGGGGCCGACCCCCAGAACGACACCTTCCGCGTGGACATCACCAACGGAAGCGGGTGGGTCAACGCCGAGACGGTCGGCCCAACCGGGGCCGAGGCGATGGGCGGATGGTACTACCACCAGTTCCGCGTCGCCGACTTCGTGACGCCCAACGCGGCCGTGCAGGTGCGGTTCGTCGCCGAGGACGCGGCGAGCGGCTCGATCATCGAGGCGGCCGTCGACGAGTTCCGCGTCTTCGACTTCGTGTGCGACGACGGCTGCCCCGCCGATTTCAACGGCGACGGCGACGTCAACACCCTTGACGTCCTCGCCTTCCTCAACGCGTGGACGTCCAACGACGACTCGGCCGACTTCAACGGCGACGGCGAGATCAACACGCTCGACGTGCTCGCGTTCCTCAACGCCTGGAACGCGGGCTGCTGACCGAGCGATCCGCAACTCATAGACCCCCGGATACGAAACAGGAGCATCCACAGTGAACCGCAGATCCAAGCCAGCCCTCGTCGTGCTCATCGCCGCGCTCGCGGCGACCGGGGGCGCCGCCCTCGCCCAGGACACACAGCCAGCGCCGCTGATCACCGAGCCGATGGCGGTGGAGGTGGACTCGGGCCGGGTGTCGAACGGCGGGGAGTCGGAGTCGGTGGTGTTCAGCCAGCGGATCTGGATCCCGGGCGCGGCGGCGTTGCGTCTGGAGTTCGACGAGGTGGTGCTGAGCGGTCTGGTCAGCGACGGGAGCGGCTCGTACCTTCGGATCCGGTCGACGCTGGACGGTGCGGAGCAGCGTCTGAACGCGTTGCACGTGCGTCAGTGGAACCACACGTCGGCGTACATGAACGGGGACGAGGTGATCGTGGAGATCGTGGCCCAGCCGGGGACGGGGGAGAACCTGCTCCGGATGAGCACGGTGCAGGCGGAGTTCGAGCCGTTCGGGGGCCGGTCGATCTGCGGGCCGACGGACGACCGGGTGCTCTCGAGCGACAACCGCGCGGCGCGGCTGCTCCCCATCGGGTGCAGCGGGTGGCTGATCAACGACTGCAACCACTGCTTCCTGACGGCGGGCCACTGCTCGCCGTCGAGCGGGAGCATCACGGCGGTGGAGTTCAACGTGCCGCTGTCGAACAGCAACGGGAGCCTGAACCACCCGCCTCCGGAGGACCAGTACGCGCCGGACGTCTCGAGCCGGCAGAGCAACGGCGGCCAGGGGATCGGGAACGACTACGCGTACTTCGGGGTGTTCCCCAACTCGAACACGGGGCTGACGCCGTACGAGGCGTACGGGGACGCGTTCGAGCTGTCGGCGCCGCCGCCGGTGCAGGGGCAGAACATCCGGATCACTGGGTACGGGACGACGGGGAGCCCGGTGCCGCCGCAGTGGAACCAGGTGCAGAAGACGCACGCGGGGCCGTACTTCAGCTTCAGCGGGACGACGGTGTCGTACCAGACGGACACGACGGGGGGGAACTCGGGGTCGCCGGTGATCGACGACTCGACGGGTCTGGCGATCGGGATCCACACGCACGGGGGGTGCGGGAGCAGCAGCGGCAACTACGGGACGGGGCTGAACCACACCGGGGTGCAGAGCTTCCTGGCCAACCCCAAGGGGGTGTGCGAGTGCCCGATCCTGACGTTCCACTTCCCCAACGGGCTGCCGGAGACGGTCGACCCGGCGGGGGGCACGGAGATCCTCGTGGAGGTGCTTCCGGACGGCGACTCGGTCCCGCAGCCGGGGACGGGGATGTTCTACTACGACGACGGGTCGGGCTTCGTCACGCTCTCGATGACCGAGACGCAGGAGAACGTGTACATCGCGACGTTCCCGCCCACCGACTGCGGCGCCACCGTCCGCTACTACTTCAGCGCAGAATCCACCGACGGGGAGGTCGCGTACGACCCCAAGCAGGCGCCGGCGGACACCCACGAGGCGCTCTCGGCGATCTCCTCGACCCTCGTCACGAGCGAGGACTTCGACACCGACACCGGCTGGACGGTCACCAACAGCAACCTCTCCAGCGGCGCGTGGGAGCGCCGCGTCCCCCTCGTCTCCGGCACCACCGGCGCCCCGCGGGCCGACTTCGACGGCTCGGGATACTGCTATCTCACCGGCAATTTCGTCGGGGGTGACGTGGACGGCGGGCCGACCCGGCTCCGCTCGCCGAGCTACGACATCAGCGGTCTGGCCAACCCCTTCGTCTCCTTCGCACGCTGGTTCTACAACCAGCCGCAGGACGAGGACCGGCTGAGCGTGTACGTCTCGGGTGATGACGGCGCGAGCTGGACGCTGGTGAAGTCCATCCAGCACGCCGGCACGCAGTGGATCGAGGACGGCTTCCACGTGTTCGACTACGTCCCAGGGGCGACGTCCGTGCGCGTGCGCTTCAACGTGGCCGACAACCCGGACGACTCGACCACCGAGGCCGCGATCGACGCCTTCAGAATCTCCGACATGGTCTGTGAGAGCGGGTGCGCCGCCGACTTCAACGGCGACGGCGCCGTGAACACGATCGACGTCCTCGATTTCCTGGACGCGTTCGCCTCGGGAGACGACTCGGCCGACTTCAACGGCGACGGGCTCGTCAGCACGCTCGACGTGCTCGCGTTCCTGAACGCCTGGAACGCGGGGTGCTGAGCGTCCTCTAGGCACGGCCCTGAATGATGCGATATCCCGCAGATCTTGTCGCCCCGCTCCGCCGGACATACGAGACCCAACGGGTCTGCGTGACCGGCGGGGCGGGGTTCATCGGCGGCCACCTCGTGGACGGTCTGCTCGCGCTGGGAGCGTCCGTCACCGTCATCGACGACCTCTCCAACTCGACGCTCGCCCATCTGGCAGAACTCATCGAGCTTGAGCCCGACCGCCTCCGCTTCATGCAAGCGTCCATCCTCGAGGACGCCGCGCTCGTGGAGGCCCTCGAGGGCTGCGCCGCCGTCTTCCACCTCGGCGCCCTCGGCTCGGTCCCCCGCTCCATCGACGAGCCCGAGCGCACATGGGTCGTCAATGCGACGGGCACGCTCCGGGTGCTCGAGAGCGCCAGGGCGCGCGGCGTCCGGCGCGTCGTCTTCGCGGCCTCGAGCTCCGCCTACGGAGAGACCGAGCGGCTTCCCAAGGTCGAGAGCATGGTCCCCTCGCCTCACTCGCCCTACGCGGCCTCGAAAGTCGCGGGCGAGCAGCTCATGGAGGCCTGGGCGCACACGTTCGGCCTCGAGACAGTCAGCCTGCGCTACTTCAATGTCTTCGGCCCCCGCCAGCCGGCATCGAGCGCCTACGCGGCCGTGGTGCCCCGCTTCTGCGCCGCCGTCGCCGCCGGGCAGCGTCCGGTCATCTTCGGCGATGGGGGCCAGACCCGGGACTTCACGTATGTCTCCAACGCCGTGCTCGCGACGATGCAGGCGGGCGCGGCGGAGAATCTGCCGCCCGGCGCCGTGATCAACGTCGGCTCCGGACGCCGGATCTCGGTCAGCGAACTTGCGGCGACCATCGCCCAAGGCTTCGGGCGGCCGGATCTCGCCCCCCGCCACGAGCCCGCGCGGAGCGGCGACGTGAGGCATTCGCTCGCGGACATCACCCGGGCGCGCGAACTCCTGGGGTACCGGCCCATCGCGAGCGTCGAGGAGGGGCTCGCGGAGACCGTCGCCTGGGTCAAGCGTGCCGACGCGGCGCCGCAGCGCGACGATTCGTCGCACTAGGCGCGTGGCGGCGTATCCTGCAGCGATGGGCGAGCCGTGGTCATGGGTCAGGGGCCTCTACGAGCTGGTGCGCCTGGGTGTGCTTTCGCGATTCGCGCTCCGCGGGCCCTACTGGTCGTGGCGGTGGCACACCGCCTTCGGGCGCGGCGTGCCCGCGTCCCGGGCCGAGTTGCTCCTGGCCGGGCTCCGGTATGGCCGATGGATGGGCAGGATGCGCCGCCTCTGACGGCGCGGGGCAGCGAGGCCCACCCGACGCGGGGTCGCGGAGGGATCAGGCACCTCAGGAGGCGAGCATGGCCGCCAGGAACGACGGGGACGGGGCCCGGGGATTCGTCCCCGGATTGGTGCTCGGGCTTGTCGTGGGGGCCTTCGCGGGGGCGGTGCTCCCGCCGCTGCTGACGGGGCAGAGACTCCCGCCCGTCAAGGAGCCGCTGCCACCGACCGGCGATCCGCGCGAGCGCGAGGGTCTCCCGCCGCCTGTAGAGCCCGTGCTCGAGCCGCAGCCCCAGGCGCAGCCGCAGACGGGTGAGCAAGGCGACGGGGCGCCGGCGGAAACGACGCCGCCGGGGGAGGCCGACGAGGACGATGGCGGCTGAGCGTCCGTCGGCCTCCGGCGTTGGTACAGTGGGCGCGTGGCGATCGATCTCATCTACCTCGACAATGCCTCCACGAGCTGGCCCAAGGCCCCCGCCGTCGGGCCGGCGATGCTCGAGGCGATCAACAGCCCCGCCGGCAACCCCGGGCGCGGCCAGCACCGCGTGTCGAAGCGGGCCGGCGAGGCGACCTACCACCTGCGCGAGGCGATCGCCAGACGCATCAACGCACCCGGCCCCGAGAGGATCTGCCTCTCGAGCGGCTCGACCGCCTCGCTGAACGACGCGCTGGTCGGTCTACTCTGGTGCGGCCGGGAGCGGCGGGGCCGGACGCCCAGGGTCGTGACGACGGTCCTCGAGCACAACGCGGTCCGGCGCCCTCTCAAGCACCTCGAGCGCGACGGGTACTGCGAGGTCGTCGAGATCGGATGCTCCGCCGAGGGCTTCGTCGATCCCGAGGAGGTCGTGGCCGCCGCGTGCGACGAGCGGTGCTGCGCCGTGGCCATGACGATGTGCAGCAACGTGGTGGGGACGGCCCAGCCGGTCGAGGCGATCGGGCGCGGGCTCCGCGGGCGAGCGCCGCACGCGATCTTCATCGCCGACGGCGCGCAGGCGATGGGGGCCCTGCCCATCGACGTGCAGGCCATGGGCATCGACGTGCTCGCCTTCAGCGGGCACAAGGCGATGCTCGGCCCCGGCGGCACGGGCGGGATGTACGTCTCCGAGCGGGCGTATGCGACGACGACGTGCGGGCCGCTCCGGCCCACACGGTTCGGCGGCACGGGCGGCACGCTCGCCGGGAGCGTCGAGGACTTCAACCCTCCCGAGATGCCGGGTGTGTTCGAGGTGGGTACGCAGAACGTGGTCGGACGGGCGGGCCTGCTCGCGGCCCTCGAGGACGAGGGGGTCCCGCCCCAGGAGATCGCGCTCGCGCACGAACGGCGCCTGATCGGCATGTTCATCGACCGCTTCGCGGGCGACGAGCGGGTCACGATCCTCGGCCCCGCCGACGTCTCGCACCGGCACGGCGTCGTCACGTTCAACGTGGACGGGTACACGCCGCAGGAGGTCTCGGCCTATCTCGACGCCGAGTGGTCGATCGCGGTGCGCGCGGGGCTGCACTGTGCCCCGAGCGCACACCGGGCGATGGGGACGCTCACGGGGGGCGGCGCGGTCCGAGCCAGCCCCGGGCCCTTCTCGACCGACGCGGAGATGGGCATGTTGATCGAGGCGATCGGGAGACTCGTCGGGGCGTAGCGAGCGCTGGCCGGAGGTCGGGCATGGAAGCGTCCAGGGGCATCGAGGAGATCGTTCGCGCACGGCGCGCCGTGCGCCAGCAGGCCGAGACCTCCCGCATGTTCGGCGTGGATTTCGTGCCATGCTTCCGCGGCGTCGAGGCCGTCGATACGGGTCAGTCCGCGCCCGAGGGCCCGGCGGCGCCCCCCTCTGGCGCCGACCCGCGCCGCGCCGAGCGCCTCCGCCGAATGGAGGAGCTGCGAGCCCGCTACGAGCGGGAGGCGCCGCATGCGCAGTTCGTGACGGCGCATACGAGGATCGTCTGGGGGGACGGCGATGTGTGCGCGCGCACGATGTTCATCGGCGAGGCCCCCGGGGCGGACGAGGACCGCACGGGGGTGCCCTTCGTCGGGCGAGCGGGGCAGCTGCTCAACAAGATGATCACGGCGATGGGTCTCCGGCGCGAGGAGGTCTACATCGCCAACGTGCTCAAGACCCGCCCGCCCAACAACGCGACGCCCACGATGGAGGAGGCGCGGATCTGCGCACCCTACCTCCACGAGCAGATCGCGATCGTGCACCCCGAGGTGATCGTGACCCTGGGCCTGCCCGCCACCCGGCTCGTGCTCGATTCCGGCGAATCCATGGGCAACCTGCGGGGACGGTGGTCCGAGTACGTCGGTCCGGGGCTCGGCGGCCTCCGGATCCCCGTCATGCCGACCTACCACCCGGCCTTCCTGCTCCGCTCCTACACGCCCGAGAACAGGAAAAAGGTCTGGTCCGACCTCCAGCAGGTCATGGAACGGCTGGGGAAGCCCTGAAAATTCCGCAGCCGCGGGAAAATCTCGCGCGATCCAGGAACCCGGGCATCCCCGCCTGCGAATCGCATGACGGCGAGGGCGAGAGCCCGAGCCAGGTTTGTTCAGACCCCCACGAGACCCGGTGCTCGGCAGCTATTTGTAGCTGGGCATCGGGTTTTTTACTTGGTGGCGACCAGCGCACACGCCGGTCAGCCGCCGCTTGTTGCACCCGAGAAATCCAGCACGGTGTCGGCCGGCAGCTCCCGGATCGCCGTCACCTGGTACGTCGGATAGTCCTCACCCCACATCACCTCGAGCGTGAACTCGACGATGTCGCCCGGCTCGATCCCTTCGAGCGAGACGCCCTCGGCCGCCGGGAAGGCCATGGTCATCGCCTGCATGCCCCGCTGGCCCTTGCTGTTCACCATCACCTGGCCCGAGCGGTCGGCGAAGTTGGGGATGGCCTCGTGCCGAATACGCAGCTGATCGACGGGTCGGTCGGGGGAGGGCACGGCGGCGACCTGTCCCCGCACCGTGTAGCTGTGAAGCACGGCGTCGGTGTCGGCGCTCGGGGCGGCCTCCCGCCTGGAGCACGCGGACAACAACACAACCGCTGCAACCAGGGCAGCGGTCACGAGGCGATGATGAGAGAACATGTCAGGCCTTCTCGATCTTGAGGTACGAGCTGACGGACTTCAGATCGGGGAGGATGTCGGGTGTGAAGACCATCTGCCAGGTCTCGCCGCGATCGACGCGGACGACCTTGGCAGGGTGCTCGCGGTCGAACCACTCGCGCCCGCCCCGGATGTAGGAGTGCATGCGCTGCCGCCGCATGCGCTGCGCCCGGCGCATGGCCCGGACGGCCGTGGGATCCCGGCGCATGAGGCGGGCGATCGTGTCGGTCTTGGCCTGGGCGCGCGGCACGGCCGTGACGGTGCACCGGATCTGCTCGCCCGGCTTGTAGTGGATATCCGACATCGCATCGCTCCGTCTGGCTGAGCGCCCGATCCGGGCGCGGGCGTGAACGATAGGCCCGCGTCCGCGCGACGCCAAGCGATCACCATGCCGTGCCGGACTAGACTCCATCATGACGAGCCCGCCCCCGCAGAATCCCCCTCCCGCCCCCCTCTTCGACCCCAACGCGCCCCACATGCTGCGTCCGAAGCTCCGTCAGGTTCGGGGTTTTCCTGTGCCTGTTCAGGGTCCGGACGGGAAGCAGGCGGTGTTCATCGGGCTGGCCGACGCCAAGCAGATCTCCGATCGCCCCCCGGTCGTCCTCTCGCCGGCGGCCAAGGACCTCCTGCCTCTGCTTTCGGGGCAGCACACCCTGGACGACATCGTCTCGCGCGTCGGTCGGGGGCTGACGCGTCAGCACCTCGAGCCGCTCGTGGCCCAGCTCGACGCCGCGGGTTTGCTCGAGGGGCCCACCTTCGACGCGATCCTCGCGAGGATGCGCGAGCAGTTCGACAACTCGGTGGTGCTCCCGCCGGGATCCACGGCGGCGCTGGCCGACATGCTCGTGCAGCAGTCCCTCGGCGAGGCGGCCACCGACGAGCAGAAGGCCGCGCAGGGGCCGCCCCGGCTGGCCGAAGCGATGGACAAGTGGATCGACGAGGCGCTGAAGGACGAGGAGAACCCCTCGTTCGATGCGCTCCCGCGAGCGATCGTGGCGCCGCACATCGATTACATGCGCGGCTGGATCAATTACGCCCGCGTGTGGGGGCGCACGCGGGTGGTGGACCGCCCCGACCGGGTCGTCATCCTCGGGACGAACCACTTCGGGACCGGCACGGGCGTGGTCGGGTGCGACAAGGGATTCTCCTCGCCGCTGGGCGAGTGCCCGGTGGATGCGGAGCTGGTCGCGGGCCTGCGCCAGAGGCTGGGAGACAGGCTCTTCGAGCACCGCTACGACCACGAGCGCGAGCACTCGATCGAGCTGCAGGTCGCGTGGATCCAGCACTGCCTCGGACAGGGCCCCGACGGCTCGTTCTGCAAGGTGTTCGGCGCGCTCGTCCACGATCCGACGGTCAACGGCGGGGAGTCGTACGACGGCACGGGCGTCTCTCTCCCGGACTTCGTGGACGCGATGCGCGAGTCCATCGCCGAGCTGCCCGGGCAAACCCTGGTCGTCAGCTCAGCCGATCTCAGCCACGTCGGCCCGATGTTCGGCGACAAGCAGCCCCTCGCCGGCGATGCCCCCGAGGTGGTCGAGTTCCGCAACAGGGTGTTCACCCAGGATCGCGAGATGCTCGCCCACGTCGAGCAGAACAGGCCGGAGGATCTGGTGGGATCCGTCGCGTGGCAGGGGAATCCCACGCGCTGGTGCTCGATCGGGAGCCTCGTGGCGACGCTGAAGATCGTGCAGCCGACGGAGGTGAAGCTCCTGAACTACGCCGCGGCCATGGATCCCCAGGGGATGGGCCTGGTCTCCAGCGCGGCGATGGTGATGCGCTAGGTGATGGGCACCGGCACCTGGCAGCTCGATTGGCTTCGTATCGCCGGCCTCGCGGCGTCGGCGGTTCTGGTGCTTGGGGGCATGTGGCTGCTCTGGACCGCGCGGCACCGCGCCGATGCGGAGCGGGTCGTGCTCCCGGCGCTGGGGCGGGTTGGCGTGCCGACGTGCCTCACGCTCGGCGTGTGCGCGCTCGCGGCGGGATACCACATCCTTGCCTACTCGCTTTTGCCCAGGTTCACTCTGTGGTCCGTGCCCATCGAGCGCTGGTGGGTGGTGGCGGGCGTGATCGCCGTGGCGATCGTGGGTTCGCTCACCTCCGAGTGGCTTGAGTCGCGGCACGACGAGCCGACGTAAGCTCGGCCGGGAAGTCTGTCACGGCGGTGTAACGGCCGCCACCGCCGTGGCCCCCGCGTCGAAACAGGCCGAGTATGTTGTCCGTATCGCCAGCGGACCAAGGCCGGACGAGGGTGTCCGGCGGGGCCAGCGGGCGCGCGGGAGGGCGGCGGGAGTTGGGTAGTATCCCGCCTTCCGGGTCCCGCGCACGAGCCCGTCGGACGGAGACGGGCACGGATTGAGGCGCCGGCGTGAAGGCGGGCGCGGTCAGCGAGGTGGCAGATGGCATCATCGAACGCGTGCTGGGGCATCGAGGTCGGGGCCGGCGCCGTCAAGGCCGTGAAGATCGTCGTCGAGGGCGACGAGCTGAAGGTCGCTGACTTCGCATACATTCCGCACCCGCGTGTGCTCTCGACGCCCGATCTTGATCAGGACGACGCGAAGCGCGTGGCGCTGGGGCGGCTGGTCAGCGAGTACGACCTCTCGGGCGCGACGATCGCCGTGAGCGTGCCGGGGCACTCGGCCTTCGCCCGATTCGCGAAGCTCCCGCCCGTCGAGCCCAAGAAGGTGCCGGACATCGTCAAGTTCGAGGCGGTGCAGCAGATCCCCTTCCCGCTCGACGAGGTGGAGTGGGATTACCAGACGTTCGTGAGCCCGGATTCGCCGGACGTCGAGGTGGGCATCTTCGCCATCACCAAGGCGCGCGTGGCCAGCGAGCTGGCGATCCTGCACGACGTCAATCTCACGCCCGACGTGATCACGCTCTCGCCGGTCGCCGTCTACAACGCGATCGCCTACGACCTGCAGTTCACCGAGACGTCACCGGGCACGATCCTGCTCGACGTGGGGACGACCTCGACCGACCTGATCATCGCCGACGCCGGGCGCGTATGGGTGCGCACCTTCCCCATCGGCGGGCACGAGTTCACCAACGCGCTCGTCGAGGCCTTCAAGCTGAGCTACCCCAAGGCCGAGAAGCTCAAGCGCGAGGCCGAGCAGAGCCAGCACGCCCGCCACGTCTTCCAGGCGCTGCGCCCGGTCTTCGCCGACCTCGTGCAGGACGTCCAGCGCTCCATCGGCTACTACCAGTCGATGCACCGCGACGCCAAGCTCGAGCGCCTGGTCGGCATGGGCTCGACCTTCCAGCTCCCCGGCCTGCGCAAGTACCTCAAGCAGCAGCTGGGGATGAACGTCTACCGCATCGAGCAGTTCAAGCGGCTCCAGATCGAGGGGCCGCGCGCCTCGGAGTTTCAGGCCCACTCACTCAACTTCGCCACCGCCTACGGCCTGGCGCTGCAGGGGCTGGAGATGGGCACGCTGCAGGCGAACCTCATGCCGCTCGAGGTCACCAAGACCGCGATGTGGGAAAAGAAGGGAAAGTGGTTCGCGGCCGCGGCCGGTCTCGCCCTCGCGGCGACCGGGGCGATGTTCATCCGCCCCATGATCGACCAGCAGGCGCTGACCACCCCCGAGCCGCCGGAGGTGCAGCAGGCCGTGAGCCGCGCCGCCACGCTCATCCGCGAGGCCCAGGAAGCGGGCGTGACCCAGGACGTGGGACAGGGCGAGCGCATCGCCCAGCTCATGTCGCTGTACGAGGGCCGGGACATCCACCTGCGGCTCCTTAACGACGTCGACGACCTGCTCGCCTCCGCGGAGCAGCAGGCCGGCGATGGGGGCGCCTTCACCCTCCAGGCGCTCCACACGGACTATCTCTACGGCGACATGGCCATCCCGACCCCCGGCGGCGCCGCCGGGCGCACCACGCGCACCAGCGGGCGCACCGAGGGCGTCGTTTCGGAGATGGGCGTGATCCCCGAGATGGGCGGAGGGCGCTTCGCCGCCCCGATGGACGAGCGGGGCCGCATGTACGCCCCGGAGGGCGGCGGATACGGTGGGCCCGACGAGCCGATCGAGGCGACCGGCCTCTCCGGGCCGCGCGTGGCGGTGACGATGGACCTTTCCACGACGCAGCCGGTGGTTGAGGTCTTCGTGGAGTCGGCGGTGAGGGGGTGGCTCCAGAAGAACGCCGATCGCGAGGGGCTCCCGTACTTCTACAACATGACCGATTTCACCTGGGACAAGCTGGGCGAGCAGCGCCACGAGGCCGCCGAGCCCTCGGCCGCGCCCGGCCAACGCGCCGGCGAGCGCCCGTCCGCGTTCCAGGGTCGGCGGCGTGAGTTCCCCGGCAACGAGCGCGAGATGGTCGTGCCCGAAGGGGGAAGCCCCGAGGGCGGTGGGGGGCGGGTGTTCACGGGTGGGCGGACGGGGTACCAGCCCGGGACACCCCAGCTGCCCCAGGACGCGGCGCAGGCGCTGAGTCAGCTCGAGTCGGTAGCCCCGATCGTGCCGACCGAAGAGGCCGCGCACCCGCCGGGCACGATCGAGACGTTCATCCGCGTGACCTTCGTCGCGGTTCTCGGTGAGCGCCCGGCCGAGGGCGAGGAGGGCGAGGAATGAAGGGCGTGCTTGCCTGGATCAAGTCGAACCTGCTGATCGTCATCTCGACGGCGGTCATCGTTCTCTCGCTCCCGCTCGGTTGGTTCTTCAGCTCGCGCTGGAACGGCCAGATCCGGGTGGAGCAGGAGAAGCGCGCAAACGACGCGTACAACAAGATCACGAAGGCGAAGGTGAACTACGTGATCCCCTCGCTCCTGCCCGGCGAGGAGCCGGTGTCCGTCTCAAGGGCGCCGAACCCCTATGTCACCGAGTTCGTCAAGACGCAGCGGGAGCAGCGCCTCAGCCAGGCGGGTCAGATCGTCGGCCAAGTGGAGAGCTTCAACCGCGACGGCCACACCAACATGGCGCCGGAGCTTCTCCCCGTGCCCGTGAGCGCGGGCGCCGAGACGCGACTGAAGTTCGAGTTCCTCGCGAAGATTGCCGGTGACCGCCAGATGGGCGCAGAGTCGGTGTACAACGACCTCCTGGCGGGGATCGGCGCGGGCGGGCCTCCCGACCCGGTGCGCATGGCCACCACGATCGAGGACGTCCGACAGCGAGAGTCGGAGCGGATGCTCGCCGAGGCCGGCGCCCAGCAGATCGGGCCCGCGCAGCAGGACGGGCTCCGCAAGCTCCTCATGGAGCGGCGCGTGGCCGAGGTCCAGCGCCGCGCCAAGGAGATCTCCGTCTACGCGGACCTCGCCTCCTTCGACCCCCAGGGCTTCGGCCCGGATACCGCGCAGATCCCGCCGCGCGACAGGCGCGATCGCGGCACGACCGCCGCCCCGACGCTCAACGAGGTCTTCGGCTGGAACTTCGACTACTGGGTCGTCACCGACCTGCTCCGCGCCATCGACCGCGCCAACACCGACGCCGGCGGGACCCGCGCGAACGTGGAGAATGCCCCCGTCAAGCGCATCGAGAAGCTGTCGGTCAAGAAACTCCCCATCACGCCGGCCCCGGAAACGGGCGCGCCGGGGATGCTGGGGGAGCCGCTCCCCGAGGAGCCGCTGTCGGCCGAGGCCAAGGACCCGAGCGTCAGCGTCACCGGGCGGGTCAGCACGCAGGCGTACGACGTCGTCCCCGCCAGGCTCACGCTCATCGTCGACGCGAGCCGGCTGCCCGACATCTTCAAGGCCTTTGCCGAAACCAACCTCATGACCGTGCTCGACGTCGATGTGAGCGACGTCGATGTCTGGGACGAGCTCCGCAAGGGGTACTTCTATGGGGGCGACGCCCCTGTCGTCCGCGCTGATATCGAGGTGGAGACGGTCTGGCTGCGATCGTGGACCGTACCGATCATGCCCGAGAGCGTGCGCCAGGCGCTGGGCATCGCCACCCCCGAGGACCCCGGGGAGGCGGGCGGCGGCGGCTGAGGCCCGCGCACCGCGCGACGGACCCGCCGCGGAGTTCGACGAGGCCTCGAGCGATTCCCGCACGACGGCGCCGGAGAGAACGCGATGAAGAAGAACAAGCAGATCAACCCGCTGGAGCAGCACTTCGAGAAGCTCGTGCTCGCCGCGGTGTGCGTCGTCCTGCTCGCCGTGGTGGCGATGCAGTTCCTCACCCAGCCCAACGCGGTGAAGGTCGGGAGCTCGCCGCCCGTGCCCCCGGACCAGGTGTTCAACTCCGTGAAGACCGAGGCCGAGCAGCTCATCGCCCAGATGCGCGCCGTCGATCCGCCGCTGATCGAGGTGCCCGAGCAGGACGTCGCCACGCGCTTCGAGCAGGTCAGGGGCCTCGCGATCGCCGAGAGCATCGAGCTGAGCAAGATCGGCGGTCAGGTCGAGATCGACATGTTCGACGGCGAGGGCGGCGGCGCCTTCGAGAGCGCAACCACCTACGCCCTGCCCAAGCTGCCCGTCCCCGGCGCGATCGTGGCCCAGTCCTACCGCGCCGCCGTGGACCCCTACGCCGCGGTCAATAACGAGGAGCTGCGCAAGCATCTTCCGGCCCAGCAGCCCTTCGACGTCGCCGCGGTGAGCATCGAGGGTCGGGTCACCGGCGAGATGCTCCGCCAGAGCCTCGAGGTGGACCCCGACGGGGAGTCCGGACCGCTGCACCTGCTGCCGCTGACGTGGTGGCGGGGCAACCTTGACCTCATCGGGGTCGAGGTCCAGCGCGAGGAGTTGGGATCCGATGGCCAGTGGGGAGGCGCCACGGTCGTCTCAGGCACCCCGGGCCAGCCCTCGGCGCTCGACGATCTGCGCCGCCCCGGCATCACGCCCATGGAGCTGCAGCGCGTCGCCGAGCAGGCCGAAGCCATGGCCAGGGACATCGCCCAGCCGCAGTTCCCGCCCACGATCGCGGGCCCCGAGTGGACGCCCCCAAGCCAGAGCCGCGAGGAGGCGGGGATGTCCGACGAGGACCGCCAGAAGAGCCAGACGAAGCGGCAGCTCGAGCGGCTCGACACCCAGATCGCCGCCAAGCAGAAGCAGCTCGAGGAGGTCGGGGGCGGCGGGGGGCGCGTCGAGCGTCCCACGACCGGCGGTGGAGGGGGGCGCATCGGCGGCGAGCGTGGCGGGCAGCCCCGTCCGACGGTGGACCGCGACGCTCAGCGCCGCGAGCAGCTCCAGCGGGAGATCGACGCCCTCCAGAAGTCCCGTGAGCAGGTCGTCGCCCGGCTCGCGGAGCTGGGCGAGGTGGTCGAGGAAGACCCCGGCCGCGCGGCCTCCGGCGGGCGCGACGAGCCCGCGGCTCCCCTGCCCCGGATCCTCGAGGCCGAGGAGCTGCCTGTCTGGGTGCACGACCTGAGCGCCGAGCCCGGGAAGACGTACCGCTACCGCATGCGCGTGGTGGTGAACAACCCCCTCTTCGGGCGGGGGCAGTTCCTCGCCGAGGCGCAGCAGGGGGCCTCGAAGTCACCGGTCCTCGAGGGCGACTGGTCGCCCTGGTCGGAGCCGGTCGCGATGGAGGCCGACCGCCACTTCTTCGTGAAGAGCGCGACGCAGGACGACGCGTACGGGAACCCCCCGCGTGCCGCGGTGGAGATGTACCAGTTCTACTACGGGTATTGGCGCAAGGCCTCGGCGACGCTCGAGCCGGGAGACACGGTGCACGCGCGGGCGAAGCTCCCGGACAACCTCTTCACGTACGACCTGACCAAGCTCAAGGCCCCGGCGCAGACGACCAGGCCCGGGCAGGAGCCGGCGTTCGTGCCCGGGGGCGAGGGCGGCGGCGGCCGGCGCATCATCGAGCCGGAGATGGACGAGCGCCTGCGCTATGCCCCCGAGGGCGAGCGACGGCCGGTGCAGCCGGGTGCGACGGCCGAGCAGCCGATCCCCGAGGGCGCGACCAGGATCGAGCCCTGGCTGGAGATGAGCCTCCCGGCGATGCTGCTCGACGTGGCGAGGCTGCCAGGCGGGACGGACAGCTTCCAGGCGATCCTGCGCCAGCCGGACGGGCGGATCGCGGTGCATGGCGCTGGGAGCGAGACGGGCGGCGCCCTCTACCGACGCCTGGAGGCCAACGCCCGGGAGGGCGAGCGCCAGGGGCAGCCCGAACCGACACCGTCCGAACCCCGTGTATTGCCGGGGCGCGAGGAGGAGCGGACGCGTGACTTCGGCGACCCGGGCGGCGGGGGCGGCGGCGGCGGCTGAGCCGGTCGGATGAATCGCACAAACGGCGTCTCGCGGCCTTGACCGACGCGGGATGGGGGCTAGGATCCCCTCGCCTCTTGACGGGGTGTCCGCCGGTTTCCGGCGGAGGAATCCGAGCCGGTCGATCCGGGGCGGATTCCAGCTCTTTGACAACCGGGCAATGAGCAGTAGAGATCGGTCCGGCGGTTTTTGCCGGGCCGAAGAGACGAAACAAGCTGCGTCTGAGTGTTGAGTTGGCGCTTGCGGGCCTGCTCGTCACGGGGCGATCCCATCCTCTTCGGGGGCGGGGTGATCCTCGGCGTCGGGTTGGCGTGATCAAGCGACCAAGGGCACATGGCGGATGTCTTGGCGTCGAGAGGCGATGAAGGACGTGGGAACCTGCGAAAAGCCACAGGGAGCTGGTAACCGAGCTGTGATCTGTGGATGTCCGAATGGGGAAACCCGGTCCGCCTATGGCGGATCACCCAACGCTGAATGCATAGGCGTTGCGGAGCGAACGCGGGGAACTGAAACATCTCAGTACTCGCAGGAAAGGAAAGCAACAGCGACTCCGTGAGTAGCGGCGAGCGAAAGCGGATGCGGCAGCGGAAGAGTGAAGCGCTTGAATGGCGCGCCGGAGAAGGTGAAAGCCCTGTAGCCGGAAGCTGTCGTAAGCCCTCGAGTAGGTTCGGGCTCGTGGAACCCGGACTGAACATGGGGGGTCCACCCTCCAAGGCTAAGTACTCCTCGACGACCGATAGTGGAACAGTAAGGCGACTGAACGATGACAAGGACCCCGATGAGGGGTGTGAAAGAGAACCTGAAACCATGTGCCTACAAGCGGTCGGAGCCCCTCCGGGGGTGACGGCGTGCTTTTTGCATAATGAGCCCGCGAGTTAGTCTCTGCGGCGAGCCTAAGGCCTACCGGGCCGGAGGCGAAGCGAAAGCGAGTCTGAATAGGGCGCTGAGTCGCAGGGGCTAGACGCGAAACCTAAGTGATCTACCCATGGCCAGGGTGAAGGAGGGGTAAGACCCTCTGGAGGCCCGAACCCGTTATCGTTGAAAAGATATGGGATGAGCTGTGGGGAGGAGTCAAAGTCTAATCAAACTGGGAGATAGCTCGTTCTCTCCGAAATAACTTTAGGGTTAGCCTCAGAGAGCAACCGACGGGGGTAGAGCGACTGGATCGGTGGTGGGCCCTACCCGGGTACCCTACCGAACCAAACTCCGAATACCGTCGGCCAAGTTCTGGGAGATAGACGGCGAGTGACAATATCCGTCGTCAAAAGGAGAATAATCCAGACCACCAGCTAAGGTCCCCAATCTCTGCTTAGTTCATAAGGAAGTCAGATTGCTGTGACAGCCAGGATGTTGGCTTAGAAGCAGCCACCATTTAAAGAGTGCGTAATAGCTCACTGGTCGAGGAGTCTGGCGCCGATAATGATCGGGAATAAGCAGGGAGCCGAAGCTGTGGGCTCGCCTTTGGCGAGCGGTAGGAGAGCGTTCCTGTCTGCTGCGAAGCGATCCGGTAACGGTTCGTGGAGCGTCAGGAAGTGCATATGCGGGCTTGAGTAACGATCAAGAGGGTGAGAATCCCTCTCGCCGAATACCCAAGGTTTCCTGGGCAAGGTAAATCCGCCCAGGGTCAGGCGGGACCTAAGGCGAGGCCGAAAGGCGTAGTCGATGGACAGCCGGTTAATATTCCGGCCCCCTCGCAGCGATCAAACCACGGTGCGGATTCCTTAGTCCGGCGGGGCGACCAGTAGTGCCCAGGCCCTTGCGGCCGATGCCGGCGGCGGGAGTTCCCAGAAAAGCCGTGGGGGCAAAGCGAGGCCCGTACCAAAACTGACACAGGTGGGTGTGGTGAATAACCTCAGGCGCTCGAGATAACGGTCGTGAAGGAACTAGGCAAATTAACCCCGTACGTTCGCAAGAAGGGGGCCCTTCGGGGCGCAGAGAAAAGGCTCTGGGAACTGTTTATCAAAAACACAGCTCTGTGCTAACTCGCAAGAGGATGTATACAGAGTGACGCCTGCTCGGTGCCGGAATGTTAAGGAAGTCGGTTAGGGGTTCGCCCCGAAGCTGGCGACCGAAGCACCGGTAAACGGCGGCCGTAACTATGACGGTCCTAAGGTAGCGAAGTTCCTTGTCGGGTAAGTTCCGACGCGCATGAATAGCGTAATCACTGGAGCACTGTCTCCACGACCGACTCGGTGAAATAGTAGTGGCGGTGAAGATGCCGCCTTCCCGCAGCAAGACGGAAAGACCCCGTGAACCTTTACTGTAGGCTTTCATTGGTCACGAGCACGTTCTGCGTAGCATAGGTGGGAGGCTTTGAAGCCGGGGTTCAGGCCCTGGTGGAGCCACAGGTGAAATACCACCCTGAATGCGTTTGTGTCCTAACCCCGAATCCCGTGAATCCGGGCGGGGGACCGTGAGTGCTGGGCAGTTTGACTGGGGCGGTCTCCTCCAAAAAGGTAACGGAGGAGTGCAAAGGTCGGCTCAGCGCGGATGGAAACCGCGTATTAGAGTGCAAGAGCACAAGCCGGCTTTACTGCGAGACCGACGGGTCGAGCAGTCACGAAAGTGGGCTCTAGTGATCCTGCGATCCCGTGTGGAAGGGTCG
>CAYTAH010000032.1:0-55214 GCA_964435785.1 uncultured Phycisphaeraceae bacterium | reverse complement strand
TCGGCAAGGGCCTCGAGCAGGTCGCCGGCAGCCTGGAGCAGATCCAGGGCGAGGTTGGGAAGCTGCAGGATCAGCTCGAGGGGGTCGGGGAGGGGCTCAAGGGCCTGCTCGGCGGCGACAAGGACGACAACGGCGGCTGAGCCGCGGCAAGGCCGCTCGCCCGCCGCCGGCTTCCGAGGCGCCGCGGAGCCCGGGCGCCCCCGGCGCAGAAAGTGCCCCCCGAAGGACTCGAACCTTCAACCCGCTGATTAAGAGTCAGCTGCTCTGCCAATTGAGCTAGGGAGGCGTGCGGCGGCGAGCCCGCCGTGACCTTTGCGAGGCCGCGGACGGGGCGTGGTGGACGCCCCGGCTCGGCCCGGGTGGATGGTACGCGGGCCCGGGCGGTGGTCCAGCGCCCCGGGGTTGGATTCATTGACAGCCGGGGATTGGGGGCGCTACCGTTGCGGCCGACTCCTCGGGCCGCTGACCGGCTCCTGGCGGCTGGCTGGCCACGCTGGTTCCGTGCCGGCACAACTTGGGATTTCCACCACAGGGTGGTCGGGCGTCTGGGTTGGCCACGGGGCGTGGCTGGCGTCCGCAGGATGAGGGGTCCCGACGCGGGGATCCTGGAAAGGATGGGCCACCATGTTGCCCGGACAAAGGCAGAGCTATGGCCGTTCGCGTCGGCGCCGGTCGCACGACGCGCTGGACCCGATCCCCTCGACGATGTGCCCGCTGAGCGGCATGCCCAAGCTGCCGCACAAGGTGTGCAAGGAGTCGGGGTACGTGCGTCCGGGCCTGAAGATCTCTGTCCCGAAGCTGGGGATCGGCGTCCCGAAGGACTGAGCCCATGCGGCTAGCCGTGGACGTGATGGGCGGGGACCACGCCCCGGACGCGATCCTGAAGGGATGCGTCGAGGCGTTGCCGTGCCTGGCGCCGGAGGACGAGCTGGTCCTGATCGGCCAGCGAGCGGTGATCGAGGAGCTGCTCGCCGAGCGCGGCTGCCGCGACCCGCGCCTCGTGGTCGAGGACGCGCCCGACGTCATCACGATGGAGGACAAGCCGGCGAAGGCCGTTCGCGGCAAGCCGGACAGCTCGATCGTGCGGATGGCGTTGCGCGGCTCGCGCAAGCACGAGTTCCCGGCGGACGGGGTGCTCAGCGCGGGGAACACGGGGGCGTGCGTCGCGGCGGCGATCATGCACATGAAGCGGCTGCCGGGCGTGCACCGTCCGGGGATCGCGGTGACGATCCCGGCGTTCCACGGGCCGGTGGTGCTCTGCGACGCGGGGGCGAACCCCGAGCCGACGGCGGTGCATCTGTGGCAGTACGGGGTGATGGCCGACACGTACGCGAAGGGGATCCTGGGCATGGAGCGGCCCCGGGTGGCGCTGATGAATATCGGCGCCGAGGAGGCCAAGGGCTCGGACCTGGTGCGGAAGGCGCGTGACCTGCTCCGCGCGACGCCGGACCTGAACTTCATCGGCTACGTCGAGGGGCGCGACTTCTTCGACGGCGTGGCGGACGTGATCGTGACCGACGGGTTCGTGGGCAACACGCTGCTGAAGATGGCCGAGGGGCTGGCCAAGAGCATCTTCGCGGCGATCGCGCACGAGATCGTAGCGGCGGACCCGGCGCTGGCGCTGCAGTTCGAGCCGGTGGTGAAGCAGATCTACGCGAAGAATGACTACCACGAGTACGGGGGCGCGCCGCTGCTGGGGGTGAACGGCTCGTGCCTGATCGCGCACGGCTCGAGCGAGGCGCGGACGATCCGGGCGGCGGTGCGGAACTGCCGCGACTACGTGCAGAACCACGTGAACGAGGAGATCGCGGCGCGGGTGCAGAGCCTGGAGCACATGGCGCACGCCGAGCGGGAGCCGGCATGAGCCAGCGGACGCCCTCGGGCGGGACGTCTGGCCTCTCGGGGGTGGAGATCGCGGGGACGGGGTCGGCGCTGCCGCGCCGGGTGGTGACCAATCAGGACCTCGAGAAGCTGATGGATACGTCGGACGAGTGGATCGTCCAGCGGACGGGGATCCACGAGCGGCGGATCCGCGACGAGGCGGCGGGGGAGACGACGGCGTCGATGGCGGCGCAGGCCACGCGCCGGGCGATGGAGGCGGCGGGGGTGCGGCCGGGGGAGCTGGACCTGATCGTGTGCGGCACGATGACGCCGGAGATGCCGACGCCGAGCGTGTCGTGCACGGTGGCGGATCGCGTGGGGGCGGGGCAGATCGCGGCGATGGACCTCAACGCCGCGTGCTCTGGGTTTGTGTACAGCATGAACGTGGCGCACGCGCTGATCACGAGCGCGGGGTATCGGTGCGTCGCGGTGATCGGGGCGGACACGATCACGCGGCACTGCGACTTCTCGACGTACGGACGGGGCGTGGCGGTGCTCTTCGGGGACGGGGCCGGGGCGTGCGTGCTGCGGGCTGGGGGCGACCGGACCAAGGGGCTGATCGCGCAGGCGATGCACTCGGACGGCGGCGGGGCGCGGCACCTCTACATCCCCCGCGCGGAGCGCGACTTCTTCGACCCGGCGGAGTACGACGAGCGGAAGCTGGGGTGCGTGCAGATGCACGGGCCGGCGGTGTTCAAGTTCGCGGTGGGGACGTTCCCGCGGCTGATCGAGGAGACGCTCGACAAAGCGGGGCTCACGCCGGAGCAGGTGGACCACTACGTGTGCCACCAGTCGAACGCGCGGATCCTCGCGGCGGCGCGGGAGCGGTTCGGGCTGCCGGAAGAGAAGATGCACATCAACATCGGGAGCTTCGGGAACACGGTGGGGGCGAGCGTGCCGCTGATCCTCGACCAGCAGACGCGTGCGGGAAAGATCCGGCCGGGGCAGCGGGTGATGTTCCTCGCGTTCGGGGCGGGCCTGACGTGGGCGAGCAGTTTGTGGCAGTTGTAGAGAGTAGAGAAGAGAGAGCAGGGAGAGAGACGAAGCGACGAAGCGACGAAGCGACGGAGAGACGGAGAGACGGAGAGAGGGACTGGGCGTGTCGGCCAGGTGGGGGCGCGGGGACGGCGGGGACTCAGTAGAAGAGCGTGTGGCCGTAGAGGAGCGCCGCGGCGGTGGCGGCGGTGAGCGCGGCGATTGTGAGCATGGCGAGGGCGACGGGCAGGGCGTGGGGGAGGCGGAGGTAGTGCTTGACGGCGGCGTGCCAGGCCCAGAGGAGCCAGGCGGTGGTGAAGCACGCGGTGATCGGGCCGAACGGAAGATCGTCGAGATCGAACTTCCATACCAGGGATGAGTCGGCGTGATCGAGCAGAACGACGGCCGTCTGCGTGAGAGACCAGAGGCCGAGGATTGGGACGATCAGGGCAAGCGCGTAGGCCTGGATGCGCATGATGTGGGCGCGGCGGACTTTGGCACGGCGGAGGGAGACCGGGAGAAGGAAGAACGCGAGCGGGACGAGCAGAAACGTGAGGAACGAGATCACGATCCACCCGGAGATGAAGTCACCCCTCCAGTACATCGGCCCATACCCGCGGTAGGGCCAGAGGATCGGGAGCACGCGCTCGACGGTGGTGGGGGTGTACCACCCCCGGCGAGGCTGGAGGTACAACGTCACTGCCAGCGCCGCGCCGAGGGTGGCCATGCCCGCGAGCTTGAAGAGGATGATCGAAAGGAGCGTGAAGACGCGGAGGCGCGAGGGGACGATCTCCATCTCGATGCGGAGGTGGCGCCAGAGGCGCGGGGGGATGGCGGCGCGGGCGAGGGTGGCGAGGAAGGTGGGGAGGCGGCGGGTGCGCGGGGCGTGCTCGAAGCTCCAGCGGGGGAGGCGGCGCTTGGAGCTGAGGATGTCGCGCCAGTCGAAGGCGAGGCCGCACTCGGAGCACAGGCCGGAGAGGGGGCACGCGTGGACCCAGCTCTCGGCGATGCCGGAGAGGTCGTAGGCGCAGCGGGGGCACTGCGGGGCGGGCACGGGGGGAGTCTAATGAAAGGATGAGGGATGAAGGATGAAGGATGAACAGGAGGGAAGAAGAGACGGGCAGACACCGTTCGCCGCGCCCCCCTTCAGCCTTGCGGCTTCATCCTTCATCCTTTCAACACCACGATCTCGATCGTGCCGCCGGCGAGGCTGACGTCGAAGGCGGTGCGTCCGCGGCGGCGGTCGCGGTGGAGGAGGCCGGCGGCCGAGCCGTCGGGGCGGAGGCGGGTGGCGCGGACGAGGCGGCGGGGGATCTCGACGCGGACGCGCTCGAGGCGCTCGTCGGCGGCGGCGCCGACGGTGGGGCGGCCCTCGACGCCGGGGCCGGCGGTGCGGAGCCAGGCGATGACGACGACGGATCGGTCCTCGCGTTCGAAGGCGTGGACCTCGGCGTCGGAGGCGAGGGCGCGCTCGACGAGCACCTCGCCGTCGATGCAGCGCATGGGCTGGGAGGCGAAGAGGTCGCGGGCGAGGGCGAGGGCCGCGAGCGCGGGCTTGGGGTTGCGGTCGGCGTCGATCACGCCGAGGTGGCGTTTGTTGACGTCGCCGATGACCTGCTCGGCGCTGTCGAGGTCGGCGATCTCGTACCAGGCGACGAGGTCGACGGCCTCGGTCGCGGCGAGGAGGGCGACGGTGCGGAGCAGGTGCACGGCCTGGTAGGCGTCGGTGTGCTCGTAGGGGAATGCGGCGACGTACTGGTCGGAGACGTATCCGCCGCGGCGGAACGTGCTGTAGCCGACCTCGGCCATCCAGAGGCGTTCGCCGTCGCCGTGTCGGCGGACGAGCTCGGCGGCGCCGAGCACGTAGGGCGTCACGCCCTCGAGCGGCTCGGGGCTCCAGGTCTCGTGGTAGCTGTGGAGGTTGACGACGTCGATGGCGCCGACGACCTCGGAGCGGTCGAGGAGCGCTTCGAGGTAGGCGAGGTCCGATGCGATGCCGCCGAGCACGACGAGGGCGCCCGCGTCGGCCTCGCGCACGGCTCTCGCGCCCGCGACAACGAGCGCGGCGAACTCGTCGGACGAGCCGGTCCAGCGGGCCGGGTTGTCGGGCTCGTTCCAGATCTCCCAGGAGTCGATCCAGTGGGCGTACCGCCCGGCGAGCTCGCGCATGAACTCCTCGAACTCGGCGTGGTCGCGGGGCGGGCGCGTCGCGGCGGGCTGGTCTGGGCCTCCGCCGGCGGCGGCCCACTGCGGCGTGGAGCAGACGTAGGGGATGAGGGAGATGCCGTACTCCTCGGCCGCGAGGGGGATGACGCCGTCCCAGAAGGCCCAGTCGAACTGGTCGTCGATGGGCTCGACGCCGTCCCATCCGATGGAGACGCGGAGGTGGGTGAGGCCGGCGTCGCGCGCGAGGGCGAGATCGGCCATCGCGGTGTCGATGGTTCGAGTCGCTTCGGGATAGTCCTCGCAGAGGCCGAGGAGGAGCGTGCGGGGCGTGGCCGGCGCGTTGGCGGCCGCCTGTTGGTGACGCTGGGCCCCGCGGCAGCCGGCCAACGCGATGATCACGCACGCGAGGATCGTCGGTCGCGGGGATCGTGCCATGGGGAAGCGTAAGGGGTTATCCCCGCCCGCGCGCGAGCTGGCGCATGGGCGATTCCACCAGCCCCGGCCGAACGGGCGCCGCCGTGCGGCCGCAAACTGTCAGCCCGCGGCGTCGACGCGCGTGCCGCACTCGGGGCAGGTGTCGGTCGGGGCCCCGCGCAGGTCGTAGGCGCAGCGCGGGCAGCTGCCCGGTGGGAGCTGCCTCCGGAGCGCGCGCCCCAGCGCATGCAGCATGAGGCCGACCACGACGAGCGGCCAGAAAGGCAGACCGAATGTCTTGAACGCGCCGGGCGCGGATTGCAGGTCGAGAACGGGCGGGGCAAGACCCCATCGCCAGAGGAGGGTGGTCTGCGGCCCGTAGAGCTGGCCCCGCGGGCGCTCGGGGCGGAGGGGGAACGGGACGAGCGAGGCGACGGGCTGCGACCAGCGGTCGGGGATGCGCCCGTGGTAGGACGCGCCGCGCTGCTGGGCGGGGCGGGGCCAGACCGTGTCGAGCCAGAGCGGGATCTGGCGGTTGCGCGGGTCGTCGCCGCGATCGCCCCAATAGATGGCGAGCGTCCCGGTCCCGATCCGGAGCGAGAGCCCCGCCCAGTGGCCGGAGTAGTTGAAGAAGAGGGTCGTGACCCACGCGAGGATCGCCCCGAGCAGGACGATCGCGCCGGCTCGACGGCAACGGCGCGATGTCGGAGCGCGGTTCATCGCCTGTGCAGCATAGAGCGCGAGGTCAGGCGCAGCCGGCGGCCCAGTCGGCGAGGAAGGCGGCGAGGTCGAGGGTGTTGACGTGGCCGTCGCCGTTCCAGTCGGCGTTGTCGTCGCTGGCGGCCCAGAGCTGGAGGAACGCGATCACGTCGCGGGTGTCCGCGAGGCCGTCCTGGTTGAGATCGACGGGGCAACCCGCGACGCACCGGCTGAAGATCGCGGTGATCACGCTGGGGCGCGAGGCCGGGTTGCTGGCGAGCACGATGTCGAGCTCGCCGTCGCCGTCCATGTCGGCCGGCTCGGCCGTGACGACGCCGGCGGGCGCGAAGATCGGGATCTCCTCGGAGAAGGAGCCGTCCCCGTTGGAGAGCCGGATGCCGACGGCGTGCCCGCTCTGCGAGCCGGCGACGAAGTCGTCGAGCCCGTCGCGGTCGAAGTCGGCGACGCCGATGCCGCGGGGCGAGGAGTAGACTGCGACCTCGCCGAGATCCTGGAACGAGCCATCTCCCACGTTGCGGAGGAGCGCAATCGCGGAGACGCGCACGGCGAGCATATCAAGCGCACCGTCGCCGTCGAAGTCTCCGCTGTACGCCCACGCGTAGTTCTCGGCGATCTGCGAGACGATCGGGGCCCCGAATGTTCCGTCGCCGCGGCCCGGGAGGACCAGGATCTCCGGCGTCGGCGCATCGTTCGGCGATCGCAGGGCGACATCATCGAGCCCGTCGCCGGTGAGGTCGGCGACGGCGAGCGGGTAGGGATGCGTCGACTCGACCGACGCGGGCGCGAAGGACCAGCCTCCCTGGTTGAACCAGACGCGGAACGCCGCGAGTTCGTCGAGCAGGACGAGATCCGGCAGCCCGTTGCGGTCGAGGTCGGAGGGAAAGAGCCGGTGGGCGAAGTAGTCGTCGGCCGCGGGCAGCGAGCGCCGCACCGAGAACATGCCGTCCGGCGTGTTCTCGATCAGGACGATTTCGTTGTCGCTCCAGATGGCGATGTCGAGGTCGCCGTCGCCGTCGAGATCGTGCACGACGGGTGCCTCGAAGACGGAGTCGTTGAGGTTCTGCGCGACCCATGGTTCGAGATCCGTTCCCGTGTTCCTCAGGACGACCAGACCGGGCTTGAACGCATCCACGGCGCCGTCGCCAATGGCGACGACGTCGGGGTCGCCGTCGCGGTCGAGGTCGGCCGCGGAAAGGCGGCGGATGAGGTCGAAGGCTTCCGTCTGCATCGGCGCGTGATACCCGCCGTTCCCGTCGGCCCGGATGATGGCCGTCTTCACGCCTTCGAGCCCGACGTAGTCGTCGATGCCGTCGCCGCTCACGTCTGTCAGAAGAATCGGTTCCGAGAGGGGAGGGATGCCGCCCGCGAGGCGGGTGTACTCCCCGCCCTCGAGCACGAACGACACGACCCTGTCGGTCGCGGCGTCGTAGGCGAGCACATCCGGGTCGCCGTCGGCGTCGAGGTCGGTCAGGGCGCGCGCCTCCACGTCCTCCTCGATGAGCGGGGTCGGAGCGCCGAAGCTGCCGTCTCCGAGCGAGGGAGCGAACTGGATGGGGTTGGCCTCGCCGACGAGATCGAGCAGGCCGTCGCCGGTGAGATCGCCCGCGTCGACGGCGCGGAACGTGAAGAGCGGCCCCCGCACAAAGGAGCCGTCCGGCTGCTGAAGGTAGGCGTACACGCTTCCGTTGTCCTCGCCGTATCTGCGGACGAGGTCCGGGAACCCATTGTCATCAACGTGGCCGACCCAGTGGTGGACGCCGCCGCCGGGCGCGATCGATCCGGCGTCGATGAACTCGTCGCCGCCCTGGTTGACGTAGAGCCTTGTCTGATCGCTTGTCACAAGGAGGATATCGGGATCGCCGTCGGCGCCGTGGTCGATGGAGACGAGCGCACCCTCGCCGGGCGCGGGCAGAGAGAAGACTTCCGACCATGCTTCGTCGTATCTGAACACGCGCAGCGTGGACGGGTCGAGCGTGACGGCCGCGAGCTCTTCGATGCCGTTCCCGTCGATGTCGATGGCGAGACCGGAAGCGGCCGGCGCGTCGTGGAGCACGGTGCGCACGGGGTGAGGCCCTTCGTCGAAGGTCCACACGGCCAGTTGGTTGTCGGCTGCGGCGATCTCGCGCCAGACGCGTCCGTCGGCGTTCACGGCCGCGAGGGGCTCGGCGCGGTCGATGACGCGGGGCTCCATCCACGGGCGCTCGCATTGTGCTGAGGCTGCGCTGGCGAGCGGGCCGAGCGCAGCGAGAGCGGACAGGCAATGGGCGTGTCGAGTGTGGGCGAGCATGATGTCCTCCCCTTCCCGCGAGCGTGGGTTCGTCGGCTGATACCGGGAGCGGGGAGGGAAGTTGCGAACGCGGGATGTGGCTGACTACACCCGATCGGGGGGCGGATGGGCGGAGTGTGTGTCAGACCAGCCCCGGAGGGGCTGGGGACCCACCTTGGGATACCTGCCGAGCGCTCACTGCTCAGGAGCAGCCGGACGCCTGCTCGTCGAATCTCAGTGTCTTTCGTGCTTTGCGCGAGAGGAGCAGCGATCACGAAGAGGACCCCTTCGGGGTCCGGAAGGTGAGTATTCTGGGGGGAGCGCCCCCGGGGGTGTCGGTCGCCCGTGGCGACCTCCACCCCCGGCTATTCACGACGAGCCCTCCGGGCTCGAAGAACCGTTCAGGCGCGGAGGAGTGCATCGGGTCGGTGCGCGCCGAGCGGTTCCTACGATGGCCCATGGAATCGAAGATCATCCTTTGTCCGGGTCAGGGTGCGCAGGCGGTGGGGATGGGGAAGGCGTGGTTCGACGCTTCGCCCGAGGCGAGGGAGGTCTTTGCGCGGGCGGACGGGCTCATGGCGGGGGTGTGGGGCGCGTCGGCGGCGACGGCGGGGCTGCCGAGGCTGAGCGAGCTCTGCTTCGCGGGTCCGGCGGACGTGCTGAACCGGACGGATGTCTCGCAGCCGGCGATCTACACGGTGTCGGTCGCGTGCAAGGTGGCCGCGCAGAAGATGGCGGCGGACGACTGGCAGGGCCCGCTCGGGGGGTGCGGCGGGCTGTCGCTGGGGGAGTACACGGCGCTGCACCTTGCCGGTTCGATCGGCTTCGAGGACGGGCTGCGTCTGGTGGCGCTGCGCGGGCGGGCGATGCAGGAGGCGGCGGAGGCGTCGGCGGGCGGGATGGTGGCGCTGATCGGGGCGGACGAGGGGCAGGCTGAGGCGGTCTGCGAGCAGGCCCGACGCGGTGACGTCCTTGTGTGCGCGAACTTCAACGCCCCGGGGCAGGTGGTGGTGAGCGGCTCGAAGGGGGCGTGCGAGCGGGCGGCGGCGGAGGCGGAGGCGATGGGGCTGCGGGCGGCGCCGCTCCCGGTGGCGGGGGCGTTCCACTCGCCGCTGATGGCGCCGGCGGCGGCGCGTCTGGGCGAGGCCCTGGCCTCGACGGCGATCGCCGAGCCCCGGTGCCCGGTGGTGTCGAACGTGACGGGGCAGCCGCACCGGGCGGAGGGGGGCGTTACGATGGTGGAGTCGATCCGTCGGCGGCTGGTGGAGCAGCTCACCAGCCCGGTGCGCTGGTCGGCGTGCTGCCAGTGGCTGGTGGCGAACGTGCGGGGCGGGTTCGTGGAGCTCGCCCCCGGGAAGACCCTGAGCGGGCTGATGCGGCGGATCGACCGCGGTACGAAGGTGCAGAGCTATGACGAACCGGCTGTCGTCTCGTAACTGGTCCCGGGCGCGCACGGGCGCGATCGTGGCGGGCGCGCTCGTGGCATTGCTCGGCGGGTGCAAGAAGCCGCCGCCGCCGCCCAAGCCGGCGCCCCCGCCGCCCCCGCCCCCGAGGCAGCCGGACCCGGTGGACGTTGCGGCTCTGCTCCAATCGATGAGCGTCGACGAGCGGGTGGAGTTCGCCGAGGATGCGGCCCCCGTCAGCCGCGGGCTGGCGGAGGCGGTGATCACGCTCGCGGACTCGATCGCGCGTGGAGACGCGGAGGCGATGCGGGGTCTGCTGGCGCAGCGCGACCAGGGGCTGCTGGATCAGCTCGTGAATTCGGAGCAGTGGTACGAGGCGACGGAGGGCATCGAGGCGGTGCGGGTGGTCTCGATGGACTCGATCGGTCGCCTGAGCGAGGAGCCCGAGGAGGCGGAGCTGGCGATCGCGGTGCAGGATCCCGACGGGGCGTACGTGCTGGTGTGGTCGGCGAGCATGCTCCAGGGCGACTGGGTGTTCAGCGCCGAGCCCTCGACGGCGCAGGAGCAGGCGCGGGCGACCTCGTTCGACGGGATGTCGCCGGAGCAGCTCGCGGAGACGGGGGCGGACGCGGCCTCGCTCTTCGCGGGGATCGACAGCGCGGTGCTGGCGCAGCTTGCGCAGTTCGGGATCGATCCGACGAACCCCGACCCGATGCGTCTCCAGGCGTTCCTGGACGAGTACGGCGAGCGGTTGCCGCCGGAGGTGATGGAGCGGCTGCGCGAGCTGCTGGCGACGCTCGGGGGTGGGCAGCCGGAGACGGGCGGTGACGAGGGCGGCGATGCCGGCGGGGGCGCGGGAAGGACCGGCGGGGGATGACGCGTGAGTGGGTGAGTGGGTGAGTGGGCCGGGCCGTGTCGGCCCGGTCAGCGGGAGAGATCTGGAGCAGAGGATGGCGGACGAGATGCGGGTGGCGGTGGTGACGGGGGCGAGCCGGGGGATCGGGCGGGCGATTGCGCTGCGGCTGGCGCGGGACGGGCGGCGCGTGGTGCTGGTGTCGCGCTCGGCGGGGCCGCTGGAGGAGGTGCGGGCGGCGATCGCGGACGCGGGGGGGAAGGCAAGCGTGTGCGCGGCCGATGTGGGCGATCGCGCGGCGTGGGGGGCGGCGGTCGAGGGGATCGCCAAGGAGCACGGTCGGCTGGACATCCTGGTGAACAACGCGGGGATCACGCGCGACAACCTCTCGCTGCGCATGAGCGACGAGGAGTGGGACGAGGTGATCGCGGTGAACCTGACGAGCGCGTTCGTGGCGATCAGGGCCGCGGCGCGGGCGATGATGAAGCAGCGCTTCGGGCGGATCGTGAACATCGCCTCGACGAGCGGGCTTGTGGGGAACGCGGGGCAGGCGAACTACGCGGCCGCGAAGAGCGGGCTGCTGGGGCTGACCAAGACGATCGCGCGCGAGCTTGGGAGCAAGGGCGTGACGTGCAACGTGGTCGCGCCGGGCTTCATCAAGACGGACATGACGGCGGGCTTGCCGGAGGAGATCACCGAGCGCGTGAAGGACGCGATGGCGATCAAGCGGCTGGGCGAGGCGGAGGACATCGCGGCGGCGGTGGCGTACGTGTCGAGCGACGAGGCGGGGTTCCTGACGGGGCAGGTGATCGCGGTGGATGGGGGGATGACGATGGCGTGAGGGGGTGGGGGTGACAGGGGTGACAAGGGTGAGGGGGTGAGAGGGTGAGGGGGCGCGATCGGTCGGTGTGGTGATCGGATCCAGCGATTGGGTCGTCGAACCGGGCGATCTGGAGGTCGAACCCGCGTCGCGGCATCGCCGAGCATCTTCGCAGCGCGGGAGCAGCGTCTTCCCGACCCGCGGGTACGCGAACCCGACGGTGAACCTGGTGGCGCTGGCGTTCAGGCTGGGGGACCGCCTCGCGGCGGCGATGTAGGTCCGGGCTCGGGTGAGCCCTCGCAGCGTTCGTGGCGCGAGCCGCGCGCGGCGAGAAAGCGTGCGCCCCGCGGGCTCGGCTGCTGCTCGATCCGCCACGCCGCGCCGCATGCGCGGCAGACGGTGCAGCCGTCGGGGTCGGGGGCGGTCTCGATGAGGTCGGCGGCGCAGCTGGGGCAGAAGGACTCGTTGACGAGGTGCCTGCGCGCGCGGCGGCGGACGAGGGTGGTCTTGCCGCGGATCTCGCGGAGGGCGTAGCCCAGCATGACAAGAGGGGCAACGAGCATTCCCAGGTGCAGCCAGGTGATGCTCGACAGGGGGAGCGTGCCGGTGAACACGCCGGCCCCGAAGAAGACGAGGACCGCGAGCGCGACCGGGACACTGATCGCGAGCATGGTCCAGCCGATGAGGGCGCGTTCGACGCGGGTGGCCCGCTTGGCCAGGCTGTCGGCGCGGAGGAGACGTTCGCGCTGGGTCGCGTCGCCGGTGCGGTCGGCCAGCTCTCCGGGGTTGTGGGCGAGCAGGGGCACGCGCCAGCGCCGGTCGTCGTTGACGAACCGGAGGTTGTCGGCCGAGAGCAGGGCGTTGTGCAGCGACCACTCGCCCTCGGCGTCGGCGGTGAGCGGGCCCTCGCGTCGCGTGGTGAAGGGCCACCAGGCGGCGCCGCACTCGGGGCAGGTGGTCAGGCCGCTTTCGTCGCGCGGGGTTCCGAGGAGGTCGTAGGCGCAGGAGGGGCAGAGGGCGCAGCGGAGCATCTGGCGCGCCGCGCGTTCGCAGCGCTCGCGCCCGGCGGCGGGCATGGGGAGGCGAATGGCCGACTTGGCGCCGATCCCGACAAGGGCGGAGAGCACGAGCGCGATGACGCCTCCCGTGATGGGCTTGATGAGGAAGTAGGCGAGCATGAGGACGGCGAAGATGAGCATGCCGGCGAGGGCGCTGAAGAGGGGGAGGCGGACGCGCGAGGCGGCGGCGAGCTCGAGGCCGGCGCGGTAGATGACCCAGCAGGCGCTCTGGTCGCGGAGGGCGGGGGAGCCGGTCATGCGGGCGGGGTCGAGGATCGGTGTCGGCGTGCCGCGGGCGTCGTCGAGGGTGGCGCGGAGGCGCGGGCGACGGGGGCGACGCTCGCGGCGGGGAGGGTTGGCTTGCTCGGCGGAGGTCATGGGGATTGCGCTGCTTGTGCGCCTGCATCGGGGAGGCGCCAGGCGGCGCCGCACTCGGGGCAGGTAGTGCAGCCGTCGGGATCCGGCGCGAGGCCGGTGAGGTCGCGCAGGCACGCGGCACAGAAGCCGTGGCGTGGGAGGCAGGCGTAGCCCTTTGGAAACGACAGCGATACCCGGGGGGTCAATGCGCGCCGGGCCTGGGTGACGGACAATGCGGTTATCCCGGCCACGAAGGCGAGCATGCCGATGGGGAGGATGAGGAGCAGGATCGTCCAACCCCCACCGAACGACGGATCCACTTCGGAGTAGACTCGATCCGCCAGCGTGACCATCCAAACCAGAAGGCCAAGGTGTACGAGCGCTAGGACCGAATGCAGTGCCGCGAGGCGTCGTCGACCCACGCGGCTCGCATCGCAGGCGTCATCGAGCGCGCCGGAGAGCCGGCGTCTCCGTTCCTCGGTCCAGGCCAGGTCCAGCAACTCCTGCTGTGGCGGGCGGAAGCAGGGGTGAGCCTCGCGTCTGTCATCTTTGAGCATCGGCCGAGGAAGGAGTCGTCTCCACCCCATGGGTGCCACGCTCGGCGAGCCAGGGAGCGTGGGGCCGACGGGGACGACGGCACGCCGTTTCCATGCCCCGCCGCATTCTGGGCAGACGGTGCAGCCGTCGGGCTCGGGGGCGAGATCGTCGAGGCTGTACGCGCAGGTCGGGCAGAGCCCGTGCGATGCGAGCAGCGACGCGACACGGTCGGTACGGCGCTCGTCGCCGCGCCGTGCGAGCACGCGGTTCAACCACCAGAGCAGAGCGAGCCACAGCGGGGCCACGGTGAGCCATACCATGGGCGGCGCGCCGGCCCCGTCGAGAATCGCGAAGACCACGAGGTACAGCATCATCAACAGGCTCAAGCGCAGACCGAAGGTGCCGGCGCGGAGCTCCGCCCGGGCCCAGGACAGGCGTGGGCCGGCGATCGGGTCGGTGAGGGCGTGAGAGTCCTTGAGGCGTGCGGGGTCGAGGAGGCGGACCCGCCGGCCGCGGTCGTCTCTCGCTCTCGTTCCGAGTCGAGAGTTGCGGAACCGTGCGGCGAGCGCGCGGCGGGCAGGGCTCGATGTGTCGGAAGCGCTCATGCCTCTTCGCCCATCGCGTTCTTTGGCGATCGAGGTGTCAGCTTCCACGCCGCACCGCACTCGGGGCAGACGGTACAGCCGTCGCTGTCGGGCGGCACGCCGGTGAGGTCGTACACGCAGGCGAGGCACACCGGGGGAAGGGTGTGGAGCCGGGCGATGTCCCGCCGGCGCATGGCTCGGTCGAGAGGTATTGCGGCCGTCCAGACGCCTACGAAGATGAGTGGGGAGAGGTACAGCAGTCGCTCCCACCCTTGCAGATTGGCAAGGAGAGCCATCCCCTCCAAGACCGCTACCATGAACGCCAAGCTTGCCCAATACCACCACGTCCGTTCTGGAGGCGGGCCGCCGTTCCCAAGTACCCGTCGGTGGATCCGGGCGGAGAGTTGCACCGGGTCAACACCCGGCTGATCCTCGATGCTGTCGATGAACGAGCGGCCGCGCAACCGGAACGACACCCGATCCTCGATCGTTGCGACAGCACGGGGGTGACGCGCACCGCGGTCGTCCTCGATCTGTCCGTCCCATCGAATGAGCCGCGCCATCCACAGAACCCCCTGCGATGCCATTGTACGATAAGGGGAGTTGCGCCGCTCGCAGCAAAGGAGGAGAGTTCATGCCCATGAATCATTACGTCACCCTCGGCCGCTCCGGCCTCCGCGTCAGTCCGTTCTGCCTGGGGACGATGACGTTCGGGATGGACTGGGGGTGGGGCTCCTCGCCGGAGGACTCGTGCGCGATCATGGACGCGTTCTTCGAGGCCGGGGGCAACTTCCTCGACACGGCGAACATCTACACGAAGGGGCACTCGGAGAAGATCATCGGCGATCACGTCGGGCGGCACAAGAGCCGGCGCGACCGCGTCGTCATCGCGACGAAGTTCATGGGGAACCTGTTCCCGGGCGACCCCAACGGCGGCGGGGCGGGGCGCAAGGGCATCGTCGCGGCGTGCGAGGAGAGCCTGCGCCGGCTGCAGACGGACTTTATCGACCTCTACTGGCTGCACGTGCTCGACATCCACACGCCGATCGAGGAGACGATGCGGGCGTTGGACGACCTGGTGCGGGCGGGGAAGGTGCGGTACATCGGGTTCAGCGACGTGCCGGCGTGGAAGGCGGCCGAGGCACAGACGATGGCGCACTTCCGCGGGTGGTCGCCGTTGATCGCGCTGCAGATCGAGTATTCGCTGCTGCAGCGCACTGTCGAGAACGAGCTGATGCCGATGGCGCGGGAGATGGGCATGGGCGTGACGCCCTGGTCGCCCCTCAAGTACGGGATCCTCAGCGGCAAGTACACGCGGGCCGGCCGCGACAAGGTGAGCCCCAACCGCGGCGAGGGGATCAGGAACCACCTGACCGACCGCACCATGGACATCGTCGAGAAGGTGGTGGCGATCGCGCGGGAGGTGGGGGCCACGCCGGCGCAGGTGGCGCTGGCGTGGGTGCGGGGGCGGCCGGGCGTGGCGAGCACGATCATCGGGGCGAGGACCGTGGAGCAGCTCAGGGACAACCTGGGTGCGCTGGACGTGAAGCTCTCGGCTGAGCAGATCGCGGCGCTCGACGAGTCGAGCGCAATCCAGCCGATATTCCCGCACGCGTTCATCCCCAACACGCGGCACAACGTGCAGGGCGGGACGACAATCAACGGCGTGGAGAGCGAGGCGTGGGGCCTGGCGCCGCAGAGCGACGAGGAGCGGTGGTGAGGCTGAGCCCGTCTCTGAGCCCCGGACTTGCACTGCGGGCCGGAGCGTCGTCCGGGCAGGTGGTCATCACGGCCACTCTGGATGGTTCACCAGCGGCGACTGGAAGTCGCCGGCTCTGAGTCGCCGGGTGGACCGGCGCGGGGGCATACAGTCGGGCATGCTGAGACCGGAGTTCCTTCGTGAGAAGTTCGAGGCGGGGTTGGGGTACGACGAGTACGTGGCGACGGGGACAGGGCCGCAGCGGGAGAGCTGGCGCGCGGGCGCGGAGCGGGTGAGGCTGAGCGATGCGCAGCGGTCGCTCGTCGCGGGGTTCACGCGGCGGATGCCGGTGCTGGTCTCGAGCGGGGTGTGGTGCGGCGATTGCGTGGCGCAGGTGCCGATGCTGCGCGCCATCGAGCGGGCGAATCCCAGCACCGTCCGAGTGCGGATCGTCGACCGCGACGAGCACGTGGATCTGTCTGAGCGGGTGCCGATCTGCGGCGGGCTGCGGGTGCCGACGGTGATCTTCATGAGCGAGGTGTTCGACTTCGTGTCGGTGCTCGGGGACCGGACGCTGGCGCGGTACCGGGCGATGGCGGCACGGAACCTCGGGGCCGCGTGCCCCCTGCCGGGCGCGCCGATTCCGGCGGACGAGATCGCCGCGACGCTCGCGGACTGGGTCGGCGAGTTCGAGCGTGTGCAGCTGCTGCTGCGCCTGAGTCCGAAGCTGCGCGAGATGCACGGGGATTGAGGGCGAGGCGGAGGGCCTGCCGGCCCGGTCGTCGGGCCGGCCTGGGATCGCCCGGGATTCATCCGAAGAGAGGCATCAAGGCACGGGGCACGCGGCATGAGGCGGTGGGCGCCCGGGCGCGGCGTGCGCTAGTGTTCGAGCCGTGGCGATCTCCCACCAGGACAAGATGCGCAGGATCGCGGCCGCGCAGGCGCTGGAGCGGGCGGGCAACCTCGCGGGGGCGGCGCGGGCGTACCGCGAGCTGATCGCGGCCGACCCGGCCGACGCGGGGCTGCACTATCTGCTCGGGTGCGCGCTGGTGGCGTCGCTGGATCTGGAGGCGGGGCTCGCGGCCATCGGGGAGGCGATCCGGCTGCGCCCGACGGTGCCGGAGTTTTTCGCCATGCGGGCGATCGCGCTGCGCGCCTCGCAACGCCTGGACGAGGCGATCGAGGCGGCGGACCGGGGGCTGGCCGTCGATCCGAGAAACCTGGGGGCGCTGGAGGTCAAGGGCGACCTCCTCTTCACGCGCGGCGAGGTGGAGGCGGGGATCCGGCTCATGCTGCCGGCGTACGCGGCGGGGTGCGCGAACCCGCAGTATCTCGCCACGCTGGCGCGGCTGCTGACCTCCGCGGGGCGCGTCGCGGAAGCGCGGCGGGTGCTCGAGAGGGCGGTCGGTGCGCCGGGCGGGGGGAGGGCGAAGGCGTGGCCCCACATGCAGCTCGGCGAGCTGCTGGAGAGGACGGGCGACTACGCGGGCGCGTGGCGGCACTACACGGCCGCGAACGCGGTGCGGGGCGCGGTGTTCAACCCCGACCTGCACGAGGCGGCGGTCGCGGAGACGATGGCGGCGTGGTCGGCGGAGCGGCTCGCGAGGCTGCCGCGGGCGGCGGGCGGGGAGCGGCTCGTCTTCATCGTCGGCATGCCGCGCTCGGGGACGTCGCTGGTCGAGCAGATCGTCGCCTCGCACCCGCTCGTGCACGGGGGCGGGGAGCTGAACCACATCGTGGGGGCGGCGATGCGGCTCATCGCGCCGACGGCGGAGCGCCCGACGATCGCGGCGAGGCTTGACGCGCTGACGGGCGAGGCGCTGGAGCGCGAGGCCGAGCGCATCGAGCGGGCGATGACCGCGCCGGCTCCGGGCGCGGAGCGGTTCACGGACAAGCAGCCGCAGAACTTCCTGCACCTGGGGATGATCGGGCTGCTCTTCCCGCGTGCGCGGGTGATTCACTGCCGGCGCGATGCGCGGGACACGTGCCTCTCGTGCTACACGCGTCTGTTCGGTGGCGGGGCGAACCAGCCCTTCGCGGGCCGGCTCGACCACCTCGGGCGGTACTACCGGGCGTACGAGCGGATCATGGCGCACTGGCGGGGGGTGCTCTCGATCCCGGTGCTCGACGTGGCGTACGAGGAGGTGGTGTCGGACCTGGAGGGCAACGCTCGCCGGATGATCGAGTTCGTCGGGCTGGGGTGGGACGGGGCGTGCCTGCGCTTCTACGAGACGAGGCGGGACGTGATCACGGAGAGCCGGGACCAGGTGCGCCGGCCGATCTACGCGTCGTCGGTGGGGCGGTGGAAGCGGTTCGAGCGGGAGCTGGGGCCCTTGTGCTCGGCCCTGGCGCCGTGAGCACCGCCCCCGGACATCAGCCATAATCCATGGCCAGACCCTTCAATCGTTCGGCGTCACGCTGTACGATCTCTGACGTCGCGGTGAGCGGAGAGGAACATGAACCATCTGGAGCCGATCAATCGACTTGGGCGGGGAGAGTGGAAGCGGAGGGCGGCCGTGCTCGGCGTCGTGATTGCCCTGGCACCGGCGGGGGCGGCGGCCCAGTGGGTGCAGGTGTCGCGCGTCTCCGCAAGCGATCGACAGAACGCGCAGCAGTTTGGCGCTCCGGTCGCACTTGACGACAGGACTGCGGTCTTCGGCGCGATTAGCGATCGGAGCGCTCACGGGGCTGCGTACGTGTTCGATTTGAGCGACCCGGACCGACCGAGCGAAGTGTTCAAGCTCACTCCCTCGGATTCGATCAATGACTCGTGGTTCGGGTACTCGGTCGCGTTACGCTCAGGGTTGGCGCTCATCGGCTGTCCTCGCTGCATGAGCGGCGGGCTGCGGACCGGCGCTGCATATCTGTTCGCGACCGGGACCGGGGCGGAGCTGTCCAAGCTCGCGCCCCCCGACGGGGTGACATGGAGCGAGTTCGGTCGGTCGGCCGCGCTCGACAACGGGATCGCCCTCGTCGGAGCGTTCCAGAATCGCGACGCGCTCGGCGCCGTGTACGTGTACGACGTACGTCAGCCGCAGAGCCCCGCTCTCATTTCCACTATCATCGCGCCCAGTGGCGATCCCGGGGAACGCTTCGGGCGCGCCGTTGCGGTTGAGAACGGGATTGCATCGATCGGCGCGACCTACGCGATGCAGGGCGGCGTTCGAACGGGTTGCGCGTACATCTTCGATCTGCGTGACCCTGCTCATCCCGTTCAGCTGGCCAAACTTGTCGCGTCGGACCCTGAGGAGTACTGCCTCTTCGGCGCCGAGGTGGCGCTCAGCGACGGTCTGGCCCTGGTGGGGCGTCCTCCAAACTACGAAAGGAATCTGGAGATTGGAGCGGTCTACGTCTTTGACGTATCCGATCCCACCGCCCCGGTGGAGGCCGCGAAGATCGTCCCGGTGGACGGTGAGGCATGGGACGGCTTTGGGAGGGACATCGCGGTCGATGGCCGTCGGGCGCTCATCGGTAGCGGGTACGACAGCAACATGAAGGGTCTGCACGCGGGGTCCGCGTACCTGTTCGATCTTTCGGACGCTGAGCGGCCGGTCGCGCTCGCAAAGCTCGTGGATTCGGCGGGCGCCGCGTATGCCGGCTTTGGCGACGGTGTAGCGATCGACGCCGAGAAGGTGGTGATCGGCAGCCCGTCCGGACGGGACGACCAGGGCAACGGCGGGGGCGTTGTTGCGGTGATCGTGCCCTGTCGTGCCAATTTCAACGCTGACGAACAGGTTGATACGAGGGATCTGCTCGCGTTTCTGAATGCCTGGGCGGTCGAGCGTGCATACAACTGCGCGATCTTCGAGTGCTCGTCGGATTTTAATGGCGATGGCAACATCGACTCGCTCGACGTGCTCGGGTTCCTCAATGCCTGGAGCCGGGGTTGCTAGGCCGGAAGGGTCGCGCACCGCGAGCGTGGCGCTCCTGATTCAGCAGTTCGAGCGCCGGGGAATGGCTGGCGAGCAGTCTGACGAGCTGACTGTTCGTGCAGACGAGGCGCGTCGCGGCGCGGTCGAGGTCCCACGAGCACGCGGCGAGGAGGTCGAGCGCCTCGGCGATGAGGGTCGGGTGGTCGTGGTGGCGTTCGGAGCAGACGATGCGTCCCTCGCGGGTGCAGCGGCGGGCCCACAGCTCGGTGCGGGCCTCGCCGGCGGGGACAGCGGCGCGGTGCTCGACGGCGAGGGCGTAGCGGAGGCGCTTGAGCGCGACGGCCTTGTTCTCCTCCGGGCTGCGCCGCTCGCCGGCCTGTGCGGAGACGCCGGTCGGCGTGTGCGTGAGCGTGACGTGGGTGGCGACGCGGTTGCGGTGCTGGCCCCCGGGGCCCTTGGAGTGGCCCCGCCCCAACTCGCACTGGGCGAGCAGCGCGTCGTCGTCGAGCGCCGCGGGGTGGGCGCTGACACGGAAGGGGCGCGGGGCGAAGGGGTCGTTGGTCACTGGGCTTCTTGGGCTGCGCCGATCCGCTCGGCGATCTCGTCGGGCGAGAGGTTCCAGAGCGTGTGCGCCATGGCGAAGCCCGCAGGATCGAGCTTCTCGAGCTGGGCGCGGGTGTAGGGCTCGAAGTCGTTGAGGGCGAGGTAGGCCTCGGAGAGCTCGGCGAAGTACTCGTGGTGGTTGGTGATGGCGTAGGCGCGGACCTTCTCGTCGACGCCGGCGCTGTTGCGACCCACGCGCTCGTAGAGCCCGGCCTCCTCCGCGAGGCGGAAGGGCGCGAGGATCTCGGGCAGGTCGGGCCCGAGCATGCGGTGGTACGCGTGCGCGAGCTCGTGGAGCGTCATGTAGGGCTGCGTGCGGCGCCACTCGAGGAAGTCGCGCGGGTTGACGATCTCGACGCCGCCGGCCTTCTCGCGCGGGAGGCCGACCGACTCGAGCCAGTCGGCCGACCAATGGCAGCACATGCCGCGCCCGGTCATGCCACCCTCGATCACCGCGCCCTGGCGCTCGACCCAGATCGTCGTCCGGCGCAGGGCCTCGAGCGCAGCGGGGGGGACGATGTGCGTGACCTCGTCGAGGTCGGCCTCGAGCTGGAGCAGCACCCGTCCGAGCAGCTCCGCCTGCTCGTCCCCGAACTCGCGGCTGATCATGAGCGGGAAGCCGCAGAGCTGGCGCGTCTCGTACCGGGCGTCGAGCGAGGGGGCGGGGGCCTCGGTGCGCTCCGCGCGGGGCGCATCGGGCGACGGGGCCGCGGGCGGCGGGGTCTGGGCGTGGGCCGCGGCCGTCAGCAGGCCGCAGAGGATCGGTCCGGGCGTGTGCCGCATGGCTGTAGCCTAGCAGGCGGTCGTCGGCACCGGCGCGAGGGTGAGGTCGGCGGTGCGCCCCGCGAGGAGCAGCTCGTGCCCGAGCCCCGCGATCATCGCGGCGTTGTCCACGCACAGCTCGGGCGGGGGCAGGACGAGGGGCAGGGCGCGCCCGGCGGCGGCGCGCGTCAGCTCGGCGCGCAGGCGCGAGTTCGCCGTCACGCCGCCGCCGGTGAGGACCGCCCCGCACGGCGCCCCGGCGAGGTCGTCGAAGCGGTCGAGGGCGCGACCGAGCTTGAGCAGCACCGCGTCGACCGCGGCGAGCTGGAAGCTCGCCGCCAGGTCGCGGCGCTCCGCGGGCGAGAGGTCCTCGGCGGAGCGCTCGTAGCGCTGGGGCCCGAGCTCGCCGCGCCCCGGCCGCCCACGCACCGCGTAGAGCAGGGAGGTCTTCAGCCCCGAGAACGACATGTCGAGCGAGTCGCGCGAGAGTCGGGCGATGGGGAACTTGTGGAAGCGGTCGTTCGCGCCGAGCGAGGAGGCGAGGCGGTCGAGGTTCGGCCCGCCGGGGTGGGGCAGGCCGAGGATCGTGGCGGCCTTGTCGAAGGCCTCGCCCATGGCGTCGTCGATCGTCGCGCCGATGCGCGTGAGGTCGATGGGCGAGCGCAGCACGTAGAGCGATGTGTGTCCGCCCGACACGACGAGGCCGAGGGCGGGGAACGGGTGAGTGGGTGAGTGGGTGCGTGGGTGAGTGGGTGAGGAGAGCAGCCCGGCGTAGAGGTGTGCGTGGATGTGGTCCACGCCGACGAGCGGGACATCGAGCGACCAGGCGAGCGCCTTCGCCGCGGAGATGCCGATGAGCAGCGAGCCCACCAGTCCGGGGCGGTGTCCGACGGCGACGGCGCCGACGTCGCGCAGGCTCACGCCGGCGTCGCGCAGCGCCCGGCGCACGACGGGGACGATCGCCTCGACGTGTGCGCGGCTGGCGATCTCGGGCACGACGCCCGCGTATTCCTCGTGCAGCTCGTGCTGCGAGGCGGTGACGCTGGCGAGCACGTCGCGCCCGTCGCGCACCACGGCCGCGGCCGTCTCGTCGCACGAGGATTCGATGCCGAGGAGGAGCAAGGGGTGAGGCTTGAGGGGGGTGAGGCGGGTTAGTTGTTGTCGTCGGGTTCTTCGGTCGGCTCGGCGGCCGGTGTTTCCGCGCCGTCCGCCTTCTCGACGCCTGCGCCGATCAGCCACCGCTCGAGCGTCGGCGTCGTGATCTTCAGCTCGGCGATCACCGAGCCCTCGGCGTCGCGCACCTCGAGCGTGCCGCCCTCGACCTCGACCTCGTCGTCCCAGAGGTCCGGGGCGACGTCGGCCGCGGCCATGCCGGTCCCGCTCTCCAGCGCCTCGACACGGCGCTGCAGGCGCTCCAGCTCGCGGTAGATCTGCTCCCGCGCATCGACGAGCCTGGTCAGCTCCGCCGCGGCCGCCAGCTCGGCCACCGGCTGCTCGCCGCCCGGGGCGAGCCACTCGCCCGTGTCGACGCGGGCGTCGATGGCCCGGACCGCGGCCGCGAGCTGCACGTCGCGCATCGTCTCCTCGATCCACGAGGGGTCGGCGAACGACGATCCGTCGTCGCGCTCGTCGGCGGCCTCGCGGATCACGTCCTCCTCCTGCCGGCGGCGGATCACCTCGCGCGTCTGCTCCTGGCTCATGGGGACGTAGAACCCGTTGGTCGGGTCGACGCCCCACATCATCTCGTCGTCCTCGCGCTGGATGCTCCGCCCGCTGGGCAGGAAGTACTGCCGGTCGGTGATCTTCAGGACCGCGCCGGGCGCGCTGGGGATCGGGATCACGCTCTGAACGCTCCCCTTGCCCACACTGCGCGTGCCGAGCACAACGGCGCGGTTGTGATCCACCAGCGCCCCCGCGAACACCTCGCTCGCCGAGGCGCTGAACTCGTTGAGCAGGATGATCAGCGGGAAGTCCGGGAGCGTGTCCCCCTTCTTGGCGACCTCGACGTCCTCCTGTCCCTCCCGCGCGCGGGTCGAGACGATCACCCCCTCGTCCACGAAGAGATCCACCAGCTCGACCGCCTCGGAGAGCACGCCGCCGGGGTTCCAGCGCAGGTCGAAGACGAGCCCGGCCAGCCGGCCCTCCCGCGCGCCCAGCGAGTCGAGCGCCTCCTTCACCTCGGTGGCGCACCCCGGCGTGAACTGAGTCAGCCAGATGTAGCCGATCCGGCGGTCCGGGTCGAGCATGAACTGCCACTCGTTCTCGCCCAGCCGGTGGATGCCCTTCACCTGCACGGTATTAATGTGCTCGCGGGTGATGACGACCTCGGACCGCTCGCCGTCGCGCTCGACCGTCACGGTCACCGGCACCCCGGGCTCGCCGACGAGCAGATCGACGCACTCCTCGACGCTCTTGCCGAGGGTGCTCTCGCCCTCGATCTCCACGATCTTGTCACCCGCACGGATGCCCGCCTTGAGCGCCGGCGAGCCGTCGAGGGGCGTGACGATCGTCAGGTAGCCGTCCTGGACGTTGACCTGCGCCCCGATGCCCACGTACTCCCCGATCAGGTCCTTCTGGAAGTCTCCCGAGTCCGCCGCGGGCACGTAGACCGTGAAGGGGTCGCCCACGGCCTCGACGAGGCCCTGGATCGCGCCGTTCTGGAGGTCCTCGCTGTCGGGCTGCTCGAACGCCCGCGTCGAGAGGAGGTGCTTGACCTCGATGAGCGGGTCGAAGAAGGCGTAGTCGTCGCCCATGCGGGCGATGCGCAGCGTCGAGCCGAGCACGGCGACGCCCAGGATGGCGATGAGCGAGAACTGCATGACGACTCGTGAGCTCTTCATGGGCTGGGGGCTCCCTCTGGTGGGCCGACGCTATCCTACGGGGCGGGGCGCGCCGCGGATCGCGCACACCGGACGAACCCCCGGTTTCGGCGGGCGGGTAGACTTTCGGACCCACATGGCAGCCAAACGCGAGCGAGAAACCATCGACGTCAAGGCCGAGCGGGCCGTCGTCGCCGCCGTCCGCCTGCCGGACTCGCGCTACGACCCGGCGGACCCCTTCGGCGAGCTCCGCGCCCTGGCCGAGCAGGCGGGCGCGCAGGTGGTGGGGGAGATCTCCCAGCGCCTCGAGCGCCCCGTCGCGGGCACCTACATGGGCGTGGGCAAGATCGACGAGCTCAAGGGCCTGTGCGAGCGCCTCGACGCCTCCGTCGTCATCTTCGACCACGACCTCTCCCCCAAGCAGATCTCCAAGATCGAGGAGCTCACCGAGCGCAAGGTGCTCGACCGCTCGGAGCTCATCCTCGACATCTTCGCCGGGCGCGCCACCACGCACGAGGCCAAGCTGCAGGTCGAGCTGGCGCAGCTCGAGTACACCTACCCGCGGCTCCGCGCGATGTGGGACCACCTCGAGCGCATCGTCGGCGGCTCGCCCGGCGGCGTCGGCACCCGGGGCCCGGGCGAGCAGCAGCTCGAGATCGACCGCCGGCTCGTGCAGAAGCGCAAGCTCGCGCTGCAGTCCGAGCTGCGCATGATTCAGGGCCGCAAGCGCCGCGAGGTCCGCGCCCGCAAGGCCGACCACTTCACCGTCGGCATCGTCGGCTACACCAACGCGGGGAAGTCCACGCTCTTCAACTCGCTCACCGCCGGCGGGGCGTACGCCGACGACCGGCTCTTCGCCACGCTGATGACGCGGACGCGCGAGTGGGACCTGGGGGGCGGCCTGCGCGTCATGCTCTCCGACACCGTCGGCTTCGTGCGAGACCTGCCGCACAACCTGGTCGCGAGCTTCCGCGCCACGCTCGAGGAGGCCACGCACGCGGACCTGCTCCTGATCGTGCTCGACATCTCCGATCCGGCGGCGGAGCTGCACCTCAAGACCGTCCACGAGACCCTCGACGAGATCTTCGAGGAGACCCGGCGCGCGGAGAAGCGCCTCAAGGAGGGGCGCGGCGACGGGACCGCCGCCGAGCCGGCTCCCGAGCCGCAGCGCGTGCTCCTGCTTAACAAGGTGGACCGGCTCAGGGACAACGCCGAGCTGCTGGTGTGGACGCACAAGCACTCCGGCGCCATCCCGATCTCGGCGCTGCCCGCCGCCAGCGACCTCGGCCCCGCCGGGGCGGGCTCCGGCGGCATCCGCATGGGAGGGGAGGCCCTCGCCGACCTCGTGCGCGATGCCGCCCGCGGCGAGATCCGCGAGCTGGCCATCACGGTCCCGCTGTCGGACTCCAAGACCATCCACACCATCGAGAACCGGGCGGAGGTGCTCGACCGCTCCTACCACGACGGCGCCGTCACCCTCACCGCGCGCATCGGCCTTCGGCAGCTCGACCAGCTCCGCTCCGCCGGCGCCCGCATGGAGATCGCCGGCGAGGTCCCCGTCGGCCCGAAGGCGGGTTGGGGCCGACGCGACTAGGGCTACCCTTCTTCCCCCAGGGAGCCCAGGAAGGGAGAGGGTGGTTGGTGGGGGACTTCCCCTGCCCACGGGTCTCGAGCCTCACGCCTCAAGCCTCCGGCCCGCTTGCCTCCCTCCGCCTGCCCGCAGATACTTCCCGCCGGCCCGCCGCGGCCGCAAGCCGCCACCTTAGCTCAGTTGGTAGAGCGGAGCTTTCGTAAAGCTCAGGTCCGGGGTTCGAGTCCCCGAGGTGGCTCTTTCACCCACTCCCTCAGGGAGTGGGTGGCCGAGTCCTCCCCAGGCGGACGAGGCCGGGCAAGGGTCTGCCGGCGCGAGGTCTTCTTTCTCGTTCCGGATCCGGATGACACGTGGGACGTCTCGTCCCGTGCCGCTTTTCTTGAACCTCGGCTTCGCTCGCTCCGACCCAACTCAGCGCCCCCGCTCACTCGCATGGCCTGACCCAGGCTGCGAGTCGGCAGCGACCATCGCCGGTTTGCGGAAGACGGGATCCACCCCGCGCCGTCCCGCCGCTCGAGCGTCGCGCTCGAAGCCCGGGTCGTCCTGCGGGCTGCATCTTCACCGTTCCCCCGGCTCCCGCGCGGCCGGGCTCTGCAAGCCCGGCCGGCGGGACCGTCGGCCCCTGCGAGACATCCGTCATCCGCACCCGAAGAGGTACGCGTCCTCCCAGGCGTTGAAGAACGCGATCAGGTCGAGCGTGTTGATGATCCCGTCGCCGTTGAAGTCGGCGCTCGGGTCGCGGGTCGTCCACATGTTCAGGAACAGCAGAACGTCCCGCGTGTCGATGAACCCGTCGCTGTTGAAGTCGCCCGGGCAGGGGATGAGCACGAACTCCTTCGAGCTGCACGTGCGGCTGCCGTCCCAGGGCCCGACGCTCTGGCCGCGCACGCCGACGCCGGCGAGGTCGTCGAGCGTGAGCCCGGCCTTGATCGCCATGTCGAAGACGACGATCTGGTAGTCGTCGCCGCCGTCGATCCCGTTCGACTCACCGATGGCGATCCCGATGTCGAACTGCGTGAAGAGGTTGCCGTTGCCGACGATGTTGCCGTTGCCTACGTCGTAGGTGTTGAAGTGGATGGAGCGCAGGATCGCGTCCGACCGCTGGATGAAGTCCACGCCCGGCATCGGGTCGTACCAGTCCGCGGCGTCGAAGTCCTCGGGCGCGAACTCGAGGTAGATCGCCGTGATGTCCGCGATGTTGACGTTGTCGGTGTTGTCCACCTGCACCGTAAAGCGGAAGTAGCCGGGCGCGTCGGTGTCGTTCACCGTGACGATGTAGTCCACCGGGCAGTCGCCCCGGTGCACCGAGCGGTCGAAGACGACCTCGGCCGCGAACGAGGACGCGGCGGCCGCCGCGAGGAGCGCAGCACAAGCGCACGCTGTGTGGCCAAGCCTCACCATGTCGAATCCCTCCCATGTCTTCCCGCCCCACTCGCCCGGAGGCCGCGAACGCGGCCGGAGGAAGCCCGGGCGTGGGCGATCCATCTGTGTTTTACGCAACAACACGGAGGATATAGCGGTGAAAAATTGCCCAAGTTCACAGATACGGCGGGTTCAACCCTAGCAAAGTCCGTATCTGTGGATTTGGCAGGCGGCCACGGGCTGTTTCGGGCTGCACCGGCCCTCGGTCCCGGTGGGCTACCGGTCGAAATCCCACACGGGGAACCTTCCGGGCGTCCAGTTCGCCCCCGACTCGTCGAGGCGCGCCTCGAGCGCGGCGAGATCGGTCTGGACCAGGGTGCGGAGGTCCTCGAGGTAGGTCTTGAACTCCTCGCCCGCGAAGCGGTACTGGTCGCGCATCGTCTGCGTCGGCGCCGTGTTCACCGCCCGCTGCACGCCCTGGGCGTATCCCACGCGCTCGTTGATGCTCGGGAGCGTCGGGTACATGCGGCTGGCGGCCGCGCGATCGCCGTTCAGGCGCCGGTCCAGCTCGTTGATCCGCTCCTGGAGCAGGTGTGTCTGCTGGAGCATCGCCTGGTCGGCCTCGCGCGAGGACTCGATCGAGGTTCTGATGGCGTCGAGGCGCGACTGCGCCTCGCCGAGCACCCGCCCGGCGGAGCGCACGGCGCCGGCCAGCCGGTCTACGTCCTGTTGGAACGCCAGCACGGGCGCGGGGTCCTCGGGCCGGAAGGTGCCGATGTCCATCGCGACGACGCGGAAGGGGCGTGCCTCGCCGAGCTGCGTGGACGCGCCGTCCACCACCTTGACGATCTCGGCGGTGTACTCCCCTGGCGCCGCCGTGTATCCCCGCCCGCCCGAGATCGGCCCCGCGCCGTCCACGCCGAAGTCCCAGACGGCCTGGTGCATGCCTTTCGACCCCGAGGCGTCCATCCGAGTCATCACCCGCCCCTCCGCATCGCGGATGACCAGGCGCATCGCGTCCGGCTGCTCCTCGTCCTCGGCGCGCAGCTCGTCGATGGTGGGGTGGAAGGTGGGGTCGCCCTTGGCCTTCTCCTTGCGCTGCTCCCTGAGGCTCTTGGGCAGCTCGTCCTTGATGTGGTAGTTGATCACCGCGCCGTACGGGGGGTTGTCGGCCCAGTAGAACGTCTGCCCCTGCGACCCGGTGCCGCGCCCGCGCGTGGGGTAGAGCAGGGCGTCCTCGATGGGGAAGATGTGGGCCGGGTCCTTGAGCGACTCCGGCGTGACCTGGCGCATGAGCTCGTAGTCGTCGAGGATGTAAAAGCTCCGCCCGAACGTCGCCATCACCAGGTCGTTCTCGCGCCGCTGGATCTCGACGTCGCGGACCGCGATGGTGGGGAGCCCCGGGACCTTGTGCCACTTCTGGCCTCCGGTGAGCGTCCAGTAGGCGCCGAACTCGGTCCCCACGAAGAGCAGGTCCTCGAGCTCGTGGTCCTCGGCGAGGGCGTAGACCGTGTCCCGCTCGGGCAGGTCGCCCGCGACGCTCTGCCACGTCATCCCCCGGTCGTCGGAGCGGAGGAGGTAGGGCTTGAAGTCGCCGGCCTTGTGGTTGTCGAACATCGCGTACACGCGGTCCGGGCTGTGGCGCGAGGCCTCGAGGTCGGAGACGTACGTCTTGTGCGGCACGCCGGGGAAGGCATCGATCTTCCGCCACGACTGCCCGCCGTCCTCGCTGACGTGCACGAGCCCGTCGTCGGTGCCCACGTAGAGCAGCCCCTCGACGAGAGGCGACTCTGTGAGGCTGACGGCGGCGCCGTAGATCGAGGTGTACTGGTGCTTGTCCACCGCCTCGGGGGGCTGGATCCTGCCCATGACCTCGAGGGCGTCGCGGTTGATGCCGCGGTTGAGCACGTCGGAGACGCGGGTCCACGAGTCGCCGCGGTCCTCTGAGCGGAAGAGCAGGTTGCCGGCGAAGTAGAGCCGGGCGGGGTTGTGCGGGCTGATGATGAGCGGCGAGTCCCAGTTCCAGTAGTGCGCCGGGTCGCCGGGCGCGTGGGCGGGCTGGATGAAGATGCTGTCGCCGGTGCGCCGGTCGTGGCGGACGAGGTTGCCGTACTGCGACTGGCCGTAGACGATGTTCTCGTCGGTGGGGTCGATGGCGGGCTCGAACCCGTCGCCCCCGACGACCACGAACCAGTGCTCGCTGGCGATGCCGCCGGAGTCGAAGGTCTGCGAGGGGCCGCCGAGGGTGTTGTTGTCCTGCGTGCCGCCGTAGACGTTGTAGAACGGGGAGGCGTTGTCCACCGCGACCTTGTAGAACTGGGTGATGGGGAGGTTGGGGGCGTAGCGCCACGTGCTCCCGCGGCTGAAGGACTCGTAGACGCCGCCGTCCACGCCCGCGAGCAGGTGGTCGGAATCGTCGGGGTCGATCCACAGGGCGTGGCTGTCGACGTGCTTGCCGCGGCTGGGGACTGAGCGCCAGGTGCGCCCGCCGTCCTCGGTCACCTGCATGAGGGTGTCCATGAGGTAGACGCGCCCGACCTCGTTCGGGTCGGCGACGATCTCGTTGTAGTACTGCGGGCTGTCGGTCTTGTAGGTGCTCATCCGCTCCCAGGTCTCGCCCTTGTTGGTCGAGCGATAGAAGCCGGAGCTGTCGCCGGAGGCGGTGACGACGGCGTAGACGACGCTGGGGTCGGCGGGCGAGATGTCCATGCCGATCTTGCCGAGGTCGCCGCCGGGCAGGCCGCGGCTGGCCTTGTGCCAGCTCTCTCCGCCGTCGCGTGAGCGGTAGATGGCCGACTCGGGCCCGCCGTCGATGAGGGTCCACTGGGTGCGCCGGCGCTGGTAGGCGCTGGCGTACATGACGTTGGGGTCGGAGGGGTCGATGTGGACCTCGTTGACGCCGGTGTCGTCGGAGATGTGGAGGACGCGGCGCCAGGTCTTGCCGCCGTTGGTGGACTTGTAGAGGCCGCGCTCGCCGCCGGCGCGCCAGAGCGGGCCCTGCGCGGCGACGAAGACGACATCACCGCTCTCGGGGTGGATGGCGATCATGCCGATGTGCTCGGAGTCCTTGAGCCCGAAGTTCTGCCAGGAGTCGCCGCCGTCGGTGGATTTGTAGACGCCGTCGCCGAATCCGACGGAGCGCTGCGACTTGTTCTCGCCCGTCCCGACCCAGACGACCTGCGGATTGCGCGGGTCGATCTCGACGGTCCCGATCGAGTAGGAGCCCTGGGAATCGAACACGGGCGAGTAGGTGACGCCGCCGTCGGTCGTGCGCCACACGCCGCCGGAGGCGACGGCGACGAAGAAGCGGCTGTGGTCGGTGGGGTCGTGGGCGAAGTCGCTGATGCGGCCGGAGAGGAAGGCCGGGCCGATGGAGCGGGCCCGCAGCGGCGAGAAGGTGCCGCTCTCGAATCCGGAGCGGTCGGGCGCCGCGTCCGGCGCCTCTTCGGCGGCCTGCTCGGGCTGCTGCTCGGGCTGCTCTGCCTCCTGGGCGGACCCGAGGGCGGCCAAGAGACAGGTCGCGAGGGTGACGAGCGTTCTCATGCGCTGTCCTTTCGGTTCGCGGAGTCGCGGGCCGGCCGCGTGGGTTGCCCGGGAGCCTTCTCCGGCAGCATACGGCGGGCGGCGAGACCTTTGCGGGGCCGTGGCGGGCCCGCGGCCGGGCGGATCTGCGGCTCTTGACGAGCGCCGGGGGCCCGGCGCGATCGGGGATCCCCCGGGGAAGGTCCTGTCCCGGGCGAGGCCGGCGGCGCCGGGGTCGGGGCGCGCCGAATCGTGGAATGCGCGGCGCTCGCGAGGGGTCGCACGCGGGTCGTGTTTACGCTATGGGTCGAAGGAGATGCGCATGTCTCTCTCTCGCCTGGTGAACGTTCTTACTCTTCTCGTCGCGTGCACGCCGGCTCCCGCCGGCGCGGAAGGTCCGTCGGTGGGTCCGGATGTGGCGCCGCCGTGGGCGGCGCCGCCGATCGAGCGGGCGGTGACCGTGCTCGACGGGCGGACGGGCGAGGTCGTGGCGTTCGGGACGATGCTGGACGCCCTGGCCGGGGCGGAGGCGGTCTTCCTCGGGGAGACGCACCTCGACGAGACGACGCACCGGGTGGAGCTGGCGGTGTACGAGGGGCTGCTGGAGCGGCGAGGCGGGGAGGTCGTCCTGGGGCTCGAGATGTTCGAGCGCGACGTGCAGCCGGTGCTGGACGCGTATCTCGGCGGCGAGATCTCGGAGCGCGAGTTTCTGGAGGGGGCGAGGCCGTGGGGGCAGTACCGCAGCGCCTACCGGGGGCTGATCGAGCGGGCGCGCGGGGACGGTCGGCGCGTGATCGCCTCGAACTTCCCGCGCGCGCTCACGCGGCGCGTGGCGATGGAGGGGCTGGGCGTGCTGGAGACGCTCGGCGCCGAGGGGCGGGGGCACGCGCCCGCGGCGATCTTCCCGAACACGCCGGAGTACTGGCGGCGGGTGGACAACGCGGTGCGCGGGCACCAGTCGATGATGGCGCAGGCGGGGGGCGACGATCAGCGGCTCACCTCGACGCAGACGCTCTGGGACAACGCGATGGGCGAGTCGTGCGCGCTGGCGCTCGACGCGCACCCGGGCTCGATGGTGCTGCACATCAACGGGGCGTTCCACAGCGAGTACTGGGACGGCACGGTGCACCAGCTGCTGCTGCGCAGGCCGGGGACGCGGGTGCTCACGGTGGACATCAATCCGAGGCGGAGCCCCTCGACGGCGGAGATCGACGGGGCGCCCGTCGCCGACTTCGTGGTCATGGCCGAGGCGCGGGCGATGGACGCGGACGAGGGCAGGTGGTCGGTCGCGATGGACCGCGCGCTGGAGTACCGCCTGCACGTTCCGGAGAGCGCGACGGACGAGGACCCCGCGCCGCTGCTCATCTGGCTGGGCGGCGAAGGGCTGCTCTCCCAGGACGGCATGGACCTGTGGCAGGACCGGCTCGGGGGCGAGGCGGCGATCGCGGTGCTCGAGCCGCCGTACCGGGCTCAGCTCGAGGATCTGAGCGAGGGCGGCCGGTGGTTCTGGCCCGACTCGGCGATGGAGGACATCGGCTCGCTCGTCGGCGCGGCCGAGGAGGTGTGGGCGTACCTCCTGCGGAACTATCCGATCGATCCCGCGCGCGTATGCGTCGCGGGCGAGGGGACGGGGGCGACCGTGGTCGCGGCGCTCGCGCTGCTCGGCGATCGCATGGACCATCGCGCTCTGGCCTTCGAGCCTGCGCAGTACGCCAAACTCAAGGACTTCCCGCTCCCGCTGCTCATGGAGGGAGAGGAGCAGGAGCGCAGCGTCCGGCTGACGGTGGTCGGGACATCGTCCGACGAGTCGTGGTGGCGCGACGAGCTTGCGGCGTACGGCGAGGTCGAGATCGGGACGTCGTTCGATCTGGTGGGGGACGGCGCGGCGGGGCGCGACGAGCGCGAGGAGGCGGCGGTGCGGGGGGCGCTCGGCCTCACGGGGGCCGGGGAGGTGGAGCGGAGGGAGCCGGTGGCGATGATCGTCCCCACGGATACGGCGCGTGCGCGGCACTGGGCGCGTCTCTATGCGCTGCGCTACGCCGCGGAGACGGGGAGGCCCGTGACGCTCGTGGACGCCGAGAGGGGCCCGGGAGAGGGGGCGGTCGCGCTGGCGGACATCGTGCGGCCCGCGACGCTCGGCGGGGCGATCCCGAGGTGCCCGGGGCCCTTCGGGGGCACGACGGTGATCGTGCTGCCGGAGGGGCTGCCGCGCGCCGACGAGGAGGCGTGGAGCGTGCTGGAGCAGAACGACCCGCTCAACAAGGCGAGCCGCTTCCATCGCGTGCGGATCGCCGCGGCCGGGCCTGACGCGGGCGAGCGCTCGCTCCCGGGCGTGCTGGCTCGGCTCGAGGGGGAGAACCGCAAGAACGTGCTGATCGTTCCGGCGGCGTTCTGCGCTGGGCCCGAGACGATGCGGGTGCTGGAGCGCCTGGCGCGCGGGTTCGCGGACCGGATGACGATCCAGTGGCTGCCGGGGCTCGGGGGCGGGGAGCTGCCGATCGCCCTGCCGGAGGCGGGCGAGGAGATCGGCGCGGTGGGGCACGAGCTGCACGTCGTGCTGGACCCGCCGGGGCGGCGCCTCGTCGTGCGCGACACCATGTCGCTGCCGCCGGGGGCTCGGCGCGCCGGCGCCGAGTTCACGCTGAGCAGCGCGCTGACGATCACGGAGAGCGAGCCGGGGATCGAGACGGTCGGGGCGGAGGGCGAGGTCGTGCGGTATGCGCTGGCGGGGGACGCGCCGGAGGGGGAGCTGCGGCTGGGGTACGAGGGGGTGATGGATTTCGGCCTGTCGGACCCGAAGGAGGAGTACTCGCGCGGCTTCCGCGAGACGCGGGGCATCCTCGGGCCCGAGGGAGTCTATCTGGACGGGCGGAGCGCGTGGATCCCGCGGTTCGGCGACGGGATGATCCGGTTCAGGCTCGAGATCGAGGCGCCGGGCGACTGGCACGTGATCAGCGAGGGCAACGGGACCTCCGACGCGGGGAAGGGCCCGGGGGGCACGCGGATCGCGCGGTGGGAATCGGTCTCGGAGGTGGACGAAGCGCACCTGGTCGGGGGGCCGCTGATGGTCTCGCGCGAGACGGCGGGCGCGGTCGAGGTGCTCGTGTATCTTCACGAGCAGGACGACGCTCTGTCGCGCAAGTATCTGGACGCGACGGCGCGGTATATCGAGATGTACCGCAAGCTCATCGGGCCGTATCCATACGGGAAGTTCGCGCTGGTCGAGAACTTCTGGGAGACCGGCTACGGCATGCCCTCGTTCACGCTGCTGGGCGAGCAGGTGATCCGGCTGCCCTTCATCATCAGCTCCTCCTACCCGCACGAGATCCTGCACAACTGGTGGGGGAACTCGGTCTTCGTTGACTACGAATCGGGCAACTGGTGCGAGGGGCTGACCGCGTACATGGCGGATTACCTCATCCAGGAGCAGCGGGGCGAGGGGGCGGCGTACCGCCGGGGCACGCTGCAGAAGTACCGCAGCTACGTGCGGGAGGAGCGGGACTTCCCGCTGGTGGAGTTCCGAAGCCGCCACAGCGCGGCGACGGAGGCGGTGGGGTACGGCAAGTCGATGATGATGTTCCACATGCTGCGGCTGCGGGTCGGCGACGAGGCGTTCAGGCAGGCGCTGGCGGACTTCTACAGGAAGAACCGCGGGTCGCGCGCCTCGTTCGACGACCTCCGCGCGAGCTTCGAGTCGGCGACGGGCGGGGACCTCTCGGCGTTCTTCGGGCAGTGGACCGGGAGATCGGGAGCGCCGAGCCTCTCGGTGCGCGACGTCGAGGTCGCCGGGCCGGGCGCCGCGGGCGAGGCCTACGCGGTGACGGGCGTGATCGAGCAGACGCAGAGCGGGGAGCCGTTCGCGCTGTCGGCGCCGGTCGTTGTCACGACCGAGGCGGGGCAGCGGTCGTTCACGATCGACGTGGAGAGCTCCTCCGCCCCGTTCGCGCTCGAGCTGGACGCGCGCCCCACGGCGCTCGCGGTGGACCCGTGGTTCGACACGTTCCGCCTGCTCGATCCGCACGAGACACCGCCCTCGATCGGGCAGATCTTCGGCGAGCCGCGGGTGCTGGCCGTGCTGCCGTCGGGTGAGGATGCCGGCTCGTACCGCGAGCTGGTCGAGGGCTGGCGAACCGACGATCACGCGGTCGAATTCGTTCTCGACCGCGAGATCGGGTCCCTCCCGGCCGATCGCGCGGTGTGGCTGTTCGGGCGAACGAATCGATTCGCGCCGGATCTGCTCGCGTTCGATCCGGGGATCGGCGGCGAGGGTCCGCTCGAGTCAGTCGCGCTGGGCGACGAGCGGGTCTCGACGGGCGATCACAGCGTCGTGGTCGTGCGGCGGAATCCGGGCGACGCCGAGAAGGCGGTCGGGTGGATCTCCGTCGCGCCCGATTCGGCCTTCCCCGGCATGGCGCGGAAGCTGCCTCACTACGGGAAGTATTCGTATCTGGCCTTCGAGGGCGACGAGCCGACGAACACGGTCAAAGGGCAGTGGGATGCGACGGACTCGCCGCTCGTGATCGAGTTCGCCGAGGGCGGCGCGGCGTCGCTCGCGCCCGAGCCGCGGTCGGCGCTGGCGGAACTGCCGCCGGTCTTCTCGCAGAGCGCCCTGCGCGGCCACGTCGAGTGGCTCGCGGCGCCCGAGCGCGGGGGGCGAGGCGTGGGAACTCCCGAGCTGGACGCGACCGCGGTGTACATCGCAGAGCGCTTCGCCGAGGCGGGCCTCCGGCCCGGCGGGGACGACGGCACGTGGTTCCAGCGTTTCACCGTCGAGCGCGGCCCCGAAGGCGGGCCGGTCGCGGCGAGGAACGTGATCGGCGTGCTGCCCGGCTCGCGAGCCGACTGGGCGGACCAGTCGGTGGTGGTGTGCGCGCACTACGACCATCTCGGGATGGGCTGGCCCGACGCGCACGCGGGCGACGAAGGGAAGATCCATCCCGGGGCCGACGACAACGCCAGCGGCGTGGCGGTGCTCATCGAGCTTGCCCGCAACCTCGCCTCGGAGGGCGGCGGCTCGCGGAACCTCGTCTTCGCGGCGTTCTCGGCCGAGGAGGCCGGCCTGCAGGGATCGCGGCACTACGTCGCGCACCCCCGCTTCCCGGTGAGCGGGATGCGGGGCGCCATCAACCTGGACACGGTGGGGCGGCTCGGCGAGGGCGAGATCGTCGTGCACGCGACGGGCACGGCGGACGAGTGGCAGCACATCTTCCGCGGCGTGGGGTTCGTGACGGGGATCCGCAGCCGCAGCGTGCCGGCCCGCGTGGGCGGGTCCGATCAGGAGAGCTTCATCGACGGGGGCGTACCGGCGGTGCAGCTCTTCACGGGCGCGCATGGCGACTACCACCGTCCGTCGGACACGCCGGACAGGGTGGACGACGCCGGGCTCGTGAAGGTCGCGGCGTTCACGAAGGAGGCGCTGGCGTACCTGCTGGAGCGAGAGGAGCCGCTGACGGTGCACATCGAGGGGTCCGAGGCGCCTTCGCACGACGCGGCGCCCGGGGGCGCGGGGGGGCGGCGCGTCTCGTTCGGCACGGTGCCGCAGTTCGACTTCTCGGGACCGGGCGTGAAGGTCGAATCGGTCGTTCCGGGCTCGCCGGCGGAGCGGGCGGGCGTGCGCGCCGGCGACGTGATCCTGCGGCTGGACGGCGTGAGCATCGCGGACCTGCGTGCGTTCTCTCAGCGGCTCGCGGGGCTCGAGCCGGGGCAGGAGGTCGTCGCGGTCGTCCTGCGGGACGGCGCCGAGGTCACGATCCCGGTTCGCGTCGAGGCGAGGTAGGCGGGGCGCGCTCAGCAGATGCGTGGGAGCAGCTCTCCCGCGGGCAGCTCGACGATCCGCGTGGGGCCGAGCGAGGTCTTGAGGAGCACGCGGCCGGCGGGCGTTGCCACGACGGCGCCGACGATCGCCGCGCCGGCGCCGGCGGGGTGAGTCCGCATGGCACGCAACGCGAGGTCGGCGTGGGCGGCGGGGACGAGGGCGACGAGCTTGCCCTCGTTGGCGACGTGCAGGGGGTCGAAGCCGAGCATCTCGCACGCCGCCTGGACCTCGGGGTCGAGGGGGATTCGGTCCTCCTCGAGGGTGATGGCGACGCCGCTGGCGCGGGCGATCTCGTTGAGGGTTGCGGCGAGTCCGCCGCGCGTCGGGTCGCGCATGGCGTGCACCTCGGCGCCGGCCCGGAAGAGCGCCTCGACGAGGTCGTTGAGCGGGCGAGCGTCGGAGCGGACCTGGGCCTGGAAGGCCAGCTCGCCGCGCGCCGCGAGCACGGCGATGCCGTGGTTGCCGATAGGCCCCGAGAGGAGCACCGAATCTCCTTCCCTGGCGTTGGCGGCGTGTGCATCTCGCCCTTCGGGCACGAGGCCGAGTCCTGCGGTGGAGATCATCAGCTCGTCCACCTTGCCGCGCGGGGCGACCTTGGTGTCGGCGGCCACGATGCGGACGCCGGCCTCCGCGGCGGCGTCGCGCATGGAGGCCGTGATTCTCGCGAGCCGTTCGGTCGGGAAGCCCTCCTCGATGATGAAGGCGGCGCTGAGCCAGAGCGGGCGGGCGCCGACCATGGCGAGGTCGTTGACGGTGCCGCAGACGGCCAGGCGCCCGATGTCGCCGCCGGGGAACTCGAGAGGGTGGACGATGTGGGCGTCGGTGGTGAAGGCGAGGCGGCCACGCTCCCCGCCGGGCTCGAGGACGGCCGCGTCGTCGGCGCGGGCGAGCGTCGCATCGGAGAGGATCGGTCTGAAGAGCCGCTCGATGAGCTCGGCGGTGAGGCGGCCCCCTCCGCCGTGCCCGAGGACGATCTGGTTGGCGTGGCTCCAGGGGGTCGGGCACGCCGCCCCGGGCGGCGCGGGATCGCCGGGGCGGGCGCTCACCGCGCGTCTCCCGCCTGGATGACGGGCAGCCTGTAGCGGTAGTAGGCGGCGCAGGCGCCCTCCGAGGAGACCATGGTCGCGCCGAGCGGGTGCTCGGGCGTGCACTCGGATCCGAAGCACTCGCAGTCGGTGGGCTTCTTCCTGCCCTGGAGCACCTCGCCGGCGATGCAGCGCGGGCACTCGACGGAGCGCACGCTCTCGACATCGAAGCGGCGGACGGCGTCGAAATCGCGGTAGGCTTCGCGCAGGTGCAGGCCGCTGTCGGGGATCAGCCCGATGCCGCGCCAGGCGCGGTCGCCGAGCTCGAAGACTTCGCGGACGAGCGCCTGGGCCTTTCGGTTGCCGGCCGGGCTCACGACGCGCGCGTAGGCGTTCTCGACCTCGGCCCGGCCCTCGTTGAGCTGGCGCACGGCGGCGAGCACGCCGGTGGCGAGGTCGAGCGGCTCGAAGCCGGTCACGACGATGGGGACGCGGTAGCGATCGGCGATCGGCGGGTATTCCCAGAAGCCCATGACGGCGCAGACGTGCCCCGCGGCGAGAAAGGCCTGGACGCGGTTGCCCGGGGACTCGAGGATCGCGCGCATGGCGCCGGGGACGCAGGAGTGCGAGACGAGGACAGAGTAGTTGGCGAGCCCGAGGCGCTCGGCGTGCAGGACGCTCATGGCGTTGGCCGGGGCGGTCGTCTCGAAGCCGATGGCGAAGAAGACGACCTGGCGGTCGGGGTTCTCGGCGGCGATCTTCACGGCGTCGAGGGGTGAGTAGACCACGCGGACGTCTCCGCCGGCGGCGCGCACCGCGAGCAGGTCGGTGCTCGTGCCGGGGACTCGGAGCATGTCGCCGAAGCTGGCGAAGATGACGCCGGGGCGGACGGCGATCGCGAGGGCGCGGTCGATGACCTCGAGCGGTGTGACGCACACCGGACAGCCGGGCCCGTGAACGAGCGTGATCTCGGGGGGCAGGAGGTTGTCGAGGCCCGTGCGCACGAACGAATGGGTCTGCCCGCCGCAGACCTCCATGAGCACGTATTCGCGGCGGGCGGCGCGGCGGATGTCGTCGAGCACGCGGTGGACGAGGGCGCTGTCGCGGTATTCGGTCAGGTGCTTCACGGCGCCTCTCCGAGCTCCTCCTCGAGCGCGCCGGCCTCGCGCAGGGCGTCGAGCGTCGCCTTGGCCTCCTCCTCGTCGATGCGGCTGATCGCGAAGCCGACGTGGACGATGACGAAGTCGCCGGGCGAGGCCTCGGGCACGCAGGAGAGGCAGACCTCGCGGGTGACGCCGCCGAAGTCGACGATCGCGCGGCGGAGCAGGTCGTCGCCGAGAATCTCCACCACGCGGCCCGGGATGCCTAGGCACATGCGGCTTTCTCCTGCGGGGCGAGCGCCGGGGCCTCGGCGCGGAGGCGTGCGAGGGCGACGCTCGCCTGCCCCAACGCTATGCCGCCGTCGTTGGCGGGGGCCTGCCGGTGGAGGAGGACGGTGAACCCCGCGTCGCGCAGCACGGCGACGGTGAGCCCGAGCAGGAGCAGGTTCTGCCAGACGCCCCCGCTGAGGGCGACGGCGCCGATGCCCGTGGCGTCGCGGGCGGCGCGGCAGCACTCCGCGACCGATTGCGCCAGGCCCACGTGGAAGCGTCGTGCGATGGGGGCGGGGGGCGCGCCGCGGCGGAGGTCCTCCACGGCGCGGCGGAGCGCGGGGGCCGGGTCCACCTGGTTTCCGTCGAGGGCGAAGGGGTACGCCGAGTCGTCGTCGCCGGCGGACCGGGCCACGGCCTCGAGCTCGGCGGCGGCCTGGGCCTCGCAGGTCGCGCGGTGGCAGACGCCCAGGAGCGAGGCGAACGCGTCGAAGAGGCGCCCGACGCTGCTGGTTGGCGGGGCGTTGATGCCCGCGCTCAGCTGGCGCGAGATCACCGCGAGCTCCTCGTCGCCGGCGGCGCGGACGGGGGCGAGATCGTCCGCCCAGGCGAGCCCGGCCTGGCGCAGCGCGGCGAGGGCGGTGCGGAAGGGGTTGCGGGTGGCGGCGTCGGCGCCGGGGAGCGGCATGTACCTCAGGTGGGCGAGGCGCTCGAAGGCGGCGTACCCGCAGAGGAGGAACTCGCCGCCCCAGAAGGCGCCGTCGGGTCCGTAGCCGGCGCCGTCGAAGCAGACGCCGATCACCCGAGCGTCCGGGGAGAGTCCGTTGTCGGCCATGCAGGAGGCGATGTGGGCGTGGTGGTGCTGGATGGCGATGGTGGGGAGGGCGTCGGCCGCGGCCCGGTCGAGCGCGGCCCGGGTCGCGGAGTAGTCGGGGTGGAGGTCGTGGGCGACGGCTTGGGGGCGGGTGCGGAAGATCCGCTCGAAGTGGCGGACGCCGTCCTCGAAGGAGCGCAGGGTTTCGAGGGTTCCCATCTCGCCGATGTGGTGGCTCAGGAAGGCGCGGTCGTCGCGGGTGAGGCAGAAGGCGTTCTTCATCTCGGCGCCGGCCGCGAGAACGCTCGGGCCCGAGAGGGGGAGGCGGAGGGGCAGCGGGGCGTAGCCGCGGGACCGGCGAAGGAGGTAGGGTGAGTGCTCGAAGACCGCGAGCACCGAATCGTCGGTGCGCATGCGGATGGGGCGGTCGTGCATGAGGAAGGCGTCGGCGAGGGGGGCGAGGCGCCTGCGCGCGTCCTCGTCCTGGTAGGCGATGGGCTCGTCGCTGAGGTTGGCGCTGGTCATGACGAGGACGTCGGGGTGTCCCGGCGCGGGCTCGGTGAGCAGGTAGTGGAGGGGCGTGTAGGGGAGCATGAAGCCGAGGTGGTCCCGACCGGGTGCGACGCCCGGCGCCAGGGTCGAATCGGCGCGGGCGGGCAGGAGCACGACGGGGCGCTCGCGCGACTCGAGCAGGCGCTGGTGGGTCGCGCCGAGGATCGCGTGCCGGCGCACCGTGTCGACGCTCTCGCCCATGAGGGCGAAGGGCCGGGCCTCGCGGCGCTTGCCCTCGCGCAGGCGCGCGACCGCGCCGGGGTTCAAGGCGTCGCAGGCGAGATGAAAGCCGCCGAGCCCCTTGACGGCGAGGACTGCCCCGGCGGCGAGGAGGTCGCGGGCCGCGCGCATCACTTCGTCCGCGTCGGTGACGGGGCGTCCGGCCCGCTCGAGGCGGAGGCACGGGCCGCAGGCGGGGCATGCGACAGGCTGGGCGTGGAACCGGCGGTCAGCGGGGTCCTCGTATTCGCGCCGGCACTGCGGGCACATCTCGAAGGCGGCCATGGTCGTGTTGGCACGGTCGTAGGGGACGTCGGCGACGATGGTGAAGCGCGGCCCGCAGTTCGTGCAGTTGATGAAGGGGTAGCGGTATCGCCGGTCGGCGGGGTTGCGCATCTCGGCCAGGCAGTCATCGCACACGCAGACGTCGGGGGCGACGGGGAGGTAGTCTCCCTGGGCGGCGTGCGACTCGAGGATGCGGAAGTCGGACACTCCGAGGGCCGCGCAGGGCCGGAGCGTGGCGGCCTCGACGCGGGCGAGGGGGGGCGCCTCCTGGGCGAACCGCGTCATCATGGCGTCGATCGCCTCCGGCGGGCCCTCAAGGTGCATCTCGACGCCGGCGGTGTCGTTGCGGACCCACCCCGCGAGCCCCAGCGACCGGGCCCGGCTCCACACCCACGGCCGGAACCCGACGCCCTGCACGATGCCCGAGACGTGGACCCTGCAGGCCTTCATCGGGGAGTTCCGGCGCGGCGGGCGGCGGCCTCGCCCCGGATCCACTCGGTCCATGCGTCGCAGCCGACGCCCGTGCGGCAGGAGAGCTCGAAGGTTCGCACCCCGGGGTTGAGGGCGGCGACGCCCTGCTTGAAGCGCTCCATGTCGAAGGTCACGTAGGGGAGCAGGTCGATCTTGTTGACGACGAGCACGTCGACGCCCCGGTACATGCGGGGGTGCTTGTAGGGCTTGTCGTCGCCCTCGGGGACGGAGGCGACGAGGATGTTGACGTGCGTGCCGAGGCCGAACGCGGCGGGGCAGATAAGGTTGCCGACGTTCTCGACGATCAGGAGGTCGAGGTTCTCGAGCGGCAGCTGCCCGAGTGCGCTGGCGACCATCTGGGCCTCGAGGTGGCACGCGCCGCCGGTGTTGATCTGCACGGCCGCGGCGCCGGCGGCGGCGGCTCGCTCGGCGTCGAAGCTCGTCGCGATGTCTCCCTCGATGACGCCGATCCGCAGCTCGCGGGCGAGGGCGGGCACGGTCCGCTCGATGAGGGAGGTCTTGCCCGCGCCGGGCGAGGCCATGATGTTGAAGGCGAGTATGCCGTGCGAGTCGAGCATCGCACGGTTCAGGCGGGCGAGCTCGTCGTTGGCCTTGGTGATGGCCTCCACGACAGGGATGCGTGTCGTCATCGTGGCGCTCCCGCTTGCTCAACCGATCCGCGGATGGGGTTCTCGGCAGACTCCCCCGTGACCTCGATCGCTTCGACGTAGAGCTCGTCCCCTTGGACGGGGCGGACGCGAGCGCCGGCGCACGCGGGGCAGCGGTAGTCGACGCCGTCGGGCGCGAACCGGCGAGCGCAATCGAGGCACTCGAGCTCGAAGGCGACGTGGCGGATGTGGAGGGCGGCCCCCTCGGCCGGGGTGCCCCGCGCGAGGATGTCCCAGTAGAACGCGACGCACTCGCCGGAGGCGCCGGAGAGCTCTCCGATCACGAGGTGGACGTCCGTCACCCTGCCGGAGCGAGCGTCGGCCGCGTGCTGCAGCACGATCTCCGCGATGCGCTCGGTCATGGCAAGTTCGTGCACGCGGATGTCCCCTGGAGTGGCGACAGCGGGGCCTGTGATCATAGGCGCTCGGCGCGACGCTCCGCCCGCAAGAGGGCCGGCGGGCGCGGGCCGCGCCGGCTCGGCGGATGGTGCGCGGACGCGGGTCGGCATAGGATGGAACGGCTGGAGCGCGGACGGACGCGACATGACTCCCGGCAATGCCACTCGAAGCGTCGATGAGAGCGTGCGGCGGCACGGGCGTGACCGCACGCGGCTGATGGACGTCATCCGCGAGGTGCAGGAGCAGCTCGGCTGGGTCGGGCCCGAGGCGATCGACGCGATCGCGGAGCGGCTGGGCATCCCGCGCGTGGAGGTGGAGGGCGTCGTGAGCTTCTACGCCTTCTACTCGGGCGGCCCGAGGGGTCGGACCGTCATCCGCCTCAGCGACGACGTGATCGACCGGATGGCGGGGTACGACAAGGTCCGCCGGGCGTTCGAGGCGGCGCTGGGCGTGCGTCTCGGTGAGACGACCCCCGACGGTCTGTTCACGCTCGAGCGCACGGCGTGCATCGGCATGTGCGATCAGGCGCCGGCGGCGCTCGTGAACGACATTGTCATCACGAGCCTCTCCAGCGACAAGGCCCGGAGCATCGTGCGTGCGCTGCGCGAAAACCCCGATCCCACGAGGCTCGTGACGAGGTTCGGGGACGGGAACAACGGTCACCCGCTCGTCCGGTCGATGGTCGAGAACAACATCCGCAAGGCGGGCCCGATCGTCTTCACCCCGCAGGCGCGCGGCGAGGCGATCCGCAAGGCGCTGGCGATCTCACCGGCGGAGGTGATCCGGGCCGTCAAGACCTCGCGCCTTCGCGGCCGCGGCGGCGCCGGCTTTCCCACGGGGATGAAGTGGGAGTTCGCCCGCGCCGCGCCCGGGGCGCGCAAGTTCGTCGTCTGCAACGCCGACGAGGGGGAGCCGGGAACGTTCAAGGACCGGGTGCTGCTGACGGAGCTGCCCGACCGGGTGTTCGCGGGGCTCACGATCGCCGCCTACGCGGTGGGGGCGTCGGAGGGGATCATCTACCTGCGTGCCGAGTACGCCTATCTGCGGCGCTTCCTCGAGCACGTCCTCGAGGGGCGCCGCGCCGACGGGCTGCTCGGGAAGTCGATCTGCGGGCGCGAGGGCTTCGACTTCAACATCCGCATCCAGCTGGGCGCCGGCGCCTACATCTGCGGCGAGGAGACTGCGCTGATCAACTCGTGCGAGGGCAGGCGGGGCGAGCCGCGGGCGCGCCCGCCCTTCCCCGCGCAGCGGGGCTACCTCGGGTGCCCGACCGTGGTCAACAACGTCGAGACGCTCGCGTGCGTGACACGGATTCTCGAGGCGGGATCCGCGGCCTTCTGCGAGCACGGGACGCACCAGAGCACGGGGACCAAGCTCCTCTCGATCGCGGGCGACTGCACGCTCCCGGGCGTGTATGAGGTGGGGATGGGCATCACGCTGCGCGAGGTGCTGAGCATGTGCGGCGCCGAGGAGGCGGCCGCGGTGCAGGTCGGCGGGCCGAGCCGGGAGATGGTCGGGCCCGCCGAGTACGGGCGGACGATCGATTACGACGACCTGGCGACGGGCGGCGCCGTCCTCGTGTTCGGGCCCGGGCGGAGCATCCCGGAGATCGTGTCGGCGTTCATGGAGTTCTTCGTCCACGAGAGCTGCGGCTTCTGCACGCCGTGCCGGGTCGGGACCGTGCTGCTCAAGCAGAAGCTCGACCGGATCATCGCCGGGCGGGGCGAGCCGAAGGACCTCGACGAGATCGAGCAGCTCGCGGAGACGATCAAGCAGACGAGCCGCTGCGGGCTCGGGCAGGCGTCGCCGAACCCGGTCCTCATGACGCTCCGCAGCTTTCGGCATGTGTACACGGACCTCGTCAAGCCGGGCGCGGACGGGTGTCAGCGCTCCTTCGATCTCGCGGCCTCGGTCCGGCACGCGGAGGAGGTGACGGGGCGTCCCTCGGCGCACCGCGAGGGGGTGCAGCCGTGAGCGAGCGTTTCACCATGACGGTTGACGGACGGCAGATCAGCGCCGGGGCCGGCCAGTCGATTCTCGTCGCGGCGGAGGAGAGCGGGATCTACATCCCCCGCCTCTGCCACAAGGAGGGGCTGGAGCCCGTCGGGGCGTGCCGCGTGTGCATGGTGCGCGTGAACGGCCGCCCGGCCGCCGCGTGCACGCAGCCGGCGGCGCCGGGCCTGCTCGTCGAGACGCAGACGCCGGAGCTGGTCTCGTGGCGCAGGCAGATCGTGGAGATGCTCTTCGTCGAGGGCAACCACTTCTGCATGTACTGCGAGAAGAGCGGCGACTGCGAGCTGCAGGCGCTGGGGTACCGGCTCGGGATCGCGGCCCCGAGGTTCGAGTATCTCTGGCCGAAGCGCGACGTGGACGCGTCGCACCCGGACATCCTGCTGGACAGGGACCGCTGCATCCTGTGCGGGCGGTGCGAGCGCACCAGCCGCGATCTCGACGGCAAGAGCGTCTTCGGGTTCGTGGGGCGGGGCATCCAGAAGCGTCTCGCGGTGAACGCGGAAGCGAGGCTCGTGGACACGAACGCCGACGTGAGGGACCTTGCGGTCTCGTCATGCCCCGTCGGCGCGATCCTCCGCAAGCATGAGGCGTACCGCACGCCGGTGGGGGAGCGGTCGTTCGACCGTGCGCCGATCGGCTCCTCGGTCGAGGTTCCGGCCAGGCTGACCATCAACGGGGAGCGCCCGGAATGAGCAAGCCACGGCTGGCCACCTGCTCGCTCGCCGGGTGCTTCGGGTGCCACATGTCGATCCTGGACATCGACGAGCGGCTGCTGGACCTGGTGGAGGTGGTGCAGTTCGACAGGAGCCCGCTTACCGACCTGAAGTCGTTCACGGGACGCTGCGCGATCGGGCTCGTGGAGGGCGGGTGCGCCAACGAGGAGAACGTCGAGGTGCTGAGGGCGTTCCGGCGCCACTGCGACATCCTCGTCAGCGTCGGCGCGTGCGCGACGACGGGCGGCATCCCGGCGCTCCGCAACTTCGTCCCGATCGAGGAGTGCCTGCGCGAGGCGTACATCGACGGGCCGAGCACGCACAACCCGGGGAGCGTGATCCCCCGTGACGTCGAGCTGCCGCTGCTGCTGGACAAGGTCCGCCCGGCGCACGAGGTGGTGAAGGTCGACTACCTGCTCCCGGGCTGCCCGCCCTCGGCCGAGACGATCTGGGCGGCGGTCAGCGCGCTGGTGTCGGGGAGCGGGGTCGATCTACCCTACTCGCTCGTCAAGTACGACTGACCCACCCAGGAGACCGGCGCGATGGTCGCCCCACCCGACAGGCGAAGGATCGAGATCTCACCGGTCACCCGGGTCGAGGGGCACGGGAAGGTCACGATCCTGCTCGACGAGCGCAACCGCGTCACGCAGGCGCGGCTCCACATCGTCGAGTTCAGGGGGTTCGAGCGGTTCATCCGGGGGCGCCCCTACTGGGAGATGCCGGTCGCCGTCCAGCGGCTCTGCGGCATCTGCCCCGTGAGCCACCACCTGTGCGCGGCCAAGGCGGTGGACCGCATCGTCGGCGGCGAGCGGCTCACGCCGACGGCCGAGAAGATGCGCCGGCTCATGCACTACGGCCAGGTGTTCCAGAGCCACAGCCTGCACTTCTTCCACCTCGCCAGCCCGGACCTCCTCTTCGGATTCGACGCCGACCCAGCGACGCGCAACGTCGTGGGCCTCATCGAGGCCGACAGGGGGCTCGCCTACCAGGCGATCATGATGCGGAAGTTCGGGCAGGAGATCATCCAGGCGACCGCGGGCAAGAAGATCCACGGCACCGGCGCGATCCCCGGCGGGATCAACAAGAATCTCTCGATCGCGGAGCGCGACCGGCTCCTGGCCGACGTCGAGCAGATGAAGCGATGGTCGAGGGACGCGCTCGCGCTCGCACGCCGCTACATCCTCGACAACGTCGAGACCGCCGCGGCCTTCGCGTCCTTCGAGTCGAGCTACCTCTCGATCATCCGCGGCGACGGCGCGATGGACCTCTACGACGGGGGCCTGCGCAGCATCGACGCGCAGGGGGCGACGATCTTCGACCACGTCCCCAACGACGACTACCTCGACATCCTCGCCGAGGGGGTCCGCGATTGGTCGTACATGAAGTTCCCGTTCATCCGGGCCCTCGGCGAGGAGGGCGGGTGGTATCGGGTCGGGCCGCTGGCCCGCGTCAACACCTGCGACTTCATCGACACGCCGGAGGCCGAGGAGGCACGCCGGGACTTCAAGGCGTTGACGGGCGGCAGGCCGAACCAGATGACGCTCGCCTACCACTGGGCCCGCATGATCGAGGTTCTCCACGCGATCGAAGTGATCGAGCGGCTGCTCCACGATCCGGACCTGCAGGGGACGGATCTCCTCTCCTCGGGCCCGCGCCGGCGCGAGGGTGTCGGCGTGCTCGAGGCCCCCCGCGGCACGCTCTTCCACCACTACCGCGTCGGCGAGGACGACCTGGTCACGATGTGCAACCTCATCGTCTCCACAACGAGCAACAACGAGGCGATGAACCGCTCCGTGCGCCGCGTCGCCGACGACGAGCTCTCGGGGAAGCCTGAGATCACCGAGGGCATGCTCAACCGCATCGAGGTCGCCATCCGAGCCTACGACCCCTGCCTCAGCTGCGCGACCCACGCGCTGGGGCAGATGCCGCTGGTCGTCGAGCTGGTCGGGGCGGGCGGCGAGCTCCTCGATCGAAAGGTGAAGGACCGGTGACTCCCGCCCCTTCGATCCTGCTCATCGGCCTGGGCAACCCCGCCCGCGCGGACGACGGCCTCGGCCCGGCCCTCGCTCGCCTCTTCGAGGATGAGCCGGCCGCGGGGCTCCACGCCATGTGGGATTACCAGCCGGCCGTGGAGCACGCCGCCGAGCTGCTCGGGCACGACGCCGTGGTCTTTGCCGACGCGTCCCCCGCGGGCGACGAGCCCTTCTCGCTCAGGCGGCTGCTCCCGCGCAGGGCCGATCCGTTCAGCAGCCACGCGCTCCCGCCCGAGGCGGTGCTGCTGCTCGCGGAGCACACGCTGGGTTGGCGGGGGAGGGCCTTCCTCATGGGGCTGCGCGGGTACTCATTCGCGCCGTTCGTCGAGTCGCTTACCCCCCGCGCCGCGGAGAACCTGCTCGCGGCCGCGGACCATCTGCGCGGGGCCCTCGCCGGCGGCGGGCTGGAGTCGCTGCTGACCGGCCCCCCGACCGATTATTCCGAGAGCGGCGGTGAACCATGTCGAACCGCGAACCTGTGATCCTCTGCATCGACGACGACGCCGACTTCCGGCTCGCCATGCGTCAGCTCCTCGAGGCCCACGGCTACAGGGTCCTGGAGGCGCCCGACGGTGAGTCGGGCCTGCGCGCCTTTCGGGAGCACGACCCGGACCTGGTCATCGTGGACCTGATGATGCAGGAGATCGACTCGGGCGTCGACTTTCTCCGCGAGGTCCGCACGGGCGGCTCGAAGGTGCCCGTCTATCTCATGAGCTCCGTCGGCGATTCGCTCAGCATGACGACCAACGCCGCGGAGCTGGGATTCACCGGTGTGCTGCAGAAGCCCTTCTCCAACGACTGGCTCCTCGCGGTGATCCGGTCGCAGCTTTCCTGAGCGCGCTCACATCGACGCGGGTGGGGACTCCTCGGCGCCGGTGCACGGGGGCAGCTCGATCCAGAACGTGCTCCCGCGTCCCGGCTCGCTGTCCACGCCGACGCGCCCGCCGTGGGCCTCGGCGATCCGGCGCACGATCGAGAGCCCGAGCCCGGTGCCGTGGATGCTCTTGAGGTCGGGGTGGCTCCGCCCGACGCGCACGAACTCCTCGAAGAGGCGCGGCTGTTCCTCCGGCGCGATCCCCACGCCGTTGTCGGAGACCTCGACGCGGAACCAACCGTCCACCCGGCGGACGCGCGCCACGACGCGCCCGCCGCGGGGCGTGTACTTGATCGCGTTGGCGACGTAGTTGGCGATGGCCTCGCGGAGGAGCCTGGGGACGCCGAAGACGATGGCGGCGGTCTCGTGGGGCTCGGCGGTGAGGCCGATGCCGCGCTCTCTCGCCGCGTCGGCGTAGTCGTCCGTCACGCCGCCGAGGAGGAACGACAGGGGGATCTCCGTGCTGTGGCCGCGAAGGTCCGTGGTCTCCAACTCGCTGAGGATGCGCAGGTCGCGGACCAGGTGCTGCATCCCCTCGAGCCTGGAGATCGCCCGGTCGAGCTGCTCTCGCTGCGCCGGCTGCATCGGCCCGCACAGGCCGTCGCGGAGGTTGCGCAGCAGGAGCTCCGCGGTCGCGATCGGCGAGCCCACGTCGTGCAGCGCGACGTGGAGGAAGTCCCGGCGGAGGCGGCTGAGCTGCTCCGACTCCTCCGCCCGCCGCTCGGCCTCGTGCTCGCTGCGGCGCAGCGCCTGGGCCAGCTGCGTCTGCGTCAGCACGATGAGCGCGAGCATGCCGAAGTAGACGGCGAGGATCGTCGCTACGTATCTGACATCGAGCGGGCCGTCGTCCAGCACTGCCCCCGCCGGCATCGGCGGCGGGAGGACGCCGCCGAGCTCCAGCGACACCAGGCCCAGGAGCAGCGCCCCGGCCAGCGCGGCCGCGAGCCATGCGGCCCGGCGCGAGAGCAGGATCGAGGCGATGCCGATGTGGAGCAGGTAGATGGCGAGGAAGGGGCTCCGGACGCCGCCGACGAACCAGAGCGCGACCGTCAGGGCGAGGAAGTCGAGCACGATCGACGCGCCGGCGACGACCTCCCGTCTCCGGGCATGCACCGGCTCGCGCTCGTCCGCGAGCGGCCCGACCAGGGCCAGGATGCACACGTTGTACGCCGCGATGACGATCGCCAGCACCGTCAGCCCCGCGACGTCGAGCGAGACGATGCCGAGCACGTATCGCGCGAACGCCCCCCCAGCGATGAGGAGCACCGCGGCCCCGAAGCGCACCTTAGCTTGGGCCCGCAGCTGACGGCCGAGGAGCCCTTTCTGCGCGGGCGGCGTCCGCTCCTCTTCGCCGGTGCGCTCATCCCCCACAGAAATGGGCGATTTCTTCAGCATGCGCCCAAACCGTGCTGCCGCCCTGACCGGGCGACGCCCGCCATCTCCATGGTAACTGCCCGTCGCCTCGGCGGGCCCCTATCGACCGGCTTTCGCCGCTTTGTTCCCGGCGCCGATTCCGCGCATCTTCTTTCCTCCGCGCCCGAGCGTGCGCGCCCGGTCTCGCGAGCGGGCCGCGGCGGTGCATGTGATTCGACGAGACGCGCCGCGCCGCGAGCGCGGGTCCCGCCGAGGCGGCGGATCCCGAGGGCCGGGAGGAACGGGTGCTGCGAACCGACGTTCCGCGCGGAGGCCGGCTCTGCCGGATGACGGGCCTCCCGGTGGCGATGCCGGGGACGGTGCTGATCGCGTTTGGAGCGCATGATGATCGGTTTTTGATAGGATTCCGCCCTCTTGTTTCTATAGAGAGTTTTAGATACGTTTATCTCTGATTCGAGTCCTCCGGGCGTGCGATCCGAAGAGCAGATCGGGTCCGGGCGTTCGGCGTTGCGGAGCGCGCGCGTGGGCACGCAGGAGATCAGCACCGGCGTCGACGGCCACGAGCACAGGGCGCAGATGGCGGCGCTGCTGCGCGATCTGGAGGCCCTCGATCACATGATCGAGGGCGGGCTCATCGAGGACGGCCTCGGGCGCGTCGGGGCCGAGCAGGAGATCGTGCTGCTCGACGGCGCCTGGCGGCCGGCGCCGCGGGCGCTGGAGATCCTGGCGGAGATCCGCGGTCATCTGGGCGATCCACGGATCACCAACGAGGTGGCGCGGTTCAACCTGGAGGTGAATGTCGCGCCGATCGCGGTCGGGCCCGGCGTGCTCGAGTCGCTGGAGCGCGAGCTCGAGGAGTGCCTCGCCCTCGTGCGGCGCGTCTCGGCGGCGCACGGGTGCCGCCCGGTGCTGGCCGGCATCGTGCCCTCCATCGAGCTGCGCGACCTCGGGCCGCCGAACCTGTGCCCCCTGGGCCGCTTCCTCGCGCTGGACCGGGCGGTGCGAGAGATGCGGGGGCGGGACTTCGAGGTGGCGATCAAGGGCGAGGACGAGCTCGCGGTGCGCTTCCCCTCCATCATGCTCGAGGCGGTCAACACCAGCTTCCAGGTGCACCTCCAGATCGGCGCCGAGGACTTCGTGCCGATGTACAACCTCGCCCAGCTCATCGCCGGCCCCGTCCTGGCGGCGTGCGGCAACAGCCCGCTTCTTTTCGGGCGGCGGCTGTGGCGCGAGACACGGATCGCGATCTTCCAGCAGACGGTGGACACCCGGCGGCTCGGCGGCGCCCGGCGCGAGGCTGTGGCGCGCGTGCGGTTCGGCGACGATTGGATCCGCCGATCGGCGACGGAGATCTTCCGCACCGACATCGCCAGGTTCCGTCTGCTCCTGGGCTACGAGTCGCCCGAGGACTCGCTCGGGATACTCCGCGCCGGCCGCATTCCCACGCTCGGCGCGCTCGCGCTTCACAACGGCACGGTGTATCGCTGGAACCGCGCGTGCTACGGGGTGACCGAGGGGCGGCCGCACCTGCGAATCGAGAACCGCTACCTCCCGGCGGGACCGACGCTTGGCGACGAGATCGCCAACGCGGCGCTCTGGGTGGGGGCGATGCTCGGCGGGCGCGAGGCCTTCGGCGAGTTCACCCGGCGCATCCCCTTCGACCAGACGGCGGGGAACTTCCTGCGCGCCGCGAGGCAGGGGCTCGACACCCGCCTCGCGTGGCTGGACGGCGCTGTGGTGGGGGCGCCGGAGCTGATCCTCGAGCACCTCCTCCCCGTCGCCCGCGCCGGTCTGGCACGGGCGGGCCTCGCGGACCGCGACATCGCGCGCCGTCTCGACATCATCGCCGCACGCGTGGCCGGGGGGCAGACCGGGGCCGAGTGGCAGCTCCGGTCGTTCGAGGCGCTCTCACCCAGGCTCCGGCGGGGACGCTCGGCCGCCTGCCTGACCGCCGCGATGGCGCGCCTCGCCGAGACGGGCGCTCCGGCGCACACCTGGCCGGTGCTCGACCCCGAACAGTGCGCCCAGGAGCCCTGCGGCTACTGCCGGGTCGGGCAGGTCATGTCCACGAACCTCTTCACCGTGGCCGAGGACGAGCTGGTCGAGCTGGTCGCCCGCATCATGGACTGGGAGGAGATCCGGCACGTTCTCGTCGAGGATGCGGAGCACCGGCTCGTCGGCATCATCACCTGGCGGCAGATTCTCCGCTTCCTCGCCGACCCGTCGCACCGGCCCGGGGAGACGCCGGCCGCGGAGATCATGCGCCGCGATCCCGTCGTCGGCACGCCGGAGATGAGCGCCGGCGAGGCGATCTCGCGCATGTCCGAGCACGGCATCTCGGCGCTGCCCATCGTGGAGGACGGACGGCTGGTGGGGATCGTCACCGAGCGTGACTTCACCCGCATCGCCGGGGAGCTGCTGGAGGATCGAAGCTGCGCGCGCACCCGCTGCTCCGGGTGACACGCCCCGCAGGAGCGCCGTCCGTCGCCGCCATCGGGCCGGGCGCGGGGCGACGCCGGTGTGCGTGGGAGGGGTCATGGAGGCCCCGACGTCCGCTCGCGCGGGCGGCGTGCCGGGTGTTGCCCCTGGCGGCCCCCCGCGCGGGGCCGGGCCGGAGCAGCGCGGGCGGCGGGACCTCGAGGGCGCCGCTCGCGTTCGCACGGCCGCGGACGCGCCCTGAACCGGCGTGGCGCGATCGAATATGCTGGTGGCCCTGCCCCATGGGAGATTGCCATGAGTTCGCGACGCATCGTCACCACGGTTTCCGCGCTCGCACTGCTCGCCGCGCTCGGCGCCTTGGCGCCGGTCCACGCGGGCGCCCGGGCTCACGGCGGCGCTCCGGGGGCAACCCGGGGCGCGCTGCCCGCGCAGGAGGGCGCGGACGCGAAGGCTAAGGAGAAGGCCGGCGAGGCGGGGGAGGAGAAGCTGACGCTCGAGCGGATCTTCCCCGAGAAGGGCTTTTTCGGCGCGGGCGCGAGGGGCGCGTCCTTCAGCCGCGGCGGGCGGTTCTGCGCGTTCCTCTACCGTCCGTGGCTCGAGCGTCGGCACGGCTCCGACCTCTACATCTACGACGCGCAGACGGGCAAGTCGCGGCGCATCACGAGCGTCGGGCGCCTGGCCGAGTTCCAGGCGGACACGCGCGAGGTTCGTGACGACCGGCAGAAGAAGGCCAAGAAGTCCGGGGTCACGCTCGCGCAGCTCGCCCGGGAGCAGGCCGATCGGCACGGCTGGAACGACGGCGTCCCGGTCGGCCGGTGGACGGGCGAGGCGACGACGGTGGGGGAGGGGAGCGAGGCGATCCCGCCGGGCCCGTGCGGGCTGTCGCTCGAGGCCGGGCCCGATGGCGTGCTCTCGGGCGAGATCAGGGTCTGGCTCGTGCGCCTGCCTGTCGCCGAGGGCGCGTTCGATGCGCCGACTCGCACGCTGACAGCGAAGGTGACCGACGAGAAGCTCGGCGTGAAGGGGGCGCTCACGCTGGTTCGGGACGGTGATGCGCTCAGCGGCGACCTCACGCTCGAGGAGCCCGCGCTCAAGCTCGCCGTGAAGCTCGGCCCCGAGGAGAGCGAGGGCGCGGCCGGTGATGGCGAGGAGGCGCCGCCGCTCGGCGTGATCGACGCAGTAGGGGAGCGGCTCACGCTCGGCGACGTCGTGCTTGCGGACGACGCGGAGATCAACGACGAGAAGGACGGGAAGCGTCCGGACAAGCCGGCACCGCGCTACGACGGCGTGCAGGGCTTCGAGTGGTCGCCCGTCGCGAGCGAGATGCTGCTCATCGCCGGGGGCGATGTCTACCGGCTGGAGATCGACGCCGGCGCGTGGGACGCGCCATTCGAGCGGCCTGCGGTTGCCGAGCCCGAGATGGGCGATGCCGACGGCGCTGAAGGAGCCGGGCCGGATGCGAACGAGACGGAGGTCGACGACGCGGGGGACGACAACGCCGAGGAGGCGGTCGACGTCGCCGCGGAGCAGGAACCGGAGAAGCCCGCGGCGGACGGCAAGAAACCCGAGAAGGCGCCCGAGGCCAAGCCGGTCATCCCCTATCGCGGCACGCTGACGCGACTCACGCGCACGCGCGAGCGCGAGTCGGACGTGCAGTACATGCCGGACGGGTCGGGCTACACGTACCTCCGCGACGGCGCACTTCTCCAAGTTTCGTTCGGCGACCACCGCATCGTGCAGCTCGATCCCGAGCTGAAGGACGGGGAGCGCATGGTCGGCTACCGCGTGAGCCCGGACAAGAAGCGGCTCGTCTTCCTCGCCAACCGCGGCGACAACTTCTGGGGGGCCGGGCGGCAGGTGACGATCGTCAACTACCGCGACCGTTTCGCCCGCGCCGAGCAGGTGACGCGTCACATGCCCGACGACCCCTGGCCCGAGGCCTACTCGAGCGTGTACCTCTACGACCTCGCCGGGCACGAGACGGAGGAAGGGACGTTGGAGCGGGTCTTCACCAAGCGCATCAGCGGGCCGCGCGACATCCTCCGCGTGCCCGAGTGGTCGCCCGACTCCAGCCGCGTCGCGTTCGCGGCCTTCGAGCAGAAGACGGGGCTCATCAAGGTGCTCGAGGCCGGCTTCGTGGACGAGAAGAAGGCCGAGAAGGCCAAGCCCGACGAGCCGGGAGCCGCCGAGGCGGACGGTGACGGTGAGAAGGAAATCAAGCGGGAGGAGGAGGAGCGGGAGGAGGATCAGGAGGATCGCCGGGATGACGGGGATCGGGGGCGGGGCGAGAAGGAGGAGGGCCAGACCGGGCCGGCCAAGCCGGAGGGCGAGAAGGCCGAGGAGAAGCCCGAGTTCAAGATCGAGAACGCGAAGGTCGTCTACGAGTTCTACCACTTCGGCGGGCCGAACACGCCGGGCATGGTCCAGCCGCAGTATCTCCCCGACAGCCGTCGCATGGTGTTCATCGCGGAGATCTCGGGCTACCGTCAGCTCCACCTGCTCGATCCGCGCTACCAGCAGCTCAGGCAGCTCACCGAGGGGCGGTACGAGATCTACCCGTTCGATCTCTCCGAGGACCACACGCGCCTGTTCGCGACGGCCACGCGCGACGACCCCAGCCAGGAGCACGTGTTTGCGATCGACACCGAGAGCGGCCAGATGACGCGGCTCTCGACGCGCGACGGCGTGTACGGCTCCGTCGCGGTGAGCGACGACGGCACGCGCATGCTCGCCAACCACGTCGACTTCGGCTCGCCCACCGAGCTGGTCGCGATCGCCGCCGGGGAGCAGCCCACGACGACGGTGCTGACCGACTCGCACCCCGACGAGGCGCACAAGCTCACGGGCCCCTCGCCGGAGTACTTCACCTACGAGAACCGGCACGGGCAGATCATCCAGGGGCACATGTTCAAGCCCAGGGACTGGACGGCGCACGACAAGCGGCCGCTCCTGATCTACGTCTACGGAGGCCCGCTGGGCGAGCAGAAGATGGCGACGCGGGGCTCGTTCGCCGCCCCGAGCTACTTCTTCGCCCGCTACATGACCGAGAACCACGGGTGGGTGACCGCGACGATCGACCCGCGCGGCGCCTCGGGCTACGGCGCGATCTTCGAGAAGGCGAACTTCGAGCAGGTCGGCAAGCCGCAGACCGAGGACCTCGTGGACGGCGCCCGCTGGCTCGTCGAGCACGCCGGCGTCGACGAGAAGAAGATGGCGCTCCACGGCTGGTCCTTCGGCGGGTTCCAGACGCAGATGGTGATGTACACCGAGCCGGACGTCTTCGCGGCGGGCATCGCCGGCGCGGGCCCGACGGAGTGGCACAACTACAATTCCTGGTACTCGACGGGCACGATCGGCGCCAGCGAGCCGGGCAAGACCGAGCTGGAGAAGTACTCGCTGCTGCCGCTGGCCAAGAACCTCAAGGGCAGGCTCCTGCTCGTGCACGGCATGGAGGACTCCAACGTGCTCTACCAGGACACCGTCCGCGTCTACCGCGAGCTGCTCAAGGCCGACAAGGAGGTCAACGTCGAGCTCTTTCTCGACCCGACCGGCGGGCACGGCCTCGGCGGGGACGTCAAGACCATCGGGCGCTACCGCAAGTACGAGGACTTCCTGCTGCGACATCTCGGCAAGGGTGAGTCCGCGGCTCCCGCGCCGGAGGGTCCGCCCGAGGAGCCGGTTGGCGGCGAGACGGGAGAGGCCGAAGCGGGGGAAGGCGTCGGCGGTGGTGGGGAGCAGGATTCCGGCGGCGGTGACGGCGTGGACGACGACGACAACGAGGGAACCGAGGAGATGCCTGCGCGGTGCTGAGCGAGACCGTGTCCGGGGGCGGGCCCGCAACGCGCCGGCTCGGCGCCGGTACAAGCGGAGCGGACGCGACCGTGTG
>CAYTAH010000031.1:0-56026 GCA_964435785.1 uncultured Phycisphaeraceae bacterium | reverse complement strand
CCGACGTGTGCCACCTCAACCTGCACAAGACCTTCTGCATCCCGCACGGCGGCGGTGGGCCGGGGATGGGGCCGATCGGCGTGGCGGCGCACCTGGCCCCGTACCTGCCGGGGCACCCGGTGGTCGATCCGTTCGGTGGCACGGGCGGTGGTGGTGCCACGGGCGGCGTGTCCGCCCGTGGGGACGTGTCCGCGCGCCGCACTGGCGGACAAGCCGCCAGTGGCACCCAAGCCATCGGGCCCGTGAGCGCGGCCCCCTGGGGCAGCCCGAGCATCCTCACGATCTCGTGGGTGTACATCGCGCTGATGGGGGCCGCGGGGCTCAAGCGCGCGACGGAGATGGCGATCCTCAACGCCAACTACATGGCCAAGCGGCTCGAGGGACACTACGACGTTCTGTATACCGGCGAGCACGGGACGGTCGCGCACGAGTTCATCATTGACTGCCGCGAGTTCGAGAAGACCTCGGGCGTGAAGGTGGAGGACATCGCCAAGCGGCTGATGGACTACAGCTTCCACGCGCCCACGATGAGCTTCCCGGTGCCGGGAACGCTGATGATCGAGCCCACCGAGAGCGAGCCCCTGAGCGAGCTTGACCGGCTGTGCGACGCGTTGATCGCGATCCGGCAGGAGATCCGCGAGATCGAGGAGGGCGGGCTCAGCCGCGAGGACAACATGCTCAAGCACGCCCCGCACACGGCGGAGGCGATCGCGTCGGACTCGTGGGCGCATCCCTACAGCCGCGAGCGCGCGGCGTACCCGATGCCGGGCCTGCGGGAGAGCAAGTTCTGGCCGGCCAGCGCCCGTGTGGATAATCCTTACGGCGACCGCCACCTGGTGTGCACCTGCCCGCCGGTAGAGTCCTTCGCATAGCGTGCCACTACGGTCGGAACTCCTTCTCCTCCTGCTCTACTCCTTCTCCCCGACCGTAGTGCTCAATAGCCTCCGGATCGCGGGACCACAACGCACTACCGTCGTGCAGGGACGGGCGCCGATCGCTGGTCGGGCGCTGAGAGCACGACGGTAGTGGCACAGCGCTCAGCAGCCCGCGTTCCACGCGTTGAGGAAGACGATGACGTCGCGGCTGTCGATGATCCCGTTGTCGTCGAAGTCGGCGCCGTCGTCGTGCGAGGCCCACCAGTTGAGGAATGTCACGACGTCGCGCGTGTCCACCATCCCGTCGCCGTTGGTGTCGGCGTCGCAGGCCTCGCAGGCGTCGGCCGTGCCGTTGGCGTTGCCGTCGCTGCAGTCGGTGCCCGGGCCCATCCAGGTCGCGCCGGCGTTGATAGCGTCCTGCTCGGTGAGCACGAGGCAGAATCCGTTGGGGAAACACGCCGCGCCGACGGGGTCGGGGCACGTGACGTCGCCGCAGGTCGTCCCGTCGCCCATGTACGTGCCGCCCATCGCCTGGGCCTCGTCCTCGGTCACGTCGTTGATGCAGGTGCCGTCGGGCAAGCACGCGGCGCCGGTGGGGAAGCACGTGAAGTCGGCGCACTGGGTGCCGAAGCCGCCGGGGATGCCGCCGGCGGCGAGGCAGTCGGAGGGCTTGAGGTTCAGGCACCCGCCGGTGGACTCGAAGCAGCACGCCTGCGTGGCCGAGTCGCACTCGGAGGTCGCGCAGTCGCTCCCGTCGCCCTGATAGGCGCCGCCGAGGGCGGCGCAGTTCACCGCGTCCGTCTCGACGCACGAGCCGTCGGTCAGGCAGCACGCCCCGGTGCCTCCGGAGCAGTTGAGGCTCGTCCAGGTCATGCGCATGACCCAGTCGCCCGAGGGCCTGCACCCGTTGCCGAGCTGGTTGAAGCTCGCCCAGCCCCCGTTGGCCGGGCACCCGAACGGCCCGCAGTTGATCCCGCGCAGCCAGTTGCCCGTGGAGCTCTGGAGGCCGGACACGTCGGTGGTCGGGAAGCAGTTGCGGTTGGAGGGCGGCGGGACGAAGCAGGGGTCCTGCACCTGGAAATTGTGCTTGTCGATGCGGAAGCCGAAGGAGATCGTGTTCGTGCCGCCGTCGTTGTAGAGGATGATCTGCTCGGGGTCGTTGGGATCGACCGAGACCTGCACGTTGATGCCGTTGGTCCCGGGCGGGAGCACGATGTGCGGCAGGATCTCCCCGTCGGAGCTGAAGACGTACGCCGGCTGCCCGCTGTTGGGCGGGCCGTCCCACACCAGCACCGACCAGTGCGTGGTCGTGGTCTCGATGGCGTTCACCGTCGCGAAGATCATCTCCATGAGATCGACCTTCACCGGGAACTGGTCCGGCGAGAGCACGTACGATGCGGCCGCGATCTCGGTCTGCGCGAAGCCCGCCTGGACGACGTAGCTCCCGCCCTGGAAGTCCGCGTCGGTGTGCGAGCTGGTGTTGGTGCAGCCCCGGTAGTGGTTCCCCGGCGGGAAGACGACGTCGGTCACCCAGTCGCCGTCGGTCTGCGTGTGCATGAAGTAGAGGTCGTCGATCTGGACGGGGAGCTCGTGCTGCCTCGTGGGGAGGGGGGCGGGCGTCGCCTGCCCGAATGCCGCCGCCGCCAGACCCAACACCGTCGCACACGCCGCTCGCCGACCGTCCATGGACAACTCCTCCAGTGGGTGCACCGCCGTCGCGCCCGCCCTCCGATACGAGCGGGTTTCCCGCGGAGACTACCCCAGACGGGGGGAATCTCCAAGGGTTTTGGGCGCTGTCCGAGAATCTGGGGCAAATGCGGCAGGTACGGGGAGCGGGCAAACGTGACGGATGCGGCGCCTCGACCCGGGCGGGAATCTCCCGGCTCAACGGGAGAAGGGGCGGAGTAGCCCGAGCAGCTCCTCGTGGATCAGGCCGTTGGTCGCGATGCCGTTGGGGTTGTACGCCCCGGGCCGCCCCGCCCAGTCGCTCGTGCGACCCCCGGCCTCCGCGTAGATCACCTGCATGGGGGCGATATCCCAGGGATTGAGCACGGGCTCGACGACGGCGTCGATACGCCCGGTCGCGCAGAGCACGTGGGCGTAGCAGTCGCTCCAGCCGCGCGTGCGTCCGAAGCGCTCGAAGAGCGGCCCCATGGCCTCGACGAGCCCGGCCTGGCGGAAGTAGCCGAAGGAGGTCGTGCACATCATCGCCTCCGCGATCGTGGCGACGGAGGAGACTCGCGCCCGGCGCGGCTGCCCGCCGCCGGCGGGGACGTGCCAGGCGCCGGCCCCGGCGCTCGCGTAGACCGTCTCCCCCAGCGCGGGCATGTGGATCACGCCCGCGAGCGTGCGCCCGCCGTGCTCGCAGGCGATCAGGGTGCCGTAGAGAGGGACGCCGTGCACGAACGACGTGGTCCCGTCGATGGGGTCCAGGACCCAGCGCCACCCGCTCCGCGAGGGCGTCTCGCCGAACTCCTCCCCGAGCACGCCGTCGCCCGGGAACGCCTCCGCGATCAGGGCGCGCAGACGCTGCTCGGCCTGGCGGTCGGCGGCCGTCACCTCGCTCCCGTCCCGCTTTCGCTCGACGTCGAGCCCCTGGCCGCCGAAGGAGCGCAGGGTGAGCCCCCCCGCGTCGCGCGCGAACTCGATCGCGCCCTGGAGCCTCGCGGCGACGGCCGCGGCATCGGGTTGGGCTCCGGCGGTGGGCATCGGCGATCGTACGCTGGGAGACGCGGATCGGATGGCCCGGCGTGCCCCGCCTCCCCCACGCCCCGCTGCCTGCTCTCTGCTCTCTATTCTCTGCTCAGTCCGTGTAGTCGCCGTCGTCCCAGGTGTTGATGTCGGTGATCACCTCGGGCTTGAGGAGCCCCGCGTGCCCGTCGAAGAACAGCGCCGTCGCGCCGTCGAAGTGCCGGCGCGGGGCGATGCGCAGCTGGTTCTCGTCCCCGGAGACGTGCCCCCTGGTGCGCACGTCGTAGAAGAGCGCGATGCCGAAGTCGTCGTCGCCCTGGTCCTCGACGTCCTGGTAGTTCTCGCCGTCGGCGTCGATCGCGTAGTCGGTGAGGTAGACCCGCTCGGAGGGACGGAAGACCTCGTCGATGCGGTTGGCGTCCTTGTAGGGCTCACGCCCGCGCGCCAGCTCACCCGGCGAGACGAACCAGAGGCCGTTGTTGACGTAGTGGATCTCGTGCCGGTCGTCCTTCGGGCGCGCGGGGTCCTTGAAGTACTCGGCGTGCACGTAGCGGTCGCGCAGCGGCTCGTCCCAATCGGCGCGCTCGTCCACCAGCGGGCGCAGCGCCCGCGGCCAGGACATCTCCGCATCGCGGTACGACGCCTCGCGCGGGATGAAGCCCCTGAACGAATCGGCGTACATCACCAGCGCCTGCCCCAGCTGGCGCTGGTTGGACATGCACACCGCCTGCCGCCCCGCCGCCCGCGCCCGGCCCAGCGCCGGGAGCAGGATCCCGATCAGGAGCGCGATGATCGCGATCACCACCAGCAGCTCGATCAGCGTGAACGCGCTGCCGCCCCTCGGCCCCGCACGATCCCTTCGGCTCATGGCCCGAGGATACCCGACCATGCAAAGAGCACCGAGGGCGGCTCGGTGCTTCTGGTCCATTGCTTTCCCCGGTTTGCGTCAGTTGCCCGAGCCGCCCGAGAGCGGCGGGGGCACCATCGTCTCCACCTGAGGCGGGCTCGCGACCTCCGGCCCCTCGCGGACCTCCAGGTCCACGCGGCGGGAGTGCTGCGGGGGCACGGCCACCCGGTTGCTCAGGCTCCCATACCGGTCGCCCGCCTTGAAGAGCCCCCAGCGCATCGTGCCCGACATGTACTTCTCGCGGTCGGGGGACTTGTCGTCGAAGTTGATCACCAGCTCCTGCCCGACCGGGATGTCCATCGCGAAGACGACTTCCTGGGTGCGGGTGTCGACGACGGAGACCGACTTGGGCGAGTGGGGCTCGGAGATGTAGGTAAACTCGTCGATCGAGGCCCCGGAGCCGCCCTCGTCGAAGTAGGGGCGGTAGACGCCGGTGGGCCCGCAGGCCGCGGCGAGCGTGGCGCCGGCCGCGACGAGGCCGCACAGGCTGCGACGGGTGATCTCGGACATGTCTGCTCACTCCTGTCGAGGGTTCTCGGACGGGTGGTTCCGGCCGATTCCGGCGGGTCCGCTAGTCTACACCGCACGCGGGTGGGGCTCCTCGCGGATACGCCCGGGCGCGGGGGCGGGTTCTCAGGCCCGCAGGGGCATATCGGTAGACTCGGCGGGGCGGCTGGAGGGAAGTGGGGAGTGAGGGGATGAGAGGGTGAGGGGGTGACAGGGGTGAGTGGGTGATGGAGATGCGGGTAGGGCACGGGTATGACCTGCACCGGCTCGAGCCGGTGGCGCCGGCGGGGAAGGGGCGTCCGCTGGTGATCGGGGGGGTGCGGTTCGAGAGCGACCTGGGGCCGGTGGGGCACTCGGACGCGGACGTGCTGGCCCACGCGGTGACCGACGCGCTGCTGGGGGCGATCGGGGAGCCGGATATCGGGCAGCTCTTCCCCGACGACGACCCCCGCCACGAGTCGCGGGACTCGGCGGAGTTCCTGGCCGAGGCGATGTGGCGGGTGCGCCGGGCCGGGTACGAGCTGGCCAACCTCGACGCGACGGTGGTGCTCGAGCGCCCGCGCCTGAAGGACCGCAAGGGGGAGATCGTCGCGAGCCTCGCCCGGATCCTCGGCGTCGAAGAGGAGCGGGTGAACGTCAAGGGCAAGAGCCACGAGGGCGTGGACGCCGTAGGCCGGCGCGAGGCTATCGAGGCCCACGCGGTTGTGCTGGTCGAGCAGACCTCACGCTGATCGTGCCGTCCGGTACGACTCACCTGCCCTGCCACGGTTTGTTGATCCAGCCGTAGGGACGGTAGTTGGCGGGGGCGTAGATGCGCCAGAACGTCTCGTATCCGCCCGTGCCCGCGAAGATGTCGTTGGCCTCGAAGTCCCTGGTGCGCTGCTTGAGCGGCTCGTTGCCGTCGTTGGGCGCGTTGAAGAGCACCGCGGTGCCGTCGGTCTGCCAGTAGTGCCCGCCGCCGCCGTGACGGGTCGTCAACTGGTCCTCGTTGCCCCAGAGGCCGTCGCGGATCTCGTCGTTCCACCAGTACGTGCTCTCCTCCCAGAAGATGGGCACGGCGCGGAAGAAGGTCATGGTCGCATAAAACTGCTCGCGCAGGAACATCGGGCTGTTCCCATCCTCGGGCCGGATGTAGCCCACGCGAATCTCCGTGCCGAGCCGGTAGCCGCTGGTGAAAGTCTGCATGCAATAGTCGAAATTGAGATCTGACTCGAAGACACCCTGCTGGTTGTTGCCCTTGCCGACGCCGCGGCGCCGGTTCGTCGGGCATTCGCCGATCTGGTCGGCCAGGTTGACGTACTGGTAGAGATACCCGGGCCGATCCGTTTTGTCCCAGCGCGCGTTGTTGTTGTCGTCGAAGAAGTTCCAATACAGGTGGTACCAGATCTGCTCCTTGTTGTCGTCCGCGTATTGCAGCGCGGCCGTGCCGATCTGGCGCATGTTGGAGAGGCACACGACCTGCTGGCTCGCACCGCGCGCCTTGCCCAGCGCCGGCAGCAGGATCCCGATCAGCAGGGCGATGATCGCGATCACGACGAGCAGCTCGATCAGCGTGAATGCGCGACGTGCCGTACGTCCCTGCATGGCGGACCTCCTTGGACGCGGCCGCTGTGTCTGGGCGAACGCCCGGGCCGCGAGAACCGTGACCCTTCCCCCTTGAGGATACACGCCCCGTGCGCCGGCACAACCCGGAATCGGCCCTCCGGGCCCGATAGGATGCCGCCGATGAGCCCCCAGAGCCGCCCGCAGAGCCGCCGGAGGAACGCCGCGGCGCGAGGCCGGGCCGGCGCGAGGGGGGCGGTCTCCCGGGGGTTGGCCGCATTGGCCGCGCTGGCGATGCTGGTTGTCGCGTCGCACCTGACGCAGCGCACCGATGAGGAGCCCGGGGGAGCGGGGCGCCTCTTCCTCGAGACACCGCTGATGGCGGACTCGGGCCCCGCCGGGGGCACGCAGCGGCTCGCGCTCCGGCGCTGGAGCCCCGCGGATGCGGATCGTGCCGGCCGCCCCAGCGTCCTCCTCCTCCACGGCTCGCCGGGCTCGGGGTCGAACTTCGAGCGCATGGGCCCGCTGCTCGCAGCCGCGGGCTATGACGTGATCGCGCCGGACCTGCCGGGCTTCGGCGGGTCCACCGAGCGGATCCCTTCCTATTCAATCATCGCGCACGCGCGGGCCATGCACGCGCTGCTCGACTCGCTGGAGATCGAGCGGGCGCACGTGGTCGGCTGGTCGCAGGGCGGGGGCGTCGCGCTCCACATGGCCGACCTGGCCCCCGAGCGCGTCGCGAGCCTCACGCTCATGGCCTCGATCGGCGTGCAGGAGGCCGAGGGCTCGGGGAGCTACGTCTTCGAGCATCTCAAATACGGCGTCGGCTACGTGGGCCTCGTGCTCGGCGGCGAGCTGCTCCCCCACTTCGGCCTGCTCGGCTCATTCGACGAGCGGCGCACGTTTATCCGCAACTTCTGGGACACGGACCAGAGACCGCTGCGCGGGCTGATGGAGCGCCTGGAAACGCCGACACTGATCCTGCACGGCCGGCGCGACTTTCTCACCCCCGCCTGGGGCGCGGAGGTCAGCCACGAGCTCATCGCCCCCAGCACGCTCGTCGTGCTCGACGCCACGCATTTCATGCCCTTCATCGAGCGGGAGGCGCGGCTCTCGACCGGGCACATGCTCGCGCACCTCGCGCGCCACGACGCCCCCGGCGCGCCCGCCCTGCGCCAGCGCATCGTGCTCGACCCCGGGCCGGAGGGCCTCCTCGGCGCCCTCGCCGCGCCGATGGCGCGGGTGCAGCGCCACGCGCCATGGTGGCTCGTGGCGGGCGCCCTCGCGTCGCTCGCCTTCGCGGGACCGGAGGCCGCCGCGGCCCTCGCGGGGGTGCTGGTGTCGATGGTCTGGGTGGACGCGGGGGTCGCGAGCGCAGGGCTGCTCGCGGGGCTCGCGGCCCGGTCGGCCCGGGCGTGGAGGAAGGGGAGCGGGCTCCGCGGCCCCGGCTCGGTCCGCCCCGTCTCGCTCAGGGCGTGGGAGATCGAGCTCTCTCGCGCGCGCTTCGCGACCCTGCTCGGCACGCGCCTCCAGCCCTGGAGGCGCGACGAGGCGGCCGCCGCGGCCCGGGCGACGGGGCTCGGTGGGGTCTCCGGCGTCGCGGCGATGGCTTGTGGGTGCGCTCTCTGGACGGCGGGCGCGTTCGTGCCGGCGCTGGTCGCGGCCATGCTGGCGCGCGTGTGGCTCGGCGAGGGCGTGCTCACTCTGGGGCTCGCGTTCGTCCTCGCCCTCCTAGCGGCGCGGACGAGCGTGCTCGCCTGCACGTGGACGGGCCGGCAGCGGATCAAGGCGACGATCTCGCGAGCGTCGCACCACGAGTTCTGGCCGGCGTGGGTCTTCTACACGCCGCTGGTCCCGTGGCTGGCGTGGCTCGGGATTCGCCACGGGGGCGTCATGTCATGCACGTGCGCGAACCCGACGATCGGGGCCGGGGGCGGGGTCGTGGGCGAGAGCAAGATCGCGATCCTGCGCGCCCTGGCGCCGGCGGGCGAGGCCGTGCTTCGCGCGGTGGTGATCGAGCCGGGGGAGGTCGGCGCGCGGGTGCGCCGTCTGGCCGGCGCCATGGCCTCGGGCGAGCTGCCCCGCGAGTACCCGATCGTGCTCAAGCCCGACAGCGGGCAGCGCGGATACGCGGTGCGGATCGCCCGGAGCGCGGAGGACGCCCGCGACTACCTCGCGCGCATGGTCCGGCCGGTGGTGGCGCAGGCGTACCACCCCGGCCCGGTCGAGATCGGGTGCATGTGGATGCGCAGCCCCGATGCGCGGAACGGGCGGCTGGGGCGTGTCTTCTCCATCACGACCAAGCACTTCTCCGAGCTGCTCGGGGACGGGCGGCACACGGTCGAGCAGCTCATCTACCGGCACCGGCGCTTCCGGTGCCAGGCCGACACGCTGCTCACACGCCTCGCCGAGCAGCGGCTCGAGGTGCCCGCATCGGGCGAGCGCGTGCGCCTCGTGCACGTGGGCAACCACGCGCAGGGGGCGATGTTCCGCGACGGATCGGAGCACATCACCCCGGAGCTGGAGGCCTGGATCGACCGGGCTGCGGCCGGGTTCCGCGCGAGCCCCGAGGGCCCGGGCGTGCCGCTCCCCGCCGGCGACAACGGGCTCGACTTCGGGCGCTTCGACATCCGCGCCGAGTCGCTCGAGCACCTTCGGCGCGCGGAGGGGCTGGCGATCATCGAGCTGAACGGCACGGCGGCCGAGTCCACGAACATCTACGACCCCGACCGGTCGGTCTGGTGGGCGTGGGGCGTGCTGCTGCGCCAGTGGGCGATCCTCTACCGCCTCGGGGCGCGCCGGCGCGGGCAGGGCGTGCGCCCGATGACGCCGCTCGGCCTGCTCCGGGCCTGGAGGGAGTTCGACCGTGACCGGCCGGCGATGCGGGTGGCGGAGTAGGGGAGGGATCCTCACCAGATCGTCGTGCCCGCGGTGCAGCCCCGCTTGCGGCGATCGACCGAACCGGTACGATGTCCCCATGAACAAGTATCGAACACGGGCCATCGTGATCCTGGCGGCCGCGCTGGGCGCGGTCAGCACGGGCGTGGGCTGCAAATCGACGCAGGACGGCGGCATGAACGACCCAGACGAGGCCGCGGGAGGACGGATGATCGACCGCGCGACGCCGCACGCGTATCCGCCCGTCTCGCTCGACTCCTCGGGGCGCGAGCACGTGATCGTCATGCAGGGGCCGCACCCGGGGTGGCGTCTGGAGTTCGACGCCGTGCAGTGGACCAAGCAGGGCAGGATCGTCTACGCCACGGTCCGCCAGCCCGACCCCGAGCGCATGTACGCGCAGGTGATCACCGAGCGGCGCCTGGGCGCCACCGTGCCCAGCACGGATCCTGTCGAGCTCGTCGTCCGCACCGTCGAGCACGACGACCGGTCGGACACCGGGGCCTACCACCCCGCGGCGAGGGTGGACTAGCGCCGTGGCGGGGGTGAGCGAGGGGACGCTGGCGGTGCTCCGCCTGACGATGACGCCCGGGCTCGGGCCGCGCAGGATCGCCGCGCTCGTCGAGCAGTTTGGCTCGCCCATCGCCGCGCTGGGGGCGTCGGCGAGGGAGCTGGAGCGCGTGCCGCGGATCGGCGAGGTGACCGCGGCGCGGATCGTGCGGGGCATGCGCGAGAGCGCCGGGCTTGCCGAGCGCGAGCTGGTCCGTGCGGAGGAGCTTGGCGTGCGCCTGGTCGCGATCGGCGAGGCCGAGTACCCCGCGCTGCTCGCGCAGATCCCCGACCCTCCCCCGCTCCTCTACGTGCTCGGCGCGCTCGCGCCGGCCATCGCGGACCGCTACCCGGTCGCCATCGTCGGCTCGCGCGCATGCACCGCCTACGGCATCGAGCAGGCCGAGCGATTCGCGGGCGTGCTCGCCGGGAGCGGGCTCACCGTCGTCTCGGGAGGGGCACGCGGCATCGATTCGGCGGCCCATCGGGGGGCGATGCGCGTGGGCGGCCGGACGATCGCCGTGCTCGGGTGCGGCCTGGCGCACCGCTACCCGCCGGAGAACGCGAAGCTGTTCGACCAGATCGTCGAGGGGCGAGGGGCCGTGGTAAGCGAGCTGCCGCTCGACGTGGCCCCGCAGGCCGAGAACTTTCCCGCGCGCAACCGCATCATCTCGGGCCTCTCGCTCGGGGTGCTCGTGATCGAGGCGGCCCGCGGCTCGGGGGCGCTGATCACGGCCCGCCAGGCCGCGGAAGACCAGGGGCGCGAGGTGCTCGCCGTGCCCGGGCGCGTCGACTCGCCCGCGAGCGAGGGCTCGCACGAGCTGATCAAGTGCGGCGGGGCGGCGCTGGCGACGAGCCCCGCCGACGTGCTCGCATTGCTTGAGACGCCGGCGCGACACCACTTCCACGGCACGCACGAGGCGCGGTACGCCGACCCGGCGGCTTCGTCGCCGCACGAACTGTGGGAGAGCGCCGGTGACGGGCAGGACGGGCAGGACGGGCACGACGGGGGCTCGCTGGAGGCGCGCGTGGTCGCGGCCCTGGACGCGCCGCGATCGCCGGACGATCTCGCGGCCGCCCTAGACGTCGCCCCCGGCGAGCTGCGCGCGGCGATCACGTTGCTGGAGATCCGAGGGGCCGTGAGGCGGCGAGGCGCCCTGATCGAACGCCGGTCCTGACCCGCGGCGGCGTTTTCCGAGGGGGTTCCACGGGCCGCCAGAGGGCCGTGAGGGGCCGATTCGGGCATTTTCGCACAAAGTGGTCGACACGGGCTTGCCGTTGTGTCCATGGTTGGCTATCTTGTACCAAACAGAAACGTGGCTCTCTTTGGCGGGCGTTTGGCACACCGACCGATGAGAGCGGAGCACTCACCTCATCGAGAGCGCGATGGGGGAACGAGGCGCAACATGGGCGGAGCCCTCTTAGGACAGCGGCACCGGAGCGGGGAATGCTCGGGGCGTGCTGCGCAGATCCGGGAGCGCGACAGTGCTCGGAATGCCACGGAAGGCGAGGCGGTTCGGGGGTGGGTCGCTCGGGGCGTTGGTTCGCTTGGGCCCGGGCGGCGAGTTCGTGGCGGGCTACGTGCCCGACGAGAGCGGACAGCTTCGCCGGCTGGATATGGAAGCGGGGACAGGCCTGCCGGGAGCGAGCACGCCGGGATGGGGCGCGGGTGTCGCCGCCCGTCTGGGGGTGCTCACGACGCTGGCTCACGCGCTGGCCTCGCAGGCGGGCGTGATCGTGGTGGCGAGAAACGTGCTCGACGGTCTGACAGCGCTCTCGGAGCGAGAGCCGGACCGATCGGGGGGTGGAACGAAGCATCGCCTCGCGCCGCGGAAGGCGGTTGCGAGGGAACGTCTGGAGGTGGACCGACATGAACCTGACACCGAAACAGCTGAGGATTCTCCAGCTCATCCGCGACTGGCGTGTCCGCAAGGGCTATTCGCCGACGATGCAGGAGTTGGCCGACGAGATCGGCGTGAGCAAGGTGACCGTCTTCGAGCACGTCGAAGCGCTCATCAAAAAGGGCGCCCTCGTGCGCGACGCCAACAAGGCTCGCTCTTTGTCGATCGCTGAGGGCGTCGCCGTGCCGGACGAGTCGCGCCCGCTGCGCTTCCCCCTCGTCGGGAAGATCGCGGCCGGGTACCCGATCGAGAAGGTCGCCGGCGAGGACGAGATCGATCTGGAGGACCTGCTTGCGCCCACGAAGGGGCACAACGAGGGGGCCTTCGCCCTCCGCGTCGACGGCGACAGCATGCGCGACGAGGGGATCCTCGACGGAGACGTCGTGCTCGTCGAGCGCACCCAGGTGGCGCGCAACGGCGATCGCATCGTCGCCCTGCTCCCCGACGGCACGACGACCCTCAAGACCTTCTTCAAGGAGGCCGACCACATCCGCCTCCAGCCGGCCAACCCCGAGTTCGAGCCGATCCGGGTGAAGTACTGCCAGGTCCAGGGCATCGTCAAGGGCGTGGTGCGCAGGTATTGAGCCGACGAGCGCCGAGCGCGCGCAGACCCGTGAGAGCCGGGCGCCGCGGAGCTATCTGACGGGTTTCGCGCCCCGGATGAGGTCCAGCACGGCTTTCGCGTCCTCGTTGGGGATCGTGAACGTCAGGTTGTATTGGGCGAGCCTCCACTCCCCGCCCTCGAGCACCACCACGCCCGTGCCGCGCAGGTCGCCGTAGGTCTCGTTCCGGACGACCTCGTCGAACCAACCCACCTCGCCGCCCGGCGCGACGTCCACGTGCCGCTCAACCGCCCGGTAGGTCCAGGCCGAGCCGCGCTCGAAGTACGGGGCCGCCCACGCGCGAAACTCCGCCAGAGGCCACCGCTCGGTCGGATCGGTGCCCAGGAACACGGCCCGTTCGGAGAAGTGCGAGAAGTACCGCTCGCTGTCGGCCGCGGCCGCGGCGGCGTGGACGTCGTCGAGCATGTCGGCGATCAGATCCACGGCCGAAGCCGATCCGCCGATCCCGACGCCGGCCGGCGCGGCCACGCTCGCCGCCAGCGCCCCGACGCCGACCCACGTGATCGAAGCAATGCCTCTGCGCAAGAAACACCCCCTTTGCCGCGGCGGTTAGCACGCCGCCTCAAGGGGGAGGATACCGGGATCACTCACGTCTCAGCGCTGCGGCCGGTGCACGAGCACCCCGAGCCGGCACAGGAAGGCGGTCGCCTCCTCAAGCTCGTCGGCGGTGAATCCGTCGAGACACTCGGGATGGTCGGGCATCCCCAGCATCGCGGGCGGATAGGGGCAGCGCCCGGTCGATGCGTCCGCGACCTCGGCGAGCGCCTCCGCCACGGCATCGGCGGCCTCGATCAGTCGCAGGGGTTCGATGATGTACTCGTTGTCGTTCATGGGGCTGGCCCCTCCATTGGGTTCATTCGTTCCGCGCCCCGACAGGTTTCAGATTTTCAGCGATCGGGGGGCCGGAGACTGACGCTTTCACGCAAGTACAATGCGCACCGGGCCCCTCGCGCGCCGTGAGCAGCGAGTGAATCGTATGTAATCCCACAGGAGGGTGACTACGAGCCGTGCTCCTCCGCGTCGGCCAGGGTCAGCGGCCTGACCCAGATGTTGCGGAATCGCACGGGGTTACCGTGATCCTGCAGCTTGATCGGCCCCTCGGGCTCGTGCGCCGAATACTCCCCCACGGTGCGATGCCCCGTCGCCCCGATCAGCTCGCGGTGGTTGTGCACGACAACGCCGTTGTGGAGCACCGTGGCGTACGCCGGTCTCACCAGCTTGCCCTGGTTATCAAAGCGCGGCGCCTCGAAGATGATGTCGAACGTCTGCCACTCGCCGGGCGCACGGCTGGCGTTCACATCGGGGGGGTACTGCCCATACAGCGACGCGGCCTGTCCGTCGGCGTAGGTCGTGTTCTCGTACGAGTCGAGCACCTGAATCTCGTAGCGCCCGAAGAAGAAGACGCCCGAGTTGCCGCGGTGCTGGCTCTCGCCCACCGGCTCGGCCGGCGAAGCCCACTCGACATGCAGCTGGCAATCGCCGAAGTGCCGCTTGGTGAGGATGTCGCCCGTGCCCGCCTTGACCTCCATGGCGCCCTCGGGCAGGATCGTCCACCCGGCGCTCGCGCCGTCGACGGTCTGCCAGGCGTCGAGGCCCGAGCCGTCGAAGAGGACGATCGCGTCGCTGGGCGCCGGCGCCGGTTCACCGGCCGGCCCAGGGTCAACCACGGGCGGGTTGGGCCTATCGATGTCGTGAACCTTCCACCGCTGTCCGGGGATTTGCGGCGTATCCGAGTAGCCAACGCCCTGTGCCATGGCGCAGTTGTAGGCGGCCGCCAGCGCCAGCAGCGGGAGCGAGCGTCGTGCGACGGTGTGCATGGCAATCTCCCCGGGGGTAGTGCGGGTCCGCGTGCGAGCGATTGTAGGGTGCGGGGTTCCCTCCGAGGCGTGCGCAGCGGCGCCGCGCGTGCTCGACCACGCCCGAGATCGGGCTTTAGGCAACATCTGCATCCGGTATGATTGGTCCGGCCGGATCCGAGGCGCCCGAGACCGGGCGACCGCTGAGTCGCCCGGTGACGTCCAGGCCTGAGGCGCCGCCGGGGACTCGCCATGACTTGCCGTGCACAACCCCTGCCCATCTCCGGTGCGCTGATCGCCGCGATCGCCGTGAGCGTCGGAGCCCAGGACGTCCGAGTGACCCACTCGCAGACTCCCCCGCCGGGCCGGCCGGTGGCGGAGACGGTGCCGCCGCCGAAGCGCGACGCTCCGGGCCCCGGGATGCCCGGCTGGCCCGTGGACCTCGGGCTCGACGGCGCGGGCTTCCCGTACACCCCCACGCTCGCCGACGTGGACGGCGACGGTGCGGCCGAGATCTTCCTCACCGGCGGCGAGACGTTCGGGCTGCGCGGGGACGGCTCGTTCCTTCCCGGATGGCCGACGCACGAGATGACGTACATGGGGTACGGCACCAACGGCAACAAGCCCGGGCCTTCGGCGGCCGACGTGGATGGGGACGGCCACGTCGAGGTGCTGTGGAGCGAGCGCGACTGGTGGGCGGGCGATTCGGTGATGTGGTGCTTCAATGGTCGCAACGCCGACGGCTCGGACATGGACGGGTACCCGCTGCGCGCACCCGACGACCTCTCCAACGCCCTCGACACGCCCTTCGTGCTGGCGGACACCGACGGCGACGGCGACCTGGAGGCGTGGGGTGCGCACACGCTCGGCAACAACTTCACGCACTACCGCGTGTCGGCGCTGGATCACGAGGGAACGATCCTGTTCACGAGGGATCTGCTGCCCGACGAGAACGTGCTCGCCCTGTACTACGGCGACCTCGACGGCGACGGCGCCCAGGAGATGTTCGCCGTCTCGTGGCTGAGCCCGGACTTCCGGCTCAACGTGTTCAACGCCGACGGGTCGCAGCAGTCGGGCTACCCGATCGTGCTGCACACGCTCGCGTCCGGGTACCTCTCGCTCTCGCCGCCCGTACCGTTCGACCTGGACAGGGACGGCGATCTGGAGATCCTGTTCGGGCACTGGGGCAGCTCGCGCGCCTACGCGCGGTGCTACCACCACGACGGCTCTCCCGTCGACGGATTCCCGCTCACGCTCCTGACCCAGAGCCAGCTCTTCTACCTGGGGCTCGGCGACATCACCGGCGACCTCGAGCCGGAGCTGATCGTGAGCGACAACCACCTCGGCTTCGACTACCGCGTCTGCGCGTACGACCTCACCACCGGCGCGACGCTGCCCGGCTGGCCGTACGAGTTGACGTCCTGGCCGATGGGGTTCCCGACGATCGTGGACGTGGACGGGGATGGACAGCGCGACGTGTGCGTCGCGACCGACAGCGGCGAGCTGTTCGCGCTCGACGCGGGCGCTGGGATTATCGACGGATACCCCAAGCAGATGATCGCCCCGTCGATCTCGGGAGTCGGGGCGGGCGATATCGACGGCGACGGCCTGACCGAGCTGGTGGCCGCGACGTGGAACGGCTACGTCTACGCGTGGGACACCCCGGCGCCCTGGCTGTCCTCCAAGGCGGACTGGCCGATGCGGGGCATCGACGCGCGGAACACGGGCGTGTACCGACGGCCCTGCCCGCCGGACGTGAACGGCGATCGCGTCGTGAACACGCAGGACTTCGTGGCATTCCTCAACCTGTGGGCCGGCGCACGGCCGCAGGCCGACTGGAACGCCGACGGCGTGATCGACACCCGCGACTTCATCGCGTACCTGTCGGAGTGGTCGGGGGCGTACCAGGGCGGGGGCCGGTGCCCGTAGCTGCGGAGGGCCGCTGCGCTTCCACACGCGTCGGCGAGCTCAGCGGGTCTGCTCGTCCACGCCGAAGTCGAAGTTGATGAGGTACTGGGCGTTCCAGACGGGATACTCGACCTGAATCTGGAATCCGACGAACTCCTCGGGCGCCCAGGCCTGGAGTTCGAAGAGGCGGGCGAGCAGCTCGTGCTGCCTCGGGTACGCGCCGGCGCGGACCTGCTCGAGGCCGAGGCCGAGGTACTCGAGGCGGGGCGTCTCCGGCAGGCGGTCGGCCCACAGGTCCCGCGGCGTCAGCACGTGGACCCGCCCCGCCGAGCCCGGCACCCGCGCGCCGACGCGCTCCCGGACGTACCCGCCTGCCATCGCGACGCTCCGCATCGCCATGGCGCGGTGCACAAACGCGGTGATGACCAGGCGGCGCGAGGGGCCGTCGCTGTGCAGATAGCACGTCTGCATGCGAGGGTCATGCAGCGCCGGGTGGGCGACGTCGAGGAAGCGTGCGGCGAGCACGGCGTCGAGGGGCCCCTCGCCCGCCGGCTCGATGAGCACCGACACGCGCTCCTCGCTGCGCCGCGCGATGACACGCGCCGGCGGGTTGGAGGAGAACTCGTCGAGCGTGCCGAGGGGAAGGGGCGAGTCTCCCGGGTCGGTGATGGGGCGGATCGCGAACGCCTCGGGCGCGTCCGGGCGCCCCTGGGCGAACATGCCGACCGGGCAGATCGGCATGGCGCCGGCGCGCATGCGGGCGCCGAGGATCGCCAGAGCGCTGACGCCGTCGACTCGGTCCGGGTCGGCGGGGCGCGGTCTGTACAGAAACACGCCGGCCTGCGTCTCGAATTCGCGGCCGGTCACCCCCCGAGCGCCCTCGAACATGAGACGTCGCGCTTCACTGCGCACGTCCGTCGTATCCCGCGGCGGGGGCCCGGGTGCGCCGGCACGGTCCGACTCGAGGGACGCCTCGATGGCCGCGACGAGACGCGACTGGCTGCCGCCGTGCTCGTCGACGAGGTCCGCGTATCGGTTGGCGGCGGCCTCGAGCGCGTCCACGGCGGCCCGGTCGCACGCCGCGCGCCGGGCCGCGTGGACGAAGCTCGCCAGCCCCTGCACGCCGGGGAGGCGGGCGAGCCCGGCGAGGGGGTCACCCCGATGGCGGGCGGCCATGGCGACCCGCTGGCATACCGGGCGGGTCACCCCCAGCCATCGGGACATCTCCGAGACTGTTCGGCGTTCGACCGGGAATGAGCGGATGAGCTGGGTCAGCTCCGCGAGGAGGCGCTCGGCGACCCGTCGGGCCCGATCCTGCTCGTTGGCAGACATGGGTCCGGCGGGGGCAGGGAGCCTCGCCGCGGGGCGGATAGGCGATCTGGCGGGATGCTGGGGCAACGCTGCTCCGGTTTGAGACCTTTTAAGATCATATCGGTCGCTCGGCTTCCATGCCGGCTCGCGGCGAAGACTCAGTTTTAGCCTGGACGAGATATTTTTCGTGGCCGGACGGGAACATGTTCTAAAATGTTCTCAAATAGTCTTGCACTGTCTTGCTATCGGGGCGGCGGACGGGAGCCCTCAGAGGCGTAACACGAATGGCCCCGCCAGAAAGGACGCGACGGAAATGCGCTGGATTCACATGCTTGCACTCCTGTTCATGGTCGGGAAGGCGGTTCCCGCGGCCCTCGCCGACCACATCGACGGGCACGACGACGACGACCCCGTGCACCCGGTCCCGATCCCCGGGCAGGACTTCTTCTCCGGGGGCGCGATGTGGGTGACCGCGATCGGCCCGGTGGGTGGCCGGGAGATTCTCAACACGCGTTTCGACATCACCTTCGTCTCCGACGGGGCGACTCCGGCGTCGGAGCTGCTGCTCAACGTCGGTCTGCTCGTGGAGGACGGGATGGGCGGCGACGTCTATGTGGAGACGGTGCTGACCGGTGCCGATCTCGGCTTCGGCGACGAGCCGGGCACGTACCGCGGGACATGGGAGACCGCCGATCTCAATGGCATCGCGATACCGGGGTTCTTTCCGCCCTACAGCCTCGTGGACCTGATCGTGGGCGCAACGAACGGCGGCATCGACGGCACCGCGTACTTCGTCGACTCCTATGTGTACTTCGATCTCGTGCCGGTGCCGGCGCCCGCGGGCGCGGCGCTGCTGGGCGTGGGCGCGCTGGCGGCCACCCGACGGCGCCGGGCTTGATCCCGGAGAGAGCGCTCTTGCCGGCCGGCCGCTCCCGTGGGGCGGCCGGCCGCCGTTCATGAGCCCAGCCGGCGCAGCCGCTCGCGGTAGCTCGCGGCCTCGTCGGCCAGGCCTTCGCGGAGGCAGATGCCTGCGAGCGCTTCGAGCACCGCGCGGTCGGCGGGGTGGGCCTGGAGGGTGAGTCGGAGCACGTCGAGGGCGTCGCGCGGGCGCCCGAGCGAATCGAGCGCGACCGCGTAGACGTAGGCGTACCGCCCGACCTGGGGGGCGTAGTCGGCCGCCAGGCGCAGCTCGGTGAGCGCCTCCTCCCGCCGCTGCAGGCGCACGAGGGTCAGGCCGAGCGCATGGCGGGCGGGCGCACTCTGGGGGGAGAGTCTGAGCGCGTCGCGAAGGACGCGCTCGGCGTCGGCGTCGCGCCCCTGCGACCGCCTCAGGTCGGCGAGGTTGACCGACGCGGGAACGAATCGGGCATCGAGGCGCAGGGCGGCCGCGTATTCGCGCTCGGCGTCGGGGATGCGGCCCCGGGCGGCGTGGAGGTTGCCGAGGTTGAGGTGGGATTCCGGGCGGTCGGCGTTGGCCATCTGGCCGGCGATGTAGTCCCGCTCGGCGCGCGCATAGTACTCGAGCACATCCGGCGGGGCGTGCTCCGCCACGGCGGGCGCCAGCACACGTGCAGCCTCGGCCCGCACGGCGAGGAGAGGGTCGCGCAGGAGCGGGGCAAGAACGCCGGCTCGCTCGTCGAGGGGGAGGCCCTCCGCGGCCTGGGCGGCGGCGAGGCGCAGGAGACCATCGGACTCGCCGACCACGGCCCGGAGCGCACTCAGAAGATCAGCGCCCGAAGCGCTCGCCAGGAGGGTGACCGCCGTCGCACGGGCGATCGCCGGCTGCGCGGGATCACCGGCGAGGCGCGCGAGCAGGTCCGCAGCGGCGGGCAGGCCCTCGCGCCCGGCGTGGATCGCCTCGCCGTAGTGCCACTCCGCTCGCCGTTTGGGACCGTACCACTCGGCGACATGCCCGGCCGCCCACTGGGGGGACTGGTCGGCGTGGCAGATATTGCACGCGTTCGGCGTGCCGAGCCTTTCGGACAGATCGGGGCGCGGCACGCGGAAGCTGTGGTCGTAGCGGACGTCGACGCCCATGTAGGTGCGGGCCGGCATGTGGCAATCGCGGCAGTTGCTCCCCGGGTCGCCGCGGGCGCCCGGGTGGCGGTGGTGCGGCTCGGCGTCGAAGACCGTGGGCATGTGGCACTTGGCGCAAAGGTCGTTGCCGCCCGCGATCGTGCGTCCGGAGTGCGGGTCGTGGCAGTCCGAGCACGTGACGCCCATGGCGTGCATGCGGCTCTGGCGGAAGGAGCCGTACTCGTACACCTCGTCGCGGAACTGGCCGTCGGCGAAGTAGAGCCCCTCCTCGAGGAGGGACACGAGGTGCGTGTCGAGGACGTGCGAGCCGTGGTGGTAGTCGTCGGTCAGCGCGCCGCGCCGTGAGTGGCAACGTGCGCACGCCTCGAGCTCGGCCTGCGAGGCGCGGGGCTCGGTGCGCGTGGCGGTGGGCGCGCCGGGCTCGAAGCGCCAGATCCCGGCATCGCCGCTCTTGAGGCTCACGACGAGACCCATCGCAGGGTCGGGCGCGTGGGCCTGACCGTCGCGCTCTGCCTCGGCCCACGCGACGTGCGCGGACCCCGGCCCGTGGCAGGCCTCGCAGGAGACATCGATCTCGCTCCAGGTCGTCGCGAAGGTGTCGGTCTGCAGGTCGTAGTTCTTGTGCAGATCGGTCGAGTGGCACTCGGCGCACATGTGGTTCCAGTTCTGGTTGCCCCCGGTCCAGTGCAGCTCGTCGCCGGCGGGGATCGGCTCGTCGGGGTAGATGTGGAACCATCGCTCCCCACCCTGCTCGGCGGGGCGCGAGTCCCAGCAGAGCGGGAGCGTCTGCACGCGCCCGCCGGGGAACTCCACGAGGTACTGCTGCAGCGGGTAGACGCCGAAGACGTACTTGATCGCGTACTCGCGCAGAGCGCCGTCGGGACCGTCGGTCTCGACGAGGTACGCCCCGTCGCGCGTGTACATGCGGCTGACGACCCCGAAGTGCTCGAGCGTGGCGTCCGCGAAGTCGCCCAGCACCGTCTCCGGCGTCGCGAGGTCCATCGCGAGGTCGTGATGCGAGCCGGTCCAGAGGTCGTGCTCGGCCTGGTGGCACTCGACGCACGCGCCCCGCCCGACGAAGGCCGCGTCCACGGGGGCGTGCGGCGCTGGGATGGGCGAGACCGCGTCCGGACGGTCGCAGGCGGCGAGGGGGGCGCAGACAGCCGCGCCCATGGCGGAGAGCTTTGCCAACCGTGGTTTGCGTGCGAGCACAACCGAGTGTACCGGGCGAGAGTGGCGAACTCCGGCCTGTTCAGGCCGGGTCCGGCAGGGAAATCCCGGGGCGCTCGCCCTCGTTGGCATCGCGCGGCAGAAACGGCCTCGTCGATATCCGAGACTTCACGGCGTTCTTGAATGCGTGGGTCATCGGCTGCTGACGTCGTTGGCTTGCCGCAGGGCCGAGAGAGCCTCGGAGGCTCCGCGCCGGGGCGGGGGAGGTCGGTCCGGGCCGTACGCGAGCAGCGCCTCGCGTGGCTCGATCGTCACGGTGCTCTCGTCGATGGCGCCGTCGTGGGTGCGCACACGGGCGATATCGAGCGCCAGGTGGCGTGCGAGGAACTCGTACATGACGCGGCGCTTCGAGGGGCCGTAGTCGTGCCCCTCGTCGCCGAAGTGCGCGTTCTCGACGTTGTCGGGGGCCCCCACCGCCGCGTAGATCTCGCGGATGGCGGGGAACTCCACCTCCGGCGTGTTCTTCGTCCAATCCTGGCCGTTGGAGATGAGCAGGAGGGGTCGCGGGGCGGCCATGGCGGCGATCTCGACGTTATTGGTGACGAGGTCGTCGTAGGTGTGGATCGGCAGGCCGGTCTCGCACTCGCACCCGCCGAAGAAGTGGGCCGACACCTGCACGCACGGCACGCTGGCGGTGACGCGCTCGTCGAGTGCGGTGAGAAGGAAGGTCTGCGTCCCGCCGCCTGAGGCGCCCGTGACGGCGATGCGATCCGGGTCCACGTCCGGACGTGAGCAGAGGTAGTCCAGGGCGCGGACGCTGTTCCAGCACTGGAGCGGCAGGGCCGCGGGCTCGTGGTGCTCGGCGATATCGCTCTCGCCCCAGCCGACCATGTCGAAGGCGAGGACGACGGCGCCCATGCGGGCGAGCGTTGCGCAGCGGATCTGCATGTCGCGCCGGAAGCGCCCCTCGGGGTCGTCGGCGCTTGCGCCGAAGTGGCCGTGTGGGCACAGGACTGCCGGCGCGGGGCCCGCGGTGATCGCGGGCAGGTAGAGGTTCCCGGTGACGCGCGAGCCATCGAAGGCGCGGAAGGCGATGTTCTGCACGAAGTAGCCGTCGTGGGGTCGGCGGGGCGATTCCAGCGGGTCGAGGGGGCCGCGGGCGTGTGCCGTGGCCGCGTTGGCTCCATCGGGCGCGAGCGTGGGAAGGTCGAGCCGGGCAAGCAGGCGGCGGCGTATCTCCACGGCGCGGGAGCGCCACTGGTCGCCGCCGCTCCATGCGGCCCGCATGGACGCGAGTCTCGCGGAGGCGGAGGCGGCGTCGAGCTCGATCAGTCGGTCGCTCTGTGCGCTGGCGACGCTCGCTCCGAGCGCTGCGCCGATGACGCCGAGCGGGAGTGGGCGGGAGCGTTTCGGGCGAGGACGATGGCCGGCCATGGAGGAAAGCCTACCGGGACGGGCTCGAGTCGCGCGAGGGTGCCGCCGCGCCGCCGGCGGCCCGGGGCTCGCCCCGGCGAACCTTGGGCGCAGGGCCGGCATCCTGATTAACTCTTCGAATGCCGCAAAAGGACTTGCACGGCGGGCGTTTATCGGCAGAATGCGCAGTTGGTTCTGCAACACCGGCGCGGTCGCGGCGTCGGTGCTCTGAAGACGTTGTGGGCGGGTTCTTCGCCCGCGACGAGGTTGGTGCTGGAATGGCTCGGATGCTGATCGAGTGAGACGGCTGGGGTGAGCCGGCTCGGCCTCGGTGTGTCTCGTGGGGTTGCGGCGCCGTCTCGTGCGGCGACCGCGCGGTCGGAGGGGTCTTCCCGCCCCTTCGTGCCGAAGGCAAAGCCGGCGCACGCGCGAGAGTGGCGTGCGCCGGCTTTCGCTTGCGCGGACGGGGCCGGGCTATCAGTCAGCACCCGGTCACCCAGTCGTTCAGGAACGCGAGGACATCGCGGGTGTCGATCAGTCCATCGCCGTTCCAATCGGCGAGGTCGCCGCCCGCCGCCCATGCGTTGAGGAAGGCGAGGACGTCGCGGGTGTCCACGACGCCGTCGCCGTTCACGTCCGGCGGGCACTCGGTGCCGACGCATCCGGTGATATCGACGGTCAGCAGACCGCCCCCCTCGTCGGCGACGAAGGCAACATCCCCGATCGTGAGCACGTCCCACGCGTAGCTCGGCGTGGGGGACGAGCCGAGCAGCGCCGGGTGCGCCGGGTCACCCGCGTCGATGATCAGCAGCCCGCCGCGCTGCGCCGCGGCCGCGACCACCGAGCCCGCCGCGCACACGCCGACGACCGGCTCGTCCTCCACGTGCGCGCCCAAGAGGGCCGGATTCGCCGGGTCGGACACGTCGACGATGCGCACGCCGCCGTCCCCGTCGGCGATGTAGGCGGTGGCGCCCACGACATCGACGCTCCACGTGCGGCCTTCCGAGGGGAAGACGCTCAGGAGCTCGGGGGCGTGGGGATCGCTCACGTCGATGATCTTGAGCCCGGCGGTGCGGTCGCACAGGTACGCGGTGCTGCCGGAGACAAAGACGCCGAACTCCGAGCTGAGAAAGTCCGAGATCTCGCCCACGAGGACGGGGTGGGCAGGGTCGGCCACGTCCAGGATCTTCAGGCCTCCGCCGAACCCCGCGGCGACGTACGCCAGACCCGCGGCCACGTGCACCCCGTAGGCGTTGTCCGGGTATGTGGCCAGGAGAGTCGGGTTCACGGGATCGACCACGCTGAGGATGGCGAGTCCGCCGGGGCCGTCGGCGACGTAGGCTGTGTCGCCATCGACGAACACGTCGTATGCGTGCCTCGTCGTCGGGAAGACGGCGAGAGGGGCGGGGTGGGCCGGATCGGCGATGTCGATGATGGCGAGCCCGCCCGCGGTGTCGGCGACGAAGCAGCGGTCGCCTTCAACGAACAGGGCGCGAGCACGGTCGGCGGTGTCGCACTGGCCGAGGGGGCTGGGGTTGCACTGGGCGGACGCGATCGCCGCAACGGCGGCCAGAACGAGGGGTTGGAACGGAGACAGACACATGGCAGGCTCCCTGAAGGGCGGGGCCGCGCGTGACGGTGCGGGAGGCATCGGGATCCCGCGCGTGCGACGCGTCCGGCTCCCGTGGAGACATGACAATCATGCGCTCGGCGCGGCCGCCCGGCCACCGGTCACGTGAGGGGAGACCAACTCCACGTGCCGGACGGCGGGGGGCGACCGGCCACCCGCCGCGGGCGGGCGGCCTGAGTCGTCGGCGTGCGGCCGACGCGTGCGGTGTGCGCGGCGGGTCACTGATCCCGATCCGGCGCCGAGGTGCCCGCCGGCTGGGAGTCGCCGGCCACGAGGAAGAACCCCGCCATCCCCGCTGCGACGGCGCCCGCCATCGCGGCACCAAGGACGCCGGCCGTCAGGGCCGTCCGGGCTCCGTCGGAGATGTCTCGGATGTCGAAGACGAGGGCGAAGAAGGAGACGAATCCGTAGGTCAGGAGGAGCCAGAGCCCGGCGGCCGCCACAGCCGCGAACAACGCCAGCACTATGTGCGTGCTGCGTGCCATGGAACCCAGGATACCCAGGGACAATCCATAAACAACACAAAAATATCCTTTTTGTCAATGTTCTGGCGTTGCCGCCCGGCGTTCGGGGGATGCCGCGCGTTCCGCGACATCGACGCCTTCCGGCGCGGCCGTTGCCGGGCGCATTTCGCGTTTGGCAACGCTTGCAGCGAACAGCACTTTGCCGGAGAATGACAAGGCCCGTTCTGGGCTTCGGCCGCGATCGAGCGGCGTTCGTGGTGGAGAGTTGCCGGACACTTTGTTCCACTCCGGCCGAGCGGTTTATCGACTCGAGCGAGCCCCCCGGGAGCGTGTGCGTTCGGGGGTGTTGTGCGCGTGGGTTCTGAACGAGGAGAAATGTCATGAGATCGTGCATTGCTGCATTGGTCGTGGCGATCGCCGGCACGGCTGCGAGCGCCGACGTAGCGACGGGGTTCGAGAGTCCTGACTACACGAAGGGGATCCTGACGGGGCAGAACGGCTGGTACCTGCCCCCGGCGGGCGGCGTGGACTTCACAGTGGATGTCTACGGCTCCGACCCCTTCGGCTTCGCGGTCAACCCAACGGGAGGGGAGCAGTTCATCATCGGCCAGTACAACGCGAACCATGCCCGGGCGCAGCTCGACGTGGACTACACCAGCAGCGATCAGTGGGAGTTCGCGTGCGACCTGAATGTGATCTTCGATGGCTCGACGAACCCGACCAACAACATCGCGTCGATCTCGATGCAGGACAGCGCGGTCTCGGCGCACTGCATCCCGATCGCGCAGTTCAACGCGGACAACACCGCGTGGAACCTGAACCTGTACGCCTGGGACGCCAACGACGTGCAGGTGACCTACACCGTGGGGCCGGAGTGGCAGAACCTGCCGTTCAACTCGTGGTTCCGCCAGAGCTGGATTGTCGACTTTGGCACGAACGAGGTGCTCAGCGCCACGATCAAGAATCTGAGCACCGGCGCCACGGCGACGGTTGAGTTCGACGGCGTGTACCTCGACGGCGGCGCTGCCGGCGGCATGCTGCTTCCCACGGCGTTCCGCTTCTTCTCGAGCGGAACGGCCGCGAACATCACCGGCTGGGACAACATGGCGATCACGGCTGTCTCGGGCTGCTACGCGGACTTCAACGGCGACGGCGTGGTCGACACCCGCGACGTGCTCGCGTTCCTCAACGCCTGGAACGGGGGCGATCCCTCGTCCGACTGCGACGGCAACGGCGTCATCGACACGCGCGACGTGCTCTGCTTCCTGAACCTGTGGAACGCCGGCTGCTGAGGCGGCCCGATCCGGGATGAATCGCCTGCGCGTGGGCCGCCCGCCCGCGCGCAGGTATTCGGAGGGCGCGGCCGCGCCTCACCTGTGCACGCTCAGCCTCAGCGGAGGCACGTGCACCGCGAGCGGCCGCCCCTCCTCCGCCGCCGCGATGTCGGTGAACAGCTCGTTCGTGGCGGCGTCCCAGCTCCGGCGCCCGGATGCGGCGGCGTGGGGGCTCGGGTAGCGACGGCCCTCCGGATCGGCCGACGGCAGGCGGACGCCGATTGCGCGCATCGATCGGTGGAGCTTCCCACGGATCGCCGGTGACGCCGCTTCTGAGGTCCGTTTCATGTTCGCCCCTCCCAGGTGCGGCGTTATCATCGACCGCGCGCAACGGCGGCTCGGATGAAATGTGTCAATTTGGTAAAGTTGCGACGATTACGCAGTGTCCCCGGCGAGCCCGCGCGCATGGCGTCCCCGACGGCCCCGAGCAATCCGTGCGCTACCGGTTATCCAGGACTTCGGACACGAGCGTCGCGAGCGGCCCGGACTTTCCGGCCGCGATCATCGACTCCCTCGCCGCCACCAACGCCGCCTCGTGCTCGGCCGCACGATGGCCATCGTCGGGGGACGCGGGGTCGCGCCCTCGCTCTCTGGCGCTGAGCACCGCCGCGGCCGAGTCGAGCACGCGGAGCTCCGCCAGCCACGGGTCGCTCGGGGTGGTGCGCCGTTCCCAGTAGTCGATGGCGTCGGCGAGCAGGGCCTGGGCCTCGGCCGGCCGCCCGTCTCGCAGCAGCCAGAGCGCGAGGGAGGGCTCGGTGAGACGGGCCTCGATGCTGTCCGGGCCCGCCGTCGAGATCGCCCTCTCACGCACGGATTGCAGCACCTCGATCCGCGTGGCCCAGATCTCGCCCGTCGCGGCTGGGTCCTGAAGGAGCGTCGGGCCGTGAGCCCACTCGAGCACCCAGAGAGACGTGAGCACCTCGGCGGCGAGCCCCTGCTCCTTGGCGGCCCGGAACCCCGCCATGAGGCGCATGAGGCTGTCGAGGGATCGCTTTCGCCACGCCGTCTCGGCGTTCCGCTCGGCGCGCTCGATCTCGAGCTCGGCCTCGCGGGCCGCGTTCTCGGCGGCGAGCCTCCGGGCGTCCGCGTGCGCGGCGGCGGCCGCCGCGCCGGCGAGGAGGGCCAGGGCGAAGCCGGCCGCGGCGAACGGGCGCCTCCTGCAGAGGAGGGCGACGCGGGTCGCCATGCCGGGCCTGGTCCACTCGACGGGGCGTCGAGCGATCCACGCGGACAGGTCGGCCGCGAGCACGCCCGCCGAGGCGTACCGCGCTTGCTGGTCGGGGGCGAGTGCCCGCGTGGTGATCGCCCGGAGCTGCCGATCGACGCCAGCCGCACGAAGCCTCCGCCCCACCTGCTCCATGTCGAGGCCGTCGCTGTCGGCCAGCGCGCCGACTGCCTCGAGCGCGCTGCTTCCGGCGACGGCTTCGCCCGTGAGGAGCCAGAACAGCGTGGCCCCGAGGGAGAAGATGTCCGATGAGGGCGTGAGCGCTCCACGCTCGAGGCGGAACTGCTCGGGGGCCATGAACGCCAGCGTGCCGCGGGCGTCCGGCGTGCTGGGGTCGGCCAAGGGGGGTTTACGTGTCTGCCGCGCGGCGGCGCCGAAGTCCGCGATCCTGACCGAGCCGTCCCGGGCCAGCAAGAGGTTGGAGGGCTTGATGTCGCAGTGCACGAGCCCCGCGGCGTGGATCGCTTCGAGCCCCCTGGCCGCCTGCACCAGCAGCCCGACCAGCTCGCGTCGCGGGGCGCGCGGACGCCGGACAACGTGCTGCTCAAGGGTGTGGCCCTCGACCAGCTCGAGGACGGTGAAGACGCTCCCTTCGTCGCTGAGCCCGCAATCGAGGACGCGGACGACGTTGGGGTGCTCCACCCGGCGTGCCTGGCGCGCCTCGTCGAGCTCCCGCTCGGCGTCGGGGCGACGGTCGCACCGGGCGACCTTCACGGCCACGAGCGCTTCGCTCGACTCGGTGGCGAGCAGCCGGTCGCTTGCCTCGTACACGATCGACCAGCTGCCCCGTCCGATCACGCGCAGCAGGCGGTACCGTCCCTCGCCGTCGGCGAGCCGGGGCCCGATCGAGTCGGCGACGCGCAGCACCGCCGGGACTCCGGCGTCTCCTGCTCCGCCCACCAGGAAGTTGATGAGGGTTGACACCTCGGCCGGGTGCGCCGCCGGGGCCGTCTTCGTCGCGCACGCCGGGCTAGGCATGGCGCTCGCCCCAGGTGCGGGCCTTGTCCACGAGGCGCATCCATCGCATGCGGACCGTGGCGGCCGAGATCCCGAACGCCAGCGCGACCTTCGAGTGCTGCATGCCGCTGGCGCGGAGTCGCGCGAGATGCATCTCCTCCGGGGACAGGTGCAGCCGGTGGAGTTCCTCGGGCTCGAGCGCGGCGGCTCCGGCGCCGTGACCGCTGTCCATCGCCCTGAGCCCCGGCTCGCGCAGCTCCCGGCGAAGACGACGCTCGCGCAACGCCGACCGGGCACAGTCGCTCAAGGCCTCGAGGACGATCTCTCGGAGCATTCTCCTGAGATCGTGGCTCGCGGACGCGTCGAGGGTCGCGGTGAGGAGGTCAGCACGGCGCAGCACGGTCGCGAAGAAATCGCTCGAGTCGTAGAAGCCCAGGCCTCTGGTCGCGAAACGGGCCCGGAAGCTCTCCTTGATCTGTGCGCGATAGGTATGGATGAGGAGCGCGAGCGTCTCCCGGTCGACCCTCTGGCCCTCCTGCGGAACTGCCGCGAAGTCAAGCACGACGCCCTCCCGGTTCCCGCTCCCATTCGGTCCGACTTGCCACGGGCGTCAAAATGCGCACAATGCCGCCACGCGGAGCATGGATCAACGCTCCGAGGTCGGATGCCATGGAGACGGCGCAACCCGCTGCGCTGACCGGAGATATGTTCCCTCCGGCGGCATGATCATCGGAAAAGTGCCGTCGTGAACATCAAAAAGCACGCAAAGGGCCTCTCGGAAGGGCCCCGGGCAAGACTCTCGCCGGCCCTGCCGGCGTGGGCCGTGCTCGCGGTCGTGACCGCCGCCTCCAGCGCCCTGGCCCAGGCCGAGAAGCCCGCGCCCGGCCCGAGCCCGATCGAGGACACCTGGAACTACCTGATTGAGCTGTTCAGGATGGTGCTGGGGATCTAACCCAGCGGTGTGAAAGACCGTCCTAAGTTCTTTGTATTCAAGACGTTCGCAGCACCCCAGGGGACGCGGCTGCCTCGTGTGCGGAGCCGTCTCGGTTGCGGCGAAGGAGTTCGTCGCAGTACCCGATGCGCAGCCTGGCCATCGCGCGCCCCGGCACTCCGCATGCCTGGGACTGGAACCGCGAGCGATGGGCGCGGAGGGTCCAGAGGAGCCTTCCCGCGAACCACCGGCCCCGGTCCCAGCGTGACGGGGCCCACCCGCCGGATGTCCGGGGTGTTCCAGGGGGCTTGAAGTGCGCCTGCGCCCGCCCGAATCGCTCCGCACGCTCAAGGAAGACGCGGGCGTCCACGAGCTCCGGCTGAACCCGATGGCCGCAGGCAACCTCCGGGACGAACACTCCCCTGTGGCCGCGCGCCCGAGCGGTCGCGATGAACGGGTTCTCCGGCGGCCAGAAGTCGGGAAAGGCCGGCACGCTCGAGAGCACCTCGCGTCTGAACCAGAAGTGGTTGCCGCTGGGCTCACTCACGTTCCCGACACCCATCTCGCGGTCGGTCGGCCCCCAGTCGATCACCGAGAAGGCGACGCCCCGTGCGAGCCAGTGGCCCGCCCACGCGGGCTCGTCGACGCCCGACGGCCACACCACGTGCGATCTGCCCGAGAAGATGTCGAACTGGGGCCGGGCACGGACGGAGGCAATCACGGCGTCGATCCATCCGGGCATCGGGGTCATGTCATCGTCGAGCACCGCCACGATCTCCCCCACGCCGGTCTCGATCGCGCGGTTCAGCGCGAACGCCTTGCCGGGGCGCGGCTCGCGGAGCAGCCGGACGTCGCCGAGGCCGGGCCGGGAGACATCGGCTTCGCCCAGATCCGGTTGTGGGGCGTTGTCCACAACCACGACCTCGGCGACATCGGATCCTGTGCGAGTCGCGAGCTCCGCGAGCGTCTCTCGAAGCGAGGCCTTCCGTCCGGCGGTCGGGATGATGACGGTGAGCGCGGCGTGAGTTCGGTTCGGCGTCGCCACGGAGCACCCCCGGTCGTTCCACGCGGCGGCCCAGGCGGCCGCCGGCGACGACGGGGAGTGTGGTGGAGAATCGAGATCCCCTCCGTGCCCCAGGGCCCTCTCACGCCGAGCCCGAGGAGGATCAGCGGCCGCCACCCCGCTCCAGCGGCGGGCGGGGCGCGGGCGGGGCGATGATCCGGCCGAATCGAAGGCGCCCGCGGACCGAGCCCGCACCGACCGGGGCCTCGACGCTGACCCGCGCGGCAACCCGGCCCCATGTCGCCGCCGCGAGGAGGTACATCGCGAGGGCGCCGCCCGCGGCGATGCTCCAGCCCCAGGACATGGCGACCAGAGTCGCGGCTGGCGGCGCGAGCACGGAGGCGAAGCCGTTCACCGCCCACGCCCACGGCACGAGCTGCGGGGCCGAATGATCGAGTCGCGCCAGGCCCAGAGGGAAGGGCATTCCCATGCAGAACGCGAGCGGGGCGATGGCGCCGACCGAGCAGAGCGCCCGCGCGAGCAGCGGCAGGGGCGCCACCCGCGCGAGCAGCGGGGGAACGATCGCAGCGAGCAGGGCCACCCACAGGGCGATCCCTGTCGCGGCGAGCCACACGGCGCGACGGCGTCGCCCCGTGATGCGCTGCGCGAGCGCGCTCCCCGCCCCGGACGCCAGAAGGAACGTCGCGATGGTCAACGCGGCGGCCGACACCGGCTCACCGATGATCCTTGCCGTCCACGAGAGCGCCGTCATCTCGATGGCCATGTACGCGAGGCCCAGCGCGACGAAGTACGCGGCCGTCGCGGTCTTTCCGGCGCTTCGCCGGATGCGCTTCACCGCCAGGAGCGGGAGGAACGTCAACCCCGCGCCGATCACCCCGATCAGGACCGTCGCCGCGGCGGCGAAGAGGTAGGCGAGCTCGGTGCGCGTGAGCCAGAGCTCGCCGAATGCGCGCCGCATCGCAGGAACCGACCGTGCTCGGAAGTAGTCGGCGAAGAAGGGACGGTCGTCGGTCGGCGGCCGGATGTCGAACGTCCAGCTCTCGATGAACTCTCCCGGATCGCCCGCGTCGGTGAGAAACTGTCGCGCCGCGTGGTGGTACCAATCGCCCGGCACTCCTCCTTCCGGGCCTGGGAGCCGGTCGGGCTGATTCAGTTCCTCGTCCTCGATGCCCGGGAACCAGACGGGCGTGAGCTCCCGCCGCTGCACAATCTCCCGGATCCGCGAAACGTCGTCGGCATTCCACGGCGTGCGCTTCACCACCGTGCAGACGGCCAGGTAGTCGCGAACGATGAGCACGTGCTCGGCCGGCGCGCCCGCACCCACGGCGCGCAGCGCCGCCGCGGCTGTCGCGAGGTACTTGATGTTGTCGCGCGGCGGCTCCTGGATACCCCGGCAGGCGACCAGCAGGCCGTCGTCTGTCAGGAGCCGCAGGCAGCGGGCGAGGCCCTGGACGGTGACGAGATGGTCCTCGGCCAGACCGCCCATGCCCCCGCCGCCGGCGGCGAGCGATTCGAGGGAGACGATCTGGATGAGATCGAACCGTCGGCGTGTCTGCTCGACGAACAGGCGCGGCGTGACCGCGCCCACGCGGGCACGCCGCCAGATGCCGCCACCCTCACCGGCGAAGTCCTCGCGGAGAAGCTCGACCAGCCGATCATCGGGCTGTGCGACCCAGATCGCGTCCGCGCCGGCGCGCTCCGCGAGCCAGATATTCGACCCACCGATCTCGCCGAGCAGCAGCACGTCCGGGCGCACGGGGAGCAGCTCGTACGCGGCCGCGCCCAGCGTATGGTCGAGCGCTTCGGCCTCGGACGCCTCGTTGATGCGGAGGAGTGAGGCGGCCTGGTGGCCGTCGATCGTAATCGAGAGCATCTCGGGCGGCGCCGCGGCGCTCGCCGCGGACAGGAAGGGCATGTTGTGGAACACCTCGCCCCGGTAGACCCGCACCAGCCCGTGGGCGGAGAACGCATCGGCCGCGACCTCGGCGTCGCCCTGCTCGACCAGCCGCTCCGCGTACGCGCCATACTTGTACTGGTCCATCCGCACCTGGCGGGGCGTCAGCCACGCGGCCATGCTCACGGCGAGAATCACGGCGACGAACACCGGAACGCGCGGGCAGCGCGCGGCTGGTCGGGGCGGCATCACGACGCCGAGCGAGGCGATCGCGGCCGCGAATATGGGAAGCTGGGCGGGCGCGAAGATGGCCATCGCGAGCGGGGACGCGAGCGCACCGATGCCGCTGCCGACCAGGTTGGCCGCGTAGACCAGGGCGACGCGTCCCCGGGCGTGCATGATCGCGAGCCCGACCATCGAGCCGCCCAGGAAGAATGGGATCGATAGCAGCGCCCAGTACACGATCCATGCGCCTATCTGACGCGCCAGGAGCGCCGGCACGAGGCGGGCCTCGAGCGGCACGAGCCCCGAGAGCGCGGCACACACCGGCATCGAGACCGCGGTCGCCGCCGACAGGATCATGAGCACAGGCCCCGCCCGGGGCAGCAGCCAGCGTCGCCCCAGACACAGCGCAGCCCCCCCGGCGCCGGACCCCAGCAGCGCGATGCTTATCACCAGGAACGCGAAGTGGTGCCAGCTGGCAATCAGCAGCAGGCGCATCACCACGACTTCGAACGCCAGGACGCCGGCCGAGACGAACGCGACTGCGAGCCAGGCGGGGCCCGCCGGCCCGCCGCGCTCGGTCGGCTCGGCGTTCTCGCGATCCTCACGGCGCATCATTTCTTCTGCGCGTCTCCCGTCATCGGAACGAACCGCACGGCCATCAGCGACTCCGACCTGCGTTTGCCCTCTTCGGTCTTGGTGATGCGCACCAGCCGCTGGGTCTCCCACGGCCCGCCCAGCGGGATGATGATCCGGCCGCCGGGCTTGAGCTGCTGCCACAGCGGCGGCGGCAGGTGACCGGCGGCGCACGTGACGATGATCGCGTCGTACGGGCCGTGCTCCTCCCAGCCGTAGTAGCCGTCGCCGTGCTTGAGGTGCACGTCGTCGTACTTCTGCTCCTCGAGCGCCTTCGCCGCGCGCTCGTGCAGCTCTTCGACGATCTCCACGCTGTAGACATGGGGTGTGAAGTGGGCGAGCACCGCGGCCTGGTACCCGCTGCCCGTGCCGATCTCGAGCACCTTCTCGTGCGGCTCGAGATCGAGCTGCTCGGTCATGAACGCCACCATGTAGGGCTGGGAGATGGTCTGTCCCGACCCGATCGGCAGGGGGGTGTCGTCGTGGGCGCGCTCGGCGTACGCCTCTGGAACGAAAGCATGACGAGGCGTGGCGCGCATCGCATCGAGCGTTGCTTCGTCCTCGACGATCTCCCGCCCGTCCCGCGGCTCCGCGATCTGGGATCGCACCATCGCCTCGCGCTCCTCCACCCGCTCGGCCGCGCCCGGCGGTGTCGGGGGCTCCCAGCGCTCGTCCTGCTTCTCGGTCGCCTGCGCCGACGCCATCGCCGCGGCGATGAGGCACAGCGGCACGGCGAACCGGATCCCCCGCCTCCTCCGAGATGGACATCGCTTCAACATCATGTCATGCCTCCCACGCGACGCAGTCGCGCCGCCAGTCCCCCCGATCCGTTGGAGGGTCAATCCGCAGGAAGTCCTGTCGACCCACGACGTTGCCCGTCCGCGCCGCGGAGCGCGCAGCTCGAGGGCGAGCCGCAGTCTCCGCACGGAACTGCCATCGCCTCGCCGGCTCGGCATGTGCCAGCCTCCGCCACAGCGACCGATGCATCACTCTACGGTGCGGGGAACCCATGGTCACGAGCGGGCGACGCCGCGCGATCGCCGGTGTCGGCATCGGCGCCGCATGAGTATGCGAACCGACCGCAAACACGGGCCCTCTCCGGCGGCGCAGAGCGCCCGGAGACCCCCCGATCGGGCGCTCGCGCGGTACACTTCCGCGCTGGCCCACGGCGGTCGTGGGCGGAGGAGCAATTGGGAAACCCGGTCTATTCCGTGTGACGGAGCCTTGCGGACGACGAGGCCGCTCTGGTTCCCTCGCGCCATCCTGGAGGAGCCATCCATGCAGTATCGCGCACCACTGCGACTGGCGGCGGTCATCGCCCCGCTCGCCGCGACCCCGGCGGTCGCCCAGCTCTACGTCGGGCTCGAGACCGGCTCTGCGCCTCCGATGCGGGTGTCGGATCTGAGCGGCTTCCCGGACGTCACGTGGAGCAACTTCCACGCGATCGACGTCAGCGGGGCCGCGGCGACGCCGGACGGGACGATCTATGTCTGCAACGGCGCGTTCACCACGAACCTGTACCAGATCCTGCCGGGGCAAGCCCCGCAGTTCCTCAGCCGGATCGACAAGGACATGCACGCCCTGGCGTACGGGCGCGGCCGGCTCTACGGCTACTCCAACTTCGCGGACCCGAAGGGGATCTACGAGATCGACCCCACGACCGGCGCAACGGCGCTGGTGGTCGATGTCTACACGAACACGGGCTTCCTCTTCTTCGCCCTCGACTACAACCCCGTCGATGACCTGCTCTACGGCTACACAGAGTACGGCGACACCGGTCTCTACTCGATCAACATCGACACCGGCGAGATGCTGAAGATCAGCGATCCGTTCACCGCGTCGAACACACAGGGGCGCGGCATGGCGGTCGGGAACAACACGGTGTACGTCACCGCGACTCGCGGCGACGACGGCGTGCCCTTCTTCGCCTACGACCTGTCGCAAGGACCGAACGGGACCTGGGTCGGCTTCGACAACGCGTACCCGAACGACCACGCGACCGGCGGCGCGGCCTGGGTCGGCGAGGCCTGCCCGCCGGACATCAACGGGGACGGCGAGGTCAACACGCTCGACTTCCTCGCCTTCCTCAACCTCTGGACCGCGGGCGACCCGATCGCCGACTGGAACGGCGACGGCGTGATCAACACCCAGGACTTCCTCGCCTTCCTCAACGACTGGGTGGAGGGCTGCTGAGGCGCACATCCCGCCCACCCGCCGATTCACCCGAAACATGGCGTTTCCTCCCTCGGTGCGACGCCGGCGCGCACGGTGGTGGTGTCGGGTGAGACTCCAGGGCTGGGCTCCGCTCGGCCGCGATCGGCGTGCGAAGGTCGGCAGAAGCCAGATGCGCGATCCCTAACAAACATAATGCGTCAACACGGCGCTGGCATGGACGAACTGCGGGAGTTAGACTCGGCTACCCACGAATCATGAGGGGGAAACGCCATGACCAAGCAGCTCCGCACCTCGGCCGTCGCCGCCGCGGCCGCGTTGGTCTCGCTCGCGCCGGCGCAGTGTCTCGATTGGGCGGACGGGTTCGCCGCCGATGAGCTCGGGACCGATTACCTGATCCGTGCTTTCTACCCGGTCGAGGAAGGTGGCGAGCAGGTGCTCTACGCCGGGGGAGGGTTCTCGTTCATCGGGGGGGTGGAGGCAAGCGGCATCGCCCGCTGGGACGGGACGGCGTGGGCGCCCCTCGGGCTCGGCGTCGACGGCACGGTGCACGACATCGTGACCTACGACGACGGGACCGGGCCCGCGCTGTACGTCGCGGGGAGCTTCTATCACGCGGGCGGGCTGCCCATCCGCTTCCTGGCGCGCTGGAAGGACGGGGAGTGGTCCGACCCGGGGGCCGACCTCGGCTACTTCGCCTACGCCCTCGAGGTGCACGACTCGCGCCTCTTCGTGGCCGGCGGGTTCGACCACATGGGCGGCGAACCCACCGAGCACATGGCCTCGTGGGATGGCGGCGCGTGGGAGCGATTCGTGGGCGGCCCCAGCGCCCGCAAGGGGCACGCCCTGACCTACGACCCGGTCCATGACTATGTCCTGCTTTTCGGCGGCGACGAGGAGAACGGGATCGAGCAGCAGGACACATGGTCGTTCGACGGCTCCGGTTGGTCACGGCTGATGATCGGGGGCCCCGAGCCGCGAGACGGGCAAACGATGACGTACGACTCCGCGCGCCAGCGCGTGCTGATGTTCGGCGGCGAGCCGCGGGGATGGGGGAGCCCCGATTCGCGACTTTGGGCGTGGGACGGCTCGACGTGGACCGTCGCGGCGGGCTTCATGCCCGTCGCTCGCTTCCAGGTCACGGTCACGTACGACTCGGCGAGGGACCGCGTCGTGTGGTTCGGCGGCCGCGAGGGGAGCAGCAACTACTTCGACGACACGTGGGAGTTCGACGGCGTGCAGTGGGCGGAGGTCATTCCGGCCACGACGAGGCCGCCGGCGCGGACGCTCTATGCGCTCGCGTACGACGAGGCGCGCCAGCGAGTGGTGATGTTCGGGGGCGACGGCTACTCGGCCGGCACACTGGGCGATACCTGGGAGTGGGACGGGACGGACTGGGTCATGATGGCCGACAGCGGGCCATCGCCCCGGTACGACTGCGCGATGGCGTACGACTCGCAGCGTCAGCAGATGGTCCTGTACGGCGGGAGAAACGGCGGCGACTATTTCACGGACACATGGGGCTGGAACGGCTCGGCGTGGACGCTCCTGGCCCCGGCCGACCCCGACCGGCTGAACGAGTCGGACGGGCCCGTGACCTATGACCCCGTCCGCGACCGGGTCGTGCTGCGCGACAAGCGGGGCGTGACCTGGTTGTGGGACGGCTCGGCCTGGGAGGCTCTCAACGAGGGCGGCGTGAACGCCGAGGTCTACGACCTGGCGAGCTTCGACGCCGGCTGGGGGCCGGAGCTGTACGCGTGCGGCTACTTCACCAAGGCGGGATCGATCAGCGCCCCGCGCATCGCCAGGCTCACCGACGAGGGGTGGCAGGGCGTCGGCGGGGGAATCCAGGACACCTACTGCTACACGCTCTTCGAGTGGGACGACGGCGGCGGACCGGATCTCTACATCGGGGGGTCGTTCAACATGGCCGACAACCAGCCGATGCAGAGCATCGGGCGTTGGGACGGCTCGGCGTGGTCGATCCTGAACGTGGGCGATGCAGGGGACGGCGGCGGCGTGGTCGGCGCGGTTCGCACCATCTTCGCGTACGACGACGGCTCGGGCGAGAAGCTGTATGTCGGGGGCTACTTCGACCTCGTCGATGGGCCCGGGATCGGCTACGACGGCGACATCGAGGCGAGGAACATCGCGCGATGGGATCGGAGCGTCTGGGAGCCGGTCGGCGCGCACATCGACCCGCAGGCCCCCGAGCGGGGCGTCTTCGCGCTCGCGGGCGCCGATCTCGTGGGGCAGCGCCGTCTCCTTGCCGGCGGCTCGTTCGACTCCGCGGGCGGCAAGCCGTCGAGCAACCTGGCGGTCTGGGGCGATCCGTGCACGCCGCCGACGATCGTCGAGCAGCCGGAGGACGTGATCGCGATGGAGCTCGAGCCGGTCATCTTCTCGACACGCGCGTGGGGCACGCGCCCGCTCGCGTTCCAATGGCGGAAGGACGGCACGGATCTCATCGACGACGGGCGCATCACGGGATCGGCCTCGGAGATCCTGCTGATCGACCCGTGGATCGAGAGCGATGCCGGCGTCTACGACGTCGTCGTGACCAATGCCCACGGCTCGGTGGTCAGCGACCCGGCGGGGCTGACGACGTTCCCGGGCGGGAACAGCGGCGGCGCGGTCGCCGTCGCGACGGTGATGCTCCCGCCCGCGCCGTGCCCGTGGGACGATACGACGTACATCAACTCGGCCGGATCCGCGACCACCTCCACCACCGCCGACGGGGTGTTCTGGGTGCAGGCCGCGGACGGAATCGACGCCCTGATGCGGTGGCAGAACGGTGCGGCGACGCCGATCGTGAAGGTGGACGACCCCGCTCCCGGAACCGAGCCGGGAGTGCTCTTCGGCAACTACCAGCGCGACCTGCGGCACCTCGCCTTCGTCTCGAGCGGTGCGGAGATCTCCTTCAGCGCGTCGCTCTCCGGCGACGGGATCTTCGACAACAACGATCGTGGCGTGTGGCGTTCCGTGGGGTCGGCGATGGAGCTTGTCCAGCGCGAGGGAGACCCGGCGCCCGGCTTCCCGCCGGGGGTGACGATCGACGGGGAGTGGGGCGGGCAGGCGGCGTTCGCGTTCCAGGGCTCGCGCGGGCAGTGGCTCACCTTCAACGGTGCGCTCGAGGGCGGGGGATATGACCCGCGCTTCGACCGCGCGCTGTGGCGCTGGAGCGGCACGACCGGCGCCCAGGTCCTGGTGCAGCGGAACATGCCCGCGCCGCACAACGGCGTGAACGTCCTGGAGTTCTGGGCGCCGGCCCACATGGATACCGGCGGCAACACGCTGCTGCACCTCTCTCTCGAGACGCGGACCGGCTACAAGTACAACCCCAACGCATGGGACAGCGCCCTGCTGCTCGGGACGCCGGGCGAGTTCGCCGTCGTCGCACAGAGCGGCGACCCCGCGCCCGGGTTCGCGCCGGAGGTCAACCTCGACCAGATCAACGGGGGCTACCAGGTGCTGCTGAGCGACTCGCGCGACGTGGCGTTCAGCTGCCGGGCCTCGGGGCCGGACGATTTCACGGCGCGAGCACTGTACCACTGGAACGACGGCGTGCTGACACCGCTCGCGATCGAAGGCAACCCAGCCCCTGGCATCCCCGATGACCTCCCCTTCTTCGCCGCCGAAGCGCACGCGATCAACGGCATCGGGGACGCGGCGTTCACCGGACAGCTGAACAACAACGGCTGCGGGAGCGGGTGTCCCGATCACGGCTTCTTCATCGGCCTCGGCGGCCAGGTTTCGGCGGTCGCGTATCGATTCATGGCTCCGGTGCCCGGCCTCGGCGACGGCTTCGCGTACGAGGGGACCGGGCGGGCCGCCATCAACGACGAGCGGCAGATGATCTTCGAGGGCGGCGTGAAGCTCAACGGCGCGAGCCTCGGAGGCATCTTCGGCTGGGTCGAGGACAAGGGGATGTTCCCGATCGCCGTGCCGGGCAGCCAGCTCGAGGTCGCCCCCGACGACATCCGTGTCGTCGTTCACGCCCGTCTGTTCTACGTCGGCAGCGGGATCGACGGCGACCACCTGCGGGCGGCCGGGATCAGCGACGACGGGCGCTTCCTGTTCCAGGCTTCGTTCAGCAACGGCACGCACGGCGTGTTCGAAGGAGACTTCGTCGACTTCCTGCGCAACTACTTCCCCTGTGTCGCGGACTTCAACGAGGACGACTCGGTGGACACACGCGACGTGCTCGCCTTCCTGAACGCCTGGGTTGCGGGCGACTCGCGCGCAGACATCAACGAGGACGGCACGGTGAACACGCTCGACGTGATCGCGTTCCTCAACCTCTGGACGCAGGGCTGCTGACGAGCACGACGATCTCGGCGCGATCGAACGGCGTCGCACCAGCCCGCGGGCGCCATGAGAGCGTCCCCGCGCGCCGTGCCTGACCGCTCGCGCGGCAGAAGGCCCGTGCGCCCCGGATCGTGGGGCAGGATTCCGGCGCCGCCGCCGTCAGCAGCCCGCAACCCAATCGTTCAGGAACGCCAGGAAGTCGCGCGTGTCGATCACGCCGTCGCCGTTCCAGTCGGCGTCCTGCGCCTGGTTCGTCCACGCGTTCAGGAACTCGATCACGTCCCTGGTGTCGACGACCCCGTCGCCGTTGATGTCCACGCGGCAGGCGGGGGCTCCCTCGATCAGGAACGACCACTCCTGGTCCTCGACCAGGTTGAACACCCTCATCTCCACCCACGGCCCGGTCACGGTCCCGTCCCCCAGAACGTCGAAGTTCCACCACGCCCGCGAGGTGCCGAGGGCCGTGCGCGTGGTGAACGCCGTGTTGTTGTTCTTCGGGCCGCCCAGGTCGACGGTCTGGAAGGTGCGGAACGCGAGGAAATAGTGGCCGGCGGGCAAGACCAAGTCCTCGGGCTCCATGACGTTTGCCCAGACGGTGCCGAAGCTGTCGTTGACCAGGCCGGTATCCACGTGCGCCATCGGCACGCCGGCGCCGTGGGCGACCAGGGTCTCCGGCGGGCCCTCGGCCGGGCCGGTGAAGATGTACCAGTCCCCGCCGAGGATCTCGGGCTCGCCCACCTCGGCCCCGAAGAACGTGATCGCCGTGATGCGCGTGTTCGTGTCGAGGGTGAAGTCGTCGGCCGCGATGCGGTAGGACTGGTCGGGAGACTCGCCGCGGATGGCGCTCCAGGCGTCGCCGGTGGTGACCAGGTCGCCGGGATAGTCGGCGATGTTCAGCCAGACGATGTCGTCGGCGATGGCGGCACTCGCGGCGCAGGCCAGGACGGTGCTCACGAGCTTGGATCGCATGATGTCCTCCTTCGGGCGCGTGGGAGTTTGATCGGGCGGGCCCGGGACGCGCACGGCGGCCCGCGGGACGGTCCGCCCCAGTATACCTCCGGCCGGTCGGATTCCAGCGCGGTCGCGCCTCGCCGGGCGTCGCATGACCCCCGCGGGGTCTCTTCCCCCGCGACGCACCACCCGGAGCGGCCCGGAGAGTGAGGAGCGTCATGCGCCGCGCGTCCGCGGCGCCCCTGCGCGGCGATCGCCGGCTTCGCCGCGCCGTGGAGATCTCGCGCCCAACTCGCCGATCGCGGGCGCCGAAGCGCACACCAAACCGCGAGTGCGCCCCCGCCGCCCTCCTCACGCACGGGGATCATCTCCCTCATCCGGAGCGCACGCGTTCCCGCGGGTCTACCATTACCGGCGGATGGCTCGCTTGTGCACCAAAGCTGTGAGCATCGCCGTCGCGGCGCTGATCGTCCTCGCGGCCGTCGTGCGATCGCAGGTGCTCGACCCCTTCCCGACACAGGGCTGCGCGGCCGGGGCGATGGCGATCTCCGGGGCGGGCGACTACTTCGATTCCGTCGGCCCCGTCTACCAGGAGCCCTTCCAGAGGATAGACGCCGGGGATCGCTGGAAACCCCATCCGCCGCTGCCGTGGCCGAGCGATCCCGGGATCACCCCAAGGCCATTGCGCATCCAGCGCGATCGCGGGCCGAACCCTGGCGGCCTCGTGCCGCTGGTGCATCGCGCCCGGCTCTGCTGCTGGCTGATCTAGCGCTCCGTCTCAACAAGACATCATCGTGACAGTCGTGCGCTCAAACGCAAGGCATGAGGTGGCCGCTGCGCGCCAGCTCGGCGTCGCGGCCCGACGGAGAGCCAGAAGCTATGAACAGGTCAGACACTGCGACCCGCGAGCATGTGCTCGGCGAGGTTCGTGCTCTCGTGAACGAAGGGAAGTTGAGCGACGCGCTCCAGCTGATCACCGCGAGCGGCATCAAGGATGCCGAACTCGCGAACGCGGCCGGGGTGTGTCACCTCCGAGCCGGACGGCCGGAAAGGGCGGTGGACGTCTTCCGAGAGCTGTGCGTGGGCGAGGGCGTGGGCGTGAAGCCCGATGCTTCGCCGCTGCATGTGGTCAACTTTGCAACCGCCCTCCTGCTGACGCGCAACCTTTCGGGCTGCCGGCACATGCTGCGACACCTGGGAGCATCACCCCACCCCGCGGCGATCCGCCTCCGCACGGCGCTGACGACCTGGGAGCACTCGCTCGGACGGTGGCGCCGCCTCGGGCTGAAGCTCGGGCTGTGGGAGCCGAGAACGCCGATTGACCTCGGCTTCCCGCCGGGTGCGCTCCAATAGCGCCCGGCAGCGATCGCGTTCGCCCCCGCGATCGCTCGTCGCGTCGGAGAGGCGGGCTTTCCCGTCCGCGTGGGAACCGCCGTGCGCCGCCGGCGCCTGATCGGGCGCCGTTCGCGGCCGCGCGCTCGTGCGAGGCCCCGGCGGATGTACGCGCTGCGCCCTGCGCTACACGGGCCTCAATACTCCCGGTCCGTGACGATCCCCGGCTGCGGCACGGGATATCGCCCGTCGGCGTCGGGCAGGAGCGGCGCGGGCGAGTCGAGCGTCAGGTCGGCCACGCCGGGGGCGAACTCGTGCTCGCACGCGAGCATCTCCTCGTAGGTGACCTCGCGCCCGGTATGGGCGGCCATGCGCCCCATGTTGCACACCATCGTGGCCTCGACGCCGCGCCGCGCCTCGTTGTGCGGCTTGTCGTCGCGGATGGCTCCGATCAGCGCCTCCCACTCGTTCTGATAGGGATTCTGCTGATGGCGCGGGACCTCGGACCTCCACACGATGCTCTCGCGGCTGAGATCGTGCCGGCTGTGGATGCTCGACGGCAGGCCGCAGTCGCCGTTGGTGGAGACGATCGCCGAGCCCTTGGTGCCGTGCATGTAGCTCGAGAACCTGTTCAAGCAGCCGTCCATGTTCCGACCCTTGAACTCGAACGTCGTCCCGTCCGCATAGGTGTACTCGACGCCGTAGGAGTCGAAGTTCTGATCCACGTAGGGAACCCCGGAGGGCGCGTTCCGGTAGTGACGCCCGCCGACGGCGTGGGCCTTGACAGGCCAGGCGCTCTTCATCCAGCACAGGTGGTCGACGATGTGGATGAAGAAGTCGTTGAACGCGCCGCCGCTGGCCCACAGGAAGCTGTGGAAGCGCCGGATCTGGTAGTCCAGCTCGCTCATGCCCGCGGGCGTCGGCGTGGAGCGGAAGGAGGCGACGGGGCCCTGCATGCGGTAGCCGTATTGGCCGATGATCTCGCCGAGCTCGCCGTCGCGCACGCGCCGGACAAGCTCCTGGAGCGCCAGGCTGTGCCTCGACATCAGGCCCACGCCGACCTTGAGATTCTTCCGCTCTGACAGCTCGGCCAGCTCGAGCATCTTCCGGCCGCTCGGCCCGTCCACGCACACCGGCTTCTCCATGAAGACGTTCAGGCCCCTCTCGATCGCGTACGAGAAGTGGACCCAGCGGAACGCCGGCGGCGTCGCGAGAATGACCACATCGCCCGGGTTGAGGCAATCCATGGCGTGCCGGTACCCGTCGAAGCCGATGAATCGGCGCTCCTGCGGCACGTCGAACCCGTCGAGCTCCGACCCCGAGAGCGCCTCGTGGCTCTCGCGAAGCCGGTCCTCGAACACGTCGGCCATCGCGACCAGCCGCACCGGGCCGCGCTGCACCGAGAGCGCGTTCTCCGCGGCCCCGCTCCCGCGCCCGCCGCACCCGACGAGCGCGACCTGGACCGTGTCGGTCCCCCCGAGGTGTACGCCGGCGAACGCCGGCGCCGCGATCAGTGCGCCCGCCGCCAACCCGGCATCGGTCAGAAACTCGCGTCGTGTCTTCTGCTCTGTCATCGCTGCTCCTCCCGCGTGGCTGGCGCTCTCGCCGCGCCGATCCTGCGGCTGCGCCCACCAGCCTACAACGCCTGGAGCTGCCTCGCGAACCCGGGCCGCCCCCGGCGCCGTTCCCGTGACCCCGACGACCCGCGGGCCGCGGGGCCTCACCGGCCAGACGCCCGCCGCCCCCCGGGACGAGTTCGGGAACGAACGCGAGCCGGGGCCTTTCGACCCCGGCTCGACCAATGCCTTGCTCTCCCTCATCCGGGTCGGGCTCGGGCGATCACCAACGCCCGCCGCCGCCGCCCCGGCTCCCGCCGCCCCGGTTGCCGCCGAAGCCGCCGCCGCCGGCTCGCGGCTCACGCGCCTTGGCCTCGTTCACGGTGAGATCGCGCCCGCCGACGTTCGCCCCGTTGAGGGCTTCGATCGCCGCCCGGGCCTGCGCGGCGTCGGCGAACTCGACGAAGCCGAAGCCGCGCGGCCGGCCCGTGTCGCGGTCCATCACGAGCGACGCGCTCGTCACCTGGCCGTGCTGGCTGAAAAGCTCGCGCAGCTGCGACTCGGTCGTGTCAAACGAGAGATTCCCTACATAGAGCTTCATACGACGCTTCCTTCAAATGCCCGAGAGTGTGTGAACCGGTGCAGCAGCTCGGGCATGAGGAGTGCGTCGGGATCGACGAGGAACAGCCCGCGCCGGGCCTCGTCCTCGGTTGAACGGGATCATGATAGCCCGGCCTCCCCCCCGGGATCAGACCGCCCCTCGAATGCCCAGGATCGGGGAAGACTTCCCGAGAGGCCCGCCGCGTCGAGCCACGGGCCAGCACGTGGCAGACCTCGGGCGCCGGTGGCCGCAGGGGTGCCCTCTCGCGAGGCCTGGGCCCTTTCGCCCCCACCCGGTCGGATTACGGCCGACGGCGTCCCTTGAGTTCAACCGCCTACGGGCTCGCCGCCCCCTGGTACCGCTGGCGGGGCCGGAGGCCGCGGCTTCGCCTCTTTCACCTTGATGTCGCGTCCGCCGACACTTTTGCCGTCGAGCGCGGCGATCGCGGCCACGCCGCAGGCCCGGTCCGCGAATTCGATGAACCCGAACCCACGCGGCTTCCCGGTCACCTTGTCGAGGGCCAGCCTGGCCCTCCTGACCTCGCCGTGGTGGCCGAAGAGCTCCCGGAGCTGCGCCTCCGCGGTCTCCAACGAGAGGTTTCCGACGTAGAGCTTCATGACGCGACCTCCAGATGCCCGTGACGGGTCGTCGGTGCAGCAGCTCGGGCATGAGGAGTGCGTCGGGATCTTCGCGTTCCGCCCCTGGCGGGGCTCGCCGCGAATGAAATCATCATACTCGGCCAGACCTGTCGCGCCGCGCCTTATCTGGAACATCGTCACTCCGCGAGCGATGCGCCGTGGCTCCAGGCCGCTGCCCCGCGCTCGCGGGGGCACGCTTCCGGTCACATGGTGACGCAACCAGTGACGCTGCTGCGGCCGCGCCGAACGCACGGCGCACCGGATCGCCTGATCGCGTGCTCAGGGCCTCCCGCGCAACGATGCCAAAAGCAAAGGCGTGCCCCCCGGTGCAACCCGGTGCGCAAGCCTTCGAGAATGGAGCCGGGGGGAATCGAACCCCCGAGACCTTTCGCGTTTTGCCTAGAAAACAAGGCCGTTTCGCGTATGTCACGCAGAGCACGACGCAAAATGTGACGCACAGGATTCCACCGGCGCTACGACCGCTAGGACAGCCCCTTGCGCGCCATCACTATTTGGAGCGGGTAGGGAAGGGATGCGCCGCATGCGCCGCACGCCTCGGGCTCGACTCGGCAACGGACCCGATCGCTTGCCCCCACCGCCCCCCGCTCCCGCGGGGTCGGCACCGTGGGCGTTCCCGCCCCCGGGGCTGGTCGTCCGGAAGCCGGAGCGCTTCCGCGGCCGTCGGCGTCGCCGGCTCGGTTCGAACGGTGGTTCCCGATAGCCTGGCCCGCATGCACCCAGCGCTCCACGTCCTCGCGGTCATGCTCGCGGGCTGGCTCAACGAGCGGCAGCAGCGGGCGATCGAGTACCTGCGCGAGGAGAACCGCGTGCTCCGCGAGCAGCTCGGGGGGAGGCGGCTTCTGCTCAGCGACGACCAGCGGCGGCGCCTGGCGATCCGGGGGAAAGCCCTCGGCCGCGGGCTTCTCGCCGAGGTCTGCACCATCGTTACCCCCGACACAATCCTCCGCTGGCACCGGCGGCTCATCGCCCGCAAGTACGACGGCAGCGCAAAGCGCCGGCGCGGCCGCGCCGGGGTCATGCGGACGATCCGGGAGCTGTGCGTGCAGATGGCCTCGGAGAACCCGGGATGGGGATACAGCCGCATCCAGGGCGCTCTCGCCAACCTCGGCCACCGAGTCGGCCGCTCGACCATCCGGCGCATCCTCAAGGAGCACGGCCTCGAGCCCGCGCCCCAGCGGCACACGCCCTGGAGCGTGTTCCTCAAGGCCCATTGGGAGGCCATCGCCGCGGCCGACTTCTTCACCGTCGAAGCGTGGACGCTCCGCGGCCTGACCCGGTTCTACGTGTTCTTCGTCATCGACGTGGAGTCTCGGCGGGTCCGCATCGCCGGGATCACCGACCAGCCGACCGGGGAGTGGGCGTCGCGGATCACGCGATCCCTCGTCGACGGCTTCCTCCTCAAGCACCGTTACCTGATCCATGACCGCGACCCGCTCTTCCGCGGCGACCTTCCGGCGCTGCTGCGGTCGGCCGGAGTCCAGCCGGTGATGCTCCCATCGCAGAGCCCGAACCTCAACGCCTACGCCGAGCGGTTCGTGCGCTCGATCAAGGAAGAGTGCCTGTCCAGGATCGTGCCGATCGGCGAGCGCCACCTGCGGCACGCCATCGACGAGTTCGCGACTCATTACCACCTTGGATCGTAATCATCAGGGCCTCGGCAACCGGCTGATCGATGGCGCGGCTGAGCCGCGGCCAGTCGATCGGGTCGAGTGCCGCGAGCGGCTGGGCGGACTGCTGCGGTCGTACCACCGCGCCGCGTGAGCGGCTGACCCCGATCGACATCAAACCAACCGCATGCCGTCCCGGCGCTGCCGCTGCGCGACCTCGGCCGAAGGCCCGCTTGGCTCTCGCGGCCGGAGGTGCTGGGAGCAGCGGTGACTCCGCGAATCGGCCATCGCTCGAAGAGTGGAACAGTACGGGCCTCGCGCCCGAGCCGTCGAAGCCGCTCGCGAGCGTGGTGACGCGCTGGTGCGTCTCCCCACGGCGGTGGCCACGTTGCGCCGAACAAATCACTTGTCTCTTTCGCCTAGTCGTTCCTGCAAAAGCTGCATGGTCACTCCTGCAATAATCGACAACGCCAGTAGAAGCACCGACCAGCTCCGTGCCAGCGCGGCAGCCAAGATGGCACCGACGAGAGCCGCGCCAAAGAGGCCCACCCGCAGGGCGACGACGAAGCGGTTGCTGTAACCAGACGAGTCACGCATCCATCTATCATAGTAGCACGAGCACCCCCTTGCAAGAACTCCCTGAACCGTGACCAGTCGCGCGAGGCCTCATCCCGCAGCCCTTCAAATACGACACTGTCCGCCCGGCCCAGGATAGGTGGGCCATTCTGGGTCTCTCTTGTAGGGCGGAGGGGGTGGAGGCGGTGTGAAGCCCGGAGGCCAGACTCCGCCGTTATCGCAGAAAGTGAACACCGTACCCGCGTTCGCCATCTCACAAGCTTGCAGCGAAATGCATGCACTCCGCTGAGCAAAGTCGGCCGCGATCGCTGCCGAGCCTGCTGCAGCGGCGCATATGAAGTTGCCAGGCGGGGGAACCAAGAAGCAGCCTGCAAGCCATGACAACGCCGAAGCCAGAGCCGCCTTTGCTGCAAGCCAATTCAGCCTCTCCGCCGCGCACGGATCGGGCACCCCGCCGCAGCTCGAGGCACACGAAGCGCTTGCCTGTCCCATAGGGTCGATCGTCGTGATCGCTCGACTGCGAACATACTCATACAGGCTCGTTCCATCCACGTACCCCAGGGGGTCTCTGCGCGTCCACCTCCCGATATCCGCGTCATACACACGATGCCTGACGTGGTACAGGTGGCGTCCTGCCCCCTCGAACGTCGGGTCGTACTCGTACCCCGCATACCCCCGCCGGTTGTTGACCGCGGTGCTTGAGAGCAGCCCCCGCCCCAGGGTCTGATACCCCCCGGTGATCGAGTTGGCGTACGTCGCATCGGCGGTATCCACGTCGCCGTCCAACTCGGCGTCCTGGCGCACGTCGTAGCCGCCGCTGAACAGGATCGCCGCGGCGTCGTTCGGATCGAAGTCGCCGTCCGAGTCGGTGTCTCCCGCCGGCAGCGCGAAGGGCACGCCGTAGGCTGAATACTTCTCCCACTCGACCATCTTGCCGTCGCTCGTCAGGATCGCGCTCACGTCCGACCGCCAGTTCTGGGCGTAGTACCGCCGCTCTTCGCGGTTCGAATCCGCGGCACTCGTCCACACCGTGCTGGCGTCCCGGTCCCGCAAGAGCACGCTGTCAATATACGAACTTCCCCCGTGTCCCCCGAGCCCGGCATTGTGGTGGACGAAGACCTCCTTGGGGTTCGAGTCGGTGTCCCGGAACGTCGCCACCATCCGCCAGTCCTCGTCGTAGCAGAACCAGTACCAAGGGTCGCTCCCGTCCACGGCCCCGCTGGTGTTCGCATCGTAATGCCACCCGGTCTTGAATCCCAGGCCGTTGTAGCGATACTCCGCCACGAGGTTGGAGTTTGATCGGTTCTTCACCTGACGAACCCGCCCCCAGGGGTCGTAGACGTAGGTGTAGTCCTCGCCGTCGTCGGTCTCGTTGCCCACCTTGTCGTAGCCGAAGGTGAAGTTGTCTGTCCCGTTGGAGTCCGTGTCGCGGGCCTTGAGCTCGTTGGCCAGGCTGAAGGTGTTGGTCTCGTCCAGCTCGCCCGTACCGGTGAACACGCCGTTGCCGTCCAGGTCCAAGCGACGGTTCAGCCAGTTGCCGGTCTGGGAGAGGGCAAGGTTGCCCGAGGAGTCAAGCCACCGCTCGTCGCGCGAGCGGTTGGAGAGCGTGGGCGTGCCGCCGGGGAAGGTCAGCGTGCCCTCCTCGGCGCGCTGGAGCCGGTTGAGCGCGTCGAGGGTGTAGAGCACGTCGAAATTGCGGTTGTCCACCATGCCGCGGGTGAGATACGTTGTGCTGATGCGCCGGACCGCCCCGTCGAAGCCAGTGGCGAGCGTGGTGACGCGCTGGTGCGTCTCCCGCCCCGCGGTATCGAGATCCGTCTCGGTGACGTTACCCTCCTGGCCCTTCATCCATACCTGCTCGCCCTGGGCGTTGTAGGCGTAGGTCACCGTCCGGTCCGCGGCCGACTGACCGCCCGACTGCGGCGGGTAGACCACCTCGCGGAGAAGGTGGCCGGTGCCGATCGCCGATTGCACGGGTGTGCCCGAGCCGGCCGTCCCCTTGGTCGTCCCGTAGATGTACTGCGTGACCTGGTCGTCGGAGTCCTCGTTGTCGTCACCGTCGAGGTCCACCCAGAGCTTGGTCTGGAGACCGTCATCGTACTCGTAGCGGGTGTATACATCGTGGTCGCGGGCGGCCGTGGCGAACGGCGGAGTCTGGCTGGGATCGTCATTCCCGATCGTGGCCGTCAACCGTCCCGCCGCGTCGTACTCGAATGTTGTGACGCGCCCGTTTCAGCCAATCCTCTGGCAAGGCGTCTATATCGGTGATGTCGATGGTCGCACACTCTTCCGTCTCTCCGGACTGGTTCGTCACGGTTCCACCCGCCGGCCCGTGATAGCTCGCCACCAGCGGGATGTTGAAGGTCACGAGCCGGTCGTCCCCGAGCCTGCCGTACCACTTCATCGTGGTTCTCTGAGGCGTCCCACCGTCGCGGAGAATCGTCGTGGATAGTCGTCCCTGGGCGTCGTAGGTGTGGCTCGTGATCCGGTGCTTACCGGCTGTCGACGAGGCGATGCCGAAGTCGGTGTTCGGGTGCTCGCCTGTGGCATAGGGCACTGTCGTCCCGGTGTCGGTCTTCGCGTCCTCGACTACCGCTGCTACTTGATCATTGGTGCGCTTGATGTACTGCACGATGCCGCGGGCGGACTCGGTGAAGGCGAGCGTGCCAGCCTTTCGGAAGTAGTCCTTGGTGCTCGTCGCTGACCCCGAGCCGTTGTTGCCCGTGCTCACCGTCGGCGCCGTCGTCGTCACCTGCTTGAGCCCGATGTAGAGCACGTTCGTGTTCGTGCCGGACCACCACGAGAAGGAGCGGGTCGTCTCGTTGTAGTTCGCGCTGGCGCCCGAGTCCGTCGTCGCCGTGTGGAAGGCCCTGGACTTCTCCACGACGGGCCTGGTGACGTTCACGCCCGTCGCGATGTTCAGGTCCCGCGTCGCGTACTGCGTCCACGACACGTACGTCGAGTTCGTCGAGAGACTGCCCGAGCCCTCCTTCTGACGCATGCCCTGGAGAAAGCCCTTCGTATTGCCGCTCGACACGCGCTCGTGGTACCACGCCAGGCCCGCCGAAGAGCTCGTCGTGATCGCGCCGCTGGGGTTCCCGCCGCTATCATGGGTGTAGCCCGTGATATTGGCCGGCGTATGCGTCTCCGTCACCTGGCCATCGCTGTTGCGGACCACCTGCGTGACCCACTTCTCGGGTGCGGGATTGGAACTGGTTGGATCGATGTCGGTCAACACACGCGAAAGGGGCTGACCCACCTCGTCCATATACTGCGTGACCCACGACCCGCCGGTGGGCGGCTCAACCACCACGCGGCGGTGCCACGCCGTGTCGTAGCCGGACGTGTTGCTGAAGGAGGGGTTGTTCGCGTAGGTCAGCTTGTGCTCCCCGTCGATCCCTCCGCCGCAGCCGCACTCGCCGTTGAAGAACACGCTCACGACGCGGTAGCTGCTGTCGTACTTGAAGTAGGCGTCCGAGTACGCCTTGAGATCCACATCGTCTTCGCTAAACACGCTCCCGTCCAGTGCTCCGTCGGGATCCCAGTCCGCCCTGCGTACGCCCTCGAACCCCAAGGACATCTTGATCGTGTACTGGTGCCCCGGGTTGTTGGTGGCGTCGTACGTGCCCTTCCAGTACCGGTAGTGCTTCCGTTTCGCGATCACCTCGCTATCGGCTGTGTTCGAGAGCGGCACCGTCACCGTCACAAGCTGGAGGTTCCCGTTGTCGCCATGGTCGTTATCTCCGGTCTGGTAGTAGCCGTAGCCGACCTTCCCTACCTCGGCCACGCCCGTCGGGTTCGACCATGTGCCGCCGGTCTTGGTCTCGGCCTTGACCTCGGTCAGCCGGTACACGGTGTCCAGCTGCGAGTAGCTGTAGCTGTACCTGCGGTCCGCCGAGTCGTAGGCATAAAGGATCCGACCCGAGGCGTCATATCCATTCGTCTCGGCGGTGCTCGCCGTCGTGGCGTCGCCTACATACGCCGTGTTGCCGGCCGGATCCACGAACTTCCAGATCTGCCAATCGGCCCCGCCCGAGGTGTTGCCCCCGAAGAAGTACGTCCGGTTCCCGTGGAGGTCGTAATAGACGTACACGTCCGGCGAGCCCGACTCGTACTCGATGACCCCGGCGGCGCCGTTCACGCCGCGGAACGTGTCCACGTCGTCGTCGGACCGCCTGAACTCGATGTACCGATCCGCCCCGTACACCAGGTAGATCAGGTCCTCCAGCTCCCTCGTGCCGCCGTTCGAGTCGTTGTCGACAAAGACGAGTTCCGGCTGGCTCGTCTGGAACCAGTTCCTGCCCTGGTAGCCGTTGCTATCCCGGTGAGAACCGCCGCTGGTTTCCTGGCGGGCATTGAACGTGCGCCCGACGATCCAGGGCACCTCAGCGGGAAGGGCCAGATCGATCTCCAGCGGCGCGTACGCCCCCGTCGCGATTCGCAGCTCTTCGAGCGTCTCACCCGCGATCGCCGACTCGAACGGATTGCCCTGCATCGCCCATCCGAACGAACCGCCCGCGCGCAGTGCGCCGTCAATGCCCACGCCGCGCTGCGCTGCCATCGGCCGGATGTCTTGCACCGAGCTCGCGGATCCAGGTTTGTACGCCGTGAGCGAGTCGGTATGGACGACCAGAAGGTCGTCCGCGAACGCCGTGCTCACCGCAACAAGGCAGAGTAGAGGGGCGTGCAGGAGCACACGGCCCTGTGCCGATGAGATCGGCCCGGACCGCTTGCGGCCTGCCAAAAGGTCGCGCATCTCGTTACGGCTCTCGATTCGATCGCTCGTCCGGGTGGTGCTCATGGCGGCTCTCCCTGCGCAGGCAACACGGCCCGCAATGAGCGAACCTACACGCACCGGCTCGGGCCACACAAGATGAATTCGCAATGTATGAATGACGGTTTACGCGTTCAGCTCGGAACGCGTGAACCACGATTCAACGATCGAATCTGCGTCGTCATGGCAGAGCACGGAACAGGTGAACCGCGGTTCACGCGTCCGTCCGTTCTGCGCGGAACATGTAAACCGCCATTCAATCGTCGGCGGTTCCTCTTGGCACCGGAGTCCCCGCGCGGTATCCATGCAGATCGTGACGCGGACGGCCGCGCCCGGAGAGTTAGGAGCACCACCATGTCACCTAGACCACCCGCCTGGTTCCGCGTCGGGACCCTCACGCCCGTCCTCGCGCTCACCGTCGCCGGCACGGCCGTCACGCTCGCGGCGCTCGCCTCGTACGGCGTCTTCCCCGCGAGGCGCGCCGCCATGCTCGAGGTCCCCACCGCCAGCGAGCTCGAGGCGACGCTCATGCGCGTCGGGCTCAGCGCCGAGACCCTCACCGCCGCGGGATGTTCCGACGTGGATGCCACGAATGGGGGCGCGGACGCCAAGTCCCACCTCGACGAGGCACGGTGGACCTCCCTCCAGAACGCCGATCAAGGGGTCCGCGACGCCCAGGCCGACGTGGACCGACTCGGAAGGCTCGTCCGCGCCGGTCAGGCCTCGCGGCAGGACCTCACCGCCTACAGCACGGCGAAGGCGGCATTGACCTCGGCCCAGACCACACGCGACGGCCTCCTCGACGCCCTCTTCGACGCCGCCGTTGCCGATCTCGACGCCGGCGAGATCACGCTCCTCGAGATCATGCACGGGAACGAGGGCCGGCCCGTGCCCCTCCAGTACAGGGTTACCGGCCGCTCCGACGCCGACTGGACCGATCTTCGGGACGCCATCGCCCACCTCAAGACGAGCGCGAAGTGCGGCGAAGAGCCGGATGACAGTTGTGTGCAACTGGTCGCCAGCATCGACGCCGACCCTTCACGTGGATTCACGCAATCCCTCGCTGAAGATCTTCACAGGATCGCCCGGAAGCGTGTGCGAAATCCAATCTGGGATGCTCGCCCCAAAGAAAGCACGCCCTGATTCCCTCACACCGATCAGCGTCCGGACCCATATCGGCCACAGCTCACGGGCCGCATTACCGCTGAGCACTGCGCCCTGGAGCAGCTTGCCGGCTACGCGCGACCCTTCGAACGTCGACCACACCTCCACAAACTCTTGGCTGGTCATTTCCAGCCAATGCGGCGGGACTTCTGGGCTTAGTCGAAACATCTGCATGTTCTCGGCGGAGCGGTATCTCTCTTCTGGCAGCGACACGAACTCACACAACGACAAGATCAAGTTGAAGCCGTGGAGTCCGATGCGGAAGTCCATCTCGGTCGCGAACACGTCCCTGAGCACGCCGATCGCCGAATAGCAGTCTCGCAAGAACCGCCAGACCGAATCAGGGTCGAGGTCGATCGCCGGCGCATTTGCGATTAGGTCAGACCGTCGCCAGAGCGGGGCGTGCCGTTCGTGCCACTGCGGCGGTACATGCCGGGCCAGCCCAATGGCGACGTCAGAGTTGCCGTTCAGGACCGCCGCAGCGCCCACGAAGTGCGCGGCACAGAAGTACATCGACTTCGGGAAGTTGACCCACACCGACTGCCCGCTCTCCGGCCATTCAACATGGAGCACACGGTTGATCTTGAGCACCCCACTATGGGCGGGTCGGTCCGCCGATTCCGCGGCGGCCAGACAGAAGGCAAGCACATCTGCGATCGCACTCAGCCCCTTGTGCATGAGCGCGTGCCTCTCGGCGGGGAGCTGGGAGACCCTCCAGTTCCCATCCCTGATCGCCGCCAGCCGCGGCTCGAGGTCTCGCATGCAGGCTTTCCAGAGTTCCTGGAGACGTGTGGTCGAGCCGCGGTCTTGTGCCCTTCGGCAGCGGCGATAGAGCTCCCTCGACGGATCGGCCTCTGCCTCGCCGGACCGTGCTCTCTCGATTGCCCGCGCGAACCGTTCGCGTACCTGCTTGATCGTCTGGACCGGTCGGCCCGCCGCACGGAGGTCCTCCATCGCGGTGTTCGGAAGCCCAAACTCGGCGCCCGCCTGTCGGAGCAGATCCAGGGCAGACCGGGCGTCACGTGCCTGGGCGTCCCTATTCAGCGTGGTCGTCCGGACAGAGACTGGATCGTGCTCCATCGGGTCAAGAATCTTGGCGATGCCCGCGGAGATGTGCACATTGGCTTGATGCAGGTCCCCGTGGGCGAGCCCTTGCTCGTGGAACGCTTCGACGCCGTCCAGTAGCCCGGTCGCAACCCGCTCCAAATCGTCGAGCGACTTGCCCGGGAGGGCAAGCCACCCGCCGAAGCTTGTCCCCGGGACGTACTCCATCACCAGCGCCAGTTCCGGTGCGGCAGTCTCGTCCGCTTCGAGGCGTCGGAGATGCGCGACGCCATGAATCGCCACGACATTCTGGTGCGCGATCCTCTTCAGAGCGGCCGCGTGCTGATCTACCTGTAGTCGCACGCTCTCAAAGCTATTGTCGAAGAACTTCACCGCCACATCGCGGTCAAGGTCCTCATCGACGCCGTGATACACGGTCCCGTTCGCACCGCGCCCGAGGCGCTCCACGAGGCGAATGTTCATAACTCCACTCTATGCCCGGCGACCGCTCGAGCGTGAGCCGCAATTGGATTACCACGCCCACAGTTGAGTGCCGCTCCGCCCGGCTTGGCCGACGGCCCCGCTACGTCTGAATGAGCAGGAAACTACCGGAAGCCACGCGGCAGGGGACTCCGCCCGGAGCCGCTTGGGGTTCCGAATGCCTCCGGAGCTTGGGCACCGGCCTACACTCCGTGATCGAGCCTTCTGTATGGAGCCAATGAATGGCACCTGATTCCACGCCCGACGAAGTTCTTGCCAGCCACACCCTCGCGATGGGTTCCGAGCTTGGGCCATTTTACAACAACTTGCAGAACGAGGTCGCGTGGCTTCACGCGAAGTGGTTGGAGTACCGAAAGCTCTTTGCACATTCACCCGAACGGATCGATCTGCTCAATGAGACGGCCTCGTTCCTCTTCGGAGTGGTCCAGGAAGTAATGTGGGAGGACATCCTGCTCAGTATTGCCAGGCTTACCGATCCTCCGAAGTCCGCCGGCAAGGACAACCTCACGATCACGCGTCTACCGCTGTTGGTGACTGACTCGGCGCTCGCGTCCCGAGCGAAGGCCTTGATCGATATCGCCCGCTCGCGATGCGAGTTTGCACGAGCGTGGAGGCACCGCCGTTTGGCGCACCGCGACCTCGCCCTCGCCATGGGCGCGGCACACACCGACCCGTTACCGCCTTCGAGCCGGAAAGCGGTTGCTGATGCGCTGGAGTCATTACGTGATCTGCTGAACCTCTTCGAAGAACACTTCATCGGGGGCAGGATGGATTTCGAGCACGTCCGCACGATCGAGGATGGTGAGTCGCTCATCCAGACGCTCGCCCTCGCTTCGCAACGCCGTGCGCGGCGGGAAGCACGTCTCGAGTCCGGGAACGTGCTCCCCGAGGATCTGGAGCCGGCACCGGCAATATAGCGGGTTCGTGATGCGTCGCCGGCATGGGTTCCGTGGTTCGACGAAGAGCCTCCGCCAGAGGCGATTCGGCATCAATTATGGGGACCGATTCGGATGAACCGATGCAGCTTGTTTCGTGACAACCAGACCATCGAGGAACTCCCCTGCTCAAGCGCGGAGGAGTTCCTCGACGTGCTGCGGCCTTCGGCCGAGCATTGGTGCAAAGCCGGCACGCTCTCCCCTTGGGTGTTCCGTGGACAGGCCGACGCATCGTGGCCGCTCATGCCGAAGGCCCTGCGCCCTGGTACCTGGGCGGAACTCGCGTCGCTCGACGCGAGAACCTGCGAGACACTCGAGCGCGTGCTGGCCGACGCGATGGCGGTCCGGCGCGCGAACGAACCGACAAGACAACGGTACCGGGAAGCCCTTAGGATGAGCCTGATCGAACGCGTGGCGATCGAGGACTTTGTCTCGCTTACGGATGAACTCGGGTTCCCCCTTCCGGTCCAGACTCCGCTCCATGCGCACAGCCGCTGGAAGGATGCGTTCTATGGGGAGTTCGCGAATTGGGACTTCGCTGACAACTTGCCGCTCCCAACGGCCTTCGCCCTGGCCCAGCATCACGGCATCCCGACACGACTCCTCGATTTTACTCGCCAGCCCCTCGTCGCGGCGTTCTTCGCCGCGCAGTTCGCGATTGAGGCCCGGCCGAACGCTGACCACATTGTGGTCTGGGCCCTCCGACCCCATCCTTCGATGATGGAACCGAGCGGAGCGATTCGGGTGCTCCAGGTTCCCAGGCATCAGATGAGCTTCCTCCATGCCCAGCACGGCTTGTTCGTCTACGACGTCGAGTGCTTCAACCTTTTCGTGGCATGGGGTCGCTGGCCGGATCTCGCGACACGAGTCGCGCAGGTCTACGGCAGTAGCGGGCAGCCTATGCTCCGCAAGATCACCCTGCCGCTGACGGAGGCGGAACCCCTGATCCGGAGACTCTGGACGGAGCGCGTGAGCCGCGCTCACCTGATGCCGACCTTCGACAGCATTACCGCTTCCTTGCGCAGTAGATGGTCATGGACAAACGGGTAGCGTGAGAGGTTGGTCGCTCGCACACGGGTGTGCCCACGATTGATGCTCGACCGCCGAGCGCCGGACTCACCGATGTGCACTGCTGACCCTCGCCGGTGCTCCCGCGCAGAATCGGCCATCGCTTCGGTACCCTGTCCGTGTGCGAGGGCGGGTGCCCAGTGGCTGCTGGGAGCGAGCACCGCGCGACTTCCACACGACCATCGCTACGCCACCATGATCGCGGACGCAGCATCGCTCAAAGAGAGGCCAACATGTCACAGTGCTGTGGTGCGCTTCGCCGTGCATCAGCGTGCGCGTTCGTGCGCTGCTTCACGCAATGTGCGGAGTCGTAGCCGCCATGGCATCAACCGATTC
>CAYTAH010000030.1:55201-57144 GCA_964435785.1 uncultured Phycisphaeraceae bacterium | reverse complement strand
CTGCCGGACGCGGCGGTGAAGGAGTCGCTGGAGCGGGTGTGGGCGGCGCTGATGAACTCGGGGTATTACCCCTCGAGCGGGCGGCTGCTCATCAACCTGGCGCCGGCGGACTTAAAGAAGGAGGGGCCGGTCTACGACCTGCCGATCGCGGTGGGGATGCTGGTGGTGGGGGGCGTGATCCGCGACCGGCCGGAGGCGGGGCTCGATTACCGCACGGCGGTGATGGCGGGTGAGCTGGCGCTCGATGGGCGGGTGAGGCCGATCAAGGGGGCGCTGGCGCTGGCGAGCATGGCGAGGGCGACGGGGGCGAGGGCCGCGATCGTGCCGGCGGAGAACGCGGCCGAGGCGGCGGTGGTGTCGGGGATCGACGTGTACGGCGTGAGCACGCTGGCGGAGCTTGTGGGGCTGCTGACGGGGCATCTGGATCTGCAGCCGCAGGCGGCGCCGGACGTGGCGGGGCTGCTGCATCAGGCGGAGGCGCCGATCGACTTCGCGGAGGTGCGCGGGCAGGAGGGTGTGAAGCGGGCGATCACGATCAGCGCGGCGGGGTCGCACAACCTGATCCTGCTGGGGCCGCCGGGGACGGGCAAGACGATGATGGCCAAGGCGCTGCCCGGGATCCTGCCCTCGCTGACGCCGGACGAGGCGATCGAGATCACGCGGATCTATTCGGCGGCCGGGGTGCTGGCACCGGGGCAGGGGCTGGTGACGTCGCGCCCGGTGCGCTCGCCGCACCACACCGCGAGCTCGGCGGCGGTGGTGGGGGGCGGGATCATCCCGCGCCCGGGGGAGATCTCGCTGGCGCACAAGGGGGTGCTGTTCCTCGACGAGCTGGCCGAGTTTCCGCGGATGGTGCTCGAGACGCTGCGCCAGCCGCTGGAGGACCACGTGGTGACGATCGCGCGGGCGCACGGGACGCTGCGTTTCCCGGCGAGCTTCATGCTGGTGGCGGCGATGAACCCGACGCCGAAGGGGGACATGCCCGCGGGCGAGGTGGGGCGGCGGGCGATGGAGAAGTACCTCGCGAAGATCTCGGGGCCGCTGCTGGACCGGATCGACATCCACGTGGAGGCGCCGGCGGTGCCGTTCGACGAGCTGACGGGGCGGGCGGGTCGGAACGGGACGAGCTCGGCGCAGATGCGGGACATGGCCGCGGCCGCGCGGGAGCGGCAGATCGCGCGCCAGGGCGAGGGGCTGCCGAACTCGCGGCTGAGCGGGCGTCAGCTCGACGAGCTTGCGCCGATGGACGACGCGTGCCGCGAGGTGCTGCGGCACGCGATGACGGAGCTGAAGCTGAGCGCGCGGGCGTACGACAAGATCAGACGCGTTGCGTTGACGATCGCCGACCTCGCGGGAGAGGCCAGGTTGAGCGTGGGGCACGTGACGGAGGCGGTGAGTTATAGGTTGCTGGATAGGGCGGGGTAGGGGATGACAGGGGTGACAGGGGTGAAGAAGACTGCGACGCAGGGGGCAAGCGGTGGGAGCGATGGGCGGCGGCGACCGACATCGCATCGTGAGTTGGAGGTGTGGAGGCGATCGTTCAGCGCGTCGATGCGGGTGTTTGAGTTGAGCAAGTTCTTTCCGAAGGAGGAGACATACTCATTGACTGATCAGATCCGACGTTCGTCGCGATCTGTGACGGTCAACATCACGGAAGCGTGGAGGAAGCGGCGATACGAAGCGGCGTTCGTTGCCAAGCTCAGCGACGCGGAGTCCGAAGCGGCGGAGACTCAGGATTGGCTCCGCTATGTGGTTGCGTGTGGCTATCTAGAGAGCGCTGCCGGACGAGAGCTTCACGACACCTATGAGCGCATCCTGAGCACGCTGGTCGGCATCATCGCCCACTCCGAACGCTGGACCATGCGCCCGCAATCAGGGAAGTGATTCTCCGTACGATCGTTCACCCCTGTCACCCCTGTCACCCCTGTCACCCCTGTCACCCC
>CAYTAH010000030.1:26006-54986 GCA_964435785.1 uncultured Phycisphaeraceae bacterium | reverse complement strand
CCCCTGTCACCCCTGTCACCCCTGTCACCCCTGTCACCCCTGTCACCCCTGTCACCCCTGTCACGCCAAAAGGCGGCGACGCGTGATTCGTCTGCTCTTTCGAGCCGACTTTGACCACGCGTCGCCACGGAATCGGGTTGGGTTGGCGCTGCCTGCTGCTAGCTGATTCTCCGGACTTCGATATCGACCGAGTCCTCGCGGACGATCTGGCCGTCGAGCACCAGACGGCCGGTGACGGTGTAGGTGCCGGGCTCGTCGAAGCTGACGCGGGCGACGCGCCCGTTCTCCTCGGTCTCGACCTCGCCGGCGGTGGTCTTCCACTCCACCTTCGCCTCGCGCCCGACGGTGTTTCGGTCGTGGGCGGTGAGCGTCACGAGCTCGCCCTCGACGATGTCGGTGTCGCTGGCGTCGATCCAGAAGCCGACCTCCTCGCCGACGACGTGGGAGCGGTCCGACTGGCAGCCGAACGCCAGCGGGAACGCCAGGAGGCCGGCGACGGCGAGGTAGAGCGGGGCTGCGGTCCGGTGCATCTGAGCCTCCTCTCGCCCCGGTCCGTGGGGCGTTCATGGGAATCGTGCGGCAGGGGTGTGAACGCGGGGTGAAAGCTGGATGAAGTTCCGGGCACGGTGGGGGTTGCGGGCCGGGGCGGGGGCGCGGCCGCTCGGTTAGACTCGCGGCCGATGAACGAGACAAGGTCACAGGGGGCGCCGGGCGCGACGCCGCTCGCGCGTTCGACGGACTTCGGCGAGCGCTCGCAGGCGCGGTACTGGTGGCATCAGCTCGGCCAGCGGCGGTATGCGCCGCCGGTCTATTCGGATCTTTCGGAGGAGGAGTGGGGGCTTCTCGAGGCGTGGTTCGAGGAGACGGACCGCGCGGGGTCGGGGGGCGAGATGGCGGTGCCGATGCTCTCGGTGCTGCAGGCGTTCGTGATGGGGAGCGGGATCCGGTCCATCGTGCAGCTCGGGCACTACAAGGGGTATTCGACGCTGCTGCTGGGCTTCATGCTGCGCCGGATGGGGGCGGAGAATGGGCTGGTCTCGATCGACACGAACCAGCAGGCGACGGAGTACACGCGCGGGTGGGTGGAGCGGGCCGGGCTCGGGAAGTACGTGACGCTGATCGTGAACGACTCGGCGGCGCCGGCGATGCCGACGGCGGCGGCGGCGGTGCTGGGGCGGTCGCCGCGGTGCGTGATCGTGGACTCGTCGCACCAGTACGCGCACACGCTCCGCGAGCTTGACCTGTGGTGGGGGGCGCTGGCGCCGGGCGGGCTGATGTTCCTGCACGACTGCTCCGAGCACGCGCGGCAGTGGGACCGGACGGGGGAAGGGGGCGTGCGCCGGGCGCTCGAGGAGTGGCTGCCGCGGCACCCCGAGGCCGGGTCGATCATGCTCGAGGGCAGCCCGCACGCGGATGAGTCGAGCGCGTACGCGGACGGGTGCGGGCTGTGCATGCTGCAGAAGCCGCTCGCGGGAGCGTGAGCGGGGCTCGGGCTCGGGGGCGGGGGGTCGGGCCGGTCAGTCGGCGCGGCGCAGCTTGCGAGCGCGTGTGGCGCTGTGCCCGCCGCCGCCGAGGATGCCGAGGTCCATCAGCACGGTGAGGATGACGAGGACGAGGTAGATGCCGCTGACGGACCCGTGGTTGTTGATGGCGAAGGCGTAGGCGAGGGTGGTGAGTGGCATGAAGAAGAAGCCGAGGAGCGGCCAGATGGTGGTCTGGTAGGCGTTGCCGATGTAGTCGGAGAAGATGACGACGAGGATGATCGCCAGGCGCGGGAAGAAGAAGGCGATGGCACCGACCAGGCACGGCATCGGGTGATTATTGGCGGGGGCGGGGCGAGGGTTTCGGGCTCGGGCGGGGGGCGCAGCCGGCGGGGACGGATCGCTTATGCTGTCGCTTCCCTTTGCGGACGAGGAGCTTCGGATGCGGGCAGGGCTGTGCGTCGGGTGGGTCGGGGTGGCGGCGTGGGCGCTCGGCGGGTGCGCGGGTCGGGGGACGGCGGACGACCAGGGGGAGCGGGCCGGCGCGGGAGCGTCGCTCGCGACGGAGCCGGCGGCCCGGCGCGACGCGCCGGCGGGGCCGACGTCGGACGCCGCGTTCCGCCAGCCGTTCGGGTTCGAGGGGACGAACATCTTCGCGCCGCTGGCCTGGCCCGATCCGGACGCCGCGCGGACGGGCGCGGGTGCGCCGGGGCCGGGGTACTGGCAGCAGCGCGTGGACTACCGGATCGATGCGAGGCTGCACGAGGCGGAGCGCTCCGTGAGCGGCGTGGCGACCGTGACGTACCACAACAACTCGCCGGACACGCTCGACTACCTCTGGGTGCATCTCGAGCAGAACCTCTTCCGCGCCGACTCGAACGGGGCGCTGACGAAGGAGCCGGGGTCGCGGTTCGGGTACCGCGAGGGGTTCCACGGCGGGTACGAGATCGCGTACGTGCGATCGGGCGGGCAGAGCCTCGAGATGCACGTGTACGACGCGATGGGGCGGATCGACATTCCGGGCGAGATCGGGCCCGGCGAGGAGTACACGTTCGAGATCGCGTGGGAGTTCCGCGTGCCTCCGTTCGGGGCGGACAGGCTGGCGGTGGAGGAGGTGGAGCAGGGGACGATCTTCGAGATCGCGCAGTGGTTCCCGGCGGTCGCGGTGTACGACGACGTGGACGGCTGGAACACGATGGGGTATCTCGGGCAGGGGGAGTTCTACACGAACTTCGGGGATTACGAGGTGGCGATCACCGCGCCGCGCTCGCACGTGGTGGTCTCGTCCGGCGTGCTGCAGAACCCGGGGGAGGTGCTGACGGAGGGGGCGCGGCGGCGGTACGAGGCGGCGCTGGCCAGCGACGAGACGGTGACGATCCGCGGGGCGGAGGAGGTCGCGGAGGCGGCGAGCTGGCCGGCCGGTGAAGGCGACCTGACGTGGCGGTTCCTCGCCGAGGACGTGCGCACGTTCGCGTGGGCCTCGAGCAGCGCGTTCATCTGGGACGGGGCGGGGCTGGACGTGCCGGGCTCCGCACTGGCGCCCGACGGGCGGGTCTTCGTGCAGGCCGTGTACCCGAAGGAGGGCGCCGAGACGTGGGGCGAGGCCGTGCGCTACGCGCAGCACTCGATCGGCTTCAATTCGGAGATGTGGCATCCCTATCCCTACCCGGTGGCGGTCAACGTGAACGGACGCGTGGGAGGGATGGAGTACCCGGGGATCGTGTTCTGCGGAGGACGCCAGAGCGATCGCGGGCTCTACGGGGTGACGGACCACGAGTTCGGGCACAACTGGTTCCCGATGCTGGTGAACACCGACGAGCGGCGGTACGCGTGGATGGACGAGGGCTTCAACAGCTTCGTCAACATCTACACGACACAGGACTTCTGGGGCGAGCGGCGCGAGAGCGGGCGGGGCACCGCGTCGGACGTGCTGGAGAACCAGCGCCAGCACAATCAGCAGCCGATGATGACGTATCCCGACAACATCTGGCGGGGGCGGCTTGGGTACCTCGCGTACGGCAAGCCCGCGGCCGCGCTCTGGCAGCTGCGCGAGTTCGTGCTGGGGCACGAGCGGTTCGACAGGGCGTTCCGCGAGTACATCGAGCGGTGGGCGTTCAAGCACCCGCAGCCGAGCGACTTCTTCCGGACGATGGAGGACGTGGCGGGGATGGACCTCGCGTGGTTCTGGCGGGGGTGGTTCTACTCGACGGCCACGCTGGACCAGGCCGTGACGGGCGTGGAGCACGCCGACGACGGGTCGTGGGTGTACGTGGACCTGGAGAGCCGTGACGCGATGGTCATGCCGGTGCGGATGGAGGTGGAATACGGGGACGGGACGACCGAGCTGCGCGACCTGCCGGTGGAGATCTGGACGACAACGAACGCGTGGACGGCGGGGTGGGACCCGGAGGGGCGGCGCGTCGTGCGGGTGACGGTCGACCCCGGGGAGATCCTGCCCGACATGGAGCGGTCGAACAACGAGTGGCATGAGTGACAGCCGGCCCTGCGGCGATCGAGGCGAGAGGACCGAACGCTCAGCCGCGCCCCGCGACCTGCTCTGCCCAGCGGCCGAGCTCGTTCACGACCCCCGCGTCGATGGGGCCGTGGCGGCTCTCCAGGGCGGGGCCGAGCTGGTGGCCCAGGCCGGGGAGCAGGCGCACCTCGAGCCGCTCGAAGCCCGCGGCCGCGGCGAGCGCGGCGGCTGCGCTCGCGTTGACCGCCTTCGACGCGTCGAGCTCGCCGAAGAGCGCCAGGCACGGGATGGGCCGGGCGCGGAGCACTTCCTCGCCGTGCCGCATCCCGTTGGCCCCGAGCGAGCCCGCCCCGCGCATGAAGTAGGCGGGGGCGAGCAGGATCAGCGCACGGACGCCCTCGTCCTCGCCGGCGATGGTGCACGCGCGGGCGGCGCCCAGGCTGTGCCCCAGCAGGATGATGCGGTCCTGCTCGACGAGCCCGGTCTCCCTGAGCGTCCGCAGGGCGTCGCGGGCGTGCGCGAGCGTCTCGGGGAGGGTGCGGGTGGTCGCGCGGACGGGCCACTCGTCGGCGAGCGGGTCGCCGCGGGCGATGGTGCTCCAGCGCATGACGGTGAAGCCCCGCCCGACGAGCACGGCGCTGATCGGGGGCGCATCGGCGTGGGTCTCGCCGCTGATGGTCATCTGCGAAGGCCGGCCCTCGACGGTGATCGAGCCGGGGACCGTCCAGTCGAGATCGTTGCCGAACCCGCCGCCGATCATGAGCACACCCCAGCCGTTGCGGCGGGCGGGGTCGGGCGTCTCGACGAGCGCGTCGAACTCCAGGCCGTCGGCGCTGCGGACGGTCTCGCGGCGCATGGCCGGCGCCCCGGTCGTGGCTCCGGCGGCCTCGGGCTCGATGGGGTCGGCGCAGGCGGGGATCAGGAGCAGCGGGACGAGCAGCGCGAGCGAGAGGGGCGTGCGCGCGTGGCGAGGGTGCGGCATGAGTGCGTCTCCTGGGGCTGAGGGTCGTCAGGGTCCGGGCCGGCCCGCAGTGCCCGGCCGTCCCTCCACCAGCAACGCGGAAAGCGCGCGCTCGGGGCGACACGCCGCTCAAAGAACCATGGCGGCGAGGTGGAGGGCGACGATGGCGTAGATGGCGGCGGCGATGTCGTCGAGGAGGACGCCCCAGCCCGAGGGGAGGTCCTGGAGCTGCGCGGCTGGGAAGGGCTTGAGGATGTCGAGGACGCGGAACGCGAGGAACGCAAAGAGAAGCGTAAAGGCGGCGAGGGCGGGGGTGTCGGTGGCGCCGAGGGGGAGGAACGCGAGGACGAGGGCCATCCCGGCGGTCTCGTCGGCGACAATGTGGGAGGCGTCGTCACGACCGAACTGGGCCGCGGCGTGGTCGCCGAAGCGGACGCACGCCCCCGCGAAAACACCGGCAATCGCTACAAACGCGAAGCCGAAAGCGATGCTCTCGGCGGGCAGCCCGGCGACGAGGAGCAGCGCAGCGAGGATCACCGGCGGGAGGGAGCCCCAGGTGCCCGGGGCAGGCCGGATCCAGCCGAGCCCGAAGGTCGTGAGCAGGGAATGGGCGAGAGGGGTGAGGGGGCGGGTCATCGCGGCGGGGACTCCTGAGGGGTGGGCGGGGGCGCGAGGGCGCGATGGAGATAGGGGACCCCACTCGCGATGGTGATGATCAGCGTGGACCAAGCGGTGAGGTCAATCGCCCACCGGGCGGGTTCCCCGTGTTCCCACCGGTTGGTCGCAAGCAGGACGAGGATGAGCGGCACGGCCACGGACTGGGCGACCATCTTCCACTTGCCGGCGGGGATGGCGGAGAAGTCGCGGCCCTCGCCCTCGACCAGGCCGCGGAGGCTGGTGACGAGCAGCTCGCGCCCGAGGACGAGCACGACCATCCAGGGGTGGACCCCGGATGCTTGTAGCGGTGGGGCGTCGGGGTGGTCGGCGGCGGAGAAGGCGGGGCCGGCGAGGCAGACGAAGGCCCCGAGGACGAGGACCTTGTCGGCGAAGGGGTCCATGACGCGTCCGAAGCGGGTGATCGCGTTCCAGGCGCGGGCGAGTCGTCCGTCGAGCATGTCCGTGAGCGCGGCGAGGACGAAGATGGCCGCGGCGATGATCAGGCGGCCGGGTCCGGCGAGCGGGTCGATCGAGAGCAGCGCGACGAAGACCCCGGCGAGGACGAGGCGCAGCACCACCAGCGCGTTCGGCAGCCACAGGGGACGGCGGGGGTGCGGCTCGGGCACGGGGGCATGGTACCGATCGGCCGGGCGCGCTGATCGGGGGTGTTCCCCGGATCGCATCGGCGGGCACGAGCACGGCGCCGAACGGGGCGGAGACGTCGCCGGAGGCGCGTGACGGGCGGGGCGTTCGCCGCGTTCGCTGTGGAAGGAAGCTAGTGGCGGCTCTATCCTCTGGACCCCGGTCACGGTGGGCCTGCGAGGTCCGAGTCGGGGAGGGTTTGGGCCCGATCTCGGCGCGCGGGGTCGGGGATGATCGAGGCGGGCCTTGGACCAGCTCATCAATCCCTTCCTTCTCTTTCTGGGCCTGTCGATCGGGGGTCTGGGGATCGCGATCGCGCTCCCGCGCCGGCGGGTCAACCCGCAAGTGCTCGGCGCGGTGGTCGCGGGTGTGGGTATCGGCGTGGTGCTTCTGGGGCTGGGTCTCAAGCACCCGGAGCAGATCCCCAACTTCAACTTCTACATCTTCGGGCTGATCGCGGCCGGGAGCGCGCTGCGGGTGATCACGCACCCTCGCCCGGTGTACGCGGCGCTGTTCTTCATCCTGACGATCCTGGCGAGCTGCGGGCTCTACCTGATCCTGAGCGCCGAGTTCATGGCGTTCGCGCTGGTGATCGTCTACGCGGGGGCCATCCTGATCACCTACCTGTTCGTGATCATGCTGGCGACGCAGGCGCCGAGCGAAGAACAGCTCGATGTTCTGGCCGACTACGACGTCGAGAGCCGGGCGCCGTGGGCGGCGACGGTGGCGGGGTTCGTGCTGCTCGCGGGGCTGACGACCATGTTCTTCCGCGGGGCCGCGGGGGCGGAAGCGCCCGAGGCGCCGCGCCCCGACGCGCTGCTCGCGGCGATGCCGAACAAGGTGGGGGAGCGGCACGTGATGTCGGTGCTCGGGCGTGACGGCCTGCTCGAGCCCGGCGATCGGTTCGCTGGGGTGGACGCGGAGGCGGGGGTCGTGCGGCTCACCGGCGCCGCGGGCGAGCGGGTGGTGGCGCTGCCGGACGAGCTCAAGGTGTCGAACGTCGAGGCGGTGGGTTTCGACCTGCTCAACGAGCACCCGGGGACGATCGAGATCGCGGGCGTGATCCTCCTGATGGCGATGCTGGGGGCGACGGTGCTCAGCCGCAAGCAGGTCGAGTTCGAGGAGGAGGCCAAGCTTCGTCAGGCGCAGGCGCTCGCTGCGGCGGGTGCGGTGTTCGCGGAGAGGGAGGCCCGCCCGTGAGCATGCTCGGGGCTCCGTTGGTGACGCTGGCGCAGGCGGGGTTTCCCGAGCCGATGGGCGGGGCCACGCTCGCGCACTATCTCTTCCTTTCGGCGGTCCTGTTCGCGATCGGGGTGGTCGGCTTCCTGACCAGGCGGAACCTGATCATCATGTTCCTGTGCACGGAGCTGATGTTCCAGGCGGCGGGCCTTGCCCTGGTGGCGTTCAGCAGGTTCCACCTGGAGCATACGGGGCAGACGTTCGTGATCTTCGTGCTGACGGTGGCGGCGGCGGAGGCGGCCTTGGCGCTGGCCCTGGTGGTGCTGCTGTTCCGCCGGAAGGACTCGCTCAGCGGCGAGGAGTGGCGCGAGATGAGCGGGTGAGCGGCCGACGGGGTTCGGCGGCGTTTGCGGCGAGTGCTCCGGGCTCGAGACGGAAGGCAACCCTCAGGACAGACACGTGATCGAGAGAGCGCTGGACATCCTGGGGACGTGGGCGGCTTCAGCGGGCGCGGTCGTGCAGGATGGGCACGGGCCCGCGGGGGCGGCGCACGGGCCGGCGGCGGGTTCGCACGCGATCGCGCTCCCCCCCGTGGACGGCCCCCTCTGGCTGATGCTGATCCCGCTGCTTCCCCTGCTGGGGGTCGTGCTCACGACGTTCACCGCGATCTTCCGGGTCAAGAGCAAGCTGCCGGCGTGGCTGAGCGTGGCGTGCCTCGGGGCCAGCTTCGTGCTGACCGTGGCGATGTACCTGGGGTTGCCCGCAGACGGGGCGCCCATGGTGGTGCGCGCGTTCGAGTGGATCCACGTCTCGTGGGGTGACCAGCCGGGGCAGACGTTCCACGCGGACTTTGCGTTCTACGTGGACAGCCTGACGTGCCTGTGGATGCTCTTCGTGACGGGGCTGGCGACGCTGATCGGGCTGTACGCCAGCGAGTATATGAGCCACGACCTGGGCGTGGGGTACAGCCGGTTCTACGTGGGCTTCAACCTGTTCGTGTTCAGCATGGCCTGCCTGGTGATGGGGGAGAACCTGCTGGTGCTCTTCCTGGGCTGGGAGGGCGTGGGGCTGTGCTCATACCTGCTCATCGGGTACTTCTACAAGAAGCCGAGCGCCGTGGCCGCGGCGAAGAAGGCGTTCATCGTCAACCGCATCGGCGACTTCGGCCTCCTGATGGGGATCTTCCTGACGTTCGTGAAGTTCGGGACGATCAGCTACCCCGAGCTGTGGCCGAAGGTGCAGCCGTACATCGAGATGGTGCAGAGCGGGCACGCGGCGGACGTGCCCTTCCTGGTGATGCTGATCCCGGCGCTCTTCATGGTCGGCGCCTTCGGCAAGAGCGCGCAGCTGCCCCTGTACGTGTGGTTGCCCGACGCGATGGAGGGCCCGACGCCCGTCTCCGCCCTGATCCACGCGGCGACGATGGTGACGGCGGGCGTGTACCTGATCGCCAGGGCGTTCCCGCTGTTCCTGGTGAGCGAGTACGCGCTCCCGATCGTCGCCTGGATCGGGGCCTTGACCGCCCTGCTCAGCGCCACGATCGGCATGGCCCAGTTCGACATCAAGCGGATCATGGCCTACTCGACGGTGTCGCAGCTCGGGTACATGTTCTGCGGCCTGGCGGTGCTGACGAGCGCCGGCGCGGCGTTCCACGTCTTCACGCACGCCTTCTTCAAGGCGACGCTCTTCCTCTGCTGCGGCGCGGTGATGCACGGGTTCGCGGGGCAGCTCGACCTGCGGAAGCTTAGCGGCGTGGGGTGGATGCCGGGCTGGAAGATCGTTGCGGTAGCGATGCTGATCGGGTGCCTCAACCTCTCGGGCTTCCCCTTCAGCGCCGGGTTCTTCAGCAAGGACATGATCCTCGCCGAGAGCTTCGTCACGCCGGGGCCGGGTTACCAGTGGATCGGGTGGATCCTGCTGCTCACGGCGGGGCTCACGGCGTACTACACGTTCCGGGTGTTCTTCCGGGTGTTCGTCGGGCCGGTGGAGTATGAGCCGGGCGACGAGCACCACGGGGCGGCGGGGGAGAAGGTCGCGGCCGGGCACGGCGAGCACGGCGAGCACGGCGAGCACGTGCACGAGCCGCACGGTCACGCGGCGCACGCCGGGCATGGCGACCACCCGCACGGCGAGTTCCATCCGCACGCCCCGGGCTGGGCGATCAACCTGGTGCTCGCGCTGCTCGCGATCGGCTCGATCGCTGCGGCGGGCGCGTACTTCGTCCACCAGCCTGAGCACGGCTGGGTCGGGCACCTCGTGCACGAGTCGACCGCGGCGTACCCGGGGTCTGCGGCGTTCCTCGACGCGCACGGGGAGGGCGCCTCGCACGGCGGGTTCCTGGGCATGGACCCGCACAAGGTGATGTATTACGTCTCGTCGGTCGTGGGGCTGATCGGGATCGGCGTGGCGTTCTCCCTGCACTACGCCGGGCGGAAGAGCGCGGCGCACAGCAAGGCGGACGCGCTGCTCCCGGCGCTGGGCCCGATCCCGCGCTGGGCGCAGCACAAGTGGTACGTGGACGAGCTGTACGACGCGGTGATCGTCAAGCCTCTCTGGGTGCTCAGCCACGTGTTCCACACGATCGACCGCTGGCTGGTCGACGGTCTGCTGGTGAATGGTGCGGGGCTTCTCCCGCGTCTGCTCGGCCGGGGCGTGCGTCCCTGGCAGAACGGCCTGCTGCATGGCTACGCGGTGGGCATGGCGGGCGGTCTGGCGGTGCTGATCGTGGCGGTGGTGCTGCTCTCGATGTGAGGAAGGCGGACGCGTGATCCTGGTCCTGCTCATGCTGGTTCCACTCGCCTTCGCGGCGGTGGTGGTCGCGCGCCCCGCGTCGCAGGCGCGGGGGATCGCCCTGGTGGGGACGGCGGCGCCGATCGTGCTCGCGGGGATCGCGCTGCGATCGTTCCTCTGGGACAGGGCGGGGGACGCGGACCAGCTGGGCCTGACCGCGGCGTGGCTCCCGGAGCTGGGGCTGCAGTTCTCGCTGGGCGTGGACTCGGTGGCCCTCTGGCTGGTCGTGCTGACCGTGCTGCTCGGGCCGCTGTGCGTGCTGGGCTCGTGGACGGCGATCACCGAGAACCAGCGGACGTTCTACGCGTGGCTGCTGATCCTGCAGGCGGCGATGACGGGCGTGTTCTGCGCCCGCGACCTGGTCCTCTTCTACATCTGCTTCGAGTTCACGCTCATCCCGATGTACGTGCTGATCGCGCTCTTCGGCTCGACGAACCGGCGGAAGGCGGCGGTGAAGTTCTTCCTGTACACGTTCACGGGCTCGCTCATCGCACTGGCCGGGCTGTTCTACGTGGTGTGGTTCACCGCGCGGGCGACGGGGTCGTGGACGTTCGAGATCGCGACGCTGACCGACTTCGCGACCCGGATGAGCGCGGGCGAGCAGGCCGGGGTGCTGCTGGCGATGCTCGCGGGGTTTGCGGTGAAGGTGCCGCTGTTCCCGGTGCACACGTGGCTCCCGCTGGCGCACACCGAGGCGCCGACCGCGGGCTCGGTGATCCTGGCGGGCGTGCTGCTGAAGCTGGGAACCTACGCGATCTACCGGTTCGTGCTGCCCTTCGCCCCGGCGGCGGTGGTGGAGTACGCCCCCGCGATCGCGGTGCTGTGCATCGTCGGCATCGTCTACGCGGGCCTGATCTGCTGGGTGCAGACGGACGTCAAGCGGCTGGTGGCCTACTCGTCGGTCTCGCACCTGGGCTTCTGCGTGCTGGGGCTGGTCGCGATCAACTCGGCGGGCCTGACCGGCTCGGTGCTCTACATGATCAACCACGGCCTCTCGACCGGGGCGCTGTTCTTCCTGGTCGGCTTCATGTACGAGCGGTACCACACCCGGTCGATGCGTGAGCTGGGCGGTCTCGGCGCGAAGATGCCCGTGTGGGCGACGTTCATGGTGTTCTTCTCGCTGGCGAGCGTGGGGCTGCCGGGGCTCAACGGGTTCGTCAGCGAGTTCCTCTGCATGCTCGGGACGTTCCAGGCCGACAGCGGCTGGGCCGGCGTCGATGCCGAGACGCCGGGGCGGACGTGGGGCGTGCTCGGGCCGTGGTTCGCCGCGGCCGCGGGGACGGGAGTGATCGTCGCGGCGATGTACCTGCTGTACATGGTCGGGCGGATGTGCTTCGGGCCGTTGATCGAGCCGGGTGGGCACGGGCACGAGGCGCACGGCGAGCACGGGTCCGGGCTGCCCGCGGACCTGACGGCGCGGGAGATTGGCGTGCTGCTGCCGCTGGCGGCGCTGTGCGTGGTGCTGGGGCTGTATCCCGCGCCGCTGATGCGCTCGATCGCGCAGCCGGTGGAGAACACGGTGCGCCTCGTGCAGTCCGGCGCGGGGGCCGGGCGGGTCTCGCCCGAGCACGCCGAGGGCGGCTCCGTCGACACGGGGCTTGCGGAGGTGGGTCGATGATCGAGCGCGTCGCCTATCTCTGGCCGGAGATCCTGCTGTTCATCGGGGCGTGCTTCACGATGGTGATCGGGCTCTCGCCCAGCGCGCCGGTGCGCAGACAGACCGCGACCGTCGCGGGCGTCTTCCTCGTGCTCGCGATCGCGGCCGCGATCCGGACGCCGGACGCCCCCGCGTGGGCGATCCTGCCCGGGGTGATGCCCTTCGCCAAGACGCTGATCGGGGCGATCGGGCTGATGCTCCTGCTGGTGATGACGGGGACCGTGGACCGGGACGAGGAGGCGGCGGTCGAGGCGGGCAAGCCGTTCGACGCGCTGCGCACGACGCGCGCGGAGTTCTACTCGTTCTTCCTCTTCAGCCTGATGGGGGCGATGCTCTGCACGACGGCCGGGGACCTGATCTGGCTCTTCCTGGCGCTGGAGCTCACGAGCCTGCCCACATACGTGATGGTGGTGCTCAGCGGGCGCGGGCGGGGCGGGTTCATGCGCTCGCAGGAGGCGGGCGTCAAGTACTTCTTTCTGGGGGCGATGGGGGCGGCGATCTTCCTCTACGGGTTCGCGATGCTCTACGGCGGGACGGGGACGACCCGGTTCGTGGAGATGGCCGACCACTTCGCGGCCGAGGGAATCGGCCCGGTGGCTCTGGGGGGGATGGTCATCGCGCTCGTCGGCGTCTCGTTCAAGATCGCGGCCGTGCCGATGCACTTCTACACGGCGGACGTCTACCAGGGCGCGTCGAGCGGGATGGCGGCGTTCCTGGCCTTCGTGCCCAAGACGGCGGGGATGATCTCGATCCTGATGCTCGTCTCGACAATGGGCTGGGTCGCCGAGGGGGCGCTCCCCGCGGGGATCGACGGGCTGCTGTGGGCGATCGCGGCGCTCACGATGACGGTGGGCAACGTGCTCGCGACGCTGCAGTCGAGCGTCAAGCGGATGCTCGCGTACTCCTCGATCGCCCACTCCGGCTACATGCTCGTGGGCGTGATCGTGGGGCCGGGCGCCGGGTCGTTCGAGAGCAACGGGATCGCCGCGGTGCTGTTCTACCTGCTGTGCTACGGCGTGATGAACACGGGGGCGTTCGCGGTGCTCGCGAGCCTGGAGCGCAGGGCGCGCGGCGACGTCGCCGAGGTGGAGGACGTGGAGGAGATCCGCGGGCTCTGCCGCACGCGCCCGGTGCTCGGCTGGTCGCTGGTCCTGTGCATGCTGAGCCTGCTGGGCTTCCCGCCGATCCTGGGCTTCTTCGGGAAGGTGCCGCTGTTCACGTCGGCGATCGGCTCGGGGCGGATCGTGCTGGTGATCATCCTGGCGATCAACTCGGCGATCGCGGCGTTCTACTACCTGCGGGTGGTGGCGGCGGCGATGCTCGAGCCGCCGACGGGCGAGCCGGCGCGTGACGCGGGGGTGCCGGCCCGGATCGCCGGCGCCGTGGTCTCGGCGGCGGGGGTGGTCGTGCTCTCGGTGCTGGGCAACACGCTGATGGCCGCGAGCGAGAAGGCGGCGGAGCACCGCGCGGTGGCGGGGCGGCCCGAGGCGGCGCCGACCGGCGCCGGGCACGCGGACGCCGACGTTCAGGCCGGGCCCGTGTCGCTGGGCCATTGATCGAGTGAAGGTCTCGTCGGGATCGGTGAGGGGTCGCGTGGTCTTCCCGGGGTCACTCGCGATCCGTGCGCTCGACCAGCGCAGCGGGGCGGATGACGCGGCGCTGCACGGCGAAGCCGACGAGCGCGACCAGCAGCCACGCGATCAGCCATGCGCCGGGACGGGCGGTCGGGAGTGGCGGCGCCTCGCGCCCCGCCTGGATGAGCAGCAGTGTCGTCGCGCCGATCCAGAGCGCCGAGCCCGCCAGCGCCGCGACGGCGGGCCCGGCGGTGCGCGGGCGGATCACGCCGACGGCGAAGCCGAGGACGCACCCGAGGATCGAGGCCGCGAGGACCATGCTCCGCGCCTCCTCGGGCACGGACGCCCACTCCTGGCGCAGGACCGAGCCGGCGGACTCCGCGGCTGCGCGCAGGTCGCCGAGGGTGGACTTCGGGTCGAACGCGACCTCCTCGATGCGGACCGCCGCCGAGGCGGGGCGTGAGGCCTCGGCGATCGTCTCCGGGCGATCGGCGGCGGCGGGAGCGGGCTCGTGCAGGGCGACGGCAGCCGCGATGGCGCCGGCCACGCCGGCGAGTGTCAGGGCCGCGGCGCCGCCGACGGCGAGCCGGTACATGGCCGCGCCGATGGCCAGACCGAGCAGCGCTCCGATGCCGATGGCGGCGTAGGGCGCCGGGATGCCGCCTGGCGCCTCGCCCTGCCAGCCGGAAGAGAGGGCCAGGCCGAGCATGGCGCCGGCGACGGCGCCGACGAGCGAGGCCGCGGGCCGGAAGAGGCGATCGCCGACGAGCCAGAGCGCCAGGCCGAGGGCGAGCGCCGCGACGAGCGCGGGGGAAGCGATGGCGAGATCGACAGCGTCCGACGCCTGATGGCGAGCGGTCTGAAGGATCGGCTCGGCTGCGTCGGACGCCTGGGCAACCCGGCTCAGGCCGGACCCCCACACACCCGGCGCGGATGCCATGGCGACGCTGGTCATACCCCCTCCCGGGAGTAGCATTCGGCCCGCCCCGGAGCGCATTTCGCGCGGGGCAACAGGCCGACGCGGATTTCTCTCACCACCTGACCGATAAGGATACGCAACTGCGCGGCTGGTCCGGTCTATCGGGGTTGTCCCGTACGCAAGACGTTGCGCAGGAAAGGGTTAGGGCGCATGGCGAAGAAAGCCGGCACGAGGGCGAGGACGGGGCGCGGGGCGCGGGAGGGCGCTCCGGCCGGACCCGCCCGCGGTCCGGAGCCGGAGGCTTCGGCCAGCGAGCGCCCGGCGGACACGCGGGCGCTGGCGCGCCTGCGCGAGCAGATCAGCGATCTGGATCACCAGCTGATCCGGCTGCTCAACGAGCGGTCGAAGCTGGTGGTGAAGGTGGGGCGGCGGAAGCGCGACGCGGGGATCCCGATCTTCGCGCCGCACCGCGAGCAGGAGGTGCTCGAGCGGGTGCTCAAGGCCAACCGGGGTCCGCTCCCGGCCAAGACGATCGAGGCCGTGTACCGCGAGCTGATGAGCGGGAGCTTCGCGCTGGAGAATCCTCTGCGGATCGGCTACCTGGGCCCCCCGGGGTCCTACTCGCATCTCGCCGCGACGAGGCAGTTCGGCTCGAGCGTGGCGTACGAGGACCTGCACGAGATCTCCGGTGTTTTCACCGAAGTGCGGCGGGGGCACGTGGACTACGGGCTGGCGCCGATCGAGAACTCGCTGGGCGGGGGGATCGTCGAAACGCTGGACGCGTTCAAGGCGACGCGGGGCGAGGTGACGATCTACACAGAGGTGCAGCTGAACGTGCACCACTCGCTGCTGGCGAACTGCCAGCCGAACCAGATCCGACGGATCCACTCCAAGCCGGAGGTGTTCAGCCAGTGCCGCACGTGGCTTGCCACGCAATATCCCCAGGCGCAGCTGATCCCGGCGGCGAGCTCGAGCCGTGCGGCGCAGACGGCGGTGGAGGAGAACCGGACGGCGCTCTCGATCGGGGCGACGCCCGGATCGGCGGCGATCGGCTCGGAGCTGGCGGGGAAGCTCTACGGGCTCAACGTCCTCTTCGCGCGGATCGAGGACGACCCCAGCAATATCACGCGTTTTGCGGTGATCAGCCGCCAGAAGGCCAAGCGGTCGGGGGACGACAAGACGAGCGTCATGTTCAACACCGCGGACAAGCCCGGGGCGCTGGTGGACGTGCTGCTGGTGTTCAAGGAGGCGGGGATCAACCTGTCGCACATCGACAAGCGGCCGAGCGGCCGGACGAACTGGGAGTACACGTTCTTCGTGGATCTCCTTGGGCACCGGGACGACCGGCGCGTGGCGGGAGCGATGCGGGAGGCGGCGTCGCACTGCAAGGAGCTGATCGTGCTGGGGAGCTACCCCCGCGCGAAGCGGATCCTCTGACTTTGGGAAAAGATTCGGGTTGCATCGGACGGGCAACCGGCCGATGATGATGTCCGTATACGCATGGGCGGGAGGTTCGTAAGGACCTCGAGCCCAGCGGTCGGCCCGACCCACGGAGCGACCCCCGCTTGTCGCGAACCGGGGCCGACCAGGAGGACCAGCGGCTTGTGTCGGCGCGTCGGGCGAGCTAGGCTGTGGCCTGCGCGGGAGGGTGCTCCCGGCCGTGTCGGGAGCGTGGGTTGGGCAAGGTGTCCCGGCCCCCGGTCCCCCCGGTCGGAACGCAACCAGACCCATCCGCGGCGTCGAGAGGCGCGTGGTCGTGTCGCGGGGGCGTCCGGTGCGTCCCGGCATGAATAGAGGGCGTGCCGCGCAGCAAATGGACGCGTGAACAGGGGTGCAGGAGTCGCCATGAAGTCTCGCCGCAACCGTCCAGAGATCCGTTCGCTTCGCTCCCGCGCGGGACGCGCGATCCGAGCCGCGCAGTTCGAGGCGCTCGAGGAGCGCAAGCTGCTCTTCTCGCTGACCATCACGCCCGGCATGGACTTCGACGGGGACGGCCTGGGGACGGTGCAGGCGTTCTGGGGGTACACGCTCCCCTACCTGGACGCCGCCGCCGACCCCGAGGACGACGTCGAGGTCGAGGACGTGCTCGAGGACTTCAACGACGAGCCGGCCAACCCCACGCCGGTGCCGAGCCCCTACCGGCTGCTGCAGACCGACTTCGTCATCCGGCACAACTACAACCCGACGAACGACACGTTCGTCCTGGCCACGGACCCTGACCAGAACGACGTCTTCCTGAACGTGATCGCGCAGGGGGGCGAGTTCTTCGCCTTCCAGCCGCAGATCTTCCCCGACGACCAGGGTGGTCCGCTCCCGCCGGGTCAGGCGCGGGTGGCGTCGACGGCGCGGTTCCAGGTGATCGACGCGGTGGACAACAAGGGCCTGGTGCCGACGCTGTTCCGGGTGGATTTCTACCTGTTCGGGGACCTCGTGGAGTCGTTCACGGGCACGGACCTGATCGCGGCGAACCAGGACCCGGACAACCAGAACCGGCAGAACGGCATCGGTTCCTTCCTGTTCGAGCCGGGGCCCTTCTCGGAGATGCGCATCACGGCGCTGGGGGCGGAGGACTTCCGCTTCGACAACCTCCAGCTGAGCTTCGAGTCCAACCGCTTCGCGGAGATCGTGGAAGGCCGGATCCGCGGGGCCGAGCTGTCGTTCACGGCGCCGATCGGGGCGACGGTGCAGGTGCTGGACCTCTACGGGCGGGACATGGAGCTGACGCTGGGCCTGGGGTCGGGCGACGGCGACGTGCCGCTGGTGGACCTGGACGGGGACGGCGTGCCGAATTTCAACGACGGCATCGGGCGGGTCATCCTGACGGGCGTGGACTCGCGCGCGAGCTTCACGATGTTCGGGGGCACGATCGAGTTCGACGACGAGCAGGGCTTCACCTACGTCCGCACCGAGAGCTTCCTGGGCTTGTACGACGGGTTCGAGGAGGTGGGCGCGGCGTACCTGGTCGAGTACGACGACAGCGGCGAGCCGACGTTCTACGGGCTGCCGCCCGGCCCCGGCTCCGTGTTCTTCGGCGCGCCGGCCGCGATGATCCGCAACAACGCCAACGAGGGGACCTACAACCCCGGCGGCGCCGTCGGGGGTCTGACGGGCGTTCCGCGCGGCGGCTATGTCGCGGGCGGGTTCTCGGTGGCGAACCAGGGCATCTTCGTGCCCAACGGCGAGTCGATGGGCTCGGTCTACGTGCACGGCGTGATGCACGGCTCCTCGCGGTTCTCGGGCGCGGTGAACGAGATGTACTTCGGGTACCTCGTCGGCACGGTCTCGGTGGAGGGCGACGTCGGCACGGCGTACGTCGGCGGCGACGCGGGCGTGTGGGTGAGCGACGAGGACGCGGAGAACGCGCTGTACATCTCGACGGCGAGCCAGTTCACGGTCGGGCGCACGCTGGGCGAGGTGGCGATCGGCGGGCGATCGCTGCTGAACACGACGGTGGTCGGCGACCTGACGGACTCGGTGGGGCACCCGCCGCGGGACTCGTTCCGCTACGTGGAGCGCGAGAAGATCTTCGCGTTCGACGACGCGGAGAACCCCGAGCAGGAGATCATGTCGCGGATCATCCTGCCGACGGCGGACCTGTTCGGCGACTTCGGCCTGTTCATCGATCCGGGCGGTCGCACGCCGATCTTCAACACCTCGACGTTCCGCAACGACACGCTGCTGGGGGCGGAGTTCGTGGGCTCGATCTCGTCGGCGGTGCAGATCTCGGGCACCCTGGGCTTCGGCGACCCGATCAACGCCGAGGACGGGGTGGACATGTACGGCTTCGCCGTCAGCGGGCTGACCCCGGTGTCGATCCAGGTGAACGGGCTGTTCGGGCTGGTGCGGGTGCTCGACCAGAACGGGCGTCCGCTGGCGGCGACCGAGGTGTTCCAGGACTCGCTGCTCTCGCAGACGTTCACGTTCAACCCGCCGCAGGCGGGCGTGTACTACATCGAGATCAGCGACATCGGCATCGACCGCGTGGACGGCGACAACGGGACGGGGTTCTCGTACGCGCTGACGATCGTCGGGCTCGCGCCGGTGACGATGGGGTCCTACCGCGTCGCGGGCGCGGCGGGCATGGACCAGGTGGCCGAGTACCCGACGGTGCAGACGATCTCCGGGAGCATCGGCGCGATCCGCGTCGGGACGGCCTTTGCCGGCGCGGACGGCGCCGACGCGGACCCGGCGGGTGTGATGAACCGGTCGGCGGGGGACGAGGAGGGCGCCGAGGACCAGATCGACATGCAGGCGGCCTCGTTCTCGTCGGCGGGCAGCCTGTACACGTTCGTGGCCGGGTCGGACATCCGGTTCGGCGACCTCTACGTGACCGGCGACCTCGGCACGATGTTCGTGGGCATGAGCCCGGTCGTGGGCGGCCTGGCCGGCGACGGGCTCGAGGGGGACGTCTACGGGCTGATCATGCAGGTCGGAGGGCGAATCGGGCTGCTGGACATCAAGGGCGCGGTGGGCATCGACCAGGACTCGGAGCCGATCGCGTACATCGTCGGCGTGGGCGCGGACATCCACACGGGGCTTAACGGGGGCGACGGCAGCATCGGGATGATCCGCATCGGGAGCGACGTGCACGGCGGCACACTGACGCTGAACACCTCGCCGGGGTCCACGGTGGGCGGCTTCCTGGTGAGCCAGGACCGCGAGCCCGGGCGCGGCGACGACGAGGGCATCCACAACGACTTCCTGCTCGGCAGCGACTTCAACCTGGGCTTCGGCTCGGACATGCGCTTCGCGGACTTCCCGCAGATCGACGTCCTGAACTTCATCGACCACGTGTTCGACCTGCGCGTCGGGCAGCCGGTGGAGCTGGTGGACGACGGCGGCGGCATCGTGCGCATCGAGGTGACGGGGCTGATCCCCGGCGAGCTGGTGGGCGTGCTGCGCGTGCTGCCGATCGACAGCGGGCAGGGCGTGGTGGTGGCGCGCATCGACGGCGAGAACGGCGCGGGCCTGGATCTCACCGGCGGGCGGAGCCTGCGCATCACGGGGGTCGGGCGGACCAACGGCGACAACTCGGGCGCGCCGATCTCGATCGGTCGGATCTACATCGCGGCGGCGGACGCGACGTCGGAGGTCACGATCGACGGGCAGGTCGAGGTGGACGTGTGGCGCATCATCAGCGACGCGCCGCTGAACCGCATCAGCAACGACACGCCGGGCGGCGACATCGTGGCGATCGACGTGGCGGGGCTCAACACGCTGGAGATCCTCGACGGCGATCTCGGGCGCACGCAGGTCCCGGACTTCGGCCCCGACCGCATCGGGCCGTTCCTGGGCATCGCGCTGGGCGAGCAGACCGGCATCGGCGCCGCCCTGGGCATCCCGCAGGAGGTGGTGCTCCCGGTCGGCGGCCTGCAGGGCACGTTCCGCCCCGCGGGCGTGATCGCGGACGTGTACCTCGACGACATCGGCTCGCCGCTGGAGCCGTACCTCAACGGGCTGGTGGTGCGCGGCGGCGACGTGCAGGCGGTGCTCGTCGGGCGGGGCATCGGCGACGTGATCCTGCAGGGCGGCGGGGACCTGCTGCGGGTCGAGGCGAACGCCGACCTGATCCTGGCCGGCGGGGGCTTCGAGGGCATCTTCGGGCACCTCTACGCCCAGAACATCGGGACGGTGGAGGTCGGGGCGGGCCTGGCCGGCGGCGGGCGCGCGCCCTTCGTGCAGGCGGGCATCTTCGCCTCCGACGAGATCCGCAACATCAACGTGGACGCGCTGACCAATCCCGGCGCGTTCCTCTCGGGCGTGATCATCGCTTCGAACCTGACCGACGAGCTCGGCCCCGACAGCCTGCCGGAGGTCGGAGGCATCGGCGAGATCGACGTCTCCAACGGGATCATCGACGGGGCGTACATCGGGGCGATGTTCCTCGATTCGTTCATGACGTCCTACGCGGCCGGCGAGGGCGTGCGCTACGAGGGCACGATCGGCCTCATCGGCGGGACGAACCTGACGATCTTCCGCAGCGAGATCGAGGCGGACTTCCTGACCCGTCTCGACCTGGCGGACGGTGTCTACGACGCCACGACCATCAGCGTCTGGCGCGACATCAACCAGCTCGATATCGCGACCGCCCGCAACTCGACGCTGACGGGCGGCGTCTTCGAGTACCACTTCAACTCGATCGTGGCCGGCCGGAACATCGGCACGTTCGCGGGCGGGAGCATCAGCGACCTGCGCGTGGAGGCCGTCGGCAACGTCACCAGGACCATCACGGCGAACGACTGGCGTCGCGTCGAGGCGGTCATCAGCGGGCGCGTGCCGACGATGAGGGTCACGGGGTCGATGGTCTCGAGCAGCCTGGCGCTCGGCGAGCTGGGCACGCTCACGGCCAACGCCATCCGCACCAGCCGCGTGCACGTCTCGGGAAAGCTGACGACGGTCACCGCGCTGACGGAGATCTACAACACCGAGTTCGTGGTGACGGGGCCGGCGGGCGAGATCGGCACGATCACGGCGGCCAGCCGCGTGACCGGCTCGGTGGAGTCGAGCGGCCCGATCGGGATCATCAGCTCGACCGCGGGCGACGTGATCCTGAGCGTGACGACGACAACGGGGCGCGGCACGGTGAACCAGCTCATCGCGGCGCGTGACCTGGTGCTCGACACGGACATCAGCCGGGGCATCAGCCTGCTCCAGGCGGGGCGTCACCTCGGTCGCCCCGACGTCCCGGGCATGATCTTCGTGAGGGGCAACCTGCTGCAGCTCACCACGGGCGGGCACATCTTCACCGACGTGCGCGTGGGCGGCGTGCTCCAGAGCGCCACGATCGGCCCGGTCGTGAACCGGCCCGGCGCGGTGATGGGCCAGTCGGGCTCGCTCTACGGGGCCGACGGCGTGGGCACGGTCTCGATCACGGGCGACTACGGCGGCAGCGTGGTGGCCTACACCGGGGGGATCGCCTCGGTCACGATCACCAACGGCTCGCTGCTGCCCACGGGCAGCGTGCGCGCCTACGACGGCAACGTCGAGTCGCTGGTGATCAACGGCGGCAACCTCTACGGCGACGTCTACTCCGACTGGTCGATCATGAGCGTGCAGGTGCTCGCCAGCGGCGACGGCGTCTTCGGCGACATCGGCGTGAACCCGGCCCTCTCGTCGGGGGCGGTCTACGACCAGTTCCGGTCGCAGGTGCCCCCGGGCGTGGCGGCGACCTCGGGCCAGGACGGCCCGACGATCTGGGCGGGCCACAACGTCGCGAGCATCGTCGTGAGCAACGGCTCGGTGTTCGAGGCGGTGATCTACGCGGGCGACACCGTGGGCACGGTGCAGGTGAACGGTCACATCCTCTCCGACACGACGGTGCAGAACGCCGGGCGGACGGTGATCGCCGCGGGCGAGACGATCAACAGCGTCTCGGTCAGCCGGGCGATCCGGCGGGCCCAGATCATCGCGGGCATTCGCTCGCTGGGCGATGACGGTCTGCCGGGCGGCTTCGGCGACGATGAGGACGTGATCAACGCGGGCACGATCAACAGCATCAGCGCGGGCGGGGACATGACGTCCACGGAAGTCTCCGCGGGCATGCTGCCCGGCGCCGATCGGCTCTACAACACCCCCGACGACCTGCAGGCGATCGGCTACTCCAGCGTCGGCCCCATCAGCGTGGGCGGCGTGGGCGACGGGAGCAGCGTCTACAGCGACACGCTGCTGGCCGGCGCCACCGCCGGCGGCAAGCTCATCGGGCGCGGCGCCAGCCGGCCCGTGGCCAACGACGACATCGCGCCGGGGGTCGCCGGAACGGAGCTCGCCCGGGGCGCGGCGTTCGGGTTCTCCACGAGGGCGGGCACGGGGACCATCACCTTCACGGGCCCGGGGCGCGCCTTCTTCGACGCGGCGACCAGCCGCGTGATCCTGACGGGCACGAACCTCACGTCGGGCCTGGTCGTCAGCGCGACCGGGTCGGGCGTGCTGACCGGCTTCGACATCGTCTCGACCGAGGGCGCGTCGATGGGCCTGGTGCGGGTCGAGGCGACGCTGGCGGGCGATTCGGACATCGTCATCGACGAGGTGATCGATCGCGTGCAGCTCGGCGCCTTCGCCGGCACGGGCACGGTGCAGGCCGGGCGGGCGATCAACGGCCTCGTGAGCGGCGCCTTCGCCGGCGGGAGCATCGTCACCGACGCGGCCGGCGGCATCACCGTCAGCGGCGACTTCGGCGATCCCGACGAGGACGTGCGCGGCGAGGCGATGATCAGGGTCGTGACCGCCGACTCGATCACGATCAGCGGCCACATGCGGGGCGCCCTCAGCGCCCAGCGCGGCATCACGACTGTGACGGTCGGCGGGGCCGTGGACAACGGCCTGCTGCACGCCGGCGGCGGGTTCGGGACGATCACGGCCGCGGCGCTCGTCGAGTCCCGGATCTCCGCGGGCGACACGCTCACCAGCCTGAACGTGGCGGGCGACGTGTTCGACACCTCGATCATGATCGGGGGCGACCTCGGCGATGACGCGGAGGTGGGCGGGGCGCGGCTCGAGGCCGACCGGGTCAGCGCCGGCTTCATCGGCACGGTGACCATCGGGGGCGACTTCGAGATCTCCGACATCGTGGCCGGATATCTGCGCGGGCCCGACGGCTTCTTCGGCAGCAACGACGACCTGCTCGCGAGCGGGCGGTCGAGCATCGGCTCGGTGACCATCGGCGGGCGCGTGATCGGCTCGAACCGGGACAGCGAGTCTTACCGCATCGCGTCGACCGGCTCGCTCGGCCCGGTGACCGCGGGCGGCAGCGCCGCGACCAACGATCGCAACCTCCGCATCGTGGTCGAGCGCCTGGACCCGCTGCCGGTGCAGATCGTGGACATGACGTCCCGGCGCGAGGGCCGCCTGACCGTCACGAACCTCACCTTCAACCAGCCGATCGACATGTCGAGCTTCGCCGATGCGCTCTCGATCTCCGAGGTGCGGGGCGAGGGCGGGTCGGTGGAGATCCGCCTCATCCCAGGGCTCGACTACACCCTCGCATACCAGCCGCAGACCAACACGGTGGTCGTCACCTTCAGCGCCGCGGTCACGGAGCACGACCTCCCGCAGATCACCGACGAGCCCGGGCCGGGGATCTACCGCTTCACGCTGAACGAGGACTTCGTCCGCGGGCGCGGCGTGCTGGCGGAGCTGGACGGCGACGGCGACGGGCGGGTCACCGACGCGGACAACTTCTCGGCGGACGACGTCGTGGGCGACCCGGGCGACAAGTTCGCGCCCGTCGTGTTCACGATCTCGGGGCAGAACGGCTTCCCCGACCACCGCGTGGACATGTACGGCCCGCTCAGCCTGGACACGATCCTCGACGACAACCAGCACCCCGACGGCCTGCCCGACGCGAACGTGACGTTCACCGTCAGCGGGGCCATCGGCGACCACGCGGACCACAGCCCGAACTACTTCAGCTTCGCGAGCGACACGGACATCTACGCCATCACGCTCCAGGCGGGGCAGATCCTGCGCCTCGGGGCGATGGGCGGCCCGGCGCAGTACGCCGGACGCCTGCTCGTGCAGCCCGACGGCGAGGTTCTCTCGAGCTCGAGCGCGTACGGCCTGCTCCTGCCCTTCGAGCCCGTGACCTCGGAGAACCGCGTGCTGACGACGGGCGAGGACTACCTGATCCGGCAGACTGGAACGTTCTACATCGTGATCTCGAACACGGACGAGTTCGCGGAGCAGGGCGAGCTGCCGAACATCCAGCCGGTCCCCGGCGGCGTCGGCACGTACAGCTTCACGGTGACCGTGTTCGACGACGGCGACACCGGCTTCAACGCCGAGACCGACGCGGGCGACGGCGAGGACCTGGTCAACGCCCCGCCGCCCAGCGCGTTCGCGGGCGACGACGGGGTGCTCGGCACCGACGACGACCGGACCTCGATCGTCAACGGGGCGTACGTCTTCCGCTACGACCGCGGGCCCGACGGCGTCGCGGGGACCGCGGACGACTTCGTCTCCGGGAGCAACGGCTCCAACGTCTCGAGCATGACCAACGCCCTCGGCGTGCGGATCAACTCGGTGGACGCGGCGATCGGCACGCCCGGCGCCGCGGGGCTGCCGAGCGGCTTCTCCCCCGACATCGACGTCTTCCACCTCAACGGCGGCAACCCGATCGCGACGGGCACGGTCGTCCGGGCGACGCTCAAGCTCAGCGAGCTCGGCTCCGACCTCGGCTCGCGCCTGGGCAGCCTCGAGGACCCGGTGCTCCTGTCCAACTTCGTCCAGTTCGCGATCTTCGACACCAGCACCTCGAACGCCTCCGACGACGGGCTCCTGCTCTTCGCCCCGACGGACGCGGCCCCGACCAGCGGGACGCCCGGCGTCATCGCCCAGAGCAACAACATCGAGTACGGGTACGACGAGAACGGCGACTTCTACATCGAGTTCGTCGCGCCCGGGCGCCAGGACCTGCCCGGCGTGGCCGCGAGCTACGCGGTCTACGTGCAGGGCGTGATCAACTCCGACTACCGCCTCGAGGTCGTGACGAGCGGGTCGCGGAGTCTCATCGAGCGGACGCAGAACATCCTGCTCGAGGTGGAGGGCGGCTCGGTGGATTGGCTCGAGGTCGGCGGCGTCACGACGCCGATCGGCCCCTTCGTCGCCAGCGCCCTGGGCTTCACCGGCAGCGCGCCGAACGGACAGCCGATCGGGCGCTACATCATCGATCGCGTCACCGACATCATGCAGGACACCTTCGACTCGGTCGTCGCGGGCGCCGGCCCCGACGGGACGTTCGGGACCTCCGATGACGTGCGCGGGCTCGACGTGCGCGTCTCCACGAACCCGGCGGACTTCGAGTTCCAGGACTTCTCGACGATCTTCGTCACCTCGAGCCTCGACCCCGTCGATCCGATCTTCGCGCAGGACGGCCTGTTCGCCCTGGCCTTCGGCGACGAGGAGAGCACCACGCAGCCCTTCGGCGTCAGCGAGCACAGCGACCCGGGCAACGCGGACCGGAACGACGAGGCGATTCTCTTCATCCCGTCCTTCACGATCCTCGGGTACACGCCCTCGGCCGACGACGTCGAGAGCTTCACGCAGTCGATCGCCGCGGCCGCGCTGCGTCGCGCCGGCGAGCTCATGGGGCTCCGCATCACGCAGGCGTACGACCCCGGCGCCGACATCTTCGACGTGATGGGCGTCAACTCGGTCTCGGCGACGCCGGGCGACAGCGGGGAGTACGAGTTCCTGCGCCAGGGCCGCCGCCTCTCGAACCCCAACGACCTCTCCACCGACAGCGACTTCTTCATGGGCTACCAGAGCTCGGCGCTGCTGCTGAGCCTCTATGTGCGCGACGCCTGACCGGCGCACTCACCAGGAGCAAGCGTCCTGCGTAAGGACGTCCGAGGCCCGCGGCAGGCACGCCGCGGGCCTCTTTCTTCCGACGGATCGCCGCGGAGCCGGGGCCGTTCGCCTCAGCGATCGGCGAAGAGGCCGTGGAGGTCGGAGGCGCCGGGAGACTCGGCGTTGCGCGAGCCGGTGGGCAGGGTCCGGCCGTTCTCGCGTCCCGAGCTGTAGGCGTCCGCCCCGCCGCCGAGGTCGATCAACGCGCTGAAGCTGAAGAGCATGTCGGCGTCGTAGTGGTAGGTGTTGCCGCCGGAGCGCCCCTGCTGGGAGGTCCCGTCGGCGGCGTAGTCGTCGTCGCCGCCGAGGTCGAGGAGGACGCCGAGGGCCTGCATGGAGGCGGAGCCCTGCGCGAGCCCGTCGGCCTCGTAGCGGTCGTTGCCTGCGCGGTCGACGAGCACGGCGATGCTCTGGTCCCACACGCCGGCCTGGCTCGCGGCGGTCATCGACCAGTAGGAGTCGTCGCCCGCCTCGTCGATGAGCAGACCGATCGCCTGGTGGGCCGCGGAGGCCTGGCCGTAGCGGTTGCCGACGTAGGTGTCGTTCCCCTCGGCGTCGTGGAGGAGGCCGAGGGCGAAGTAGTAGGCGCACCCCTGCGAGAACTCGCCGGCCTCGTAGCGGTCGTCTCCGGCGAGGTCGTAGATGGCCCCGAGGCCGCCCGCGGCGTAGCTCCGCACGCCGATGCCGAACCCCTGGCTGAAGCCCTTGTACACGCCCTCCGTGCCGTAGACGGAGCCGAAGCTGGGGCCGTTGGCCTTGTAGGAATCGGCGCCGTCGCCGTCGATGATCGCGCCGAGGCCTCGAGGGCCGCCGACGCCCTGGGTGAGCTGCTCGCCGTGGTACGTGTCGTCGCCCGCGCCGTCAATCACGAGCCCGGCGCCGTAGTAGCCGACGCCCATGCTCCAGCCCGAGTCGGGGCCGAGGTTCTCGTAGATGTCGTCGCCGGCGCGGTCGATGAGCAGGCCGACGCCGAAGAGGCCTGCGCCGATCGAGAACTGGTCGGCGGAGCGGTAGGTGTCGTTCCCGGCGCGGTCGTCTACCATGGCCAGACCCATGATCCCGACGGCGGGACCGGCGAAGTCGGTCGTGGCCTCGTAGGTGTCATTCCCGGCGAGGTCGATGATGTAGTGGGCGCCGACGGCGCGCGAGGCGTCGTTGGTCCCGAAGCGGTAGCTGTCGTCGCCGCCGATGTCGTAGACGTCGGCGACGACGGAGACGTCGTAGGTGTTGTCGCCCTGGCCGCCGACGACGCCGATGACGCCGTTGTCGAAGCGCTCGATGTGGAGGACGGTCCCGGTGATCGCGTGGCGGAGGTCCTCAGGGATCTCGGCGAGGGGCTCGGCGTCGGCGTAGACGCGCCCGATCGCCTCCCACTCGAGCACGGTGTCGCTGGCGTGAAGGATGAAGGCGAGGAACGGGGCGACGCGTCCCTCGGTGTCGCGGATGGCGCGGATCTGTGACGCGGCGTCGGGGCCGCCGACCGAGACGTTGGAGCGTCCCCAGGCGACGAGGCCCCGCAGGTCGTCCCGGAGGCGGGGCAGATCGACGCTCTCGAGGGCGCGGTCGAGCGCCTCGCCGTCGTAGCGGGGCAGGTCGAGGGCGTGGGCGATGAGGGCCTTGATGTGCTGGTGGGAGCCGGGCGCGGCCCCGCGGGCGAGGACAGCGATGTCGCGCTCGAGGGCATCGACGCTGAGCGGGCGCCGGAAGGCGTTGACGACGCAGGCGAGGGAATTGGGGTCGAGCTGGGTGTCCTGCACGCGGGCGAGATAGGGCAGGAGCTCGTCGAGGCCGCCCTCGGCGTCGCGCACGCCGGCCTCCGCGGCCATGGCGAGGATCAGCGGCTCGAACTCGCCCTCGCGAGGCGCGGGGAGCGATCGCTCGCCGAGGCCGCGCCCGATCGTGCCCGTCCAGTCGTCCTTGTCCGCGACGCGGATGGAGTACGTGGTCGTCTCGCCGCCCGGGCCGCCTTTGGGGATGGAGGCGTTGGGCTGGGCCTCGGGCGAGCGGCGTGCCTCGATGGAGAGCATCTCGCCGGGGGAGAGCGTGGCGACGAAGTCGTTGAATGCCGAGGCCGACGCGATCGGCACGCGGGTCTCGTCGTTCGCGGTGGCGCCGCGGTGAAGCGCGTCGATGTTGTCGCCGCGCTGAATCCCGATCTGCGAGGTGTAGCCCTCGCCGCCGGCGGGCCCGGGGTAGACCCATGCCACGACGGGCCCGTCGGCGGTGTCGCGCACGCTGACGCCGATATAGGGCTCCGCGGTGATCTCGGCGGCCTGCGGGCGCGCGGCGCCTGCCGGGGAGGGCGTGGGGGCGAGGGCGAGCGCCCAGGCCGCGCCGGCGGCGGCGAGGAGCGCGCGGGGAGGGGGGTATCGCCGGTTCATCGGTCGGTCTCGCTGAGGCGGATGAGGTGCGTGCCGGGCTCGAGGTTCTCGAGCACGGTGGTGGTGGGGTCGCGCGCGGGCCAGCCGATCTCGACGTGCTCGGCGCGGGCGGCGTCGCCGAGGCCGAAGTGGACGGTGAAGTCCATCTGCTTGCCCTGGTGGCCGCCGATGCCGATGAGCTGGCGGGACTGGGTGACGCGCTCGCCGCGGATGGTGGCGGTGCAGCGGACGATCGCGCCGAGGGCGTCGCGTGAGACGCCGCGGGCTTCGTCGCCGGTGAGGCGGAGGACGATCGCGTGGCCGAGTGATTTGTCCGAGGCCTCGTTGAGGAAGACCCGGACGCGGGGCGTGCGGCCGTCGGTCTGGTCGGGGCGCATGCGGTTGAAGCTCTGGCCGACGATCAGGTCGAGGTCGCCGTCGCCGTCGATGTCGGCGAGCGAGGGCTGCTGGGCGCCGACGTGGTCGATGCCGACCCAGGGAGTGATGTCGCTGAACGAGCCGTCCTCCTGCTGGCGGTAGATGCGGAGGCGCTGGTTGTCGGGGTAATCGCTGGAGCAGAGGACGAGGTCGAGCCGCCCGTCGAGGTCGAGGTCTGCAAGCTCGCAGTAGAGGTCGCCCTGGTTCCAGCTTCGGACCGTCGGATCGGCGGGCACGCGGTCCACGGAAAGCTGGGGCGGGGTCACGAAGCGGACGCCGCCTTGCTCGTCGCGCTCCTGCACGAGGAAGCGCGAGCGGTCGCTGCTCTCACCGGCCCAGCCGTGGGCGATCTCGGCGAAGAAGAGGTCGAAGTCGCCGTCGCTGTCGATGTCGCCGACGGCCGCGTCGAAGGTGTTGCCGTTGGCGCGGAAGGGCTTCTCGTCCTCGCGGGCGAAGCGGGGGTCGGTCTTGGCGCGCTCCTGGAGCCAGTCGGGGTAGCGGCCGTG
>CAYTAH010000030.1:0-25906 GCA_964435785.1 uncultured Phycisphaeraceae bacterium | reverse complement strand
TTGAGCTTGCGCGGCGCGGTCTCGTCGGTGACGTTCAGGAACACGCGGTTGCGCCCGACCACGACGTCGGCACGACCGTCGTAGTTCAGATCCACGAAGCAGCAGTGGGGGAAGCTCAGGCCCTCCAGCCCGAGGTCGGCGGTCGCGTCCACGAAGGAGAGCTGGCCCGACGCGGCGCAAGCCCACACGGCGACGATCGCGGCGCCTCGTTTCATGCCCGCATGCTAGCGGATCCGACCGGGGAGACCGCGACGCTCGCACGGCGGGGCATCCCCTCCGCGGCCGAGACGGCCGACGAGTCAAGCCCCGATCGCGCCGTCCCGCTCGGCGGCGATCCGCACCCCCGCCGCGTGAGCGCTCTCGGGCTCGGAGCTGTTGCGACGCACGACTCAGATCCGCAGACGCCCGGGCAGACCCGGGGCCTCGGCGTGCGTGGGCCGGTCGATCCGGATGAAGGCCGGCTCGCGCGCCGGCTTGGGCTCCGTCGCCTGGGCCGGCGGGAGTGCGGTTGCCGTCTGGTCCTGCGTGCGCTCCGAGGTGAGGCTCGCGAGCTGCTCCATCATCTCGCGCACGGCGTGCATGCGTCCGGTGAGCTCGTCGTCGAAGGCGGCGAGGGCCTGGCTGGCCATCGAGGCGATCTCGCGTCCGCGCTGGTCCACCGAGGCGAGCTCACGTCGCACGGCCGCGAGGCGCTCCTCGGCGGCCGCGGCGAGCGAGTCGGCCTCGTGCGCCCTCGCGCCGGCCTCGGCGGCGCGCTGCTCGGCGCGCCGGGCCTCGGCCTCGAGCGAGCCGATGTGCTCCCGCACCTGCGCGCGGGCGGCCTGCATGAGCGATTCGACCTCTTCGCGGGCGTCCTGGGTCGCCGCGAGAACCCGGTCGGGATCGAGTCCGCATGGCGCCGGCGGCTCCGCGCTCTCGCCGCCGCCCGCGCGCGGCCGGCCGATCGCGAGCGGCTCGGCGAGCGCGGCCTCGGCCGCGGCACGCCGGTCCTCGATCAGCGAGCCGAGCCGCTCGAGCGTCTGCTCCGCGCGGGCGTCGATCTCGGCGACGGTCGTACCCAGGACGTCCTGGGCGTGGCGGGCGGCGGCGTCGAGGCGCTCGCGGCACTCGCGGTCGAGGCGTTCGATCGCCTCTTCGGCGCGGTGGGAGAGCTGCCCGAGGCGGCTCTCGAGCACGCGGGCGCGCTCCAGCGCCTCGTCGAGCGCGGCCTGGGCGGCGCGCAGCGCCACAGCCCCCTCAGCGGTGACGGCTCTGGCGGCCTCGCCCGCGGCGCGCTCCGCGGTCTGGGCCGCCTCGGCGGCGCGCGACATGGCCTGCTCGGCCTGGGCCAGCTTCTGGTCGATGGTCGGGATGAGCTTGAGGGCGGGGCGGAGCTTCTCCCCGGCCTGCCCGGTCGCGTCGCGCAGCGTGGCGGCGACGTTCTCCCCCTCCGCGACAGTCCGGCGCAGGTGCTCGCGCTGCTCGGCCGCACGCCGGATCAGCTCGCCGAGCGACCCGGCGAACTCCGAGAGCGTCGCCGCGTCCACGACGCGCGGGCTCAGGAAGGCCTCCTCCACGACGCGGTCGGCGACAGCGGCGGCGCGCTCGTTCTCGTTCATGGCCGGTCCTCCGTGACAGGCGCATTAGACCATAACCCGGCCGCCTCCGCCGGCAGGCTACTTGGCATGCTCCTCGATCCGGACCTCGCCCTCGCCGCTCTCGACGGCCAGACCGAGCGCGACCAGGGCCACGAGGGCGGCCTGCTGCTCGGCCTGCTTCTTGCTCGCCCCCCACACCGGCTCGAACCGCTCGTCGCCGATCTCGACGCACACCTTGAAGCACTTGGCGTGGTCGGGGCCCTTCTCGTCGAGCGTGCGGTAGCAGGGGGAGCGCTCGAAGGTCTGCTGGGCGTACTGCTGGAGGACGCTCTTGAAGTTGTGCTGGTGCCCGCTGTCGGCGGCGGCCTCGATGATGGGGTCGAGCAGCGGGACGAGGAACTTCTCCGCCGCGTCGAAGCCTCCGTCGAGGTAGACCGCGCCGATAACGGCCTCGAGCACGGCCGCGGAGAGCGACTGGGGGAGCACGCTCTGGCCGAGCATGCCCTTGCCGAGCACGAGCAGGTCCTGGAGGCCGAGGGACTTGGCGAGTCTCGCGCAGGTGCGGCGCGACACCGCGGCGGACTTGATCTTGGTCATGTCCCCTTCGAGCAGATCGGGATAGCGGTCGAAGATGCGCTGGCAGGCGACCAGCCCGAGCACCGAATCACCGAGGAACTCCAGACGCTCGTTGCTCTCGAGCCGGCGGCAGGCCACAGAGGAGTGGACGAAGGCCCGCTCGAGCAGGCCGGTGTCCGCGAACCGATGACCGACGATCGCTTCGACACGCTCAATGACATCGCGCTCCACTGCCGTCGCTCCATGGAAGGGGCCCGGATTCCGGGCCTGCGAGATGGAGGACGCAGAGGCTCGGGGGCCGCGCGGCTCCTTGCAGACCCGCGCGGGCCACGAGCGACCGCGGCCCAAAACACAACCCCAACAGACTAGCGGATCTTGGCGGGCAATGCCAGCGCAATCCGCCGTGTTTGCGACACTTGTTCGCGGCCGCGGGGCGCCTATTGTTCGGGCCCGACGACAGGGGCGGCAACGACAGGTCTTTGTTCGGAGATCGCGATGTCCACGCACTACTGCAAGCGCCGGAGCAAGGTCAAGAGGATGCGGTCCATCGGCTTCCGGGCCCGCATGAAGACCAAGTCGGGGCGCGCGATCATCAACAACAAGCGCCGCCACGGGCGTGCGGCCAACGCCGCGGCCCGGTAGTCATCCACTTCCTGAGCCTCATCGGCGGCCCGCGCTCCGGCGCGGGCCGCTTGTGCTTTGGTCCGGTCGCGCCACGGGAGCAGGCCGACCAGGACCAGCGTGGCTTCGGGTAGCATGGGCCGGGCGTCCCCGGCCCGATCCCCCTACCACGAGGTGGCGATGACCGACGAAGCTCCAGCGCCCCTAGAAGCCGCCCCGGCGTCGCCGGGAGAGCCGATCGAGGCGGCGACCGGGCCTCGCGGCCACGGAGAACCGAGGCGGCCGTACCGGGAGGTGACGTTCGCCGCGCTGCTGCTCGCGGTCGTGATCGGCGTCGTCATGAACGCCTCCATCACCTACGCGGGGCTCAAGATCGGTTTCACGATCGGGGGCTCGGCGATCGCCGCGGTGGTGGGCTTCGGCGTGCTTCGCGGTCTCCTTCGCACCGTCGTGAAGGACGCCGGCTCGGTCGTCGAGGTGAACATCTCGCAGACCGTTGCCTCGGCGGTCAACACCTCTAACTCGGGCGTCATCTTCACGGTCCCGGTGCTCTTCCTGCTGGGGATGACGCTGACGTGGTCGGACCGGGATTTCTGGCTGATCGCCGCGGCGTGCGTGGCGGGCGGCGTGCTCGGCACGGCGTTCATCATCCCGCTGCGCAAGCAGATGATCGAGATCGACCGGCTGCGGTTCCCCTCGGCGGTGGGGGTGGCGACGATCCTCAAGAGCCCGGGTGGGGGCGTGAAGAAGACCGTCGTGCTGATGGCGGGGATCGTGCTCTCGGCGATCCTCTACGCCCCCGCGGCCACTCCGACGCTCCCGGTGGGCGGCGTCGGCTTGGCGGAGGTGGAGGGCGATGCGCAGCGCGGCGTGCGGGAGCTGGCCGAGATCCACGCCGGCATGCGACGGGGCGAGTCGGGCCTCCGCCTGGACGCCCTGGACCGGCTCGTGCTGCGCGAGCGGCTGAGCGAGAGCGCGGCGCAGGTCACCCGCGACGTCAAGAGCTGGATCGAGGCGCACGAGGCCCCGGACGGTCTCGTCGTCCGGGGCGAGCTGCTCGCGCAGCGGCGCGAGGCGAACACCCGGCTCTCCGAGGCGAGGGAGGCGCTCTGCGAGCACCCCATCCCCGAGGGCACACGCGAGCGCATCGCCGAGCTCAAAGAGCGGATTGGGGAGATCGACGGGCGTCTGGCGGCGCCGGAGCTCGCGGAGCTTGCCCGCTATCCCGACGAGCTGGCCATTGCCGTGTTCCGGGTGAGTCGCGGCGTGCCCGGGGAGGGCGCCGGCGCAGCGCCGCCCTCGTGGGACGACCTGCGCGACACCCGTTACGGCTGGGCCACCGCGCCCCTCTGGGGCTACAAGGACCTGCAGTTCCGCCTGCCCGACTACGGCGACAAGACGTCCGACGAGATCGGCAAGCTGGATCCCCGGGTCGATCGCAACGGCGACTACCGGCCGGACCTCGTGGTGCTCGACGATCGGGTGGATGTCGGACGCGTGCTCGGCCTGCCCGCCGAAGCGCAGCTCGTCTTCGCCATCGCCCCCTTCGCGCTGGGGGCGGGGTTCATCACCGGGCGCGCGGGGCTCATGGTGCTCGCGGGAGGGATCCTCGCCTACTTCGTGATCAACCCCACCGTTTTCCGCATGGGATGGCTGCCGGAGACCGTGAGCGCTGCGAACGCTCCGAACGCGGCGTTCCAGGCCTTCAACCGGCCTCTGGGCATCGGGCTCCTCCTCGGCGGGGCGCTCATGGGCGTGCTCGCCTCGCTCCCGGCGATCGCGGCGGCGTTCAAGTCGATCGCCACCGCGGGGCGCACAGTCGGGCGGGGCGGACGCGAGGAGATGGGGCTGCTGCCGGTGGCGCTGGCGATCGTGGCCGCGGGCGCGCTCCTCTTCCTTGCCGCCGACTACATAGGGTCGGAGCCGCTCAACAAGAACGGCCTCGATCCGGTGAGCGGTCAGGAGGTCTCGTGCGCCGTGGAGCCGGTGGAGTATCGCGGGTACGCCATTGCCTTCGCCGAGGCGCAGACGCGCGAGCTCTGGCTGTCGGGCGGGACGTTCGGGGAGGGGGGGGACGCGGTCAGGTGGGACGAGGCCGCCAAGGACGCGTACCTGGCGGGCAGGAACGCCAAGCCGGGGTGGCTGTCGGGCCTGAACCCGCACGCGCGGGCGGGGATCATCGCCGTCGTCGGCGTTCTCTGGATCTGGTTCGCGGGCATCATCATCGCGCAGTGCACGGGCATGACGGACTGGTCTCCGATCTCGGGCATGGCGCTGCTGACCGTCGTGCTCGTGCTGCTTCTTGCGGGCTCGGGGGCGGTGATGGGGGCGGTGCTGATCGGCGCGGCGCTGTGCGTAGCGATCACGCTGGCCGCGGACATGATGGCCGATCTCAAGACGGGGCACCTCGTCGGGGCGCGTCCGATCCGCCAGCAGATCGTCGAGATGCTGGTGGTGCCGATCGGGCCGGTTGTGACGATGCTCACGATCCTGCTGATCGTGGGCGTGAACATGAAGACGACGGGCATCCCGATGGGTCCGGGCACGACGACGGTCGCGCCGCAGGCGCAGGCGCTGCAGGCGGTTGTCGAGGGCGTGCAGGGGGGGCAGATGCCCTACGCGCTCTACGGCCTGGGCGCGGGGCTGGGCGTGCTGCTCGGGCTGGGTTCGTTCGCGGGGCTCGGCGTGCTCGTCGGGCTGAGCATGTACCTGCCCTTCATGTACATCGCGACCTACGGCATCGGGTGCATCGTCAACATCCTGCTCCGCGCGTTCAAGGGACCGCGGTGGACGGAGGAATGGGGCGTGCCCTTCGCCGCGGGGCTGATCGTCGGCGAGTCGATCCTGGCGTTGATCTTCAACATCTTCATCCTCGCGGCCGGCTGACGGGGTGACACCATGCGATTCCTCGCCTTCATCCTGATCTGGGTCTCACTGGCCGTCGGCGTCGTCGCGGCGACGACGGCGTACGTGTGGATCGTCCCGACGGGCGACGGCGCGGAGCGGTTCCTGCTCGGCAAGTCGGACCAGGGCGAGCCGGTGTACGCGGTCCTCGCGGCCGACGCGGGCAAGACGGAGGCGGGCACGCCCGTCGCGGAGGCCGACACCCCGCTGTCGCCGGAGGTGGTGCAGCGGCTCCAGGCCGTCGGCGTCGAGCGCGTGCGCGTGAAGACCTTCAAGCTCAGCCGATGGACGCACCTGCCACATTTCATCGCGGCGTGCGTCGGTCTGGCCGCCGGAGCGATCCTCACGCGCCTGAGCACGGCCCGCGCCGTGCGTCTGGCGGAGGCGGCGCAGGCGAAGGAGGACGTCCTCTCGCCCGAGGCGGCCGTCAAGGGTCTGCGCTCGGTGGCGAGCTCGCTGCTCGACGACATGGCGCATCTCGGCGACGAGGAGCACGCCTGCCGCGCGATCACGCACAGGCTTGGGGATGCGCTGCGCGACATGGTCCCCGTGGTCGTGGAGGCCAGAGACCGGCTCGTCGCAAGGATGGGCCTGGGCGCGTACGCCACCTTCATGGACGTCTTTGCCGCGGCGGAGCGGAGCATGAACCGGGCGTGGTCGGCGGCGGCCGACGGCGTGGTCGCCGAGTCGGTCGACTCGCTGGAGCGGGCGGTCGAGCGCTTGGCCGCGGCGGAGGAGCGGCTCACGGGAAGAGCCGAGCCGCTCCTGCCGTTGGCATAGGGTGTCGTGGTCGGCATAGCGAAGGGAGAACGGTCATGCGTCTTGCACTCTCGGCGGTGTTGCTCGGGTCGTTCGCGTGTGCGCCGGCGCTCGCCCAGGAGGCGGCGCCGGGGGAGGCCGCTCCGCGGGCGGCCGTGACCGACCAGGCGTCGACCACCCAGCCGGCCGGCGAGCCCGTGTACGACGAGCAGGCCGTGGGGGCAGACCAGGTGGCGGCTGCGCTGGCGAGGGCGAAGAAGGAGAATCGGCGCGTGCTGATCCAGTGGGGCGCCAACTGGTGCGGCTGGTGCATCAAGCTCCACGAGCTGACGCGGACCAATCCGGAGGTGAAGCGGGAGCTCCTCTACGAGTACGACCTCGTCCACATCGACGTGGGACAGTTCGACAAGCACATGGACCTGGCGGCCAAGTACGGCGCCGATCTCAAGGGCAACGGAATCCCCTTCCTGACGGTGCTGGACGCGGGCGGGACGCCGATCGCCAACCAGGAGACGGGCTCCCTGGAGAACCCCGCCGGCGCGACGCCCGCGCACGACGTCGAGAAGGTGATGGCGTTCCTCACCGAGCACCGGGCCGAGTATCAGGCCGCTTCGGCGATCCTCGACGACGGCCTCGCACGGGCGAAGGCGGAGGGCAAGACCGCGTTCGTGCACTTCGGCGCTCCGTGGTGCGGCTGGTGCCACCGGCTGGAGGCGTTCCTCGTGCGCGAGGACATCGCGCCGCTCATGGACAAGCGCTTCGTCGACATCAAGATCGACACGGACCGAACGATCGGCGGGGGCGACATGCTCGTGGAGATGTGCGGCACGCAGCGGAGCGGCATCCCCTGGTTCGCCTTCATGGACGGCGCAGGCAAGACGGTCGCGACCAGCTCGGACGAAGGGCAGAACATCGGCTTCCCCGTGGCGCCGGAGGAGATCGCGGCGTTCATGGGCATGCTCCGCAAGGTCACGCCCCCGCTCGCCGAGGATGAGCTGGCGACGATCGAGACGGCGCTGCGAGAGGGCGAGAAGAAGCCCGGCTGAGGCCGTCCCTGCCGCGGGTTCCCGGGCGGGAGGGGCCCCTCGCCAACGCGAGGGAGCTCTGCTACGTCAGGAAAGCGCTCGCGCCGCCATCGACGATGATGCTCTGGCCCGTGATGAAGCTGGCTTGCTGCGAGCAGAGGAAGACGGCGGCGGCCGCGAGCTCCTCGGGCCGGCCGAGGCGCCGCAGGGGGATGTTCTCGGCGAGGCGCTCGAGGGCGCCCTCGGTGGAGATGCCGGCCTCCCGCGCGCGGATCTCCGCGAGGTGGTGGAGGCGGTCGGTCGCGTGCATGCCCGGGCACACGTTGTTGACGAGGATGCCGTCGGGCGCAAGCTCGCGGCTGAGCGTCTTGGCCATGCCGTGCACGGCCGCGCGGAAGGCGTTGGAGAGCAGGAGCCCGTCGATCGGCTGGCGTGCCGAGAGGCTGGTGAGGTTCACGATGCGTCCCCAGCCGGCGCGTCGCATGTGGGGCACGGCCGCGCGGATCAGGCGGACGACGTTGAGGAGAGTGGACTCAAAGCCGCTGACCCACTGCTCCTCCCCGAGCGCCTCGAACTTCCCGGCCGGCGGGCCGCCGGTGTTCGTCACCAGGATGTCCACGCCCCCGAAGCGATCGGCGGCGCGCTCGATCAGTCGCCCGCACTCGACGCCCACCGAGACGTCCGCCACGATGGGCTCGACCTCCGCGCCGGTGGCCGACGCGATCTCCGTCGCGGCCGCACGAAGGGCTGGCTCGCCCCTGGCGGAGACGACGACCCGGCACCCCTCGGCGGCGAGGCCGTGAGCGATGGCCCTGCCGAGTCCCTTGCTCGAGGCCGCGACGACAGCCACCCGGCCGGTGATTCCCATATCCATGGGGGGAGCGTACCCGGGGCGGCGGCCCGACGAGCTACGGGCCCGGATGAGCCGCGCCTGGGTCGCCGGCGTCAGCGCGGCGCGGCGTCGGCATGAACAGGTCGAGCAGCACTCCGAGGAGGAGCAGCCCCGCCGCGCCGTTGAACACAGCGCCGGCGACGAGGATGACCCACACGAACGCGGGCCAGGAGCGGGCGAGCCACCACGCGCCCATGTCGGCGAGCAGCCCGGCGCCGAGGAGGAGCACGCCGAGCTCGAGGAGGCGGCGCGGCCAGGAGGTCGAGAGCGCGAGGCCCGCGATCACGATCGCCATCGTGCCCAGGCTGAGCGCGTGGGTGTGCGTCGATGTCGCCAGCACCGTGACGGGGGTCGGCTGGATCTGGCGTGAGAACGCCACGGCCTGCACGTCGCCCCAGAACTCCAGGGGGATCTCGCGCCCGATCCCGTCACCCTCCTCCGACTGGCGCGAATGGCAGGAGAGGCAGTGCTCTGCGAGGATTTCCGCGGGGGCGTTGTCGCCGAGGTCGAGGCTGTCGTAGTCCTCGCTCACGCGGTCGGAGCGGAGCCAGGCGAGCAGCGTCTGGCGCTGGGCCTCGGGGAGCTCCTCGGGGTGCTTGCGCTCGAGGGCCGTGATGAGGGGGGCGACCCGCTGGACGCCGTGGTAGGCGCCGGTGAAGTCGTCCATCGAGAGCCCCCGGCGCTCGTCCCGGTTCTCGTAATGCCAGCGCATGTGCAGCCCCGAGGCGGCGAGGCCGCCGAGCAGCACGAGCACGAGGCACGCGACGCCGAGCTTGACGCCGGCGGGGAGGCTGCGGAGCCGGGGCCAGTGAGCGACCACGCGTCAGCTCCCCTCCAGGACGGCGCGGTTGATCTCGATCGTCTCGCCCGTGGCGACGGCCTGGTTGGCGAGGATGCCGACGATCGAGGCCCGCGCGCCCTCGCCGGCCGGGCAGACGACGGGCGTGCCCTCGGCGACGCTCTTGAGGAAGTCGCCGATGGCGTAGTAGAGGGGCGGGTTGGGCAGGCCGACGCCCTCCTGCAGCTTGCCCTGCTCGGCGAGCTTGGTGGCGTCGGCGATGAGGGTGATGCCCTGGTCGTTGTGGAAGCGCTGACGGTTGGCGTAGACCTCCCAGCCCTGCGTGGGCGCGTCGGCCTCCTTGAACATCCACCCGTGCGTCCACGCGAGCTTGAGCGCGGCGTTGGTGCCGTAGAGCACCTCGAACTCTCCCCCGTAGGAGTTGGCGAGCGTCGCCTCGTAGTGCAGGTTCACGCCGTTCGCGTAGTCGAGCGAGCAATGCACGGTGTCGGCGAGCGTGCGCCCGTCCTGGTGCAGGCGGATGGCGCCCCCGCCGCGCACGCGCACGGGGTAGTCGCCGAGGTACCAGTGGAACACGTCGAACTGCTGCGACCCCAGCTCTCCGGCGAGGCCGATGGAGACATCGGGGTCGAGGCGCCAGTTCAGCTCGCGTTCGCGCTGCGGGTCGCTCGCGGGCGTGCGCCATGACGTCTTGCGGTTGCTCTGGGCGCGGAGGGCGACGGGGTCGCGCACCGCGTCGGAGCGGAAGAAGGTCCACGCGAGCTTGTAGATGGGGTTCGATCGCCCCTGGAAGCCCGCCTGGAACACGGTGGAGGCCCCGCGCGCCGCCTGGGAGATCGCGACACAATCCTCGACGGTGTGCGCCAGCGGCGCTTCGCAGTAGACGTGCCGCCCGGCCTGCACCGCGGCGAGCGCGATCTCGCGGTGAAGGTGCGTCGGCGTGGCGATGAAGAGGGCCTTGATGTCCGGACGCTTGTCGAGCAGCTCGCGATAGTCCGCAAAGCCCGCGGCGCCCTGCGCCCGGCGCAGCCCCGACTCGAGGCGGCGCTCGTCGTTGTCGCACATGACCGCAACCGCGACGTTCTCCATGCGCTGCAGCTCGCCGAGGATCGCCCGCCCCTGGCGCCCGACGCCGATCACGCCGACGGCCAGCGGCTCGGCGAGACGGAAGGGCGTGGCGAGGCCGAATTCGGGAAGCAGTGCCATCGCGGCCATGGCCCCTGCGCCCTGCTTCATGAAGGTACGGCGATCGGTCTGTCTCATGCTGACTCCTGCGCTCCGACGCGTTCGACCTGAGCCGGAGAGAATAGTTCCGCGTCCGGCCCCTCGACGTGCCACGCGCTCCCACCCGGGTCGGGCAGGAGCGATGTAAGGGCGCCGGGCATCCCCGGGGGTCGCGCCCCGACCACGAGCAGAGCCGTGGACCACGCGTCGGCGTCGCGGGCCGAATCGCCCACGACGCATGCGAGGGCGGCGCCCTCCGTCGGGACCCCGGCCCGAGGGTCGAGCACGTGGCCGAGCCTGCGACCGCCGCGCTCGATCGTGCGCCCGGAGGGGGCGGAGACGCCGAGGGCTCGGTCGGCGAGGACGACGCGGTACGGGCTCCCGCGGACCGCGATCGTCCACCCCGGCTCGCCCGGTGGCGTGCCGATCGCCACCACCGAGCTGGCGCCGCCGTGCAGGAGCGCGCGGGTGATGCCGCACTCACGGAGCACAGCCGCGGCCTCGTCGAGGGCCTGGCCCTTGGCGATGGCGCCCAGGTCGAGGGAGATGCCCGGGCGGAGGAACCGGACGGTGCGCAGCGAGTCGTCGAGCGCGACGTGGGCCATGCCGACCCTGGCCGCGGCCTCGCGCACGTCGCCGGGCTCGCCGTGGAAGCCCCATGCGCGCAGGAGGGGGCCGACGGTCGGATCGAACGCTCCGTCGGAGCGGAGCCACACTTCGGCGCAGGCCGCGAGCAGATCGAAGCAGTCGGCGTCGACGCCGACCGGGCGCTCGGCCGCGTGGGTGTTGACGTAGGCGAGCAGGCTGTCGGGCCGGAAGCGGCTGTAGCGGCGGTCGAGCTCCTGGATGCGCGCGAGCGCCTCCTCCGCCGCGGCGCGGAGGAGGCGCTCCGGCGCGCCCCCATCCCCGTCGAGGACGACCTCGAACCGGGTGCCCATCGCGTGCGTCGCGTCGCGGACGATCATCGCCCGCTCACAGGCGCTTGACCTTCCGCGTCTTGGGGTCGTACTCGTAGGAGCATCCGTCCCACAGCGAGCGCGTGGCGAGGTCGACGATGACCATCATCTGGGTCGCGAGGTCGACCTGGCTGCGGTTGGGCTCGCGGGTGCGGATGCTGCTGAGCCAGTCGAGGCGGAGGGCGTTCTGCGGGTCGCCGATGTCCTCGCTCTGGACCTCGAAGGGCTCGATGTCCTCGGCGAAGGGCGGCTCCGGGCGCACGGTGCAGTGCGCGCCGTTGAGGTAGATGTTGGCCTTCTGTCCGCGGATCATGGTCTCCAGACCCGTCTGGTTGTTGGTCGAGCCGGCGATGATCATCGTGTGCCCGCCCTCGAACTCGACATTGAGGTTGACCTGGTCGTGGTTCTCCATGTCCTTGTCGATGTAGTGGCCGCCCGAGGCGGTGACGCGCGTCGGCCAGCCCACGTCGAGCGCCATGAGCAGCGGTGTCGTCACGTGCACGAGCAGATCGCCGATGATGCCGGTGGAATAGGCGCGGTAGCGGCGCCAGCGGGCGTAGACCTTGGGATCCCACGCCGCCTTCCCGAGGTGCCCGCACCAACGCTCCCAGTCGAGGTTCTCGCCGGGCTTCCAGCGATCGTCGAGGCCGTAGTAGTTCCACTCGCCTGTGGGCGTGTTGCGGCAGTAGCTGGTCTGGCTCCAGACCGGCTTGCCGATGCGTCCCTCGCGGATGACCTTGCCCGCCGAGATGTACTTGGGGTACATGATGTACTGCGTGCCGACCTGGAAGATCACCTCCGGGTTGGCCTTCACGACGTCGTAGAGACGCAGCGCCTCGTCGAGGCGGAGCGTCATCGGCTTCTCGCAGTAGACGTCCTTGCCGGCGCGGATCGCGTCCTCGCTGATGGGGCCGTGCCAGTGCTCCGTTGTCGCGACCAGGACGGCGTGGATGTCGTCACGCGCGAGCAGGTCCTCGTGGTTGCGATAGATCCGGTCGACCTTCATGCCCCACTTCTCTTCGTACTCCTTCGCCGCGTCCTGCGCTCGGACGTCGCAGACGTCGCACAGGGCGACGATCTCGAGGCTCTCCTGGCCCTCCTTGTTGAAGCTGCACAGACGCCGCCCGTGCTCGGTGCCCATGCCGCCCGGACCGATGATGCCGATGCGGATCGGCTCGCCGTCGCGGAGCGGAACCCGCGAGGCGGCGCGCGGGATCGGCAGGCCGTGACGCGGGGACATCCCGCCCATCACCGTCGCGGCCCCGGCGAGCGCCGCCGTCTTGGCGAGGAAGGAGCGCCGGCTCTCCGGCGTGAACGTGGACGACGGGGTCCGATCGTGTGGCATGGCGGGATCCTCTATCTTCGGGAGACGCGTCTACCCGGCGCCGCGGCGTGCCGGGCGCCGGCGGCCCGAACCGCCCGGCGATACGGCACTCGCGCCGGTTGTAGAGCGTACCACGCCAATCCCGGCCGACGCGGTCCCCAGCGCCGAATCCGCTCCGGGAATACGTCGACCCGGGGGAGCCCTCAGGTCCCGACGGTGAGGCCCACGGGCTGCGGGCGCGGCGTGTAGTTGGGCTGCACCGCGATGCCCAGGGGGATCCGCTTGCCGTCCGGCCCCTTGGGCGGGATCCGCTCCTCGTCGATGATCCGCTGGATCGTCATGACGCCCTCGATGAGCATCTCGGGGCGCGGGGGGCAGCCGGGGATGTAGACGTCCACCGGGATGAACTGGTCGCACCCCTGCACCACGGCGTAGGTGTCGAACACCCCGCCCGTCGAGGCGCACGCCCCCATCGAGATCACCCACTTGGGCTCGGTCATCTGCTCGTACATCCGCTGGAGCACCGGGAGCATCTTGATCCCGATGCGCCCGGCCACGATGAGCAGGTCGCTCTGGCGGGGGCTGAACCGCATCACCTCCGCCCCGAACCTGGCCAGGTCGTAGCGGCTGCACGCCGTCGCCATGAGCTCGATGCCGCAGCAGGCCGTCGCGAAGGGCATCGGCCACAGCGAGCTGCGGCGCGCCCAGTTGATCACGCGCTGGAGCTGCGTGGTCAGCACCATGTCGGTCGGCAAGGCGGCTTCGATGCCCATCCAAGGCCTCCTTCGGGTCTCGCGTCCGAGCCGTCGCAGATGGTAGTGCGCGGCCGGCCCGCGGACTCCACCTTCCGGCGATGCGGCCACGGGGTCGCTAGACGACCTCGCGGATGATCGCCTCGGCCCTGTCCGGCTCGTCGACCCGCAGGATGCAGCGCGCGCCGGTGCCGTTGTGCGCAGGGCTCTGGTAGGCGTACTTCACGTTCACCTTGGCGTCGGCAAGGCGGACCGCGACGCCGCGGAACACCCCGGGATTGGCGCCCATGCCGACCGCGAGCACCTCGGTCTCGGCGACCGGCCCGGCGCCCGTCTCGGCGACCGCCTCGCACACCCGGCGCACGGCCTCCTCGGGCTCCCCGAGAATGCGGACCACCCCGTGCCCGTTCTGCTCGACCACGGACATGGCCGTCACGGTCACGCCCGCGGCCGCCAGGGCCTCGAGCACCCCCGCCAGCTCGCCCGGTCGATCGGCGAGGTAGACGGAGAATTCCTTGACGCGGGTGACCTCCATGTGCGCTCCACGCAGCGGCCGGCTGCGGCTATGGCTCTCTCCCCGGGCGTCCGCCGCGGCCGCCGGGCCCCGCACGCCCTCCGGGCGCGCCGGGCGAAAAGGGCGTAAGCCTAGGCCTCCCGCCGCGCCCCTGCCATCCAACCCACCCGCCCGGGTCCGGACTCTGTCCGGGTCTGGGTTTCTGGCGACGTCTCCGCGGCCTCGCACCTCTCCACCAGATCGGCGAGGGTGATGTCCGCCGCGGCCTCGAGCTGCGCCTGCCGCAGCGCCGCGACCCGCGCGGGCTCCTCGTGAGGGGCCGATCCGCTGGCCATACGGTGGGTGAGCTCGAGAAGTTCCCGAGCCCGGATCTCCGAAGCGGGGCGGGCGAGGGTGAACTCCTCCCGCTCCTGCCCGACGGGCACGCGGTGGATGAGCGCGGCCTGTATCAGGGCCTCGAGCATGGCGTGCGTCGTGCGCTCGTCGGCGCCGACGGCCTTGGCGATCTCGGCGAGCTCCGCCGTCCGCCCGGCGCCGAACCGCTGGGCGATGATGGACGCCACCCGCAGGAGCGTGAGCGGCTCGACGAGCACCGGCCCGCGCTCCTCGTCCTCGGGCATGGAGAACGCGCGGAAGTTCTGGAGCACGTAGCTGATCTGGAGACCGAAGAGCACGATGATCCACGTGATGTAGACCCACAGCAGGAAAAGGGGGATCAGCGCGATCGCGCCGTAGAGCTTTTGCGCCGCCGAGTGCACCACGAAGAGCGTGAAGCCCTGCTTGCCCGCCTCCCACATGATCGCGGCGAATGCCGCCCCGATCGCGGCGCACTGCACCGACACCCGCGCATTCGGGATCGTCATGTAGAGGAACAGCAGGAGCAGGAAGCCGATGACGAGGCTCACCGCGACCCCCGCGGCGGCCACGATGAAGTTCGTCTCCTTCCCCTCGCGCTGCCGAGCCTCCTCGGCGGCCGGGGGGGAGCGCTCGGGCGCCCCTGTGTCCGACTTCGTCAGCACCTCCGCGGCCCGGGAGTCGATCGCGCCGACGTCGTCCCCGGGCGTGGTGTCTGCCGGCTCCTTCTGCGCCTGGTCGGGCTCGGTGAGCGACTGGACCGTGCTCGTGAACCGGCCCCCGATGTAGAACGTGCCGACGAGGAAGATCGAGCCCAGCGTCAGCGTCGTCCAGTACTGCGTCACGCGGCGCACCCACGAGCGCCCCGTCGGCGCGTGGTAGATCGTGTTGGCCGCGCGCTCGATCTCCACCATGAACGACACCGCGGCGTAGATGAGCATCAGCAGGCCGGTGAGGCCGATCGCGACGAAGGAGACCCCGCGCACCTTCGCAACCAGCAGGCGGAGCCACTCGTCGAGCTTGGCGGCCCGCGTGAGCTCATCGGGCGAGGCGGGGCCGGCGACGCCCACCCCGCCGGGCTCGGTGTCGACCGCCTCGGGCTCGACCACGATGTCGGCGAGCCCGGTGAAGTCGAGCACCTGGACAATGACGTTCTCGACCTGCTCGTCCGTGGCGAACCCGCCCAGGAACGCCACGCCGATCGCGAGCACCGGGATCAGGCCGAAGACCGTGCGGTACGAGAGCGCCGCCGCCATGCGCGAGATCTGGCTGGTGATCACCACCTGCAGGGCGCGGCGCACGAGCGTCCCGGTCCCCGGCGAGCGCTGCTCCGCGAAGCTCAGCGCGGCGGTCTCGAGTCTCTCTTGAAGCCCCTTCAACGCCGCCTCTCCGCGCCCGCCCTCGTCCCCGGGGCCGCGCCGGCCCGCGCGGGAGTCCTGCCCGCCTTATCGGCCGCCCGGCGGAGGGCCTGCAACTCGACCTTGGTCAGCTCGCGCCATTCTCCCACGGCGAGCCCCTTGAGCTTGAGGGGGCCCATGGCCACGCGCTCGAGCTTCTTGACCGGGCAGCCCACGGCCGCCAGCATCCGGCGCACCTGCCGGTTCCGCCCCTCCTTGAGCGTCAGCTCGAGCACGGTGCGGTCGCGGTCGCGCTTCACCGTCCGGAGCCCCACGTGCGCGGCCCGGGCGGCGCCGACGGTGCGCCCCTCTCGGCGCTCCGCGAGGTAGATCCCCTTCTCGAGCTTCTCCAGCGACTCGTCGTCGAGGTAGCCCTTGACCACCGCGTGGTAGGTCTTCTCGACGCCGAACCGGGGGTGCGTGAGGAGGTTGGCCAGCTCGCCGTCGTTGGTGAGCAGCACGAGCCCGCGCGTGTCGTAGTCGAGACGGCCGACGGGGTAGAGCCGCACGCCGGAGGGATGCCGGACCAGATCGAGCACCGTACGCCTGGCTGCGCCCGGCTCGTCCTCCACGGTCGAGAGCGTGCGCCCGGGCTTGTTGAGCATCACGTAGATGTGCCGCTCGGCGCCCTCGATCGGGACGCCATCGACCTGCACCCGGTCCCGCCCCGGCGTGACGAACGCGGGCAGCTCGCGCACCGTCTTCCCATTGACCTTGACCCGCCCCTCCTCGACCAGCAGCTCGCTCGCCCGCCTCGACGCGACACCCGCGTCGGCGAGGAATCGTTGCAGGCGCACGCGCCCCGCCTCGTCCCCCGCGCCGGGACCCCCGGGACGGGCTCTGGTCGGTTGTCCATCCGGCATGGCCAAAGTCTATGCGGGGGTCGGCAGGGGGGCACGCCGACCGATGCCGCGGCGCCGGGCACGAATCCGAGGCCGTCGCCGCGGATCGCTCGGCCACCCGACCCGTCAGCCGGGCGCCTTCGCGCGGAGCGCCTCGAGCCTGCGGGCGTGGATCTCGCGCTGGGGCTCGATCTTCGTCAGCGCCACCAGCTCGCGCTCGGCCGCGTCGAAATCCTTCCTGAGCAGCGCGATCCTCGCCGCCTGCTCGCGCGTGTCCGGGTCGAAGGGGGCGATCAGCGTCGCGCGGCGCACCTTCTCCCACGCTCGCTCCAGATCGCCGGCGCGGGCATACCGCTCCGCCAGCGCCAGCGCGTACGCGGGCGATCGCATCTCGCGCTCGTCGAGGAACTCCAGGTGCTCGATCGCGCGCGCGGGCGCTTCGTCCATCTCACCCGCCAGCGCGAGCCTTGCCAGCAGGCGGCGCGGCGCGGGATCGACCGGCCTCGCCTGCGCGAACCGTTCGAGCAGCGGGATCATCTCCGCCGTCGCCTCGCCGCCCGCCTCCTCGAGCGCCATGCGCACGGCGATCTCCAGCAGATCGGGGTGGTCGGGGTGCGCCGCGAGCAGCGTCTGGATGTCGGCGCTCGTCGCCTGCCGCACGTCGGGCAGCAGGTCGGCGAGCGCCGGCGAGCCCTCCGGGGGGAGCAGCCCGGCCTCGCGGAGCTTGCCCCCGGCCCAGCCCTCGAAGTCGGCGAAGAACTCGTCGGGGCTGATCCCGAGCACGCGCGACATCGCCTCGCGCTCGCCCACACCCTCGGCGTACAGGTCCATCAGCTCCAGCGGCGCCCGGCCGCCGAAGCGCTCGACCATGTACTCGTACATCCAGTGCCCCTGCGCGTACGCCTGCGTCCGGTCGGTGGGACGCACCGGGCGCACGAAGCGCAGGCTGATCGTGTCCATGTCGAAGAGCGAGCCCTCCCTGTAGACCTGCGCGAGCAGCCCCCACCACTCCGACGGACGCGGCCCCCCCTCGCCCCACACCGCCGCCGCCTCGGTGAACCAGTGCGGGATGCGGTTGCGCGTGCGCGACAGCGTCACGGTGTGGATGAACTCGTGACGCACCGTCCGCGCCCAGTCGTAGGGGCCGGCGCGGTGCCCCCGCCCCTCCCGCGGCGTCTCCATCGCGATCACCGGCCCCGTCGCCGCGGCCATGGTGTGGATCTCGGGCATGCCGCTGATGCGGACGGCGAACGCCGCGTGGTCGGGCATCACCTCGATGACCGTCCGTCCCTCGGGCTCGTGGTCGAACATCTGTGGCCCGCAGACCTCCGCGTAGAATGCCTCGAGCACCGCGGGCATCTCGCGGGCCAGCACCTCGTCGATGCCCGGCTTGTAGCGCACGACGAAGTGGTCGCTCTCGATCTCGGCGAAGGTGGTCAGCTCGCTCACGAGGCCGAGGCTGTTGGCGGCGCGCACGTTGAATGGGTCGAGCGCGACGGCCTTCTCCAGGGCGTCCCGCGCCCGCGAGTCGCGCCCGGCCTGCATCTCCAGCAGCCCGAGCTCGATCCAGGGCTCGGCGAGCGTCGGCTGCCGCGCCGCGGCGCGCGCGAGATAGTCGGCCGCCACGGCGTACTGGCGGGCCTCCGAGAGCGCGGCCCCCACGGCCAGAAGCGCCTCGGGCGAGCCCCGCTCCCCCGTCGTCCCGTTCAGCCGGTCGAACGCCGACAGAAGCTCGCGCGTGCGCTCCTCGTCGAAGCCCACCGCCGCCGCCGCCGCCTGGGTCGCGAGCAGCCCGCGGTGGTGGGGGAATCGCGCCAGGGCCTGCTCGACGATCGAGAGCGCCAGCTCCGGGTCCTTGCGCCGGATGGCCCCGCGGGCGCGGACGAGCGCCGCGTCGGCCGAGCCGGGCTCCAGCTCGTCGATGCGCAGCGCGATCGACTCGGCGCGATCGAAGTCGAATTGCGCGACGGCCATGTCGCCGAGGAGCCGCCACGCGCGGGCGCAGCGCGGGTTGAGCGTGAGTACCTCCTGGAGCGCGACCTGGGCGTCGCCGGGGTTGTCCTTCTCGGTGAGGATCTCGGCCTCGGTGAGGCGCGCGATCCACGAGAGCCGGTCCAGCTCGTTCTTGGCCCGCCCGAGCAGCTGCATCAGCGCCTCGAAGTCCGCGCCGGCCTGGCCGGCCCGGGCTGGGCCGCGCAGCCGGTTGCGGACCATCAGCGCCCGAACGCCCTCGGCGAGCTCATCGCCCGAGTCGATCCCCCGCGTGCCCATGCGCGCGATGAGCGGGTCGAGCGCCGCGTCGGCCTCCTCGAAATGCCCGAGACGCTCGAGGGTCTCGGCCCTGATCCTGATCCCCCGGATGCTCCCCTCCCCGGCCAGAAGCTCCAGCGCCCGATCGAGATCGCCTCGCAGCGCCGCCGCCTCGGCGCGGTCCAGCACGTCCGCCCCGGGCGACGCCAGCGACGCGTCGTCGATCGCCCCGCGCACCAGGGCCGCGCGTGCGGCCGCCCGAGGATCGCCGAGGTCCTCCTCCGTCCACACGCCGTGGCGCAGGCGGGCCTCCCGCTTCTGCTCGTCGGTCAGCAGCCCGCCCTCGACGAGCCGCTGCACGCTCGAGGCCAGGGGCGGGGGCGCCATGGGCTCCGCGTCCTGCGCCCCCGCGCCGGCGCACGCCGCGGCGACCAGCCCCGCCAGCAGCCGGCGCAGCCTCACTCCCCACCCCGGAACTCTTCCTGCGAGAAGGTCCAGCCGTGCAAGTCGGCGGGCGGCTGCGTCGAGAGCTCCGCCTCCGAGACCTCGGCCTCCTCGTTGAGCCGCATGTTCTTGAGCATCACGAGCGACACGTCCTCGGCCCGGTTCACCGTCCGCGCGATGCGGGGAAGGAGCGTCTCCTTGTCGTACCAGATGCGGATCTCTCGCAGCTCCTGCTCGCCGGCGTCCTCCCGGGGCGTGAGCTTCAGCTGGTAAGACTTCTGCGCCACGGCCTGGAGCTTGGGCGCCTCCAGCGCCTCGACGCCCTCGACCAGCTCCGCCACGAAGCGAGCCAGGATGTCCTGCCGCTTCTGCTGGATGGGGATCGGGAACGGACCCTCGCCGACGCGGAGCGGGTCCCACCGCTCGCCGGGGGCGACCACCTGCCGGCGGATGAACTGCTTCTCCAGCGGATGCACCTCGGCGAGCCACTCGCCGTCGAAGATGATCTGCTCGAGATACTCGATCTCCTCGTCCTCGACGCGCTCGCCCACCTGCAGCCGGTCGAACGTGATGCCGAACCGGCGCGCGGGGGCCGAGCCGGTCTCGCCCGGCAGGCTCTCGAAGACGATCTTGCCCGAGCGGATCTGCGTGTCCCCCTGGATCGCGAACGTCTTCTCGTAGCCGATGTCGGCGCTGAGCCGCCGGATCGCCTCGCCGGCGCTCTCGAGGGCCGCGAGCAGCTCGTCGGCGGTCTCGATCGGCGCGGCTTCGTCGGCGCCGGCGCTCTGCACGGCGGGTGCGTGCCCCGGCTGCACGGTCGCGCACGCGCCGAGCGGCGCCAGCCCGAGCGTCGAGGCCGCCAGCCGCACCGCCACCAGAAGCATCATCATCGGGCGCTCCTTCCTTGGTTCCGACCCGCCATTCTTGGACACCGCGTTGCCCGTTCGGTTCCCGGCGTGCGCCGACCCCCGGGACGGCTCACGCCCCCGCGGCGTGGGCGGCCAGGAAGTCGCGCAGGATGGCCGCGGCGGCGAGGGCGTCGCGCCGGGCCTTCTTCTGCTTGTGGGTGAGCCCCGTCCCGCCCAACTCCCAATCGGCCTGGGCGCTGCTCAGCCTCTCGTCCTGGAAGTGGATGACCCGCTTGGTCCGCTCCCGCAGGCTCTCCGCGAACTCGCGCACGAGCCGCGCCCGGTCGCCCTCGCTCCCGTCCATGTTCAGGGGCAGGCCGATCACCAGCTCGTCGGCGCGCCCGAGGTGCTCGTCGATGACCCGCGCGATCGCGTCGACCAGCGCCTGCCCCGCGTCCCGCTCGCGCGGCACCTCGAGCACGCCGACCGGCGAGGCCAGGCGCGTGACGTCGTCGCCGGTGGCCACGCCGGTCCGCTTGTCGCCCAGATCGATGCACAGATACCGCACCTCGCGATTCTATGTCGCCTTCCCGAGATCACCCGGGCGCCCGCGCGCTCCGCGAGCCGGCCCCCGCCGGCCCGCATCGCGCCCCGGTCTACTTCAGGCCGTCCCGCACCCGGTCGTGGAGCGTCTTGACGTCCTGGGCCCGGTCCGCGGGCATGATCAGCGTCGCGTCGTCGGTCTGGACGACGATCAGGCCCTCGCACCCGACCATCGCGACCGTGTGCCCCGGCCGGCCGCCCGTGACGACGAGGTTGCCCGCGCAGTCCACGAGCACCGCCTCGCCGCCGCCGCGGACGCGGTTGCCCGCGCCGTCGGGCTCGATCGTCTCCGCGTAGCTCGGCCAGCTGCCCACGTCGAGCCAGCGGAGGTCCATGTCCACCGTGCAGATCGTGACCGAGCTGTCGCGCGAGGCGGGCTCCATGACGCCGTAGTCAACGCTCGTCTTCGGGAGCGTGCGATAGACCTCGCCGAGCACGCCCGCCCGCCGGGGCGTCCGCCACGCGTCCGCGATGCGCCGCAGCCCCGCGGCGTTCGCGGGCGCGTGCCGCTCGAGAAGCCCCATGAACGTGCGCGCATGAAAGACGAACATGCCCGAGTTCCAGCCGTACTCGCCGCTCTCGAGGTACCTCGTCGCGGTCTCCAGATCGGGCTTCTCCTTGAACTCGCGCACGCGGAAGGCCCCCGCAAACCCCTTGATCGCCTCGCCCCTGCGCACGTAGCCGTAGCCGGTGGCGGGGAACGTGGGCCGGATCGCGAAGGTCACGAGCCGGCGCGGGTCCCCCTCGACCAGCCGGAATCCCGCGTCCATCGCCCGCTGGAAGGCCTCGACCGGCTCGATGATGTGGTCCGCCGTGAGGACTGCGAAGACCGCGTCGGGGTCGTTCGCGCCGAACACCGCCGCCGCGAAGCCCACCGCGTTGATCGTGTCCCGCCCCTCCGGCTCGCCGAGGATCCGCTCGCCGGCGAACTCGGGGAGCGCCCGCTCGATCTCCGACCGGTACCGCTCGCCCGTGCAGATCGCCCGGCGCTCCGGCGGCACGAGCCCCTCCAGGCGCGCCGCCGCGAGGTCCAGCAGCGAGCAGGGCTCGCCCCCGCCCTCGCGGAACACGAACCGGATGAGCTGCTTGGGCAGCTCCCGCCGGCTCATCGGCCACAGCCTCGTCCCCGCACCGCCCGCCATGATCACCGCGTGTCGCATCGTGCACCTGTGTCGGCCGAACCCGGCCCCGCCCGAGCGTGAAATCTACCCCGCGGCCCCGACGACGCCCGGACCGCTCCTTCCCAGGGGCTGACTCGGGACGCCCGGGCGCCAACGATCCCGCCCATGACCCCGCCCAACCAGAGCCGCCCGATCGCTCGCCCCGCCGAGTGCCCTATCAACCATGTCCGGGGCGGGCGGTGGCTCAAGCGGCTCGGGGCCGCGGCGTTCCTCTTCTACCTCATCAAGGGCCTCGTGTGGCTCGGCGTCTTCGCCGCAGGCGGGGCCGGCCTGCTCTCCGCGCTGGGCGAATGACGGTCACTCCTGCCCGAAGACCCTCGCCACCAGTTGCTCGCCCGTCAACGCCCTCCCGTTGGCCTCGCGCAGCGCCCGCTCGATCGCCCGCTCGGCCTCGGCCTGCGTCTGGCCCAGGGTCAGCAGGACCTCGATCGCCTCGCCGACCGGTCCGGTCATCTGGGGACGCGACCCGGCCCCGGTCCCGACCTTCGCCTCCACGATCACCCCCGGATCCACGAAGGCGTCGAGCTTGCCCGTCAGCTCGGCGATCACCGTCTCGGCCAGCCGCTTGCCGATCTCCGGGAGCTTCTGGAGCCCCTTGGCGTCCTTGGCGGCGACCATCGCGGCGATCTCCCGCGGCGGCAGCTTCATCGCCCGCAACGCGCGGCGGTTCCCCAGCCCCTTCACGCTCGTGAAGATCTCGAAGAACCGCCGGTCCTCCGGCTGGGCGAAGCCCACCAGGCGGGGGATGAAGCTCGTGCCCTGCCCGTGGGCCTCGAGATACTCCTGCGTGTGCAGCGTCGCCGGGCGCCCAACCTGGTCGGCCAGGCGCTCGGCGAGGTAGGCCGGGAGCAGCACCTGCCTGGCCACCCCCGCCTGCGGCTGGTCGACCACCACGGAGTTGCCGTCCACCGACGCGATCGTCCCTGAGATGCGGCAGATCATGGCGCGTAGTAGAGCATCGCCGCGACGCGCGTGCGCTGATTTGTGGCTCACCCCCCCACGGATTGTGCCGATAACACACGGCCGGGGCCGCCGCCCCGCCGGAGGAAGCCCTATGCCCGCACGTCCCCGCGCCCCGCTCGACGCCGAGATCAAGCCCGCAGGGACCGGCGCGACGCTGCTGATCGGCACGCTCGAGACCCTCACCGGGCTCGTCCAGCAGATCCGCGCCGTGCCCGGCTGCCGCGAGCCGATCGGGTGCCTCGTCGCCGGCGACAGCCTGCCCGCCCCGGCCGCGACGATCGCGACCGAGGGCGCCTCGGGGCACGGGATCGCCGTCCTCGGCTCGCTCGACGACCTCGGGCGCGTGCGGGAGCGGTTCCGCGTGAGCGCGGCGGTCGTCAGCCTGCCCTGCTCCATGCCGACGGTGATCGCCGAGACCCGGAGGCGTCTGACCGACCTGGGCATCGAGGAGCGTTTCGTCCCGCCCCTGCGGGAAGTCTTCTCGCCGGGGGGCGCCCCCGCCGGCTGGTGGCGCCCGGTCCGCGGGGCGATCGATCCGGCGGTCCTGATCGGACGCGAGCCGCACCGGCTCGACCGCGCGGCGGTGGCCCGGGTGCTCCGCGGGAAGCGGGTGCTCATCACCGGCGCCGGCGGGTCGATCGGGTCGGAGCTGGCGCGGATCGCCGCGGGCTTCGACCCCGAAGTCCTGATCCTCATGGAGCGGTCCGAGAACGCGCTCTTCGAGGTGGACCGCCAGCTCGGCGCGGTCGGGGCGCCGCGGCGCGCCGTCCTGCACGACGTCGTGGACGGCGCCGGCACGCGCCGCTTGCTGGCCGAGCACGAGCCGCACGTCGTCTTCCACGCCGCGGCCCACAAGCACGTCCCCCTCATGGAGGACCACCCCGCCCACGCGGTGACCAACAACGTCTTCGGCACCAGGTCGGTGGCCGACGCGGCGGCGGAGAGTGGGTGCGAGCGGTTCGTGCTCATCTCGACCGACAAGGCCGTCCACCCGACCAGCGTCATGGGCGCGACCAAGCGGGCCGCGGAGCAGTACGTGCGCTGGGTGCACCGCCAGGCCCGCGCGTCGGGCCGGCGGCACGCGACCACGTTCTCGGTCGTCCGGTTCGGGAACGTCCTCGGCTCGGCCTGCTCGGTGCTCCCCATCTGGGCGGCCCAGCTCGCCGAGGGAGGGCCGCTGACCGTGACCGACCCGCGCATGACCCGCTACTTCATGACCATCCCCGAGGCGGCGACGCTGGTGGTGCAGGCCGCGGCGTTGAGCGGCGAGGCCCCGGAGGACGCGCGCCGCGACGCGCACCTCTTCGTGCTCGATATGGGCGAGCCGATCCGCATCCTCGAGCTGGCGGAGCGTTTCGTCCGTCTGCACGGGTTCGCGCCGTGCGTGCGCGGCGCCGAGCGGAGCGCCGGCGCAGGGTCGGTCGAGATCGTCTTCACCGGCGCGCGCCCCGGGGAGAAGCTCGACGAGGAGCTGACCTACGCCGCCGAACGCCTCCGCCCCACCCGCCACGCGGGCATCCGGGCTCTCGACGCCTCCGGCGATCCGCTCCCCGACGTGCCCGGGCTCATGGCGCTGCTCGACAACGCCCGCCGGTCGAACGATGCCGCGGCGGTGGTGGCCGCCCTGCGTCAGGACGCGCTCGACCTCGCCGAGCTCCGGCGAGCCGGGTAAGGGTTGTGTTAAGATCTGCTTGATTCCTCGGCCCGGCGCGAGAGAATGTCTCACGCCGCGGGTGGAGCCCGCGCGGGAGCACCGGCCCGCGTTTCCCAAAGACGCGGCCGGGCGGGAGCCGAGGATGGAATCCATGCTGAACGGCCAGCCCGAGCGTTCGATCCTCACCCGGACCGCCCGCGCCCGCCAGGAGGCGGTGCGGCTGCTCGAGCGGCTGATCGAGGAGCGGTCGCTGGCCGAGCGGAGGATGGGGGAGCTTCGGCAGATCGACCCTCTCAAGCGCGTCACCGGCCACAGCTCGCTGGACAACGCGATCGACGCGACACGGCGCATGATCGACACGCTCGACCGCAGCGTCGCCGAGCTGCGCCGCGAGAGGCGCGAGCCCGAGGTCGTGATCATGGCGGGCTCGCTCCTGCCCCGCATGGCGGCGGCGAGATAGCCCCGGCCGGCGGGCCCCGTTTCTGCTAGCTTCCGCGCCAATGACCAGCACCCCGGCTCTGCATGTGGTGCGGCTCGACCCACGGGCCGCGATCCCTCAGTACTGCTCCGAGCACGCCGCGGGGCTCGACCTGGCGGCGTGCCTCCCACGGGGCGATCTGCCCGGGCGGGTGCGGATCGCTCCCGGGGAGATCGTGAAGATGCCGACCGGCCTCGCGCTCGCGATCCCCGAGGGCTTCGAGGGCCAGGTCCGGCCGCGCTCGGGGCTGGCGACCCGCCACGGGCTGACCATCCCCAATGCGCCGGGGACGATCGACGCGGACTACCGGGGGGAGCTGTTCGTGGCGCTGATCAACCTTGGGCGCGAGCCGGTGGAGATCGGGCACGGCGACCGGGTGGCGCAACTGGTGATAGCCCCGGTCGCCCGGGCGGCGGTCATCGTCGCGGAGCAGTTGGGCGGCACCGGGCGCGGCGCCGGGGGGTTCGGATCGACCGGCATCTCCGGGCCGGTTTCCGTTCGCGGCGCCGGGGCGCGCCAGGGAGTGGATGACGGCCTCCGTTAATCTGGAGGCTGTTTCAAAAATTCTCTCAATTCGATTGACAAAGCGTATTTTGCTCTTGCGGGAGAACCCCAATCTGGTATCCTCTGGGAGTCTTTGATGGTGGGATCGGGAGGATCGAGAGAGACCCTCACCACATCAGAGCCATGGGAGTGTGTTCGCGGGGAGCGTTCCCCGCTGAGTTCGTGGGCATCGTGTGCCTCTTGTGCAGTGTTCAACCGAGAGAGGTGAGGAGACAAGATTATGAAGACTCGCATCGTTTCGCTGTTCGCTGTCGCCAGCGTCGCCGGCCTCGCGGCCGCGCAGTCCATCCAGGTCGGGCCCGGCGCCCCGACCAACCTGGGCTCCGATCCCTTCAGCCACCGCGACGTCCTCTGGGACAACGGCGACACCGACGGCACCAACGGCTACAGCACGTGGCTGGACCT
>CAYTAH010000029.1:9604-59925 GCA_964435785.1 uncultured Phycisphaeraceae bacterium | reverse complement strand
GACGCCGGGCGAGGCCGTGATGCCGTCCCAGTTCCCACCAGCCTTCGCGTGCTGAGTGTCGTCAAGCCCACGCCACGCGCCCGAGCTGATTGTCACGGTGATATCCGTGGAGCGCGAGCCGTAGAGATAGACTGGGCCGATGTCGTGCGTGGGGCTTCCCGTCCGGTCCCAGATATTGATGTGGTCCGGGCATCCTCCGACGCCGGTGACATCGATGTCGATGGGATCACCCGCGTCGTAGTGGGTATCCTGATAGTTCGCTCCGCACCACGCGCGAACCCGGATTTCGGCCTGGGCGAGCGCTGTGCCCGCTAAGACCAGGACCATTCCGATGCTCGCCGATTTCGCAACCATTCCTCAGCTCCTTCTGCGGTATCCACGACCGAGCGCGATCGTCATAGCGAACGTGAACGATGTCGCCGGACCAGGCACTAGGCCGACTATGCGTAGCCCTTCATAGTGGCCGGCGCTCCAGGGTGGCAAGGTCGAGCCCAATCGAGAAGCCCTGTCATCGATTTCCGCGATGGGAGCTTCGCTGCCCGCGTATGAGCCCTCAAGAGCCCGGTTGTTCGGATGGTCATCAAAGAAGACCTCCTCCGTCCACTCCATCGTTCCGCCCGCGGCATCGAGCAACCCCCACGGCGAGAGTACCCCGGGATACGCCCCCAGCGGGATGTCCCACTCCGCCCAATCCGAAAGCTGGAATCCGGCGTTGGCCTGACCCTCGCCGGGCGGCGCATAGATCGGCTGCTCATCGGACGTGATCGAGTACTCCCACCACCCCGCCTCCCCCTCGCCGTAGCGGTCGGGGTCGTAGTGCGCAGCCTTGACCCACTCGTCGAGCGTCGGGATCCAGAACCGCGCGTCGGGATGATGGGTCCGCTGGTCGTTGAACGTGCCGTCGCTGTTCTTCGTGAATGTCGAGGTGTCGTAGGCGCCGTCCTCGATGGCGGAGAGGTCGTAAGACTGGCCGTTGTGCAGCCAGTTGCAGAACATGGCCGCTTCGCGCCATGTGATGCCGCCCACCGGGAGCATTTCGGGGGTCGTCACGCCGCTGCGAAGCCGCCAGCGTCGGCCCGGCCCGTCGTAGGTTGGGTCGGGCTCGGCGCCCCAGAAGATGGGGTCCGCGAAGTGCGTGAACTCGTCGGACTGCGTGGAGAACGTGTTGACAAACTCCATCCACTGTCCTGTCGTCACCTCGTAGCGTCCGATCCGGTACTCGTATCCCACCGAACCGCGCCCGTCGATCGAGCCACCCCAGGGGTCGTCGTACGCGGGGTTCCCCGGGTCGCCGATCGTCACCCAGTCGAAGCCATAGTCCTGCGCCAGACCCGTCGGCACTTGCCACCAGGCAAGGCAGGCCGCGAGTGCCGCGATCCGCTTCTTCGTCATTCTGATCCCCATGCGTTCCCCGCGCCTTCCGTGCGCTCCGCCGCCCGTGGCCGGGTCCACGGCGCGGAGCATGACGAGTTCGCAGGGATTTGTCAATCCGGCGCTTTCCTCGGGTTCGCGTGTGGCGCCGCTGTCCAGCGATCCACCGCGCCGCCGGTGGTCGGCGTCTCGGAATGACGAGGAGGAGCGCGCCCCGGTGTTCCTGCAAGTTGAGCAGACCCGTCGCGGCCTCACGCGCCGCAGTATCAGGGCAGGAAATCCATGAATCACCGCCCTCTGCTCTGCGTCAAGCGCGCAGGATCTGCCCGAGGTACTGCCCCGTGTAGCTCTCCTTGACCTTCGCTACCTGCTCCGGCGTTCCCGTCGCCACGACCGACCCGCCGCGATCGCCGCCCTCGGGGCCGAGGTCGATGATCCAGTCGGCGCACTTGATGACGTCGAGGTTGTGCTCGATGACGACGAGGGTGTTGCCGGCGTCGGCGAGGCGGTTGAGGACGGCGACGAGCTTGCGGATGTCCTCGAAGTGGAGGCCGGTCGTGGGCTCGTCGAGGATGTAGAGCGTGCGCGCGGCCGAGCCCATGGGGCGGCCGGCCGCGGGCGCGGCGGCTTTCGCGGCCTTTGCGTCCTCGGGGTCGAGGTCGGGGTTGTTCTTGGTGCCGCCGCCCTTGCCGAGCTCGGTGGCGAGCTTGATGCGCTGGGCCTCGCCGCCGGAGAGCTGGGTGGAGGGCTGGCCGAGGGTGATGTAGTCGAGACCCACGTCGTGGAGGCAGCGGACGAAGCGGAGAATCTTGGGGTGGTTCTCGAAGAAGCCGACGGCCTTCTCGACGGTCATGTCGAGAACATCGGCGATGTTCTTGCCGCGGTAGGTGACCTCGAGGGTCTCGCGGTTGTAGCGGCGGCCCTCGCAGACCTCGCACTCGACGTAGACGTCGGGGAGGAAGTGCATCTCGATCTTCTTGAGCCCCTGCCCCTGGCAGGCCTCGCAGCGTCCGCCGCCGTTCTTGGCCGAGACGTTGAAGCTGAAGCGCCCGGGCTGGTAGCCGCGGATCTTGGCCTCCTTGGTCTGCGCGAAGATGCGCCGCACGTCGTCGAAGAAGCCGGTGTAGGTGGCGGGGTTGGAGCGGGGGGTGCGTCCGATGGGGGATTGATCGACCTCGATGACGCGGTCGATGCTTTTGAGCCCGGTGATACGGGAGTGGGCGCCGGGGAGCACCTTGGCGCCGTGCAGCTCCTTGAGCGTGGCCTGGAGGAGGATGTCGTTGACGAGCGTGCTCTTGCCGGAGCCTGAGACGCCGGTAACGCAGATGAACCCGCCGAGGGGGAATGCGACGTCGATCGTCTTGAGGTTGTTTGCCTTGGCGCCCTTGACGACGACGGCCTGCTTGTCGCTCAGCGGCCGGCGCTTCCTGGGCGTCTCGATCGTGCGCCGGCCGCAGAGATAGTCGCCGGTGATCGAGGCCGGCTCGGCGCAGATCTCGTCGACGGTGCCCTGGGCGACGACGCGCCCGCCGTGCACGCCTGGGCCGGGGCCGATGTCGAGCACGTGGTCGGCGGCGCGGATCATTTCCTCGTCGTGCTCGACGACCAGCACGGTGTTGCCGATGTCGGCGAGGTGGCGGAGCGTGCGGATGAGGCGGTCGTTGTCGCGCTGGTGAAGGCCGATGGTCGGCTCGTCGAGCACGTAGCAGGCCCCTACGAGGCCGGAGCCGACCTGCGTGGCGAGGCGGATGCGCTGGGCCTCGCCGCCGGAGAGCGTGGCGGTGCGCCGGTCGAGCGAGAGATACTCGAGGCCCACACTGGTGAGGAAGCGGAGGCGGCTGCCGACCTCGCGGATGATGGGCTCGGCGATCTTCTGCTGCTCCTTGCTGAGCTTGAGCCCCTCGACGAAGGCGAGGGCGTCGGTGATGGTGAGGCGGCTGAGCTCGGCGATATTGAGCATCGTGCCGTCGCTGCGGGGCCGGCCGATGACGGTCTGCGAGTGGGCCTTGGCGAGGTCGGCGTGGTGGGCGCTCTCCACCTGCACGTGCAGGGCTTCGATGCGGAGGCGGTCGCCGTTGCACGCGGTGCAGGGCTTCTGCGACATGAAGGTGCTGAGCCACTCCTTGACGGACTCGTTCTCGGTCGAGCCCCACCACTCGGTGATGTTGGGGATGACGCCCTCGAAGCGGGCCTTGGCCCTGCGCTCGTCCGCGGCGGTGGCGCCGTAGAGCAGGATGCGGCGCTGGTCGGGGGTGAACTCCCGCACCGGCTGTGTGAACGAGGGGCCGAAGCCCTTGCAGAACCGCCGGAGCTTGCGGTTGAACCATGCGCGCACCGGGCCGTTCTTGGCCCAGGCGGCGACCGCGCCCTCCTCGAGGCTCTTGGAGTCGTCGGGGATGACGAGGTGCTCGTCGAACTCGAGCAGGTTGCCCAGGCCGTGGCAGGTCTGGCAGGCGCCGAAGGGGGAGTTGAAGCTGAACAGGCGCGGCGAGAGCTCCTCGAGGGCGTACTCGGGGTGCTCGGGGTCGGCGAATTTCTCGCTGAAGGGGAAGTCGAGCCAGGAAGTGGCCGAGCGACGAAGCGACGAAGCGACGGAGGGGTCGTCGTCGGACACCGGTGGTCTTCGGGTCTTCTTCCCTTCGTCGCTCTTTCGCTCCGTCGCTTCGTCGCTCTCGACCGACACGATGACCGAGCCGTCGCCGAGTCGGAGGGCCTGCTCGATGGACTCGGCGAGGCGCTGGCGGCCGTCGGGCTCGAGGGTGAGGCGGTCGATCACGGCCTCGATGGTGTGCTTCTCGTAGCGTCCGAGGTTGAGGGGGTTCTCGCCGCCCTTGGCGAGGACCTCGCGGAGATCGACGATCTCGCCGTTGACGCGGGCGCGGGCCCAGCCGTCGCGGTGGAGCTTCTCGGCGATGTCCTTGTGGAAGCCCTTGATGCCGCGCACGATGGGCGCGAGGATCAAAATCCTGGTGGCACGGCTCTCCGAGCCGTGCATGGGACTGGCTCTCGTGTTTCCGGATGGCTCGTCGCGCCCGGCTGGGACAGCCGGGCCACCGAAGGTCATCACCCGATCCACGATCTGGCTCGCGGCCGTGGCCGTGATGGGCACGCCGGAGCGCGCGAGCACCGTGCCGTCCTTCTTCACCTTCTTCGGGGCCCAGGAGTAGGGCGTGCCGCAGCGGGCGTAGAGCAGGCGGAGGTAGTCGTAGATCTCGGTGGTAGTTGCGACGGTCGATCGCGGGTTGCTGCTGGCGGAGCGCTGCTCGATGGCGATGGTGGGGGGGATGCCCTCGATCTCGTCGACGTCGGGCTTCTTGAGCTGGTCGAGGAATTGGCGCGCGTACGCGGAGAGGCTCTCCATGTACTTGCGCTGCCCCTCGGCGAAGATCGTGTCGAAGGCGAGCGAGCTCTTGCCCGAGCCGGAGAGGCCGGTGATGACGACGAGCTGGTCGCGCGGGATGGCGACGTCGATGTTCTTGAGGTTGTGCTCGCGGGCGCCGCGCACGCGGATCGACCGCTCTGGCGCCGCGCTCTCCATGGCGCGCCGCTTGGCCTCGGCATCGGGTTTGGACTCGATCATCTGGCTGGGCTTGCGGGTGAGTTTCAGCGCGGGCGATCCTGCCCGGCGGCTGTTGCGGGTGCGTGGGGGCATGCGCTCCTCCGTGGGTCGGATGGTAGGAGCCGCGGCGTCGCGTTTGGGATTCTGTCCGGGTCGAGCTAGCGCTCGGCGCGGGGGGCGGGACCCTGCGGTTGCGGCTCGGTCACCATGACCTGGCGGAGCGAGAGCAGAAACCCGACCATGACCAGCCCGAGGGCGACGCCGAGGAAGTAGTAGCCGAAGCGTCGGGCCATCGGGCTGCGGGGGCGGCTGTGGGGTGCCGGGGTCACGGCCGGACTCTACCCCTCCCGGCGCCGGAGGGAAGCCGGATGAACGGACGGCGGCGGTTTGCCCAAGATGTTAGCGTATGCTATCTATGTTGAACCCTGAGTCCTCTTCCAGCCCCCGTTTCGGCCCCGTCCTGTGGCTGCTGCGCGCTACCACCCTGCTGTGGGCCGGGGCGTGGAGCGCATTCGCCATTGCGGGGGCGATCGGCGGGGAGTGGCGCGGGTACCTCATCGCGATCGGCTTCGGCGCATGCGTGTGGGCGCCCGCGCTGCTCGCGTGGCGGTGGCCGCGGGTCGGGGGGGCGGCGATGGCCGCGCTGGGGGTCTGGTCCTGGGGTTTCTTCGAGTCTCGGTCCGCGATGGTGGGTCTTTCGATCCCCGCGGTTTTCTTCGGGACTGCGTGGGTCTTGAGCGGCATTGGCGGCGCGTGGCGGCGGGCCCGCGCGCGGCGAAGGGCGAGGCGGTCGTGAGATCAGCCCGCGTTGTTCGCGTCGTAAGTCGCTGCATCAACGCAGCTTTGCATCCCGGCGGGGTTGGCGACCCTGAGGCGCACGAGCCACCCGGCGCCGTAGGGATCGCTGTTGAGCAGGCTCGGGTCCTCGACCACGGCCGGATTGACCTCGATGATCTCACCCTCGACGGCGGAGTACACGTCGCTCGTCGTCTTGACGCTCTCGACCTCACCAATGGGATCCCCGGCTTTGAACTTGTAGCCGGGTTGCTTCATCTCGACGTAGGTGACGTCCGTGAGCTGATCGACGGCGAACTGGGTAAGTCCGAGTGTGACGGTGTCGCCCTCGACCTTGTGCCACTCGTGGGTCTGGGCGTAGACGCGATCGTTGGGTGTAGCCATTCGGGCATCCTTCTCGCTCGGGCCTGGGGGCCGCGCCGCTGGGTTGGAGCATGGTATGCGATCGCCGGGATTCCGCCACGCGGAAGGGAGGAGTTGCGGCTTGACGGGGGCCGGCCGGTGTTGGTAGTCTCCGCAAGCCGGGGTCACCCGGCTTTCTCCCCTCCGGACGGTCGGCGCTCGCGCCGACCGTCTTTTTCTGGCCGTTTCGTCCTCGCGGCGGGCCGCTCGGGCGCACGGGCCGTTGCGACGGGGCGCGCGAGGGTACAGTGTGCGTCCTCCCGAGGGGACTTCTGACGCATGCTTCTGACGCTGACGCTCACGCCCCGCACCCCGCTGAAGGAACTGACGCGCGGCAATCTCGCCGACGTGCCGCGCGTCGTGCGTGAGCAGTACGGGCTGAGCGGGCTCAACATCGCGACCGATCTGCTCAAGGGCGCCGACCGGGCGGCGCTGGCGGCGCTGCGCGACGCGGCCGACCGGGCCGGGTGCGCGTGCCTGGTGCTGGTCGAGCCTCCTCTGCCGCTGGCCTCGGCGCGCGGCGACGAGGCCGAGCGGGCGCTCGCCCGCAGCACGAGGCTGATCGAGGCGGCGTCGCTGCTCGGATGCAATTCGCTGGCGCTGGGTGTCGCGGGTGACACGAGAGACGAGACGTTCGAGCGCGCGGTCGACGCGCTGCGGGACGTCGCTGCGGCGGCGGAGAAGCGCGAGCTGAACGTGCTGATCGCGCCGACCAGGGGGCTGACCGAGGAGCCGGAGCGCGTCACCGAGCTCATCAAGCGCGTGGGTGGATTCCGGATCGGCACGTACCCGGACTTCGAGGCGGCCTCGCGGGCCGCGGACCCCAAGGCGTACCTGCGCCGGCTGGCGCCCTACGCCTGGGCGGTCTCCGCCTCGACGGTGGACTTCGTCGAGGCGGACGCGGTCGCGCCCGGCGAGGGGGAGGATGAGGACGATCTCATCTCCCCGCCCGAGCACGTGCCCTACGACCTCGGCCAGATGGTCGAGGCCGTCGCGTCGGTGGGGTATGACGGGACGCTCGCCATCGACTACCGCGGCGGGGCTGGTACACTGGGTCTGGAGCAGAGCTGCGAGGCGCTCGACGCCGCGCTCGCCCGACTCGCCGGAGGGTGACCGATGGAGGTCCAGACCGCCGCGACGATCCTCACCCCGCGACTCCGAGTCTTCCGCGTGCCCCCCGACAGACCGACCATCATCACGATCGACGGCCCGGCGGGGACGGGGAAGTCGTCGGTCGCACGCGAGCTCGCGGCGAGAATCGGGCTGGATTTCCTCGACACGGGGGCGATGTACCGGGCGGCCGCGGCGATCGTGATCGATCACGGGATCGACCCCGGCGACGTCGCGGCGATCGTCGCGAGGGTGACCGAGTCGGACCTCCACTTCGACTGGACCGCCGATCCCCCGACGATGCTCGCGTGGGACCGGCCCATCAACGGGCGCATCCGCGACGCGGACGTGACGGCCATCGTTTCGCGGATCGCGGCCATCGGCCGGCTCCGCGAGCACATGGTGCGGAAGCAGCGCATCATCGCCAGGCAGCATCCCCGCCTCGTGAGCGAGGGGCGCGACCAGGGGTCGGTGGTCTTCCCCGACGCGGACGCCAAGTTCTACCTCGACGCCGACCCGCGCGTGCGCGCCCGGCGGCGTGCCGAGCAGCTCCGCGCCGAGGGCAGGCCGGCGGACGAGAGGGCCCTGCTGGCGGAGATCATCGAGCGCGACCGCTCCGACTCGGCCCGGGCCGACGGCCCGCTCGTCTGCCCGCAGGACGCGATCGTGATCGACACCTCGCACATGACGCGCGACCAGGTCGTCCAGCGGCTCGAGGATGAGGTGCGGGCGCGCATCGAGGTGTGACCGGGATCGCGCCGGCCGGTTCCTCTACACTCCCTGCCTATGTTCGAGAGGCTCCGGCGGAAGCACCCCGGCTCGTCGGTCGGGAAGATTCTCGCGTGGCGGTTCGCGCAGGCCGCCTGCGCCGTGGTGCTGCGTCTGCTCTACAGGCTCGAGGTCCGGAATGCCGGGGTGGTGCCCGCGGAGGGGCCGGCGCTGATCGCGGCAAATCACCAGTCGTTTCTCGATCCGCCCGCGATCGGCTGCCGCGTCTCTCAGCGGCAGCTCGATTTCGTCGCGCGTGGCGGGCTGTTCGAGAACCGGCACTTCGGTTGGCTCATCGCCTTTCTGAACTCGATCCCGGTGTCGGAGGAGGGGCCGGACGCCGCGGCGATCCGGGAGATCCTGCGCCGGCTGGGGATGGGGCGGTGCGTGATGATCTTCCCGGAGGGCTCGCGCACGGACGACGGTGAGATGCATGAGTTCAAGCGGGGTGTCTCGCTGCTTGTGAAGCGGGCGAAGTGCCCGGTGGTGCCCGCGGCGATCGAGGGCGCCTTCGAGGTCTGGCCCCGCACGCGCAAGCGGCCGAAGCTCCTGGGCGCGCCGAGGGTGCGCGTGCTCTACGGCGAGCCGATCGCCTACGACGAGCTGATGGCGGAGGGGGCCGACGCCGCACTCGCCCGGATCGAGCGGGAGGTACGCGCGCTGCACGAGAGACTCAGGACGGAGGGATGAGGGATGAGGGATGAGGGGTGAGGGGTGAGGGGTGGGGGATGAGGGGTGAGGGGTGAAGTCACAGGGTTTGCTGAGGGTGATCGTGCTGCACCACGTTCCTCCCTACTGTCTGATGTGATCGACACGCACTGCCATCTCACCTTCCCCGATTTCGCCGGGCAGGTCGACGAAGCGCTCGAGCACGCCCGGTCGCTCGGCGTGGACGGTTGCATCACGATCGCGACAACCGTGCCCGACGCGCTCGCCGCGCTGACGGTCGCGGAGCAGCACGAGCGCGTCTGGTGCAGCGCGGGCGTGCACCCGCTGTACTCCGACCAGGTGCCGCACGACTGGGGGCAGCTCCGGCGGCTTGCCGAGTCGCAGCGGTGCGTGGCGTGGGGCGAGCTGGGGCTGGACAACCACTACGCGCGTCCGCCGGGCGAGACCCAGCGAGACGTGCTCGAGGCGCAGCTCGCGGCCATCGAGGAAGCGCACCGGTTCTGGGGGCGGGCGCTCCCGGTGATCCTGCACTGCCGCGAGGCGTTCGACGACCTGATCCCTCGCCTGCGCGAGACGCGGCTGGATCCGACGCGGTTCGTCTTCCATTGCTTCACCGGCGGGCCGGCCGACGTGCGCAAATGCCTGGAATTCGGCGCGATGGTCTCGTTCACGGGGGTGGTGACGTACCAGAACGCCCCGGAGGTGCGCGAGGCGGCGCAGCTCGTTCCCCTGGACCGGATCATGGTCGAAACCGACGCGCCCTTTCTCAGCCCCGTGCCCCACAGGGGCAAGCGCCCGTGCATGCCGGGGTACGCGAGGCACACGGCCGAGGCGCTGGCCACGCTCCGGGGCGAGAGCTGGGACGAGTTCCACGCCGCGATCAACGCGAACACGCGCCGATTCTTCGGCATACCCGCCTGAATGTGAACTCGGGGGCCCGGTGCTCCGGCATAGGCTGGGGCATACCAGGCGCCGCGCCTCTGCCCCCGGTGGTCAGCGCCGTCGCCGCGCACCGAGCAGCAGGAGCGGGAGCGCGGCGGCCGGCTCGGGCACCGCGGTGACGCGGATGTGGAAGGTCTCCTCGTGCCCGGCGCCGTTGTCGGTCCATTCGCCGACGCCCCCGGGGCGGGCGAAGTAGTGGCCGGTGGTCGAGCCGATGAACGGCAGGCCGCCGAAGTCCACGCCGGTCCCGTTCTGGCCGTCGTGCCGGATGTGCCACGCCGCCCAGAGGTCTCCGGAGGGGGCGAGGAAGGGGGCGAACGTGGTGAAGAAGATTGCGTTCGAGTTGCGGGGCATCTGGAACGGCTGCACATCGGCGACGAGGAGGTCTCCCGGGCGCCCGCCGGCGTCGGCGTAGAGCGAGATGGTGAGCGTCCCCGAGTCGTCGTAGTTCCACAGCGGGTTCCGCAGGCGCAGCGAGACGCCGACGATCTCGAGGCCGGCGCTCGGATCGAGGCTCACGTCCTGGGCCACCTCGTGCCCGCCGTAGACCAGCGTGCCGACGCGCTGCTGATCCGTGAGATTGTCGTACGCGACGTCCGCGCTCGCGATGTTCGCGAGCGCGAGACACAGCAGCACCGTGCGTCGCACCGGGATCATCCCTTTGCTCCTCCTCAGGGCGCTCTCTGCGCGCCCCGAGGGTGTACCGGCCCGGGCGGGCGTGGTTGCGGGGCCGGCCCCGGCGGGAGGTGCCGTCAGGGCAGAGGGAAGTGCTCGCATACCCGCTTGACGTCCCCGCGCACGGCGGCGCAGACGCCGTCGTCGCCCTTGCTGGCCAGGACGCGGTCGATGAACTCGGCGACGGTCTCCATGTCGCCCTCGCCCAGGCCGCGGGTGGTGACGGCGGGGGCGCCCAGGCGCAGGCCGCTGGTGACCTTGGGGGGGCGGGGGTCCTGGGGGACGCCGTTCTTGTTGGTGATGATGCCGGCGCGCTCGAGCCACTGCTCGGCGTCGGCGCCGGTGAGGTCGGGGTCGCGCGTGCGCAGGTCAACGAGCATCAGGTGGTTATCCGTGCCTCCGCTGGTGATGCGGTAGCCGCGCCTGGTGAGCGCGGCGGCGAGGGCCTGGGCGTTGCGCACGACCTGCAGCTGGTAGGTCTTGAACTCCGGCTTGAGGGCCTCGCCGAAGGCGACGGCCTTGGCGAAGATGATGTGCATCAGCGGTCCGCCCTGCATGCCCGGGAAGACGGCGCGGTCGATCGACTTGGCAATGTCCGGGTCGTTGGTCATGATCAGCCCGCCGCGCGGGCCGCGGAGGGTCTTGTGCGTGGTCGTGGTGACCACGTCGCAGTGGGGGAAGGGCGAGGGGTGCACGCCGGCGGCGATCAGGCCGGCGATGTGGGCGATGTCGGCCATGAGGATCGCGCCGCAGGTGTCGGCGATCTCGCGGAAGCGGGCGAAGTCGATCACGCGCGGGTAGGCCGAGTAGCCGCACATGATCATCTTGGGCTTGTGCTCGATGCAGACGCGCTCGGCGGCCTCGTAGTCGATCTGCTCGAACTGCGGGTGGCCCTGGTCGTAGTGCAGCGGGTAGTGCACGGGGTTGAACCACTTGCCGCTCATGTTGACCTTGAGGCCGTGGCTGAGGTGGCCGCCGTCGGCGAGCACGAGCGAGGCGAACGTGTCCCCCGGCTTGAGCAGGCCGAGGAAGACCGACGCGTTCGCCTGGGCGCCCGAGTGCGGCTGCACGTTCACGAATCTGCACCCGAAGAGTTCGCGGGCGCGCTCGCGGGCGAGCTCCTCCGCCTGGTCGTGGTGGACGCACCCGCCGTAGTAGCGGGCGCCGGGGTAGCCCTCGGCGTACTTGTTCGTGAAGCACGTGCCCATCGCGTGCATGACGGCCGGGCTGGCGTGGTTCTCGCTGGCGATGAGCTCGAGGGTCGTGGCCTGGCGAAGAGACTCGGCGGCGAGGATCTCCGCGGCCCGGGGGTCCTTCTCGCGCAGAAACGAGAGCACGCTGTCGGCGATCGGATCGTGGCTCATGCGGGGATGGTAGGAGAGGGCGGGCCGGCCCAGTGCGCCGCGCCGGGCGTGCGCCGGGTCTGCGCCGGGGCCGTCACCACCCGGGCCCGAGCAGCATCATCCCCGGCACGACGTACCTCGCCCGAAGGTATTGCAGCTCCGACTTGAGCGCGGCGGTGACGGCCTCCATCCCGGGGGTTCCGTAGATGTTGGCGAGCTCGTCGGGGTCGGCCTCCAGGTCGTACAGCTCCCACTCGTCGGAGTCGTAGAAGCAGATCAGCTTGTAGCGATCCGTGCGGATGCCGTCATGCCTCGCGACATTGTGCACGCCGGGGTGCTCGTAGTAGTGGTAGTAGACGCTGCGGCGCCAGTCGGCGGGCGTGCGCCCGGCGAGCACCGGCGTGAGGCTCTCCCCCTGCATCCGCCCGGGGACGGGGGCGCCCGCCGCGTCCAGGAAGGTGGGGGCGAGGTCGAGGTTCTGCACCAGGTCCGTGCTCACGCTCCCGGGCTCGGCGACGCCGGGCCAGCGCACCAGGAGCGGCGTGCGGAAGCTCTCCTCGTACATCCAGCGCTTGTCGTACCACCCGTGCTCGCCGAGGTACCACCCCTGGTCGGAGGTGTAAACGACGATCGTGTTGTCGGCGAGGCCCTGGGCCTCCAACTCGTCGAGGATGCGTCCGACGCCGTCGTCGAGCGACTGGACGCAGCGCAGGTAGTCCTTGGCGTAGCGCTGGTACTTCCAGCGCACCAGGTCGTCGCCCTGGAGCCCCGCCCCGCGGAACGCCTCGTTCTCGTCCTCGTAGGCGGCGTCCCAGATGGCCCGCTGGTCCTCGTTGAGCTCGGTCTGGGGCTCGAGCTTGAGGTCGTGGTCGTTCATGTGCCGGGCGATCGTCATCTCCTGGGCGCGTGCGGGCGAGGCGTTGTCCGTCCAGTCGTCGAAGAGCGTGGGCGGCTCGGGGAGCTGCTCGTAGTCGTAATCGTTGAGGTGCGCGGGCCCCGGCTGCCAGTTGCGGTGCGGCGCCTTGTGCTGGCACATGAGCAGGAAGGGCTTGCCCGGCTCGCGTCCCGCGCGCAGCCAGTCGATCGCCAGATCGGTGATGATGTCGGTGGTGTACCCGGTGTGCTCGACGCGCTCGCCGTCGCGGATCATCGGCGGGTTGTAATACGGCCCCTGCCCGACGAGCACCTCGTAGTGATCGAAGCCGGTCGGCGTGCTCTTGAGGTGCCATTTGCCGATCATCGCGGTCGAGTAGCCGGAGTCGCGCAGGAGCGCCGGAAACGTCGGCTGCGAGCCGTCGAAGCTCTCGACGTTGGTGGGCACGCCGTTGAGATGGCTGTGCACGCCCGTGAGGATCACGGCGCGGCTGGGGGCGCAGATCGAGTTCGTCACGAAGGCCCGGTCGAAGCGCATCCCCCCGGCCGCGATGCGGTCGATATTTGGCGTGCTGTTGAGCGCCGATCCGTACGCGCTGATCGCCTGCCATCCGTGGTCGTCGGCCATGATGAAGACGATGTTCGGCGGCCCGGGGGCCGGCCCACCGCCGCGAGCCGGCTCGGGTGCCGAGGCGCAACCGGTCAGCAGGAGGGCGGTCACCGCGCCGACGAGACCTCTGATAGCCATAACGACAGCGTAGCCGATTTCCCGCGCGGCCCGCGCCGGCGCGCGGTCAGCCGCCGGCGAGGATCGGCCACGCCCGCGTGCCCAGGGGGGCGCTGAGCCCCGCGCGCTCCACCAGCGAGGCCAGCGCCAGCGCGTCCCTCGCCGTGAACTCGCCCACGTGGTAGGAGTCCGCGTCCAGCACGCCCCAGCACACTCCGTCCTTGGCCAGCAGCGGCACCACGACCTCGGCCATGTCGCGCGGGTCGCACGCGACGTAGTTCTCACCGATGGCGCGCACGTCCGGGACGATCACGCACCGCCGCTCCCGCCAGGCGTAGCCGCACATCCCGTGAAGACCGATCGGCGAGCACGCCGGCTTGTCGCGCCGCGGCCCGAGGATCATCTCCTGCGCGCCCGGCGCCTTGGTGTAGAAGCCGACCCAGGAATAGCCGCGATCGCCGAAGGCTCCCCAGAGCGCGTCGGCCACCGCCTGCATGCGCTCCTCCCGCGTGCCGCGGGAGGGGAGGGGGACGGCGTCGTAATCTCGATCGGCCATGCGCAAGCCTATCTGCGGCTCCGCCGGCGGGGCGTGCGCGGCTCCGCCCCTAGTGAACAAGCCCCTCTCGCGAGGGGCCTGCGCTGCTTCGTGCGTCCGGCCGGGGCCGGCGCTTCAGAGTGTCGCGCTGGTGTACGGCAGCAGCCCCATGTAGCGGGCGCGTTTGATGGCCTGGGCAACCATCTTCTGCTCGCGCTGGGTCGTGCCGAGGCGCTTGCGCCCGTAGATCTTGCCGTTGGGGCTCATCATGCGCCGGAGGCCCTCGACGTCCTTCCAGTCCACGTACGCGATCCCCTTGCCGGAGGTCACGGTGGCCTTCACCTTGCCGGGCTGCTGGAAGCGGCTGAACTTGCTCATGGCGGGTTTCCGTCCTGGTCTGTGCGGCCCGGGACTCCCCGGGCGACGGGGGCTGGATTGTGGGCGAAAGGCTAGGTCGCGGCCTCCGCCAAGTCCACCGACCGCCGGCACCTGCGCCGGGCCCACGAGTCCCAGGAGAGCGCCCCCGGGCCCCAGATCATCACCGGCAGGGCGATCGCCAGCATGAGGGCGTTCTGGCCCACGTTGCACCAGCCGACCGCCCCGGCCTTGCAGAGGAGCGAAAAGTCGCCGAAGCACCCGCACTCCACGTGCATGTCCCGGGCCAGGACCGCGACGATCGCGCCCATGAAGACCACCAGCATCGTTCCGAGGACGAGGGCCGCGGACCGCCCCCAGAGCCCGAACACGAGGGCGATGGCGCAGACGAGCTCCGTCCAGGGCACCATGAATGCGAGGGGTTGGAGGACGTGCTCGGGCAGGATCTTGAATCCCTTGATGCTGTAGAGAAAGTCGCGCGGCCCGGACAGCTTCACGACGGCCGCCCAGACGAACAGCCCCGCCGTCGCGAGGCGGAGCACCAGCAGCGATGCGCGCCCGGCGGCGCGTCCCGCGCTCACGGCACGTCTCCGAGCATCTCATCGGGCCCCGACTGCACCTCGTGCCCCGCCGACTCCCAGGCGGGGTAGCCCTCGGTGTAGATGTGGATCTTCTCGAACCCCATGTCCTGGAGGGTGAGTGCGACGAGGTGGCTGGCGTCGCACGAGCCGCCCTCGCAGTAGACCACGACCCGGGAGGAGAGATCGAGGCCCGCGACCTCGATCAGGTCGCCCAGCCGTCCCTGGCCGATGGATTCGGCGGGCACCAGGTACGCGAACGGTATGTGGCCCGACTCGTAGTCCTTCGCCGGACGCGCGTCGATGAACGTGACGGCGCCGGTGAGCCAGAGCTGGTGCGCCTCCTCGGTGCCGATGTCCGTCCCGAGGCGGGCGGGGTCGAACGGCGCCTGCGGATCGGCGTCTTCCCCGGCGCTCTCGGGCGCGGGAGGGGAGGCCGTGTTCTCGGGGCCGCCCGCTGAAGCGGGGCCGCCGGGGGCGGCGCCGGTGCTCGGCGCCTCGGCGCCGTTTGGCTGCGCCCCGCGCGGGTCCCGGAGCGTCAGGGTGAGCGGCGTGAATCCCCAATGCACGAAGGCGGCGCCGGTGGCGATCGCCACCAGCGCGAGCGATCGGGCGATGGTGTTGCCGGCCCAGCTCATTTGTTCTGGCTGGTCGTCGTCGCGGTGGGGCGCAGCTGCCCGTAGTACTGGAGGTAGAGCTCCTCCTCGCGGTCCATGTCGGTCTTGATGACGAAGCGCCCGCGGAGGACGCGGGCGTCCTCGGGCATGGCGCCGTCGATCGAGATCCTGTAGGCGTTGGGATTGGCGGGATCGATCGGCGAGAAGGAGTAGTCGACGGCGTCGGCGGAGACGGCCTGGTGCTCGATGCCGAGGACGCGGAAGGAGGCGCCGCTGAGCGACTTGATCGTGACCTCCTTGTGGAACTCCTGGCCCGCCTGGAGCGAGCCGAGCGTGATGCGACGGGGGATCATGTCGATGTCGCCCATGTGCTGGGCCATCAGCTCGACCATCAGCGTGGGGTGCTTCTCGTCGTTGGTGCTGATGGTCAGCGACTTGCCGCGGATGAAGCCGATCTCCTGCCCCGGGAGCAGCGTCACGACGATCTTGCACTCGCGGATGTCCTCGCCGTTGCCGCCCTGCTCGGGCGAGAGCGTGGCGTCCACGGTCTCGCCGGCCTCGATCTTGAAGAGGGTGGGGTCGGAGAGCTCGACGCCGGTCACCTCGAAGGCGGGGTCGCGCCCGCGGACGACGAGCTCGAGCTGCTTGGTCTGGTCCTTGGGCACCTCGCCGAAGTGGCCGACGCGCGGCTGCACCATCACCTGCGGCAGCACGGTGGCGTCGAGCCGCAGCATGATCACCGGCGTCTCGGCGTCGTTGGTCGTGACCGTGACCTGCTGGTGCTGCTCGCCGTTCTTGCCCTTGGGGTTGAAGATCACGCGGATCTCGCCGTTCTCGCCGGGGGCGTACTCCTTCTTCTGCAGCGCCGGGACCGTGCAGGAGCAGCTGCCCTTGGCGCTGGTGATCCGTAGCGTGCCGGCGCCCTTGTTCGTGAACTTGAAGACGTGCTCGACCTCCGCGTCGTCGGAGATCGTGCCGAAGACGTGCTCCATGCTCTCGAAGACCATGTCCGCCATCTCGTCGGGGTTCACGAGGGCGGGCACAAGCTCCGGCCGGTCCGCCTTCTCGAGGACCTGCGCCGACGCCGCGCCCGCCAGAAGCGGCAGGGTCGCGAGGAGACCAATCCGACGTGCCGTGCGACCGACCATCACGCGCTCCTTGGACTATGCGCCCGCTTTGCTGCGAAACCCGAACAAACCCCGCCGAACGGCGGGCCGGACCCGCTCCACCGCCGGGTCCCACCCCTTCATATGCCCAGTCGGGCCGAGGGATGCACGTCTTGAGTCTACGACGCGACCAGCCGGGAGTTCCGCTCGGGGCGGGCCGGACACGCCAAGACCGGCGCAAAACAGCGCCGGGCGAGGCGCCTCAGGCGGTCATCACCCGGGACCCGGGCACTTCGGGCCGATCGCGCCACGCGTCCAGGGCCGCGTGCACCTCGGCGGCCGTGGCGGCGCTCCGCACGCAATCCTTCAGCTCACGGCAGTGGGAGCCGTTGATCCCCTTTCCCAGCCACGAGATCTTGTGGCGGAGCTTGTGCAGGGCGTAGAGATCGCCCCGGTGCTCGCGCATGCGGTCGAAGTAGCGTCGGACGACCTCGATCTTGGCCGGCTCGCTCGGCTCATCGTGACCGGCCCGTGCCGGATCGGCGTCGAAGGTCCCGGAGCGCTCCGCGAGCTGGGCCCTCCACGCCGAGCGGAAGATCCACGGCATGGCGAAGGCGCCGCGCCCGATCATCACCCCCGCGCACCCGGTCTCGCGGAGCATGGAGATCGCGTCCCCGGCGGTCCGCACGTCGCCGTTGCCGACGACCGGGATCCCGTCCCCCGGGCGGCCCGTGTACCGCCCCGTTCGCTCGCCGACCGCCTCCACGACGCGCCGGATGCCCTCGCGCCTGCATTCGCCCTTGAAATGCTGCTCCGTGGTGCGCCCGTGCACCGTGATCATGGCGACGCCCTCGGCGATCAGCCTGCAGGCGAGGTCCCCCGCGGCGTTGCGAGCGGCGTCCGCCTCGGTCCAGCCCAGGCGCATTTTCGCGGTGAGCGGCACGTGATCGGGCAGAGCGCGGCGCACGGCCTCGACGATCCGGACCGCTGTGTCGGGGATGCACATCAGCCTCGAGCCGCCGTCCTTCTTGCAGACCTTGTCGACCGGGCAGCCCATGTTGATGTCCACAACGGTGGCCCCGTGGTCCGCGCACCAGCGGGCCCCCTGGGCGAGCGCCGCGGGCTCAGATCCGTACAGCTGCATGCCCACCGGGCGGTCGAACTCGTTGGTCCTGGCCAGATCGAGCGAGGCCTCCGAGCCGCACAGCAGCCCCTTGGGGCTCAGCAGGTCCGTGCACGCGAGCCCGACGCCGCCAAGCTCGCGGCAGGTGACGCGCCACGCCAGGTCGCACCAGCCCGCGATGGGGGCGAGGAGCAGGTTCGATTCCAGCCGAACCGGGCCGATCTGGAGCGGGACGCCGATCATCAGCGGGGATTGTTGCACACGGCCCGGCCGAACGCGGAACACCCGCGGGGCCCCGGCGGTTCCCAGCCGGAGCGTCGCCGCGTGGCAGGCGGCGCGAAGGAGTTCGCCATGCGCACGCGATGCCTCGCGGCTCTCTGCGTCCTGCTCGGCCAGGGGGCGGGGGCCCAGACCTGCCTCGACGGGCTCTGCTTCGTGGACCGGGTGCAGTCGGGCGAGATGGATGTGGGCTCCCTGCGCGGCGGGCCCGCGGTCATCGACCTCGAGGGCGACGGGTGGATGGACCTCTACATCGCGGGCGACCCCGGCGATCACCACCGCCTCTACCGCAACGTCGAGGACCCGCTGCGACCGGGGATGCGCACGTTCGAGGACGTCACGGCGGGCAGCGGCCTGGACGAGCCCGACGGGCAGGGGCGCGTGGGGCGCGGCGCCGTCGTGGCCGACTACGACAACGACGGCGATCAGGACGTGTACGTCCTGGGCGAGCGCAACGCCGACTCGACCGCCGGCCTGCTCTACCGCAACGAGGGGGGCGGCCGCTTCACCAACGTGTCCGCGCCGGCGGGCGTGCGCACGAGCGGGCAGTCGCCCGAGTCCGCGGCGTGGCTCGATTTCGACCTCGATGGGGACGCGGACCTCTTCGTGTCGTACGTGGCGGGCACGCGTCCCTTCGACCTCTTCTCCAACGAGGGGGACGGCTCCTTCGTCGCGAGAAACGCGCTCCTGCCCTCGCTCCCGATCCCCAGCCACAGCTACTCGCTCACGGTCAGCGACTTCGACCTCGACGGCTGGTCCGACGTGATCCTCATCACCACAGGCATCGGGCCGCGCCTGCTGCGGAACGTCCCCGACGGCGCCGGCGGGCGCCGTTTCGAGGAGGTCGCCCAGCAGGTCGGCTACACCACGCTGGGCCCGGCGCCGATGGGCATCAGCGCCGGGGACTTCGACAACGACGGCGACTTCGACCTCGCCATCACCGACGCCTCGGTCGGCACCTACTACGAGAACCTCGGCGGGACGCTCCAGCGGATCACCCCCGTCAGCTCCATCTTCGGGTGGGGCGTGAGCTGGCTCGACGCCGATAACGACGGCCTGCCGGAGATGTTCCAGGCCGGCAGCTTCTCGCGGGGGCCGAACCACAACAAGCTCTTCCGAAACGTCGGGGGAGGAGTGTTCGAGGACGTCTCGGCGGCCCTCAACGACGCCCCGCAGGACAGCAAGAACGCGGTGCGGATCGACTTATCCAACGACGGCCGCCCCGACCTGATCATCGCCAATCCCGGAGGCGACGACACCCGCACCAGCGTGCTCGAGAACCTCTCGACGACCCCGGGCGCCTGGCTCGCGGTGGACCTCGTCGGCGACGGCCGGCTCGTCACGGCCGACGCGCTCGGCGCCGTCGTGCGCGTGCGCGCCGGCGGCGTCACGCGTCACCGCGAGATCGTGAGCGGGTCCTCGACGTGCTCGACGGAGGATCTGCGCGCGCACTTCGGCCTGGGGGACGCAGTGCACGCGGAGTGGGTCGAGGTCGTGTGGCCGCGACGGGGCAGCCTCGCCTCGCGCACGGACCGGGTCGAAGGGCCGCTCGCCCTCGATCGCTTCCTGGCCCTGTCGCCGCGCTGCCTCGCGGACTACAACGCCGACGGCGTGGCGGACAGCCGCGACGTGCTCGGGTTCCTCAATGACTGGGCCTCGGGCGAGAGCCGCGCCGATTTCACGGGCGACGGGCGGACCGACACGCGGGACGTGCTGCTGTTCCTGAACGAGTGGGCGGCCGGCTGCGCGTAGCGTGCGCCGGGCCGACGCCCCACTCCCCCGGCGCGCCGGCGAGCGCACGCGCTGATTCGCCCCCGCCTGCTACAGTCCCGCCGTGTACCAGGCCCTCCTGACCCGCCGATATCTCACCAGCAAGGTGATGCCCCTGCTGGCCTCGCTGGCGGTGGTGCTCTGCACGGCGATGGTGCTCATCACCTGGTCGGTCATGGGGGGATTCCTCAAGAACCTCACCGAGTCGGGGCGGGCCCTGATCGGGGACGTCCGCATCGCTTGGCCCAACATCGGCTTCGCCCACTATCAGGACCTGATCTCCCGCCTCGAGGCCGACGCGCAGGTGGAGGCGGCCGCGCCCCTCATCGAGACCTTCGGCATGCTCACCCTGCCGGACAACAAGACGGTCGGGGTGCTGATCCGGGGCGTGGAGGGGGAGAGCTTCGCCCGCGTCACCGACTTCGCCGGCACCCTCTGGTGGAAGCCGATCAGCAAGCCGCTTCCCAAGGACCGCGAACGGCAGGACCTGCGCCTGACCGCCGACCCCGGGCTCCGCGCCACGCTCGAGAGGCTGGAGGCCGAGGGGGTCGCGCTCGAGGAGGTTGACCGGGAGACGGGCGAGCGGATGCCCGCGATCGTGCTCGGCATCGAGGTCGGCCCCTGGAACTACCGCACCGAGTGGGGCGGGTATTACCCCCTGCGCCAGCCGATCGCCCGCGCCGACGGGCGGGTCGAGACGATCGACACCTTCGTGCCCCGCGACCTGTCGCTCACGCTCCGCGTGGTGCCCCTTGACAGCCAGGGTCGGCCGATGGAAGTCGAGTCGCGCGTGCTCCCCGTGGCCAACGAGTTCGAGAGCGGCCTCTACGACATCGATCGCCAGACCGTGCTCGTGAACCTCGGGGCCCTCCAGCGCATGCTCCGGATGCACGCCGCCAAGCGGCTCGCCGAGCCCACCGGGCGCGACCCCGGCTCGTTCTTCGACGAGTCGGATTCGGCGGGTCCCGAGCTGGTCGAGGACCCGGCGCGGGTCACGTCCGTCCTCGTGCGGCAGAGGAACCCGCGGGGCGACCTCGACGCGTTCCGCGAGCACTGCCACGCGATCTACGCGGACTTCGCCGCGGCGCACCCGGGCGAGGTGCCCCCCGCGAGCTCGATCGGCGTCGAGACCTGGCAGGACGCCAACCGCACGATGATCGAGGCGGTGAAGAAGGAGACCGGCCTGGTGCTGGTGATCTTCACGTTCATCTCCTTCACGGCGGTCTTCCTCGTCTTCGCCATCTTCTGGGCGATGATCAGCGAGAAGACCAAGGACATCGGGGTGCTCAGGGCCCTCGGCGCCAGCCGGCTCGGCGTCGCCTGGGTGTGGCTGCGGTACGGGCTGGCGATCGGCGTGGTCGGGGCCACCTGCGGCGGGCTGCTCGCCTGGGCCATCGTGACCAACATCAACGAGATCCACGAGGGGATCGCCGCCACCGGGGCGTGGCTGGGCGAGACGCTGTCGGACGGCCCGTGGAACTGGTACATCTGGGACCCCCGCGTGTACGTGTTCAAGGAGATCCCCCACCAGATCGAGCCGTGGAAGGCGGTCTTCGTCCTCGTCGGCGGTCTGATCTCCTGCCTGCTGGGGGCGCTGCTCCCGGCGACCAGGGCCGCCCGCATGCACCCCGTCAAGGCGCTGAGGTTCGAGTAGGTGCGAATGAGACCACGACAGCCCCGGCGGGCGCGCGCAGGAGGTGAGCGCCGATGACCGCCCTCCAGACCAGGGCGGCCTCGCCGCCCGCGGCGGTCGATCCGCCGCTCGTGCGCGTGCGGGATCTGCACAAGACCTACCGCCTGGGGCGGGTCGATGTCCCGGTGCTCCACGGGGTCGATCTGGACGTGCGCGCGGGCGAGTGGGTGGCCATCCTGGGCGCCTCGGGCTCGGGCAAGAGCACGCTCCTGCACCTGATCGGCGGCCTGGACCGCCCGGACAGGGCGCGCAACGGACGACCCAGGGCGAGGGTCGAGTTCCAGGGCCGTGACCTCGCGTCGCACTCGGCGAGGGAGCTGGACCGCTACCGGTCGCGCTCGGTCGGCTTCGTCTTCCAGTTCTATCACCTGCTCCCCGAGCTGTCGGTGCTGGACAACGTGCTGCTGGGGCCGATGATCCGCGACGGGCGGCTGGGGTATGCCCGGAAGGCCGCATCGCACCGGGCGCGGGCCCGCGAGCTGCTCGCGGCGTTCGGGCTGGAGAAGCGGCTGCGTCACCGGCCGGCGGAGCTCTCGGGTGGAGAGCGCCAGCGTGTGGCGATCGCGCGCGCCCTGATGAACGAGCCCGCGCTGCTGCTGGCGGACGAGCCGACGGGCAACCTCGACCGCAAGACGGGGGGCACGATCCTGGACGTTCTGGACCGCGTCCGGGCCGAGCGGGGCCAGACGATGCTCATGGTGACCCACGACCCGGAGATTGCGGCGAGGGCGGACCGGATCGTCCACCTCGTGGACGGGCGGGTGGTTGAGGCGCCGACCGCCGAGCCGCCCTCCGGGGGCCGCTCGGAGGCGTCGAGCGATGCTTAGGCCCGCTTCACCGGGACGGGCGGTTGGTGCTTACTATCACCAGCACGCGGAGCGAGCATTGAACGGGATGCCGACCACCACCAACCCGATCCCCGTGACGACGCGGCGGATCCCCCTGACGGACCCCGGCGGGGAGATCGTCGAGGCCAGGGTGGCCGACCTGGGCTCGGGTGCGCCGGTCGTGTTCCTCCACGGTCTGGTGGGCCTCAACGAGCACTGGGAGGAGGCGGTCGGCCGTGCTCAGCACCAGGTGCGGTGCATCATGCTCGAGCTTCCCCTGCTCGACCTACCCCGCTCGGTTTGCTCGATCACGGGGGTCACCGACCTCACCAGCCGCTTTCTTCGGGAGTATCTCGACCAGCCGGCGGTCCTCGTGGGCAACTCGTTCGGCGGGCACGTGGCGTTGCGCGTCGCGCTGGAGCATCCCGAGCTGGTGGCGGGGCTGGTCCTGGCCGGCTCAAGCGGGCTGATCGAGAAATCGATCGTCAAGGAGATCCAGATCCGCCCCAGCCGCGAGTGGCTCAGCGAGAAGATCGGGGAGCTGTTCTACGACCGGGGCCACATGCGGGAGGCGGACCTGGAGCGTGCGCACAAGGAGCTGAGCCAGCGGTCGAAGGCGCGGGCGATGGTGAGGCTCTCGCGCACGGCTCGGCGCAACCACCTGGGGCGGCAGATCGCGTCGATCGAGGCGCCCACACTGCTGATGTGGGGCCGGCAGGACGTGGTGACGCCGCCCGAGGCCGCGGAGCAGTTCCACGCGATGCTGCCCAACGCGCGGCTCGTGTGGTTCGATCAGTGCGGGCACGTGCCGATGGTCGAGAAGGCCGACGAGTTCGCCGCGGAGCTCCTCCAGTTCGTGGGCGAGGTCTGCGGGACGACGGATCAGCAGTGAGCGGCGGCAGGATCAGCTCGGCGGTGGAGCCCGGCGCGTTCCGCTGGACGGCGCTGGTGGGCGGGGCGTTGGACGCCCGGGTGGCCCTCCGCGCGGCCCGCCTCGACGACGATGCCCTTTGGGCCGGCCACACCGGGCGCGTGCAGGCCGCGCAGCTGCGCCGGAACCTGCGCCGGGCGGCGCGCACCGAGTTCGGGCGTCGGAGGGGCTTCGGCCGGATCGCGTCGATCCGGTCGGACGGCGAGATGATCCGGGCCTATCGGGGCGCGACGCCGATCGCCGACTGGTACGCGTTCAAGGACCCGCTCGCGCGGATGCGCGAGGGCGGCGAGCCGGACGTGCTCTGGCCGGGGCTGGTGCGGGATTTCGCCCAGACCAGCGGCACGACGGCTGGCGACAAGTACATCCCCATCAGCCGCGAGATGATGCGCTCGAACTACCGGGCCAGCCTCGACATCTTCGCCCACCTGTCGCGCATGGGCGTGTCGCTCTCGGAGCTGCTGTGCGGCAAGTGCCTCTTCATCGGCGGCTCGAGCGATGTGACGGAGAACGAGCACGGGGTGCGCACCGGTGATCTATCCGGGTTGGTCACGAGCCTGATCACCTGGCCGCTGAGCGAGATCTACCTGCCGGGCAAGGAGATCGCGCTGATCGGCGACTGGACGACCAAGATCGAGGTGATGGCCCGGGCGATCTGGCGGGAGGACGTTCGGTTCATCAGCGGGATGCCGAGCTGGGGGATCGTGCTGTTCCGGCGCGTCCTGGAGATCGCTCGCGAGCAGGGGGTGGGGGCCGAGACGCTGCGCGACCTGTGGCCCAATCTGCGGGTGTTCGTGCACGGCGGGGTGAAGTACGCCCCGTTCGAGCCGCGGGTGCGCCAGCTCTACTCGGGCTCGCCGGAGGGGGACGACATCCCCACCCGCTTCGAGCTCTACCCGGCGAGCGAGGGGTTCATCGCGATGCAGGACGCGCCCAACCGGCCGGGGGTGCAGCCGTCGCTGCGTCTGATCCCCGACATCGGCATTTTCTACGAGTTCGTGCCCCTCGCGGAGATCGACGACCCGCACGCACTGGCGTTCACCGCCGCCGAGGTCGATCTGGGTGAGCGCTACGTCGTGGTGATGAGCACGTGCGCCGGGCTGTGGCGGTACATCCTGGGCGACGTGGTCGAGTTCGACAGCGTCCCTCGCCCGGGTCTGCAGGGGCCGGATGTGGGGCCCGCGCGCCTGCGCATCGTCGGGCGGCACCGGCACTTCATCAACGCCTTCGGGGAGAACCTCATCGTCGAGCACATCGAGCACGGGGTGGCCGAGGCGGCCCGCGCGACGGGGCTCGTGGTGGGGGAGTTCACGGCGGCCCCGATCTACCCCGCCCCCGGCCGGCAGGCGGGGCTGGAGCTGGCCGTCGAGCTGCCCGAGCCCTGGCCCGACGAGTGGCGTCTCCGCGCCTTCCGCGACGAGTTCGACGCGGCGATCAAGGCCATCAACGTGGACTACACGACCAAGCGCCGCGACGACCTGGGCATGGGGCCGCCGACGATCACGCCGGTCCCGATGGGGACCTTCCACGACTGGCTCCGCTCCCGGGGCAAGCTGGGCGGGCAGCACAAGTGCCCGAGGTGCGCGAATCACCGAGAGATTCTGGAGATGGTTGTCGGCATACGGGCTCAGGCCGCGGGGGAGTTCGTCCGATAAACCGAGGGCGAACCGGCCCCCGAAAGCGATGGAGCGCCTTCCCCAAGAAGTACTTTAGTATATACTAACTTTCTGAAGGAGGTCGCGTGGGCGAGCCCTCTCTGGAACAGCGTGTCGGGCAGCTCGAGCGCGAGCTGGCGGTGCTCCGGGCGCGCCTGGACGCCGCCGACCTCCGGCCGGCGCCCGCGGCGCCGGCTCAGGCCGCGCCGATCGCCCCCACGCCGATGCTTGGCACGGGTGGGCCGCCAACCCCGCCGGTGACTCTGCGGGAGTTCCCCAGACCGATCGAGCCGATCGAGCAGATTGAACCCAGCGGCCCCGTGCCGGCGGCCGAGCCCGAATCGCCTCCCCTCGCCCCGGCCCCGAAGATCGCGGCGCTGCAGGAACTCCGGAGCCGATACGGGGCCTACGAGCTCCATCCTCGCCGCGACGAGCCGACGCTTGAGCGGCGCATCGGCGGCCAAGTCTTCGCCGTCGCGGGCGCGCTCATCGTCATCGTCGGCCTCGCGCTGGCCGTGAAGGTCGCGATCGACTACGGCTGGTTCCGGCTGCTGCCGCCGGGGCTGAGGTGTGTCGGGATCGCGGGCGTCGGCGCGGCGTTTCTTGTTGTCGGCGAGCTGCTGCGCGCGCGCGTCCGGCCGATCGCCGTGGCGGGGTGCAACGCGGCGGGCGTGGGCGGGCTCTATGTCGCGGCGTACGCGGCGTACGGCGTCTTCCACCTCGTGGCGGCGCCGCTCGCCTTCGCGCTGATGGCGGGCGCGGCGGGCGCAGGGCTCGTGGTCGCGCTGCGCCACGGCTTTCTCTCGACGGCAGCGCTGTCGCTCATCGGCGCGTACCTGGTCCCGGTGCTTCTCGCGCAGCCCGACGCGAGCCCGTACATCCTGCCGGTCTACCTGCTCCTGCTCTCGGCGGTGGCGCTCTCGCTCGCGGCGTGGCGGGCGCGCCCCTTCGGGCCGGTGCGCGACGTGGCGTGGCTCGGCGCCGGCCTGCTCGGCCTGCTCTGGACGTTGAGCCAGGCGGACGAGATCCCCGGCGCGGTGCTGGGCTTCTGGGCCATCGCGTGGGCGATGCACCAGGGCGAGCTGCTCGTGACGGCGGCGAGGGGCGAGCTGTGGGGGCTCGAGGCGCCGGCGGGGAGCGGTCGAGACGCGTTGCCCTCACGGCCGGAGCACCGGCGCGGCGAGCGGCGTGCTTGGCGTCGGCGCGTCGAGCCCCTGCTCCTGGCGGTGGCGACGACCGCGGGCGTGGTGGCGATCGGGGCGCTGGTGCTCGAGCACGAGACCTCGCTGGAGCACTGGCTCGCGCCCGCATCGCTCTTCGTGGTGACGAGCATGCTCGCGGTTGTCTTCGGCGGGCACCTCCGGGTGCTTCGGGACCGGCCCCGGACCGATCTGGAGACTCTGGCGGCGGCGCACGCGGCGCAGGCGGGGGCGCTGCTCGTAGTCGCCGTCGCGCTCGCGCTGGGTGGGTGGGTCGAGGTGACGGCGTGGCTGGCGATGGGCGTGGGCGCCGCGCTCGCCGGCCGCTGGACGGGTGCGCGCTCGCTCGTGGTGTATGGGTGGCTGCTGCTGACCATCGCGTCGGCGCGGCTCGTGATCTACGACATGTCGTTCGGGCCCGCGAGCGTTCCCTGGTCGATCGCCGGTGGCGTCGCGATCGCGCCGTGGACGGTGCTCGTCGCCGGCGCGGGCGTCGCCTGGATGCTCGTGGCCGCCCTCATGCTCTCGGTCGTGCGCGACGAGGACGGCCGGGTCGTCATCGGCCCCCGAGCGAGCGGGGCGTTCGTGGCGGCGGCTCTGGCGGCCGGCGCGTGGATGCTCGCTCCCGCGCACCCCCAGACGAGCGCGACGTCGCTGTGCCTCGTGTGGCTCGGTCTCTCGCTGGGGTATCGGGCGCCCGCGCGCGTGCAGCCCCGCCTGCACATGGACGCGCTCGGCTCCCTCGCGGCGGCGGCCTCCATCTTCCCCTGGATCGTCGCGTCGGAGCCGGGCGAGTGGCTCGTGGACACCGCGGCGCCGGGCATGCACCCGGCCTTCTGGCTGGCGGGGGCGGTCGTCCTGGTGCTGGGAGCCCACGCGTGGGCGAGCCGGCGATGGACCTCCCGGACGGAGATGGGCTCGCCGTGGCCGGTCATCGCGAGCCTGGCGGCGCTGGTCGCGTTCAGTGCTTCCTCCATCGAGGTCGCCCGCTCGGCGGCGCTCCTTGCCGATGATGTCACCGCGCGGCGCGCGGCCGTTTCGTTGTGGTGGGGGCTCTGGGGGGTCGGTCTCGTCGTGGCTGGTTTCTGGATGAGAACGGGGCCGCTCCGCTATGTGGGCCTCGGGCTGATCGCGATCGGGGCGGTCAAGGCGGTGGTGCTCGACTTGGCGGGCGTGCCGCCGCTCTGGAGGGTGGCGAGCTTCGTCGGGCTGGGCGGGCTCATGCTGGGCATCGCGGTGCTCTACGGGAGGGTGAGCGCCTCGCTCGAGGGCGAGGGTTCGCGCCCGGAGGGGCCGGCACCGCGCGGGTAGGATCAGCCCACACTCGGGAAGGAGCTGCCATGGGCGCGGCGGAACCGGCGGGATGCTGTGGCTGTTGCGGGAGCGCGTCGGCGCTGCTCAGGGCCGCGGACGCGCTCCTCGCCCAGTGCGCCGAGCTGGTGGGCGCCGTGGGCGACGCGGCGTACGTGCGGGCGTCGGGCGTGCTGGCCGGCGGCACCATCGGCAGGCACCTGCGTCACACGCTCGACCACTACTCGGCGATCCTCGCGGACGCCGTGGGCGGGAGGCCCATCGACTACGACCACCGGCTGCGCGGCGTGCCGATCGAGACGGACCGCGCTGCGGCCGCGGAGGAGATCAGGACCGTCCGCACCGCGCTGGCCGGGCTGCGCGGCGTGGCCGCCGAGCCGGTGCGCATCCGGGTCATGCTCTCGGGCGACGGGGCCGAGGCGGTGCTCGCGTCGACCGTCGCGAGGGAGATCGCGTTCGCGACGCATCACGGAGTCCACCATGTCGCGATGATGCGGGCGATCGCGGCGGAGTGTGGGCTGGCGGTCGGCGCGGAGGTCGGCAAGGCGCCCTCGACCATCCATTTCGAGCGGACGACCTCCGGCGCCTGAGCCATGTGCACCGTGAGCATCATCCCCATCGAGGGAGGGGCGGGGCTTCGCCTGGTCGCCAACCGTGATGAGAGCCCGGAGCGGGCGCCTGCGCTCCCGCCGCGCTGGCACGCGGTCGGTGGACTTCGGGCGATCTGGCCGATCGACGGCCTGGCGGGGGGCACGTGGGTCGCGGCGTCCGAGCGCGGCCTGGCCCTGGCCCTGCTCAACCGCAATCTGCCCGACCGGGAGCCGGCGCCCGGCAGGCGCGAGAGCCGCGGCGGGATCATCCCGCGTCTCATCGGGGCGGGCTCCACGTCGGGCGTCGCGTCGATGGCGGAGGGGATCGACCTGGGGGGGTTCGAGCCCTTCCGGCTGGTGGCGGCCGGGGCGGGCGAGGGGCGGCGGTTGGTCGAGCTGGGCTGGGACGGACGTCGGCTCTGCGTGAACGCCGGGGCGAGCCCCGCGTGCTTTGCCAGCAGTGGCCTGGGGGATTGGCTGGTGCAGGAGCGGCTGCCGCTCTTCGAGCGTCTGGTGGTCGGGTCGGGATGCCGGCCGGAGGACCAGGACGCGTTTCACGCGCACCAGTGGCCGGACCGCCCGCACGTGAGCGTGCTGATGGCGCGTCCGGGCGCGCGGACGGTGAGCGTGACGCGCGTCGAGGTCCGCCCGGCCGGCGCCGACCGGTTCGCGGTCGAGATGGCGCACGAGCCGGTCTGCTCCGCCGGCGGCCCCGTCCGGGCGCGGGGTTGAGGCCGCCTTTCCAAGCTGTTGGGGGGGCTCTACAGTACGGCCCTATGGACCTTTCCGGCATCGTGAGCGCGCAGCTCGTCGTCAGCGTGGTGGTGATTCTGGTGGTGGTCCACGTGGTGCTGCTCACGGTCGCGTACGCGATCTACCTGGAGCGCAAGATCTCGGCGTACATCCAGGACCGGCTGGGTCCCAACCGCGTCGGGTTCGACTTCGGGCTGCCGTTCCTCAAGCCTCTCCGCGGGGCGCTCGGCCTGGGGCAGCCGCTGGCCGACGGGCTCAAGTTCCTTCTCAAGGAGGACTATGCGCCCAGCCGCGTGGACAGGTACCTCTTCACGATCGCGCCTATGGCGAGCATGACCCCGGCGCTGCTGGGCTTTGCGATCATCCCGTGGGGCGGCGTCTGGATCTGCCCGGACTTCTCTCTCCCCTTGGTGGGCGAGATCGAGGGGGGGCCCGTGCACGTGGCGGGGCTCGTCGCCAACGTCGGGATCCTCTACATCCTGGCGGTCGCCTCGCTGGGTGTGTACGGCGTTACGCTCGGCGGTTGGGCGAGCAACAACAAGTTCTCGTTCCTGGGCGGGCTGCGCTGCACGGCCCAGATGATCAGCTACGAGGTGCCCCTCGGCGTGAGCCTGCTGGCGGCGCTGCTGCTGATGGGCACCGTGATGCCGGAGGGCATCATCCGCTACCAGCACGAGAACGGCTGGCTGATCATCTCGCAGCCGATCGCGGCGTTCATCTTCTTCACGGCGATCCTCGCGGAGGCGAACCGGGCCCCCTTCGACAACGCGGAGGCCGAGCAGGAGCTCGTCGGCGGCTACCACACCGAGTATTCGTCGATGCGGTTCGCGCTCTTCTTCCTCGCCGAGTACGCCCACATGATCACGAGCTGCTCGTTCTTCGCCCTGCTCTTCCTGGGCGGGTACCAGATACCCGGCGTGCCCTGGCTGAGCCCCGAGGAGACCTCGCTCCTGGCCGTGCTCCTCAAGTTCTTCGTCTTCTTCGGGAAGGTCATCCTGCTGATCTGCTTCATGATGGTGGTCCGCTGGACGCTCCCGCGTATCCGCTACGACCAGGTCATGATGATGGGCTGGCAGGCCATCATCCCGCTCTCGATGGTCGTGCTCGTCATGACCAGCGTGATGGTCTACCTGGGCCTCCGCGGCCCGCTCCCCATGCTGGGCGCGAACATCGTCCTGGGCGCGGTCTGTCTGGCCGTGATGCCGATGCTCCCTCGCACGATCCCCAACCGCAGGATCCCGCTCTACGGCTCGCGCTTCAGCCCGATGCCAGGCGAGCGCGTGGTCACGCGCCCCATCGACGAGGTCGCGCTGGAGGATCGGCCGGTCCAGGGCACGTCCCCGATCGGCTGATCACTGGAGCGGGTCGACCTCGTCCCTCGGGAGCGAGACGAAGAGCCGTGGCAGGAGGTAGACGCGGTCGCCGTGGCTGAAGAGGTTGCCGGAGACCTCGAAGGTCCACGCGTCCCCCTCCCGCTCGGCCTGGCTCTCCATCTCGGCTACGAGGCGGCACGGCAGGAGATACAGACGATCGGGGAAGGCCCCCGGCGGTCGCTCGCCCGCGTCGGCGTCGTTCTCGATCGCGACGACCCAGCCGCCTCCGGCGCTGCGGACCATGCGTGCCCGGCGGCTGAGGAGGAGCTTGCCCTCGATGCGCGGGCCGGGCGTGCCGGCGCCCTCGCCCGGCGGCGCCGCGTCGAAACGCGTGTCGATGCCCTTGCGCTCGGCCCGCTCCGACTCGAGCTCACGTATCAGCTGCTCGATGCGATCGTCGGGCGGAGAGGCCTGGTCCGGCTGGGCCGGTTCTTGCGGCGGCACGGGCTGATCCGCGGCAGGCTCGGGCTCGGCGACCCCCGGGGCGGCCTCGCTGGCGAAGGCGGTGGGAAGCAGGTAGTTCCGCCCACGGTACTGGAAGGCCTCGCCGGTGAGGCTCATCCACAGCGCGCGGTCGTCGGCGTTGAGAAGGGTGTCGAGCCTGCCGGTGATCTCGCACGCGAGCAGCGGGAGCGCAGGATCAGGTGGCTCGCCCTCACGGGTCGCGGGGAGGAAGGCCAGGCCGCCCACCCGGAGCCGAACGACCTCGCCGACGCGCCGGACGAGGAACGTGCCCTCGGGGAGAAGCGTGGCGGCGCCGGTCCATCCCACGGTCCCGTCCTCGAGCACGAAGCGCGTGGGATCGGCGGGCTGGTTGGGGACGACCTGGAGTGCGCGCGGCTCGCGGGAGGGGAGCAGGGCCGCGCCGGCCTCGGGTCGGGACGTGCGCTCGGCGATATCCCGCTCCAGGCTCCGGTCGGTGAGCAGAGGGTTCTGGCGGGCGTCCGGCCGGCGGTCGTCGTCGGGCTCGGTCTCCTGAGCGCCCGCGCCGCGGGCCAGCGTGCCCAGGAGGGCCGCGAGCATCAGGAGGGAGTGGGGGACTGGAGAGGGCATCGATGTCCTCGCATCGGCCGGCGGGGCGCCGGGGCTTTGCCGATCGTACCCGGTGACGGCCGGAAGCACGGCGTGGGCGTTGACCGGGGCCCGGCGGCTCCATACGGTCTGGCCGAGTGCGCAATCGGCCGTGTGCCCGAGTGGACCAAGGGGGCGGATTGCAAATCCGTTGGGAGTAATCCCGTCGTGGGTTCGAATCCCACCGCGGCCTTTGAGGGATCGGCGTCGAGGGATCGGCGCCGATCGGCGTTTTTGGGCGGGGCGCACGCGTGGCTGGTGTCCGCTATCGTCTCCGCGTGACGCGGGCAGCGCCGACACGGACACCGGACCGCAAGCCGCGGGCACGGACGAAAGACCCGGGTCGAGAGGTGCCGCCGGCTCTTCTTCGCGCGGGTCTGATGGCGCTCGCGTCGGGGGCGATCGCGGCCGAGCACGGCTTCTACGAGCCGCCGCTGACGGTGCTGCTGCTGCGCCTGGGGCTCGTCGTCGCGGTTGTGCTCCACGTGGTGCTGACGGTGGGGGAGACGCTCCGCTCGCGTGACCGTGGGGCGAAGGTCCGCGGGCTGGCGCTCTTCGGGGCGCTGCTGCTGGGGCTCCTGCTGACGGTCGGGGGAGAGCCCGTCGGGTGGCGGCTGGTGGAGGGGGCGATCATCACCCGGCTTTTCGCCGACCTGTGGGCGCTGAGCGTCGTGCTCTCGCGCAGGTTCGCGCGTCCGGAAGCGATCTTCCCGCTTTCGTTCGTGCTCCTGATCCTCATCGGCACGCTCCTCCTCAAGCTCCCGAAGGCGGTGGCGCCGGGGAGCGGCATCGGCTGGATCGACGCCCTGTTCACGAGCACGTCGGCGGTGTGCGTGACCGGGCTGACGGTCCGGAGCACGGCGCACGAGTTCACGCCGGTGGGGCAGGCGATCATCGGCCTGCTGATCCAGCTCGGCGGCCTGGGCATCATCATGTTCGGCTCGACCCTCATGATGATGCTGGGGCGGAGCCTGAGCGCGCGGGAGAACCTGAGCCTGAGCCAGATGCTGAGCGACCAGCCGGTGAACCGGCTCTTGGGCTACGGGCGGTTCGTGCTGACGACGACGATCCTCATCGAGGTGGTGGGCGCGCTGCTGATGTACCCGCTGTGGGAGGCGGGCCACGGGGAGGTTCTCACGGCGCAGCGGCGCATGTGGCTGAGCGCGTTCCACAGCGTGAGCGCGTTCTGCAACGCCGGCTTCGACATCACCGGGGAGAGCATGATGCCTTACCGGGGCTCGGCGCTGACGCACGGGGTGATCGCCCCGCTCATCGTGCTGGGGGGGCTGGGATTCCCGGTGCTGCACAACGCGATGCGGATTGTCCGCGTGCGCATCCACCGTCGGCGCAGGCACGGACGCTCCCCGCTCCCGCGCGGGTACGCGGTCGCGGACTCACGCCTGAGCCTCCACAGCCGGCTGGCGATCGCGACCACCGCATGGCTGTATCTCTACGGCGTGCTGGTGATCGCGCTGGCCCAGGGCATGCCGATGCTGGAGCGGCTGGGCCCGCACGAGGGCCGTTCGTTCGGCGGCGTGGCAGGGGTGCTCGCGGACGCGAGCTTCATGTCGATCACCGCCCGGACCGCGGGGTTCAACAGCCTCCCCATGGAGGAGCTCGAGAGCGGCTCGGTCTTCGCGCTGATGACGCTCATGATCATCGGCGGGTCCCCGGGCTCGACGGCGGGCGGGATGAAGACCACGACGCTCGCGGTGCTGGTGCTGAGCGTGGCGGCCACGATACGCCGACGGAAGGAGGCCGAGGCCTTCGGGAGGACGATCGCGGACACGGTGGTGCGCAAGGCGGGGACGCTGGGCGTGTGCTACTTCGGGCTGATCGTCGGGTGCACGGTCGCGCTCGCGCTCGTCGAGCCGGCGCACCTCGGGCTCGAACCGCTGCTCTTCGAGGCGATCAGCGCGGCGACGACCACCGGCCTGTCGCTGGGCATCACCGCCGACCTTTCGCCGGTGGGGAAGCTCGTGATCGTGGCGGCGATGTTTCTCGGACGCGTGGGGCCGCTGGCCCTGCTCACGGTCCTGATCTTCGGGCGCGGGAAGGACCGGCCTTACACTTACGCCCACGAGGGCGTCGCCCTCGGATAGCCGGGAGTGATGGATGCAGACATTCGCGGTCATCGGCCTCGGACGCTTCGGCTCGCGCCTGGCGGCGTCTCTGGCGGCGTCGGGCAACGAGGTGATCGCCATCGACCGCGACGTGTCGGTGGTCGAGGACATCCGCGACCGGGTTACGATCGCGATCGCGATGGACGCCACGGACGAGCAGGCGCTGCGGGGGCAGGGCATCGACAAGGTGGACGCGGCGATCATCGGCATCGGCAACGACTTCGAGGCGACGACGCTGGCCACCGTCCTGCTCAAGCAGATGGGGGTGAGGCGGGTCATCGCGCGGGCCGCGTCGCAGATCTCGGCACGCGTGCTCGCCCGGGTGGGCGCCGACGAGGTGGTCAACCCGGAGGACGAGTCGGCCGATCGCTGGGCGCACCGCCTGCTCAACCCGCAGTTCCTCAACCAGATCGAGTTTCACGAGGGCCACTCGATCGTCGAGATCGGGGCGCCGAGGGCGTGGGTGGGGCAGAGCCTGGCGGAGCTCGACCTGCGCAACCGTCTGCGTCTGCACGTCGTCGCGCTGCGGCGCAAGCCCGTGGGGGGCGAGGGGCAGGAGCGGATCGAGCTGCCGACCCCGCAGGACCCGCTCCGCGCGAGCGACGTGCTCGTGCTCATGGGGAAGGACGCGGACCTGGCTCGCCTCCCGGCGAACGGCTCGGCAACGGCGGAGCGCTCGTCGTGAGGGGCCCGCGGGTGCATGCGGACGCCGCCCGCTCCCGCCCGGGTCTCCGGTCGAGCCCGCATCGCGGGGCGGGAGGGCGCCCGGGTGACGAGCATGGCGCATGACCTGCCCACCGGGCGGACGCGGGCGCCCTCGCTCCCGCACCTTGCGCTGCTCGCGCTGGGCGTGGTCTACGGGGACATCGGCACCAGCCCGCTGTACGCCCTGCGCGAGTGCTTCCACGGGCCGTACGCCGTGGAGACCTCGCGGGGCAACGTCCTCGGCGTGCTCAGCCTGATCCTCTGGTCGCTGATCCTTGTGATCTCGGTCAAGTACCTCGTGTTCGTGCTCAGAGCGGACAACCGGGGCGAGGGGGGCGTCCTCGCGCTGACGGCGCTTCTCGGGCAGAGCTCCCTCAGGCGCGGGAAGCGTTGGAGGGTGCTGCTGGCGCTCGGTCTTTTCGGCGCGGCGCTGCTCTTCGGCGATGGCATGATCACGCCGGCGATCTCGGTGCTCAGCGCCGTGGAGGGGCTCGAGATCGCGACGCCGGTGTTTGCGCCCTACATCATCCCCGTGACCATCGTGATCCTCGTCGCGCTCTTCGCCGTGCAGCGGCGCGGCACCGCGGCGATCGGGGTGCTCTTCGGCCCTGTCACGGTCGTGTGGTTTCTCACGCTGGCCGCGCTCGGCGTCGCCGCGATGGCGCGCCAGCCGCTGGTGCTCGCGGCGGCGAATCCCCTGCACGCGGCGCAGTTCTTCGCGCACAACGGCATGGCGGGGTACGCCGTGCTGGGGCTGGTGTTCCTCTCCGTCACGGGCGGGGAGGCGCTCTACGCGGACATGGGGCACTTCGGGGCGCGCCCCATCCGGGTCGCGTGGTACACGCTCGTGCTGCCCTCCCTCATGCTCAACTACTTCGGCCAGGGCGCGTATCTGCTCGACCATCCCGATCCCGCGGCGAACACCTTCTACGCGCTCGCCCCGAGGTGGGCGCTGCTCCCCCTGGTGGTCCTCGCGACCATGGCGACGGTGATCGCGTCGCAGGCGGTCATCTCGGGGGTGTTCTCCATCGCGATGCAGGCGGTGCAGCTCGGGTATCTCCCGCGCCTGAGGATCACACACACCTCGGCGAGGCTGTTCGGGCAGATCTATATCGCCCCGGTGAACTGGACGCTCCTGCTGGCGACGATCGGGCTCGTGATCGGGTTCCGCAGCTCGAGCGGACTCGCGGCGGCATACGGCGTGGCGATCACCCTGGACATGGTGATCACGACGGTGCTCCTGACGAGCGTCATGCTGTGGGTGTGGAGGTGGCCGCCGGCCGCGGCAGTCGCTCTGGGGACGTTCTTCCTTGCCATCGATCTCGCGTTCTTCGGCGCGAACATCGGCAAGGTGCCCGGCGGCGGCTGGTTCCCCCTGGCGGTCGGGGCCGCGGTGTTCACGCTGATCACGACGTGGAAGCGGGGCCGCCAGCTGCTCGCGGAGCGGATCCGGACCCACCTGCTCCCGCTCGAGATGTTCGTGCGCGACATCGCGGCCCATCCCCCGGTGCGCGTGCCCGGCGCGGCGGTGTTCATGACGGGCAACCCCGAGAAGGCGCCGCTGGCGCTGGCGCACAACCTCAAGCACAACAAGACGCTGCACGAGAAGGTCGTGTTGCTCACGATCCTGACCGAGGACGTGCCCTACGTGCCGGTCTCGCGCCGCGCCGAGGTCGAGGCGCTGGACGGGGGGCTGCAGCGCGTGGTGGCGCGCTTCGGCTTCATGCAGGAGCCGCACGTGCCCCGGCTGCTGGACGCCGAGCTCCCGGAGGAGTTCCGGCTCGACGTGCGCCAGACCACGTTCTTCCTCGGGCACGAGACGCTGATCGTCTCGGGCCGCCCGGGCATGGTCGCGTGGCGGAAGCAGCTCTTCGCGGTGATGTCCCGCCTCTCGACGGCGGCGACGACGTACTTCCAGATCCCCGTGGATCGGGTGGTAGAGCTGGGGGCGCAGGTCGAGCTGTAGCCGCGGCGTCCGCCGGAGGATCAGGTCAGCTCCGTGAGATTCTGGACCGCCCAGGCCCCGCCCGGGGCCCACCAGTATCGGAGCACCTCGCCCTCGGCGCTGGCGCCGAAGATGTTGATGGTCCGCCGCGCGCTCTCGGTGAGGCCGCGCAGCTCGCCCTCGGGGAGCACGGCGTCCTGCACCGCGTCGCTGAGGGAAGAGACCTTCCACTTGTTGTCCTCGTCGGTGGGCACCCACCAGTAGGCGACGAGCTCGCCGTTCTCGTCGAGGCCGGCGATGTTGGTCGCGCCCCAGGAGGTGACGAAGCTCGTCATGCTCGAGGTCTGGAGCTTGGGCCCGCCGGCCCTGGCGGTGAGATCGCTGGTGACCCAGGCGGCGCCGAAGCTGGGCACCCACCAGGTGACGCTGACGTTGCCGAAAACGTCCGTGCCGACGAGATTGATCGCGTCCCAGCTCGTGAGATAGACCGTCAGCCCGCCGGCGAGCGTCGGCGCCCCGGTGCTGTCGGAGAGGTTGGAGACGCTCCAGCGCTCGCGCCCGCCGGCGATCCAGACCGCCTGGATGTCGCCGTTCTGGTCGAGGCCGGCGATGTTCAGCGCGTTCCAGCCGGTGACGAAGCTGATGAGCCGGCCGGTGAAGCGCGGCATCGACTGGCCCTGCTGGGCCAGATCGGTCTCGGCCAGGTTGCGCGAGGCCCACACCACGCCGTTGTCACCGCTCGCGAGGGTCTGGTGGAAGAGGTGGAGGTCGCCCGCGCCGTCGAGCCCGGCGATGAAGACGCGGTTGGCCCGGCTGGCGAAGACGGTGATATCGCCGATCAGCAGGCCGGCCCCGTCGATCTCGTCGTTGAGGTTGCGGAAGCTCCACAGGCCGCCCGCGCCGCGCTGGAAGAGGATCAGCCCCTCGGCGCTGGCGCCGGCGGCATAGGTGAGCTGGTCGCGTGGGTCGGTCCAGGTCTGCAACTGCCCGGTGAGCGAGGGGCTCCCCGTGAGCGTCTGGAGGTCCACGACCTGCCATCCCTGAGCGGTCTGGCTGAAGGCGATGGGGCGTCCCGAGCCGTTGAGGGTGGCGACGGTGATGGACCCGTCGGTCCTGGCGCTCCCGCTGACGACCGCGCCCATCCCCGCGAGATTGTCCGAGGCGGAGACGGCGTCGACCAGCTCATCGCCGGTGGCGTCCACCTTGTGGTTGGAGTTGCGCTCGACCTGGACGACCAGCTGCTTGCCGAGCCCGGTCAGCGTGTTGACGAAGGTGACGACGTAGCTGCCACCGGGAACCTCGATCTGGTAATTGCCGGCCTCGTCGGTCAGGTAGGACCCGACGAAGGTGCCCGTGTCCGCGTTGGTGACGTCGACCCGCACCTCCGCGCGCCCCTCGCCGACGGAGTAGAAGTCGTCGCCGTCGCCGTCGTCGTAGACGACGCCGAGGATGAAGGTGCGCGGCGGCCGCCCGGAGAAGCCGAAGACCTGCGTGAAGTATGTCTCGTAGTCCTGCGGGCCCGGGCCGGGGAAGAAGAAGCCGACGCCGATCTCGTCGTAGTGGAACGTGTCGCTGAAGTTGGACCAGAGGCTGAGCACGTTCTTGCGGTGCCCGACGGACTCGAGCCACTCCACGTGCGCCTGGTGGATCGTGTCGTATCCGGCGGCGATGTTCTCCCCGGCCGAGCCGTCGTAGCCGTTGTCCTCGGCCCGCTGCTGGGCGCGGTCGCCGTCGGGGTTCTGGTGATCGAAGAAGTTGCGGTCCGACATATCCTGGCTGTGCTGGCGGGCCGCCAGCGTGAGCGCCGGGTGCAGCGCCAGGGGCTCGGAGGGCACGAGGTTCGCCAGCTCATCGGGAGTGAGGTCGGCCGTGAGGTCCACGCCCGTGCGGGCCGCCTCGGCGGAGGGGTCGCTGCGGGCCCGGTTCACGAGCTCGACGAGGTACACCTCCTCGCTCGTCCAGCTGAAGTCGGCCATCACCAGACGCGGCTCGAGCCTCTCGAGGAAGCAGCCCTGCGCGGTACGGTCCATACACGTCTCCTGCACGCCCGGTCGTGCCCCCGGCGGTCGTTCCGCGCGGGGCGCGCACGCGTGGCCATCGGCTCGACCCCCACGCGGCATGCAAATCCTGCATCGCGGGCGCTGCCCGGCACTCTGTTCGCTCGCGGCGGGCGGGGTGATGCACGCCCATCCGCCGCTCACCGGCCGAGCCGGTCCGTCAGGGCTTTGATCAGCCCAGGCGTCGCGCCGCAGCACGCGCCGACGAGCGTCGCCCCCGCCCTGACCCACGACTCGGCCGCAAGAAGATAGCCCTCTTGCGCGTCGGCGGTCGAGTGTCGTCCCCGGGGGTCGGGCCCGGCGTTGGCGTACGCACCGACACCCACGCCGCGTCCCCACACGGCCCCGGCGATCGCCCGCACGTGGGCGAGCGTCGATCCCGCGGGGGCGCAGTTCACCAGGACCGCCCCCACGCCGAGCGAGGCGGCCTCGGCCGCGGCACGGGCGATCTCGCCGGGCGAGAGCAGGTCGTCGTGGTATCCGGGCGAGAGGGCGAGCCAGACCTCGACCCCTGTCCGGTGGGCCGCCTCGATGGCGGCGCCGGCCGCGATCACCGCCTCGCCCGCGTGGGAGAACGTCTCGCACAGCAGGATGTCGGCCCCCGCCTCGATGAGGACCCCGGCGAGGGCGCGGTGCTCGGCCCGCGTCGCCTCGGGCTCGTCGTGCGCGGGCGAGAGATCGGGGCGGTAACAGTCGGCGAGGGGTGCGATGCTCCCGGCGACGAGGTGCCCCTCGGGCACGCTGGCGCGGGCGATCTCGACGGCCCGCGTGGCGAGCGATCTCCACGTGCCGGGCAGCACGCGGGGCTGCGTGCGGAACGTCGCGGCCGTGTGGACCGTGGCGCCGGCGTCCGCGTACTCGCGGTGGATCGAGGCGATGACCTCGGGGGCCTGATCGATCGCCCGGGCGCTCCACGCGCGCCCGGAGATGTCGACGCCGCGCCGGGCGAGCTCGGTGCCCATGGGCCCGTCGAGGATGGTCACGCGTCGCACCCGGTACCATACCTGCCCCCGAGGACCCCCGTATGCCCGACTACGACGCAGAGTTCTCCACACCCGAGCAGGTCCAGGCCGCCGCGGAGGCGTTCCGCGCCGACTACGCGGCGGTGAAGGCGGAGATCGCCAAGGCGGTGGTGGGGCACGGCGAGGTGGTGGACGGCGTGCTGACATGCCTGTTCACCGGCGGGCACGCGCTGCTCGAGGGAGTGCCGGGCATCGGCAAGACGCTGCTGGTGCGCACGCTGGCGAGGGCGCTGCGCCTGGAGTTCAGCCGCGTGCAATTCACGCCGGACCTGATGCCCGCGGACATCACGGGCACGACGGTCGTGCACGAGGCGGAGGTTGAGGGGCGGACGCGCCGGGAGTTCCGATTCCAGCCGGGGCCGGTCTTCGCCCAGATCGTGCTGGCCGACGAGATCAACCGGGCGACGCCGAAGACCCAGTCGGCGCTGCTGGAGGCGATGCAGGAGCGGAGCGTGACGGTCGGGCGGGTGACGCACCCGCTGCCCTCGCCATTCTTCGTGATGGCGACGCAGAACCCGATCGAGCAGGAGGGGACGTACCCGCTGCCCGAGGCGCAGCTGGACCGGTTCTTCTTCAAGCTGCTCGTGGGCTACTCGGCGCGGTTGGAGCTGGCCGAGATCCTCGAGCGGACGACCACCGGGCGGCGAGTCGAGGTGGCGCCGGCCCTCGACGGCGCGCGGATCGAGCGGTATCAGGAGCTCGTGCGGCGCGTCGCGATCGCCCCGCACGTGCGCGACTACGCGGTCCGGATGGTGCTCGCGACGCACCCCCGCGACAGCCGCTACGGGGGCGGCGAGTTCGCCACGCCGCTCGTCAACGAGTTCGTGCGCGTCGGGGCCTCCCCGCGAGCGGCGCAGGCGCTGGAGCTGGCCGCCAAGTGCCGGGCCCTGCTCGACGGCCGGGCCGCGGCGAGCATCGATGACGTGCGCGGGGTGGCCCTGCCTTCGCTGCGCCACCGCATCATCCTCAACTTCGAGGGCGAGGCGGAAGGCGTGACGACGGACTCGATCATCGAGAACATCAGCGCGACGCTGCCGGTCGAGGCGCCATAAACCGGGCTCACTTCTCGGCGATCAGCCCGTCGAGCTCCTTCCGGAGCCTGGCCTCGGCCTCCGCGGCGTCGCCGAAGCCGACGTGCACGTGCCGGACCACGCCCTTCTTGTCGATGATCACCGAGTGCGGGATGCCCGACACTCCGAACAGGTCGGAGACCTCCCCGTCGCCGTCGAGGGCCACGGTGAAGCTCCATCCCTTGCTTTTCATGAACTCGGCGACGTGGTCGGCATCCTCCTGCAGATCGACCGCCACGAAGACGACGCCCCTGTCGGCGTACTCGCCCGTGACCTTGCTCATCGTGGGGAGGCCTTTCACGCACGGCGGGCACCACGTGGCCCAGAAGTCCAGCACAACGACCTTGCCCCGCTGCGAGGCCAGCGAGAAGCTGCGGCCGTCGCCGAGCAGCGGGAGCGTGAAGTCCGGCGCGGGCGCTCCCTCGCCCTGCCCCGCCGGGCTCTCGGCGGGCTCGGGGGCGCCGCCGGGCTGCATGCTCTCCATGATCGCCTGCCCGAGGTCGTCGACTTCCTCCCAGTCCTCGCCGGGGGTGATCGCGCCGCGCTCGGGGATCTCTCCGGTGGCCTCCCAGTCCTCGAAGGCGACGATCACCTCGATCTCGGGGCCGTCCTCGGTGTCGAGCCGGGGGGAGACCGAGAGCAGCCAGGGGTCGCCCTCCGCGCTGATGTGCAGCTCGAGAGGGATGCTCGCGCCGCCCGCCTCGACCTGGGTCGCCTTCACGACGTGGTAGCTGTTGGGCGACTCGCCCTCGACGCCCTGATACTCGGCGTTGGTCACGAACGCGCCGAGGGCCTCCCGCGGGTCGGGCGACATGAGCCCGAAGACGAAGGATGCGCCGGGGAGCATCTGCCACGCGGCCGTCGAGTCGGTGGAGGCCGACTCGATCAGGTCGCCGAAGTCATCGGGCGCCTCGTCCACGGAATAGATGCGGTCGGATTCGACCGCGGAGATGAACTTCTCGCCGTCGGAGTAGAGCGAGGGCGTGGGCAGGCCCATGCCGCCCTCGGACTTCTTGTCGCTCCAGAACGCGAAGCGGTTCGGCTTGACGGCGTAGCCCGGCGTGGACTGGCCCATCGACTCCAGGATGCCGGAGAGCATGGGCTCGTCCGAGCGCATCGCCACCGACATCTTGACCGTGCACCCGTCGAGCCCGGCGTAGTGGTCGAGCATGCGCTCGAAGACGTCCGGCTTCTCTCCCTGGGCCAGGCACGCTCCCGCGGACACGGCCAGGGTCACGACACTGCTGCGAATGGTCACGGGTGGTTCCTTGTTCTGGGGCATCCGGCTCGTCCGGGGGCGCCGCGGGTCCGGTCACCCGGCAGCCGCGGAAGGGTATGCCCCCGGGCTCCGAGACTCCGGGCCGGGGGCGAGAGCGCGTCGGCGGCCGGTGTGTGAAGGGCGATTCACGCCTCCGCGGCTTGCGGGGCGGCGTCCGGGTTCTGACGGAGCGGGGGCACGGGCGCGGGCTCGGCCGGGGGCTCGCGCCAGACGAACTTGTAGACCAGCGAGGCGAGAACTGCGCCGGCCACCGGGCCGAGCCAGTACGCCCAATGCATGTCCCAATGCCCGTAGAGCGCGGGGCCGAAGGTTCGCGCGGGATTGAGGCTCGAGCCGGTCAGCGGTCCGAACGCCATGATGCACAGCGAGAGGGTGAGCCCGATCGCGAAGCCGCCCAGCTTGTGCGCTCGCGCGTCCACCACGGCGGCGAGGACCGCGAACATGAGCGCGAATGTCTGGAGCAGCTCGAGGATCACCACGCCGGCGACGTTCCCGTCGAGAGTGTAGCTGCCGATCGTCGCGCCCACGTTGCTGCCCGTCTTGCGCACCGGGTCCCAGCTGTTGGCGACCTCGGGCGTGAGCACGAAGACGAGCATGCCCGCCGCGCACGCGGCGCCGAAGAGCTGCGACGCGATGAACAGGAGGGTCTGCGCGGGGGTTTGCTTGCCGATCACCATCAGCCCGATCGAGACCGCGGGGTTGAACTGCCCGCCGGAGATGTACATGCACCCGGTGATGAAGACGCCGAGCACGAGTCCGTGGGTGAGCGCGACGCTGACGAGATTGCCCGCGTCGAACGGACCTCCCGCCATGATGATCGACGCCGCCCCGAAGAAGACCAGGGCGAAGGTCCCGATGAACTCAGCGACGCAGGCCTTGGCGATTCTGTGCATGAGAAGCTCCTCCCACGCCGCGTCGGGCGCGGGCGTGCCCGAGAGTGTGACGCCTGGACCGTCCGGATGCAACCCCGGCCCTGCCCGGCGCGGTATCGTCTTGTCGCCCATGTGTCAGCCCATCGAGACGCCCCGCCCCGGCCAGGCACTCTCCCGCCGCGACGCGACGGCAGTGCTGCTCGGCACGCTCGCCGGCGGCGTCGGAGCGTGCGCGCGGTCGCGCGGCGTCCGTGGGCGGAGCGGCGCACGCGGCCGAACGGTCTTCACGCCGACCAGCTCCCGGCTCGACCTGGTGCCGGGGGTTCCCATGCTGATGCCCGTCCGCGTAGAGGGCACGCTCCCCGGGTCGGTCGCTCCCCGTCTCATCCTCAGCGACGGCCGGGGGCTCGACGCCTCGCTCCTCTGGATCGGCGTGCAGCTCCAGCCGCCGGCGATGGCGGGCTGGCTGCCCTCGGTGGAGCAATGGGTCGTCACGCCGGCCAGCGAGGGAGCGATCCCTGAGTCGACCGGCGCATGGCACGTGGTCGCGGAGCTCCCCGAGGACGCGGGGGGCCAGGCGATCCGGCTCGGCGATGGTGCCGTGCGCGTGAACTGGCTGGCGACGCCCGGCGAGCTGCGTCCGGGAACGGTTGCGCCGGGCGAGGTATGGGCGCCGTGGAGACGCCCGCCGGGCTCGCGTCCGCCCTCCCCCGATCTTCTCGCGCCCGAGTGGCGCAGCCCGCTGCGGCGCTGGCGCGCGCGGCTCGTCACCACCGGCCTCGACACTCCGGCGCCGATCGAAGGGATCTGGCCCGTGCTCGGCGAGCGTCGGGCCCTGGACGCGATGGCGGATCTCGTTGAAGCGAGGTGGCGTGTCGGCTTGGCGAGGCTCTGGTACGCCGACGCCCCGGCGTGCGCGCGCCTGCTCGCCAGGCTCACGAACACCGTGGCGCTGGCCCCGGGTGTCGAGGCGCCCGCGTGGCCCACCGAGCAGGCCTCGCTGGACCTGCTCCTCGCGGACCTGCTCGACCCGGCGCGAAGCGGTGATTCGCTCGTCGCACGCTCCGAGGCGTGGATGCGGTCCCTGCCCGCCGCCGCGGGATGGGTCGCCGACGACGCCGCGGGAGTCGAGTCCGAGAGCGGGGAAGCGCTCGTCGCGCTGCGCGCCGCGACCCTCACCGGGGAGCCGGCGTTGCTGTGGCTCGAGGGCCAGCGGGGCGCGCGTGTGGGCGACCCCCACCCGCTCGAGCCCGGCACCGCCGCCGAACTGCGCGCGGAGGCGGACCGGGGCGACGCGGAGCGGGGCGGCAGCAGGTTCGTCATCCATTGCGGCGAGGCGGACATCGCCGTACACGCGCGCATGCCCGACCGGATCGTCCCGCCGGGGGCCCGCTGCGGACCGCTGCTGCACGACTGGACGCTCGATTCGTGGGGCGCGTCGGACGAGCAGCGCGGCGCTGTCCCGGAGCGGGCATGGGTGACGGCCGCGATGATCTACCGGGACGATTCGGGCGTCAGCGCCTCGGGCTGGTCGCTCTACGTGGAGTGTGCGCGCGGGTCGGCGCGGGGTGAGGACGCGGTGCGCGTGTGGTTCGGGGCGCGCGAGGACAGCCCGGTCGTGCTGCGCATCTCGAGCGACGGCACGGTGCGCGACGAGCGGCGTCCGGGCGAGGAGGTGCTCCTCGGCGTCTCGCAGGAGGAGGGCAGGTGGTCGATCGGTGTCCCCCTGCCGCGGGAGGCGGTGGAGCGGGGGGGCATCATGCGCCTGGGGCTGGTGCGCCGGGATGCTCGGGGCGTGCGCACCGCGTGGCCCCGCCGCCTGATGCCGTGGGAGGAGGAGCCGGCGCGGGCCGCGATCGATACGCGGGGATGGAGCGGGCTCGAGCCGTCCTGAAGCGGGCGGGGGTCAGACCCGCACGCGCAGGCCGAAGAGCAGCCATTCGACGAGCAGCAGGCCCGCCGCGCCGATGAGCAGCCATGGCCAGATCTCCCGCGGCTCGGCGGCGCCCCGCGTTCGCTCGCCGGCACGGGCCTGGGCGCCGGGAACGGTCAGCGACCTGGGCGCCTCGAGCGAGGACTCGCGCTCGTCGAGCAGGTTGACCGGCACGGGCGCGCCCCCGACGCGCCATACGCCGGCGGCGTCGAGCACGCCCAGTCGAGTGAGCGGGCCGTCGCCGGCCGCTTGTGCCGGGAGCGGGCGGGTCGAGCCGGAGGGGTCGGTCAGCGGGGCGCCGGATGCGACGGGCTGGGGCAGGATGACCGGCTCGCCGGTGCGGGCGCTCCAGCCGGTGGCGAGCACCGCGTTGCGCGGGAGCGTCTCCACGGCGTTGGCGAGGAAAATCGGGAAGCTGTAGTGCACGGGCCAGGTCGATTGCACCAGCTCGAAGCCGCAGACGACGTGCGGCGTGCGATCGTGCTCGATGGCGGCTGCCACGACACCCTGCGCGGTGCGCACGAGCTCAGCGAATGTCCTTGTGTCTGCCTGGTCCGTGGGCGAGAGCAGGCTGGTCTGCCCGATGCGCACCGCGTCGAGCGCGACGTCGCGGAGGAGCGGGTGGGAGCGATCCCACGCCAGCACGGGCTCGACGGCGCCCCGGCCGGCCGAGGCCGCCAGCTCCGGGAGCGGCGGCGGATGGCCGAAGTGCAGGGAGGCGACGGGGGGAGCGCCAGGGCTCGGCGCTCCGTCGAAGATGGCCAGATCGATGTCGCGGAACGCGTCCGCTCCCAGCTCGCGCACGCGCTGGGCGGAGACGAGTCGAAGGGCCGCCAGGTCCAGCTCGCGCAGCACGTCGGTGAGCAGCCACCCCGCGCCGGCCGACTCGGACTCCTCCGCGCGGACAAGGAGGACGGAGGGCCGTCGCGGCGGCTCGACGAGCAGGGAGGCGGCGTTGTCCGCGGCGAGGGCGTCGGCGCGCTCGATCGAGAGCGTCACCAAACCCCCCGCCGGGGCGGGGATCTGCATGCTCACCGGCGTCTGCGCCGGGCCCGCGCCGGTCGCGCCCTCGATCTCCACCGCTTCCTGGGCGATCGCCTGCCCGTCGAGACGGAGGGCGATTCCGACCGTGGTCGGGGCGGAGAGGTTGCCCCCGATGCGGGCGAAGACGCGGAGAGTCGCCGGCGACTCGGCGTCTCGCCGCGCCGCGAGGGCGACGATGCCCAGGTTGTCCCCCTCGCGTCCTTCGGGCGCGGCGCGCTCGAAGACGACATCGGCGCGGAGCGCCGGCGGCTCCTCCTGCATCGAGCCGTCGGAGCACACGACGACCAGCGCGCGCGGCGCGTCGGGGGACTCGGGGTCCTCCGGCGTCGCGAGCGCCTGGACGAGGCGGAGCGCGCCGGCCAGATCGCCCGGCTCGTCGGTGGGGCCGAGCAAATCGAGCGCGGCGAGGAGTTCACCTCTCGAGCGCGTCGGTCCCGCGACGACCTCCGCGCTCGCGGCGAAGCCCACGAGCGAGATCTCGCCCTCGAAGCTGCCGACCGCGGTCCGCTCGATGACGCGTCGCGCCAGCCGCCTCGCCTCGTCGAAGCGGGTTGCGCTCCCGGGGAGGTCGGAGGCGCGCATCGACGCGGAGCGGTCGATCACGATGAACACCTGGCCGGGCATCGCGCCGGTCCCCAGCAGCGCCGGGCGCGCGAGCGCGAGCAGCAGCGACCCCAGGATCAACAGCTGCAGGAGCAGGAGCAGCGAGGGACGCAGCCACTTGAAGGGAACATTGGCCTGCAGGTCCTCCGCGGCCTGCACCCAGAGCATCGTGCTCCCCACCCGGACGGGCCGCCGCCGCAGCTTGAGGAAATAGATCAGCAGCACCGCGGGCACCGCCAACGCCGCGGCGATGATCGCCGGGATCGGCGTGAGGAGCGTCATCCCCGGCCCCCGCCCGACTCAGGGGCGCGGAAGCCCCGCGCGACGATGTACATCTCTCGGGACACGTCGCGGCTGGCCTTGGGCTTGAACCCCTGCGCCTCGCGGAAGCGAGCCCGCGCCTCGCGCAGCACCGCGGGGTACTCCTGACCCTCGAAGATCTTCATCACCAGCGAGCCCCCGGGGCGAAGGACCCCCGTCAGCAGCGCGAGCAGTGCGCGGCAGAGCCGGGCGGAGACGAGATCGTCACCGTGCCCGCTCGTGTTGGGGGCCATGTCGCTGAGGACCAGGTCGAAGAGGCCGCCCCCCGCCAGGTCGGTGAGTGTCTCCGGAGGCGTCTGCTCGATGTCGCCGGCGAGCGCGACGACGTTGGGGGGCATCGGGTGATCGACGCGCTTGAGGTCGATGCCCACCACCCGTCCGCGCGGCCCGACGAGCTCGGACGCGACCTGGAGCCACGAACCCGGGGCGCAGCCGACGTCCAGCACGCGTCCGCCCTCGGGGGCCAGGCCGAACCGATCCGCGATCTCCGTGAGCTTGTAGGCCGAGCGTGCGAGGTAGCCCTCCGCCTTGGCCTGCTTGAAGTAGCGGTCGTGGAGCTTGCGCCGGGGCACGGCGGCATCGTACGGGAGCGGGAGGCGCTCGCGCCGCCTACTCCTCGTCCTCGTCCTCCGCCGGCAGCTGGTCCGCCTCGGCGTGCCAGAGCCGCTGGATCTCCTCGAGGATGCGCTCGTTGACCGGGTGGCCCCTCTGCTCCTCGAACCCCTCGAGCGCCTCGACCATCTTCCGCAGCTCCGGGAACGTGACCGAGTACGCCGCGATGTCCGGGTGGCTGTCGTAGAGCTCCTCGGCGATGCGTTGCACGTCGAGCCAGTGGAATGTGTCTTCGGCCATTGGTTCGATACTCGGTTGGGGAGGCGACGGCCGCACCCGCGCGGAACAGACCCCCGGCACTCTAGTGCGGCACTTCCTTCACCGCGTTCCTGTTCCACGCCGGCACGCGCACCACGATGGGCCCGTCCCCCTCGATGACGCACTGACAGCTCAGGCGGCTGTTGCGCTGCAGGCCGGGCGCCTCCTCCACGCGGTCCTCCTCCGCCTCGGTCGGCTCGGAGAGGTCGTCCATCCCCTGCTCGATGTAGACGTGGCAGGTCGAGCAGGCGCAGACCGCCCCGCAGGCGTGCTCGATGTTGATGCCGTGCTCGACGGCAACCTCGAGGAGGTGCTCGCCCTTGGCGGCCATCACGGTCCACTCCCCCTTCTCCGTGCCGGTCAGGCCCTCGGGATCCTCGAGGAGGTACTTGATCGCCACTGTGGCGGGGCCGTGATCGTGGTCTGAGTGTCTCAGGTGCATCGGCTCGGAACTCCAGACGTACCGGTTCTTTATTGAGTCTAAGTCTCAACAAAGGATAGCCTCGCCCAGCTTCCGGCGGGGCCTCCGGGGCCGCGGGCTATCGTTCGAGCCCATGCGCGCGCAACCACCAACCCGGAGCAAGACCCCCCATCAAGCGGTCCCGCCTGGGCTGGATCTCTCCGTCGTCGCCCCGGCTCACAACGAGGAGGCGAACGTGGTCGCGCTGGTTGAGGAGGTCGGCTCGGCCCTGGCGCCGCTGGGGATTACCTTTGAGTTCATCATCGTTGACGACGGCTCGACCGACCGCACCCGGGAATCGGTCGCGTCCCTTATGGCCGCGCGTCCGTGGCTGCGATGCATCGCGATGAGGGACACCCCGCCGGGCTCGGGCAATGGGCAGTCGGCGGCGTTCCACGCGGGATTCCGGGCGGCCCGGGGGCGTGTGATCGCGGTGCTCGACGCGGACCTCCAGAACGACCCGGCGGACATCCCGGCGATGCTCGAGCTCTTGGAGCAATCCGGGGCGGACCTGGTGCAGGGCGACCGCTCGCACGCCCGGCGCGACTCGGCGGTGCGGAAGTGGGGGAGCTTGGTCGGACGGCTGTTCCGCGGGCTGATCCTCGGCGATCGCGTCCGCGACACGGGATGCTCGCTCCGGGTGATGCGCCGCGAGGTGGCCTTGGCCCTGCCGCTGGAGTTCAAGGGGATGCACCGCTTCATCCCCGTGACGGCGGCGAGCATGGGGTTCCGGGTGGTGGAGATGCGCGTGCGCCACCGCCCGCGCACCGCCGGTGAGACCAAGTACGGCATGGGCATCACGAAGCGCGCCGTTCCCGGGCTGATCGACTGCTTCGCCGTGCGGTGGATGCGCACGCGCCGGCGGCCGGTGGCGGGGTTCGAGGTGGCGCGGGCAGGCGAGCGGGAAGCGCCGGCGGTCGTCGCCGCCCTCGAGAGCGAGATCCGCGCATGAAGCCCGGGCCGGTGATCGCGATGATCGCGCTCATCTTTCTGGGCGTGTGGCTTGTCCTGCAGCCCACGCTCGAGCGATCCCGGCGGATCGATCCGGACGCGCACCGGTTCGAGCTCAAGCTCGGCTCGCGTGAGTTCGTGGTCGAGCAGCTCCCTCGCAACGACGGATCGTTCGCGTATCACACCAAGGGCTGGCAAGAGGCCGACGAGCGCGGCTGGATGGAGGCGGCCCGATTCGAGGCGATCATCGCCAACGAGATGGCGCTGTGGGAGGTCCGCCCCGCCTGGGAGCGCACGCTCATGGGCTTCTTCAACATCACGAGCTGGTTCAACTTCTGGTGGGTTGGGCTGGGACTCGCGGGGCAGGCGTGCTTTTTCGGGCGGATGTTCCTGCAATGGGTCAGGAGCGAGAAGGAGCAGGCGAGCGTGGTGCCGTCGATCTTCTGGTGGCTGAGCTTCGTCGGCGGCGTGCTTCTCTTTGCCTACTTCGTCTGGCGCCGCGACATCGTCGGCGTGATCGGGCAGAGCACGGGCGTGGTCATCTACGCCCGCAACCTGCGGCTCATCCAGAAGCAGCACAACCGGCTGCGGTCCATCGACAGGGCGCTGCGGGACCAGTCCGAGAACGAGACCTGATGCATCTTCGCGCCCCCGCTTGCATCGCGGGGCGAAGGGGGAGAGACTCATGCCCATGAAAGTGATCCTCGACGACGTCGCCCTCGCCGAGTCTCCCGGCACGCTCGCCGAGGCGATCAGCCTCGCCGCGGCCCGCGCCGCCGGCTCCGGGCGCGTCGTCGTGGACATTCTCGCCGACGGGCGCTCGGTGGGGGGCGCCGAGCTGGACGACGCCGCGTCGATGGCCAGGGCGTGCGACGAGGTCCGGATGACCACCGCCGAGCCGCGCAGCTTCGTGCGCGTCACGCTCCTCGACGCGGCGGACGCGCTCGAGCAGGCCCGCGCCGAGCAGCGCCGGGCTTCCGAGCTGGTCGAGGCGGGCTCCCTCGCCGAGGCGTACCAGACGCTCGCGGGGGCGCTCAACCTCTGGCAGGCCGCCAGGCAGGCCCTAGACCAGGGGTCGCAGCTCGTCGGGCTGGACCTCTCGGCCCTTCCCGGCGAGGACGCGGAGCGCCTGCCCCGGGCGATCTCGGACCTCTCCAGCTGCCTGGAGGAGGTCCGCCGGTGCGTGGCCGCCCAGGACTGGGCGGGCCTCTCCGACGTGCTGCTCTACGATCTGGACAGCCTCGTCGGCACATGGCGGGATCTGCTTGCGAGCGTGGCGGCGCACGTCGAGGCCCAGGGACCTCGCTGACACATGGACCCGGAGCGAGTCGGAGCAATGCGTGCGGCCCTGACGCCCGTCCAGGTGGATGAGCTGATGGAGCGCGCGTCGCTCGCGCTGGCGGCGACGGACTACTTCGAGGTCGAGCGGCTGAGCCTGCGATCGCTCGGCGCGGCGCGGCTGGCGTGCGATTTCGAGCGCATGGCTCGGATCTGTCTGCCGCTCCAGGAGGCCCGCCGGCAGAAGCGAGAGCAGGCGTGGGACGCCGGCCCGGTGGCGCTGGTGCGCTCGACCGGGGACGTGCAGCGCCCGATGCGCCCCGGGTGCTATCTCGTGCAGCCCCCGCTCATCGGGCGCGACGGACGCCAGCTGCGCGAGACGGCCGATCGCAAGGGCGTGCCCGTGAGCGTGCTGACGCGCGAGCCGCTGACGCGCGCGGGCAAGTGGCCGATCGTGGCGGTGGGGACGCTGGTCGCGCGCGTGCAGGTCGATCCCCCCTGGCCGGTGGAGCGCGTCGAGGACTCGGTGAGCAAGGACGCCGACGTCCGGCTGCCACCCCTCGCCTGGTTCGCCGCGGCGAGCGAGGCGCTCGGCGACGCGGCGATCGCCCGCGTCAACCCCGCGGACCACCCGCACCACCGCGTGGATGACCTGCTCGACTTCCTCGACGCCCACCCCGAGCACGAGAAGCTGCACCAGGCCCTGGAGGCCGCCTGTCGCGAGGCGATCGGGACGGAGGAGCCGCTGCTGCCGAGGCGGCGGGGGGT
>CAYTAH010000029.1:0-9504 GCA_964435785.1 uncultured Phycisphaeraceae bacterium | reverse complement strand
CCTGTCGCGAGGCGATCGGGACGGAGGAGCCGCTGCTGCCGAGGCGGCGGGGGGTTGATGATCCGTTTAGCTTCTGATCCGGGACTTTGCCGTGGGTAGCCTGACTGGACTGATTTGCGCCGTCGCGTGCTTGATGCTCATCGGAAGTTGGGTGATGGTGCGAGATTGGTGGGCGCTGACCGCGTTCCAAAGATCGGGGGACGCGACCTTGGACCGACGGTTCGACGAAGCCGAGCGTTGGGATCGCGTTCGACGGCGGCGGGAGTCGATGCTCCGCCTGATCGGCTGGCCCATCGCGATGCTCGCGGTGGGACTTGCGGTGTATGGGGTCTGGTACGAGTTTCGGCTGGGGGCAGCGCGGGGCGCACCGCTCAACAATCTGCGAGGGTGGGGCCCGCCCGGCATCGCCGGAGCAATCGGGCTGCTGATGTTCTGGTCTGAGGCGAGAGACTGACCGCGGGTTGGTGGCTCACGGGTACTCCTGCCGCGTCGGCCGGATCAGCGCATCGCTCAGGTGCACCTGCGGCGGGCGGCTGACGATGAATGAGATGATCTCGGCGACGTCCATGGGCGTGAGGACCGGGCCGATCCGCTCGACGACTCCGGCGAACCAGTCGTCGGCGTAGCCGGCGACGCCCTGGAACTCGGAGCGGACGAAGCCGGGCTCGATGAGGCTGACGCGCACGCCCTTGGGGCCGATCTCGCGCCGGAGCGCCTCGGCGAGGGAGTTCACGGCGAACTTGGTCGAGCCGTACATCGAGCTGAAGGGCGAGATGTGGCGGCCGACCGTTGAGCCGAGCACCACGATGTCGCGGGCCTGCTGCTGCCAGGAGTTGCCGGAGTTCTCGATGTCGGCGAGCAGGTGGTGGGCCGCGGCCCGCATGAGCCTGGCCGCGCCGAGGAGGTTGGTCCGGATCATCTCCTCCCACTGGGCGGTGTCGGAGGTGGTGACCGAGCCGTTGAGCCCCCGTCCGGCGTTGACGACCACCAGGTCGGCCTCGTCCTCGAACTTCTCCGTGGCGGTGCGGAAGAGCCGTTCTATGACGGTTTCGTCGGCCGCGTCGCCGGCGACGAGGGCGACCCGGGCGGGGTCGAGGGTCTCGGCCAGCTCGCGGAGGCGGCCCTCGCGCCTGGCGTTGAGCACGACTCTCGCCCCCCGGTGCGTGAAGTCGCGGGCAAGGGCCTCGCCTATCCCCGCCGAGGCCCCGGTGATGATGGCGATCCGCCCGTCGAGCCAGTCCTGCATGGCGCCGCTCCTCTGGCCGATGGTATCCGTGCCTTCCCGCCCCGGGGCTTCCCTCCGGCGGGCCCGCGTGCTAGGGTTCGGTTCATCGGTGGGTCGGTCCGTCCGCCCGCGGCGTCGCGGGCACGGTGCACAGCGTATCTGACCGCCCCTTGAAGGGGTCTGCCGCGGTGTCTTTCCCGCGGCTGCGGATGCCCTGCCCACCCGCGTCATGCCGACCGACGCGGGCGCCGGGGATGGCATCGGAAGGAACTGCGGCACATGGTCGATGAGATTCTGATCGCTTCCCTCGGGCTGACTGACAAGGACACGGACGCGCTGCTCAGGGGCGTCTTCACGGAACAGAGCCCCGACGAGGCGATGGAGGCGGTCCTCGGCAAGGAGCTGGGGGACCTCACACCCGGGAAGCTGATCAAGGGCAAGGTGATCGGCTTCGCCGGCGACGACGTCGTCGTCGAGGTGGGCCTGAAGAGCGAGGGCCTGATCCCCAAGGAGGAGTTCGAGGGACAGGAGGTGCGCGTCGGTGAGTCGATCGACGTGCTCCTCGAGTCGATCGAGGGCGACAGCGGGCTGGTGCAGCTCTCCAAGCGCCGCGCCGACCGCATGATCAATTGGCAGCGGATCATCGACTCGACCAAGGAGGGCGATGTCATCGAGGGCCTGGTCAGCCGCAAGATCAAGGGCGGCCTGCTCGTGGACATCGGCGTGCCGGTCTTCCTGCCGGCGAGCCAGGTGGACATCCGCCGGCCGCACGAGATCGGCGACTTCATCGGCCGGAAGATCCGGGCGCAGATCCTCAAGATCGACCCGGAGCGTCGCAACATCGTGATCAGCCGGCGCAAGCTGATCGAGGAGGAGCGCGACGCGGCGAAGAAGCGCCTGCTCGAGAACCTCAAGGAGGGCGACATCGTCACCGGCACGGTCAAGAACATCGCCGATTTCGGCGTGTTCGTGGACCTGGGCGGGATCGACGGCCTGCTGCACATCACCGACATGAGCTGGGGCCGGGTGAACCACCCTTCCGAGCTGGTCCGGATCGACGAGAAGCTCGAGGTGAAGGTGCTCAACATCGACCGGGAGAAGGAGAAGATCGCCCTGGGGCTCAAGCAGAAGGAGTCGAGCCCCTGGGAGGAGATCGAGCAGAAGTACCCGGTCGGCTCGCGCGTCAAGGGCGAGGTGGTCAACCTCATGTCCTACGGCGCGTTCGTGCGGCTGGAGGACGGCATCGAGGGTCTGGTGCACATCTCCGAGATGTCGTGGACGCGCCGGATCAACCACCCGTCGGAGATGGTGCAGCCCGGCGACCCGGTGGACGTGGTCGTGCTCGACATCGACAAGAACAAGCAGGAGATCAGCCTCGGCATGAAGCAGACCGAGGTCAACCCCTGGGAGCTTGTCGGCGAGAAGTACCCCCCCGGCACGGTCATCGAGGGCACGGTGCGGAACCTGGCCAACTACGGCGCGTTCGTCGAGATCGAGCCGGGCATCGACGGCCTGCTCCACGTCTCGGACATGTCGTGGACCAAGAAGGTCACGCACCCCAACGAGATGGTCAAGAAGGGCGACGTGGTCAAGTGCGTCGTGCTCGAGGTCGACCAGGAGAAGCAGCGCATCAGCCTCGGCATGAAGCAGCTCACCGAGGACCCGTGGGTCCACGCCATCCCCGACGCCTACAAGCCCGGCATGGTCGTGCGCGGCCAGGTCACCAAGATCACCAACTTCGGCGTGTTCGTCGAGCTCGAGGAGGACCTCGAGGGCCTGCTGCACATCTCCGAGCTGGCCGACCACAAGGTCGAGAACCCGCAGGACGTGGTCAAGGCCGGCGACGAGATCGACGTCAAGATCCTCCGCGTGGACACGACCGACCGCAAGATCGGCCTCTCCCTCAAGCGGGCCCAGTGGGGCGATACCACGGGCGCGGAGGAGCGCGATTTCGGACACGAGTCGTTCCCCCAGCGCGGCGGCATGGACACCCACGACTCGATGGGCACCGACAAGATCAGATTCTGATCGGTCGAGGCCGCTGGTTCGGCGATTCAAAAACCGACGACCCGGGCGCTGGGCCCGGGTCGTCTTTCATTACGTGGCTGACCGTACACTCCCGCCTGGGCGGGCGGATGCGGCCGAGCCGGTCCTAGCAGAGGGCCAGGAAGCTCAGCAGGGCGAGGAGAGCGACGCGCTGGTGGTTGGCCGTGATCTTGACGAGCGATGCCATGGTCTGTTCTCCGGGATGTCCGACGCGGGAGAGAGATCAACCCGCGTGCCACAACGCCGCGCCGGGCGCCGATGCCCCGTTGACGGCGTCGGGGCGGGGTCGGCCGTCCGAGAAAGGGTACCGCCTCGGGAGCGTGTTGTTGCGGCGCATCATCCCCCGATGCGTGATCGCGACATCGTGCACGCTCGGGGGCGCCGGGGCGCTGCCTCTCCCCGCGGCCGCCCCGCAGGGGCCTCAGTCCGATAACCCCCTTCAGGCCCTGCTCGAGTCGGAGAGGGAGGCGCGGGCGCTCACTCCAGCCGAGGCCATGGCCGCGTACATGAAGGTCGCCGACTGGGTGAAGGCGTGGGACGTCCCGGTCGAGCTCGTGCCGGGCTCGGTCGAGCCCGCCGCGGCCCGGGTCGTGCTGTTCCGGTCGGGCGCACCCGTGGGCGAGGGGAGCGCCTTGCGGGAGGGATCGGGAAGGGGTGTTGTCTGGCGTGCGGCCTCGGCGGCCATGGCCGGGGCGGAGCGGGAAATGGTCCCGCGCCGCGACGCCCTGTGGCGCGAGCAGATGCACTCCGCGGCCGCGGGCCTGACGCTGAGCGTCGAGCTCGCGGGCCCGATGACTCCCCTCGGAGAGGCGGAGCTGGCCGACCCCGACTCGGCGCTGCGTCCCGGGCTCGACGGGCTCGCGATCCGGCACGCCGACGCATGGGAGGTCGTCTTCCCGGCGGAGCTGGCGGCGCTGGGCGTGACGCCGACGATCGAACTGGCGGCGCGTGCCGCGAAGCTCCTGGGCGACCCGGCGGCGGGGGTCTCGCTCCCGCGCGACCTCGCGATCGAGCGGGGCGTGGTGTTCTACCGGTTCGGCGTGTCGCGCATCGCGGGTGTCGGCAGGGCGGGTGCGCCGGAGTTCCTGACGCGGGGCGGACGGGTGGTCGAGCTGTCGGATGTGGACGTGGCCTCGCTCCTCCGATTCGCTGAGGGGCTTCTGGGGCATTTCGAGCAGGTGCGACACCCGGACGAGAGCGGTCTCGGTCTGTGGGGCACGATCCACCCGTTCCGCGGCGTTGCGGATCCTCCGCTGGCGACGCCGACGCAGCAATCGCTCGCCGCGCTCTCGCTGGTGAATCTCGCGCGAACGCCGCAGGCGTCCGAGGCCGTGCGCGCGAGGGCGGAGGGGTTGGCGAGGTCGCTCATGCGTGATCTCCAGCGGGTGGAGGGTTCGGAGATCGCGCCGGAGGACGACGGCGTCGCGTGCGCGCTGGCGTGGGTGGCGCTGCGGCGGCTCGGGGCCGCGGGGGACGCGTCGGACGGGCTGCGTCCGCTCTTCGAGACGTGCGAGCGGATGATGGACGCCCACGCACGGGCCGAGCGGGGGGAGACCCGGGGCACGGTCTCGGAGGCGATTCTCGCGTGGGCGATGGCCGAGCGGGCCGGTGCGACGGGGCTGGACCGCGACGCCGCGGAGCGGGACGTGCGGGCCCTCTACCGGGCGACGGAGCCGGGCGCGCTCGTGGGGCTGATGCCGTGGCTGGGTTGGGCCGAGCTGGCGCTGTGCCCTGAGGGTCCGGTCCCGGCGGGGCCGGCGCTGCGTCAGATCCGGGAGCGGGTGTGGGAGCACCAGCTCGCTCCGGAGGACACGGGGCCGGAGGAGCGGGATCTCGCGGGCGGGATCGTCTTCACGCGCGGCTTCGTGAGCCTGCCGACGTGGAGCTCGGCGCGCGCGGTCGCGTTCTGCGCGACGATGCTCGGCGACCCGCGCCTGACGACCCGCGAGGAGCTCTCGCCCGAGATCGTCCGCCTCCTCGCCTCGATGAGGTTCCTCATGCAACTGGGCGCGCGGGAGGTCGAGACCACGTTCTACCCGGATCCGCGGGTCGCGGCCGGGGGCGCCCGGGCGGCGGTCTGGGACCACCGCATGCCCCCCGAGGCGTCGGCGCTGACGCTGCTCGCGGCGAGCGAGTTCCTGCGTTCTCTCGCGGCCGCGGAAGAGGCCAAAACGCCGCCGGCGCGCTAGGATTCCGGGCCTATGACGGACACCGACGGAACTCCCCACGAGCCCCACGACGACGCGAGCGAGCATCCCGAGATGAGCCCCGAGCCGGAGGCCCCGGCCCTGGGCGGGGGAACGGTCGTCGATCTGAAGATCGAGGACGAGCTCAAGGACTCGTACCTGACGTACGCGATGAGCACGATCATGGACCGGGCGCTGCCCGACGTCCGCGACGGGCTCAAGCCGAGCCAGCGGCGCATCCTCTACGCGATGCACATGCTGCGCCTGCGTCCGACCGGCAAGCACATCAAGTGCGCGAAGATCTGCGGCAACACCTCGGGCGACTACCACCCGCACGGCGAGAGCGTGATCTACCCGACGCTCGTGGGCATGGCGCAGAAGTGGCGGATGCGCGTCCCGCTGGTGGATCCGCAGGGCAACTTCGGGTCGATCGATCCGGACCCGCCCGCGGCGATGCGGTACACCGAGGCTCGCATGACGCACGCGACGGTGGAGATGCTCGCGGACATCGACCTCGACACGGTGGACCTGCAGCCCAACTACGACGACCGGCTCACCGAGCCGACCGTGCTGCCGGCGCGTTTCCCCAACCTGCTGATCAACGGGGGCGTGGGCATCGCGGTGGGGATGGCGACGAGCCTCGCGCCGCACAACCCCACCGAGATCTTCGACGCGATCACGCGGTACGTGGATAACCCCGACATCACGCTGCCGGAGCTGATGACCGACGAGGTGGACGAGTCGGGCGCGATCGTGCGCCTGGGCGTCAAGGGCCCCGACTTCCCGACGGGCGGCGTGATCCTCGGACGGCGCGGGATCGTCGACGCCTACGACTCGGGGCGCGGCCGGGTGACCGTGCGCGGCGTGTGCCACATCGAGGAAGCGGGCAAGGACCGCGAGCAGATCGTGATCGACGCGATCCCCTACGGGCTCGGGCAGCGGACGCTGGTCGAGAGCATCGTGGAGGCGATCAAGGACGAGCGGATCGGCGACGTCTCGGACGTGCGGAACGAATCGGGACGCGAGGCGCAGACGCGGATCGTGCTCGAGCTCAAGCGCGGGGCGGACGCGAACGTGGTCGAGAACCAGCTCTACCAGTTTACCCCGCTTCAGCAGACCTTCAGCGTCATGAACATCGCGCTGGTGAACCGCCAGCCTCGCACGCTGGGGCTGAAGGAGATGGTCGCCTGCTACGTGGACCACCGCGTCGAGGTGATCCGGCGGCGCACGGCGCACCTGCTCCGCGAGGCCAAGAAGAAGGCGCACCGGATCGAGGGGCTCATCTACGCGGTGTGCGACATCGACGAGGTGATCCGCATCATCCGCACCAGCCGCACGCGCGAGGAGGCGATCACGCGCCTGGTCGAGCGGCGGTTCCGTATCCCCGCCGACCACCCCTACGCGCCGAAGATCCCGGCGCGCCTGATGCACGCGGTGCGGGCCGCGGAGGGGGCGGGCGGCGTCGAGCTCACGCGGGTGCAGGCCGAGGCGATCGGCGAGCTCCGGCTCATCCAGCTCGTCGGTCTCGAGATCGAGCGGCTGGTGGCCGACTACACCTCGCTGGTCGCGGAGATCGAGGGGTACGAGGCGATCCTCGCCGACCACGCGAGGGTGCTCGCGATCATCCGCGCCGACTGCGAGGACATGAAGTCGCGCTTCGGCTCGCCCCGCCTGACCGAGATCCACGAGTCCGAGGGCGACATCGCGATCGAGGCGCTGATCCAGGTCGAGGACATGGCGGTGACGATCAGCCACGCCGGCTACGCCAAGCGGGTGCCGCTGACGACGTACCGCTCGCAGGGGCGGGGGGGCAAGGGCATCCGGGCCAGCGACGCCAAGGACGACGATTTTGTCGAGCACGTGTTCGTCGCCAGCACGCACGACGACCTGCTGTGCTTCACGGACACCGGCAGGGTTTTCAAGCTCAAGGTCTACGAGCTCCCCGAGCTCAGCCGCACGAGCAAGGGCCGGGCGATGGTCAATCTCGTCGAGCTGCGCCCGGGCGAGAAGACGCGGGCGTACCTGGCCATCAAGGACTTCGAGTCCGGGAGCAACTACCTCACGTTCGTGAGCAGCGGCGGCATCGTGAAGCGCACGGCGCTGAAGGAATACCGCAACGTCAACCGCGCCGGGATCATCGCGGTCTCGCTCAAGGAGGGCGACGAGCTGCTCGACGTGCTCCTCACCACGGGGAGCGACGACGTGATCCTCGTCACGGCCGGCGGGTCGGCGATCCGCTTCAACGAGCAGGACGCCAGGCTCATGGGGCGCAACGCCGCCGGCGTCAAGGGCATCGAGCTGGGCGACGGCGACACGGTCGTCGGCGCCGTGCGCGTGCCCATGATCGCCGACGCCGACGGCGACCTGATGACGGATCCCGCGGCCGTGGAGGCGGGGCTCAGCCTGCTCACCGTCACGCAGCGGGGCTACGGCAAGCGGACGCTCGTGGACGAATACCGGGTGCAGCCGGAGACCGGCAAGCCCCGTTCGCAGTCGCGGGGCGGCAAGGGGCGCGTCGATATCCGCACCAGCGCGCGCAACGGCCGCTCCGTCGCGGCGGTGGGGGTCCTGGCGAGCGACGACGTGGTGATCATCACGCGGGGCGGCCAGCTCGTCCGCATCCCGGCGGGCACGATCAGCTGCATCGGGCGGGGAACGCAGGGTGTCCGCGTGGTGGGCCTGCGGGAGGACGACGAGGTCGTCTCGGCGGCCCGCGTCGGCGAGAGCGAGGAGGACCCGGCCGGGGGCGGGCCCGACGGAGACGCCCTGGAGGGCGGCGAGGCGGCCGAGGGCGGCGGGGAGAATCCCGGGGCGTGATCCGCGAGGGCTCGGTGCGGGCACGCACCCGGTGCCGGGGCCGGGCGCGTGCGGGCGCGGTACACTCCACCCCCATGGGCGACTGGTCCGACAACATCATCGTGACGGAGCTGGCCGACGAGCCGTCGCTGAGCGAGGAGCTGAACATCCTCATCGACCGGCTGACCGCCGGCACCGGCCGTCTTCCCTCGGTGGTGCTCAACTTCGCGAACGTCACCTACGTGAGCAGCTCCAACCTCGCGCAGCTGCTCAAGCTCCGGAAGGTGCTGGCCGACTCGGGCTCCTCGCTGCGCCTCTGCTCGGTTTCGGACGAGGTCTGGTCGGTGATGATGGTCACCGGGCTGGACAAGGTCTTCCAGTTCGCGCCCGATCCGCTGACGGCGCTGGCGGGCCTCCAGCTCGAGGACTCGACCGATTGACGTCCATCCCGGACCGCCGCCGGACCGGAGGCCCGCCGGAAGAGAGTTGCGATGAGTGACCAGGGCATGGCACAGAACGGCGACAAGCCGGTGGCGGAGCTGCGGGGCGTTACCAAGGTCTACTACAAGCCCGACGGCTCGGTGATGGTCGAGGCGCTGCGCGGGATCGACCTCACGATCATCCGCGGCGAGTACGTGGCGATCATGGGCGCCTCGGGCTCGGGGAAGTCCACCCTCATGAACATCCTGGGATGCCTCGACCAGCCCACGGGGGGCGAGTTCCGCCTCGCCGGCAGGCCCGTCGGCAAGATGAGCGACGAGGAGCTGTCGGTCTTCCGGGGGCGGACCGTCGGCTTCATCTTCCAGGCGTTCAACCTGATCCCTCAGCTGACCGTGCAGGAGAACGCCGAGGTGCCGCTGTTCTACCAGGGGATCCCGCACGCGGAGCGCCGGCGCAGGTCGATGCACGCCCTCGAGCTGGTGGGGCTCGCGGACCGGGCCTCACACCGCCCTCGCGAGCTCTCGGGCGGCCAGCAGCAGCGGGCCGCGATCGCGCGTGCACTCGTCACCGAGCCCGTGATCCTCATGGCCGACGAGCCGACGGGGAACCTCGACTCTCAGACGGGCGAGAGCATTCTCCGGGTGTTCGAGAAGCTGCACGACGAGGGGTTGACGATCCTCATGGTGACGCACGACGACGCCATCTCCGCCCGGTGCGAGCGGATCGTGCGTCTGCGCGACGGGATGATCGAGTCGGATCAGCGGCTGCGCGACCGCAAGGCCCGGGCGCTCTCGAGCGTGTGATCGGCTA
>CAYTAH010000028.1:0-59936 GCA_964435785.1 uncultured Phycisphaeraceae bacterium | reverse complement strand
TTGTACCCCAAAGGCTCTCACTCGGACTGGATCAGATTGCCTAGGGCAGGTCAGGCATCACCGGCCCGTGCCCAGAGTGCGGAAAGAAGCCATGACCCCACCCCGCCCGTCCTGGCTGCGCCGAATGCGCCGAACATGCCTATTCCTGCTGACTGGTTTCACAACAACCATCGGCGTGGCGTGGGGATTGGCCGCGCTCTTTGACGGCACGCGCGGCATGGCCGACGACGGCTGGTACGATTACCACGAGCAGGGCTATGTGGGACCCGGCACTGTGCACAGACTCTGGTCAGTCGGTTTGGCCGATACCCCTGGCGTCGTGCTGGACGGCTACAACTCCAGCGTGGCGCTCGCTTGGTCAGTCGGTGGGCGTGACGCATGGGGCGACATGGCGGCCGAGGGGCGGCGCTGGAGCGAGCAATTGGCAGAGGCGCAGGAAGCCGGCTCCCAGCACCCCTCCCCCGCGTGGGGCGTGGAGGAGGCGCGCGGCTGGCCCGCGCTGGCGCTCTGGTGCCGCGTCGAGGATGTCGAATCGCTCAGCCGGGATGTCGCGTCGCTCGGCCGGGCAACTCCGCCGGACCTGTACGGGGCGATCCCGCCCCCGCTCCCCACCCGCTCGATCGCCGACACCGCGTTTCGCGCCCTCCCACTCCTCCCCATCTGGCCCGGCCTCGCCTTCGACACCGCCTTCTACGCGCTGCTCTGGTGGCTCGGCTTCTCGTCCGTTCGCATGGTGAGGCACAATCGCCGCCATAAACAAGGGCTCTGTCCTGTCTGCCGGTACGACCTCAAGGCGGACTACTCCCACGGGTGCCCCGAGTGTGGGTGGGGGCGGAAGAATCACGCATGAGGCGCATCGGCACCAACCCGCTCCGCCGCGCCGTCATGTGGGCGGCAGGGGTGGTGCTGACGGCATCTCTCCTGCTTGGGTGAGCCTGTTCGTCGATATCCAGTGGACCGCGTATCCAGCGAATCATGCATCGCTGTCGCGGGGAATCGTCAGAGCCGGCAACTGCGATCTGCGCGGTTTCGTGCCGTCACTGGGTTGGTCCGTCAGCTATTCCCCCTGGCTCCCAGAATGGGACTGGCCGCACCTCTGGTTCGGACGCGACGCGCAACTCCCCCCGGGTCTATGGCTCATGGAGCTGCCTCTATGGGTGCCGACGCTCGCCGCCGCACTCGTACTCGTACCCGTGTGGGCGATTCGGCGAACGGCGCGCAAGAGATTCGGTGCTGGACGTTGTGGGCAATGCGCATACGACCTCACCGGCATCACCGGACCGTGCCCGGAGTGCGGGCGGGAGCAGGAGCAGAAGGCGTGAAGCGCACGCGCACTAGTGTGCTCCGTCGCGCTGTCATGTGGGCGGCGGGAGTGGTGCTGGTGGTGTCGGTGGTGGCGTGGTTGGTGAGCCTGTTTGGCGTCTACTGGACTCCGGCAGAAGAGTCTGGTTGGGCGGTGGGACTCAACTCTGGTGCCTACTGGGCCTCAAGAGGCCCACACGGCAATCCTATCGGTTGGTATTTGGTCCGCCGGTAGCCCGCTTTGCCCTGTGTGTGGCTTCCACCCGACCGGACTGGATGGGAGTGGATCGTGCCGCTCTGGATGCCCACAGGAACGGCTTTTGTAGCTTTCGCGGCGGCGTGGATGCCGGCTGCGTGCCAGCGCCGCTGGATGCGAGCCGGCCTGTGCCCGTGGTGCGGATACGACTGGCAGGCGGTCACAGGGCCGTGCCCGGAGTGCGGACACGAGAAGGAAGAACACAGCACTATCCGCCCATCTCGAATAGGATCAGGCATGAAAGACAGCACTTTCTATGGCCTCCTCAAGCCCTATTGGGCGAACGCCTTGATTCTCGTGCTCATCGTGGGTGCGGTCGTCTCCCCCGGCGATGCGATGATCGGCCCGCGTGATCTTGGGCTCGCGCTTCCCGCCCGCTGGGCACTACTGATCATGGTTGGCGGCGGATACGTGAGCGGGCTCTACATCGGTGCCGCGAGCGCGCGACGCAGACTTGAGCGGCCGTCAGTCAGCACCTGAAGTACAAAGGCCGCGCGCGGAGACGGCACTCCCGTTATCTCTGAAGAGCGGGACTGGTCAACAACCCGCCGCCCAGTCGTTCAGGTAGGCGATGAAGTCCTGCGAGTTGACCGTGCCGTCGGCGTTCCAGTCGGCGAGTGGGTCTCCGCTGGCCCAGGCGTTGAGGTAGGCGATGAAGTCCTGCGTGTTGACGGTGCCGTCACCGTTGATGTCGGCGCGGCATGTCGGGATGGCGTGGATGCGCATGCTGATCGAGGTGGGGCCGGAGTCGTCGAGCTCCCACTCGAGCGTGTCGGAATCGAGCTGGTAGATGACCTCGTCGCCCGTGCCGACCCAGGGGAGACGGTCGGTCCCTGCGAAGAGGACTCCAAAGCCGGGGTCGGTGACATTGACGGCCTCGAAGGAGAAAAAGAACTCGTCGGGGAGCCAGGTGTTGAGCGCGACGGGCTCGACACGGTCGATGCCGGTGCGCTCGAACTCCACGCCCTCGATCGTGGTGGACCAGAACACGTCGCCGGGCAGGCCGCCCTTGATCTCGTGCAGGCGGAGGATCAGGTCGGCGCGGCCGATCTGGCTGTCGCTGTTGAAGTTCTTCTTGCCGAACTCCAGCAGGGTGCCGTAGCGGGCGGTGCCGGCCAGCCCGATGTAGTCGGCGAGCATGGCCTCGCGCTCGATGCCGCCGTCGTGCTCCTCGAAGCTCCATGGCTCGCCCGGGTCGGTGAACCCCCAGCCCCAACGGGCGTTATCGGCCAGCCCGTCGTAGACGATCTCATCTGTTCCATACTCGACGACGAAGCCACTGATGTTGAACAGCAGATGCTCGTCATTCCACCTGCCGCCGTCGCCGACCACCATCCCGAGATGGTCCTCGTTTCCGGCGTCGTTTGGTTCGCCGAGCTGCCAGTGAGTGAACTGCCAGGGTTCCCCGCTAACCCAACGCCATCCGCCCAGGGGCTCGTCTTCGCCTTCGGGCTGGAAGCCGCCGATCCACACCTCGAGAGAGTCCGGAGCGACCACCTGCGCGAGGAGGAACTGATTCTCTTCGCTCGATGTCGCTGTTGCGAGGTGGCCCGCCAGTCCACCATAGCTCCTGGACCGAGCTTCAGCGTCGGCAGCAGCCCAAGCGATCGAACTCGCCGCCACGTACTCGTAGAAGTGGCCGTTACCGCCTTCGTTGACAGGCCAGCGAACCGGCTGCGCGAGCAAAGGCGCAGTTATGCACGCCAGCCCGACGAGGACTCTGAACCTGGCACCTGCCCGCATTCCCTCACCTCCGGCGGGCATTCTACGCTGAGAGGCCGGGCTCTCCTACATCTCACCACAGTTCGCCGGCCAGTGCCGAGACCGCACGTGCCGTCTACGCGGTGAGAACCTGGCCAGTCCCGCGAACCCACGCGACCGGGACTGTCCGGCCCCGGAACACGGGGCCTCGTCCCGCCTTTGTGGCTACCCCTCCGCGTCCCGCGGGGCGGCCATTGTGACCCAGAACTTCGTGCAGCGCCCGCAGTTACGGCACCGCTCGGGTGGACGGGCCTTCGCGCAGGGGGGTAGGGTCGCCACCGCCTCCGGCGGCACGACCTCGTAGGCGACCGGGCCGCGGCCCCCGCCCCCGCACGCCGGACACGGCCTGCCCCCGGCCCGCTCCAGCCGGGCCACGCGCTTACCCAGCCCTGCGGCCATGCCGCGCCCCCCACGGGGCCTCGCGCACCTCGACGACCAGCACGCGCCCGCACCCGGGGCAGCCGTCCCGCCCCGCGGCGCTCTGGCCCGGGGCCGGGTACACGACCGCCACGCGCCCCCGCCCGCCGCAGACGCGGCACCCGCGGGGCCTGCGGGACTCCAGGCGGGCGTCCGGCCCTTGCGATGCACAATGCGTCAGACGCGCACTGCCCGGTCCCCTCCCCGCTCCCTTGCCCGCCCACTCAGCTCGACGTCCTGTCCAGCACCCGATACGCCTCCCGCTCCCCCCGCCCGCGCAGCGGGTAGTCCTTCCGCAGCGGGTGCGCCGGGAACTCCTCCCACGTCAGGATCCGGCGCAGGTCCGGGTGGTTGCGGAAGCGGATGCCGAACATGTCGAACACCTCGCGCTCGTTCCACTCGGCGCCGGGCCAGATGTCGGTGACCGAATCCACCACCAGCGCCGGGTCCGGCTCGACGCCGTCCGTCGGCACGGAGGGGTTGAGGAACGTCTTCACGAACAGCCGGTCGTCGTGCTCGAACGAGATGAGGTTGTAGACCACCGCGAACCGCCCCGGCATCGCCTGCGGGTACTGCAGATAGTCGATCCCCGCCACGTCCGAGAGGAAGCAGTACGCGCACGCCGGGTCGTCGCGGAGCACCCGCATCACCCGGTGCAGCGCCCCCGGCTCGACGATCAGCGTCGTCTGCCCGCGGAACTGCGTCGCGCGCAGCCGCTCGCCCGGGAACGCCTCCCTCACGCGCCGCAGCGCCGGGTGATCGATCGTGGCGGGTGGTGTGCTCTGGCTGGTCATCCGTCGCTCCTCGGCTCGCTCGGCAAGGATAGCTCGCCGAGCACAAGCGTCTGCCCCTGCCCCTGGGGCCCGCCCAGCACGATCGGCCTGTCGCCCGGCCAATGCGCGCGAACGAGCGAGCCCACCAGGGCCGCGGACACCGAGCCCCGCACCGCCCCGTCCTCCCTCACCGGGGGCAGCCAGAGCCCGCGGACGCCCGCGGCCGCGGCGAGCGCGTCGAAGATCCGCACGAGGTGGTCCGGCGCGTCGGGCATCATCGACTCGGTCAGCATCGAGAGCGGGTCGAGCAGCAGGCCGATCGGCCCCGGCCCGCGGGATCGCACGAAGGTCAGGCACCGCTGGGCGTCCGAGAGCACGTGGCAGGCGTGGGGCCGGAGCCACATCTCGACGCCCGCCGCCGCCAGCTCCGGCGACAGACGGTCGCACCAGGCCGCGAGGGTCTCCCACCCGGCGGGCCCCCACGTCCGCACCCCCGTCTGGTCGTCCGTCGCCCAGCCGGACCAGGCGCACAGCACGGCGCTCCCACCCCGCCCCAGCCCGGGCGCCTCGTCCGCCAGAGGGTTGAGGTCGAGGCACGTCGCGACGAGCCCGCCCGAAAAATCTCGAATCTCCCCCGCGAACGCGGCGCCCCCAACCCGTGGCGTGGGCCACGGGGCCGAGCATCGAAGTATTGGGGCCGGGGCGGACGCCAAGCGCAACAATAGCCCGCGCCGCGCAAGGTCCGCGCCGGTTACACGGTGCGGGGGGGCGCGGAGCGCCGTCGATGGTTATCAGCGCACCGGCCCCGCCCCGTCGCCGCCAGCCCCGAAGGAGTTCGCCGTGCTGACCATGCTCCGCAGAGCCGCCGCCAGGCCCGCCGAGACCCTCTTCGATCGCCCGCCCGCTCCCGTCGAGCAAGCCGACGGCGAGCGTGCCGAGCCACCGGCGACGAGTCTTCGGCGCTGGCACCTAGTGGCGCGGATCATCGAGCTCAACACGACCGCGAGCGAGGATTACCTCGAGGACTTCAGCGACGAGTCCCTCTCCCGCTACCTCGCCCACCTCGAGAGCATGGGCTCCCCCCGCGGGGCCCGGTGGGAGCGCCCCGGCGACTCGCCGGCCATCATGGTCCGGGAAACCGAGTTCTGACGCGACCCAAAGCCGCGTCTCACGAAGTTCGCCCCTTCCGAGTTACTGGACTCAATCGAGCCCGCCCCCGAGTCGATGACGACCCGCGGCCCCGGTCAAGCCGGCCGGCCGGGACAGGTCGGGCATCGTTCTCGGGAGGGCTTCATGAAGAAGCGATCCGCGTTCATCGGACTCACGCGCAGCCCCGCGATCCCCTGCCTGCTCGGCGCGGCGAGCCTCGCGCTGCCGGGATGCAACGGTGGCCAAGCCTGGTACACCGGCGCCGCGGCCCCGGCCTCGGCCTTCCCCGAGACTCGGCCCACGACCATCCCGCTCGCCCCCGAGCTGAGCCTCTTCGGTGAGGAAGCCTGGTCGGCGTCCGACCCGCTCCCGACGAACCCGCTCCCCAACCCGAGGACCCCGGACTCGGTCGATGTCGCGCGGGTGACCTTCGCCGAGGAGGGCGCCGACTTCGACCCGGCCGTCTCCGCCGACGGCCGCTTCCTCGTCTTCGCCAGCACGCAGCACCACCACAACCCCGACCTCTATCTGAAGGCCTCGGGGAGCACGATCCTCACGCAGCTCACGAGCGATCCGGCGCGCGACGTGATGCCCGCAGTCAGCCCCGACGGGGAGTGGGTCGCCTTCGCGAGCGATCGCACGCTCGACTGGAACATCTACGTGATCCCGCGCACCGGAGGCCGCCCCGTCCAGATCACCTGGGAGAGCGCCGCCGAGATCCACCCCTCCTGGTCCCCCGACGGGGCCAGGCTCGCCTACTCAAAGCTCGGCCAGACCTCCGGCCGCTGGGAGATCTGGATCACCGACGTCGCCAACTCGGCTGCGCCGCAGTTCGTCGGCTACGGGCTCTTCCCTGAGTGGTGCCCCAAGGCGGGCACCGGGCCCGACGGCGGCGACCTGCTCGTCTTCCAGCGCTCGGCGGAGCGCGGAGACCGCGCCTTCGGGGTGTGGCTCATCGAGCTCAAGGACGGCAAGGTGAGCAGCCCCAGCCAGCTCATCGCCAGCCCCTCCACCGCGTACATCAACCCCTCCTGGTCGCCCGACGGGCGGCACGTCGTCTTCGCCTCGATCGGCGACCCCCACGGCCTCCGCACCCTGACGGCCGAGGCCACGCAGGACAGCGATCTCTGGATGATGGCGGCGGACGGATCGACGATGGTGAGCCTGACCAACGGCGCCAGCGCCGACCTCATGCCGGCGTGGGGAAATGACGGGCGGATCTACTTCGTCTCCACGCGCACGGGCCGCGACAACGTGTGGTCGATGGACGCCAGGCAGGCCATGGTTGCGGCCGGGCTGAGTCTCTCGGAGCCCCTGGCGAACGCGCCTACGGAGGAGTGACGAAACGTCCCCGGGGCTGTGCAGTCGGGAACGCCTGCACGCCGATTGATGGGAAGCCGGGCGGAGCCGAGAGGCTGGCCCGGAGCTTGCGACGCGGGGGTGGAACACCCCGTGAGAACGGCAGGAAGCCATGACAAGTGCACAGACCATGCTCGCAATCGCCCCACGCACGCGGGTGCTCGGCGCGGTTCTTGCGCTGGCCCTCGGCGCCGCGATCCAGGCCGGGTGCGAGTCCCTCCCCCGGCGCCGGCCCGAGCTGACGCCGCCTGTCGTGAACGCCGCGCCGTACGACACCTCGCGGGGCGATGTGCTCTGGGCGGTGCTCCCCCTCGCCAACGAGTCGGGGACCGACCTGGTTGACCCGCTGGCCATCAGCGACCAGCTCGTGGCGGCGGCTGAAGAGGTTGATGGCGTGCGGACGGTCCCGCTCAACCGCACGCTCGAGGCCATGCACGCGCTGGGGATCCAGACCGTGACGGACCCAGGGGACGTGCACCGCCTCGCGATGGGAATGGGCGTCGACGCCGTCCTCGTCGGATCGATCACGGCCTACGACCCGTACAACCCGCCCTCGTTCGGCCTCAGCCTGGCCCTCTACGCCAGAGGCGGGGCGATGGGCGCGCGGGGCGACCCGGACCCGATCGACCCCAGGGCCCTGGCCGCGGCGCCAACGGACGGCGCCCCCGCGACCCGGATCGGCTACGGCGACCGCCCCGCGGCGGTGATCTCGGCCCACCTCGACGCCAAGGACCACGGGGTGCTCGAGGCGATCCAGGCATACGCCGCGGGCCGGCACGACCCGGCCTCGGCGCTCGGATGGCGCCGCTATGTCGCGAGCATGGACCTGTACACGCAGTTTGCGACCCAGCATCTCGTGTCCGGCCTGCTGCAGAAGGAGCAGCACCGGCTCGCGGCGCTGGCAGAGACGAGCCAAACCCCCGCGCCCTGACGTCGGCCCCGGCCGGCGGGCGCGCCGGAACGGAGCCAGGCGTGGCGAGAGAGCACGACATCCCGATGCGGACCGTCACGCTGGTGCACGGGCGCCATTGCTGGCGCTTCCGCTGTCGGCCGGGCGAGGAGCGGGCCCTGGTGGCCGCCGCCGCCCGGGTCGCGCTGCGGGAAGGCAGCGGGCTTGATGTCGCCGACGCGGCGATCCTCGCGCGCCGGCTCGACGCCTGGCCGGCCGCGGACGCCCCGACGCCCGAGACCGGCACGGAGACCAACGACTAGACCGCCGTCGAGCACCGACGGAGCGTGGAGAACGCCGATGTCAACACTCCCCATCACCGACGCCTTCGCCTCGTACCTCACCGACGAGCGCCACTTCAGCCCCTACACCGCGCGGTGCTACGGCGCCGACCTGCGCCAGTTCGTCGAGTTCCTCGCCGACGAGACGGGGATCTCCGTCGATCCGCAGGCCGAGCGCGACGCCTTCGCGAGGCGCAGCGAGGCGGCGTCGGGCAACGGCGCCCCGGTCGCCGGCTCCATCGGACCGCGCACGATCACCGAGATCATCTGCGGGGCCGACGCCGACCGGATCCGGCCCTTCCTCTCCCGCCTGAGCGAGGAGAACTACTCCGCCGCGACGATGGCCAGGAAGATCGCGACGCTCCGCTCCTTCTACAAGTGGGCCGAGCGCCGCGGGCTTTCGGGATCCAACCCGATGACCCTCATCCGCACCCCCAGGCAGAGCAAGCGACTGCCCAAGGCCATCACGGTCGAGCAGGTCGAGCGGCTCCTCGCGGCCCCCGGCGACGCCGACGTCCTGGGCCGGCGCGACCGCGCGATGCTCGAGACCCTCTACTCCACGGGCATCCGCGTCAGCGAGCTCGTCGGCCTCAACCTGATCGACCTCGACGTGCCGGGCGAGGCGCTGCGGATCAGGGGCAAGGGCAAGAAGGAGCGCCTCGTCCCCCTCGGCACGCACGCGCTCTCGGCGATCCGCCGGTACATCGACTCGGTGGACGCGGACGCGAAGTTCGCCGCTTGCTGGGCGGGCCCGCTGCGCAACACCGCCCCGCTCTTCGTCAACAAGCACGGCGGACGGCTCAGCTCCCGCTCGGTCCGCCGCAAGCTCGACAAGTACCTGCGCGAGGCCGGCCTCGACCCCTCGATCAGCCCACACACGCTGCGCCACTCCTTCGCCACCCACCTGCTGGACAACGGCGCCGACCTGCGGAGCGTCCAGGAGCTGCTCGGACACCAGTCGCTGAGCACCACCCAGGTCTACACCCACCTCACGACCCAGCGCCTCCAGCGCGCCTACGACGATGCGCACCCACGCGCCGAGGCGAGCTGACCGACCAGACGTTCAGGGCGGCTCCGCCAGCCCCGCGGCCAGCGCCGCGCTGATCTCCGCCGTCTGACCGCCCGGACGGACCGGCGCGATCGCCCGCAGCGTCCCGCTCCCATCCAGGAGCACGAGCGCCGACCGCTCGCCGGGCGCCACGCGGTCGAGCAGACGCGCCTCGGCCGGCATCCACAGGAGCGCCGGCGGCTCGCCCGGCGCGGGCCACGCCTCCGCGACGGCGGACCTCCACGCCCCGTGCTGCGCGTCAATCCGCTCGAACGCGCCCCCCTCCTGCTCCACCAGCGCGATCCCCACGACCTCACGAAGCGCCAGCCGCTTGTCGAACCGGCCGTCGATCCGCCCCCGCACGATCTCCCGGCGCAGCTCGACGAGGGCGCCGAGCGTCCGCACCGCGAGGTCCTCGATCTCCGTCGCAGGCTCGTCGGCGCGGAAGAGCCACGCCGCCCGAAGCGGGAAGCGGCTCTCCGGGCGCTCGGCCCCGGTCAGCGGCGGCCACTCGCCCGCCTCGCGCGAGTCGACCGGCGTCGCCTGCGCCCCAGGCCAGCGGGCGCCGACCGCCAGCGCCGGGCCCAGCGGCCGGAGAAGGGCGAGGCGGTCCAGGCGCCGGCGGCCCGAGGTGTCCAGCCCCCACGCCCCCGGATCTCCGGGATCGATCGGCTCGCACTCGACGATGAGGCGCAGTCCCAGCCCGGCGTCGATCACCGCGTCGAAGCGCCGCACGCGCCCGGCCGCCAGCACCAGCGACGCGGGGCCGCTGGCGGAGCGGCCGGTCAGCCGGATCCCCCGCTCGCCGTCGCGCTCGATCCGCTCGGCCGACTCCCAGCGAAGCCGCTCGACGAGCGGGCACCAGTCCACATCGCCGGCGTCGAAGGCGAGGCTGAGCTGGGGGATGGGGAGCGGCGGGAGCAGCTCGCGCAGGACATCGGCCGGCGTCGCGCCAGGATCGGACGCCCCGGCCTCGGCGTAGGTGGTCGGGTCGTGCTCGTGCACCGCCGCGAGGCGGGCGCGCGAGGCGACGGCGATCACCTCGCCCAGCTCGACCCGCGCGAGGCCCGCGGGGCCGGGGATGCAACGGACCACGAGCGAGTGCGTGTCGCTGCGCCCGCTGGGGTGCGCGAGCGTGACGCGCACCTCGTCGGCCGTCGCGGCGAACCGGTACCGCGCGATCACCGCCCAGAGCTGCGCCGACACCTCAAGAGACCCCGCGGCCTGAGGCTCGGCGCCCGGTCCGGACTCGGGCGCGGGCTCCGGCTGGGCGCTCGGCGCCGCTGGCGGCTGGCCCGCCAGTGCCGCCGCGGCGACCAACACCAACGCGGGCATGCTCACGTCGCCCCCCGCGCGAGCGCCTCGCCGAGCAGCTCCGCCACTGTCCTCTTGAGCGTCGGCACCACCACCTCCGGCGCGATCTGCGCGAGCGGCTCCAGCGCGAAGCGTCGCTCGTGCAGGCGCGGGTGCGGGATCGTCAGGCCGGGCTCGTCGATCACGAGGTCATCGTAGAGCAGGATGTCGATGTCGAGCGTTCGCGGCCCCCACCGCCGCTCGGCCGCACGCTCGCGCCCGCGCTCGCGCTCTATGGCGTGGATGTGGGCCAGCAGCTCGCGCGGGCCGAGCCCAGTCTCCAGCGTCGCCGCGGCGTTGAGGAAGCGGCACTGGTCGATCGGCCCGACCGGCTCGGTCTCGAGGAAGTCCGACACGGCGATCACGCGCGTCGAGGGCAGCGCGCCGAACCGATCCAGCGCATGGCGAAGGTGCCCCGCGCGATCGCCGAGGTTCGAGCCGAGGCCGAGATGCACGAGGGGGGCCATTGCGGAAGTCAAGACTCCTCGGGTGGCATGGGCAAGCCGGCTCTGCGGCTTGCCCGCGCAAGCCAGCCCCCTGGACTCCCGCACGGGCAAGGCTCAGAGCAGCCTTGCCCATGCCACCCTGCCCATGCCGCCCCGCCACCCTGCCGGCGCATCAACTGGTGTCGAAGGGATTGGAGGGTGAGATACCGGCGATGCCGGCTGCGCCGGCCAGGGTCGCGGCTCGCGATGGCGCCCGCTCGGTGCGCGGGTGCGGGGCGCTGGGCGAGAAGCGGTCGGTTCGTGGGTTTATGGGAAGGGCGAGCCCAGGCATGGACTGTGTGGACGGTGGGTTGCGTGAACGGGCGCTCTGCCGATGAACTGCTGCGCGGGCGGGGCTCGTGCGCTGGTGTGGGAGCGGTAGGTTCTGCCGGGCGCGGGCTTGGCTTCGGCGCCTCGTGCGCGGGTTGGTGTGGGCGCTGCCGGTCCAACCGCTCGCTCGGGCGCCGGGCGGGATCGCGCCGGCGGGGCGGGTATATGAGTCGGATGACTGCGGTGGCGGCGAGGCGCTTCTCGACCAGGTCGTCGGTGGTGCGGGCGATGTGGAGGCGGGCCTCGATGGCCTGGTCGGCGTGTCGCTCGCGCTTGAGCTCGCGTCGGAACGCGCGGAGGGATTCAAGAGCCTGATTCGGCCGGAGACCCGGGCGCTCTGCCCGAGTCAGCCTGCTTCAGCATCGCCCAGGCGAATTCTGTCTGCGTTGGAGGCCCTCGCGCGACCTCCTCCTTGAAGCGCTCGAGGCGATCGTGCCAGACAAGGTATCGCCCGGAGCCCCACGTGATGCGGATAAGCTCGGCCGAGTAAGGCGGACGCTCGTCGGTGATTGTGGGGAGCTCGAGCTCGAGCGCGATGCGATCTTCGGTGACATCCATGACGCGCCCGGAATTGACGATGTGCGGGCCGCCGTAGTCTGTCCAGGGCTGATGCACGACGCCGCCCTCGGGCGCCAGCAGCACGCGGTCACCCACGAGGTTGCTCTGCGTGTGGTGCTCGCCGGCCCACTCGTGATCGCCGAGGCGGGCGAGCTCGGCCTCGATCGCGGCGAGGCGCGCGGCCGCCATCGGCGCGTGCTCCTTAGCGAGATCGGCGCGTGAGCGGCAGCCGCCTGCGACGAGGATGCAGGGGACCCGACGCACAGCAATAGACGGGGCTTGAGCACCTCAGCGTTCCGCGGTGGTCGAGGCGCGTGCGCGTAAAGCCTTGCCGCACTCGGGGCAGGGGCCGGTGATGCCGGTGAGGTCGTAGGCGCAACGTGGGCAGCGCCCAACCATCGCTCGCCGCCGTTGGCGCACGCGGGCGCGCCAGAAGCCGACCAGCAGGGCTCCGGACGCGGCCGCGGGGACCCAGAGGGGGAGCACGGCGCCCCAGACGAGTCTGCCCCCGGGTGCGGAGGGGTACTCATCCTCATTAAGCCAACTCGTCTCCACGAACCCCGTTTCGCCGGGCCACCACCAGTGGGGGTCATCCATGCCGATCACGACGGTGCCCGCGGTGCCATCGGGCGCGACCGCCTGGCGGACGTTGCTGATCCAGAGACAGCCGGATTCGAGGCTCACGTCGAGCGGGGAGCGCGCGGGAGTCAGGGGCCAGTAGCCACGAAAGGCACAGGCCAGCAAACCCCCCACCGACAGCGCCAGCACGGCCCCTGCCGTCCAGGTGACGATCCGCCGCACCATGCGCCCAGCATACCGCTGCCGCCCGGCGGATGGAGGGCCCCGGCGGGCGACTGCGAGGGCGCCAGTCGCTGCGCGGAGCCTTTGCGACCGGTGGCACGGGAGGGGGGCGCTGCATGGCGTTCGCCCGCAGAGCCGGGCTCAGACCAAGGCACCCGGGTCGCGATGACAAGAAGAGACCCCGAGCTTGCGCTCGGGGTTCGTAGAGGCAGGGACATCCCGAGCTTGCGCTCGGGGCTCGTAGAGGCAGGGGCTGGGCTACTCCTCGTCCTGCTCCAGCTCCTTCATGCGGTGCTGCATCTGGGCCTTGAGGCGCTGGAGGATGGAGCTGTGCATCTGGCTGACGCGGCTCTCGGAGAGGTCGAGGGTGGCGCCGATCTCCTTCATCGTCATGCCCTCGTAGTAGTAGAGGAGGACGATGAGCTTCTCGGCGCGGCTGAGGCCCTTGGTGATGAGGTCCTTGAGGTCGTTGCGCTGGATCTCGGCGAGCGGGTTGGTCTGCGTCTCGTCGCGGATGACGTCGATCTCGCGGACGTCGCGGGAGCCGTCGCTGGGGAAGCAGCGGCGGTTGAGGCTGACGGTGCCGACGGCCTTGCCGTCGCGGAGGTACTTGTCGAGCTCATCGGACTCGAGGCCGAGGCGGGCGGAGATGTCCTCCTCGGTGGCGGGGACGCCGGTCTCCATCTCGATCTTCTGGCGGATCTGGTCGATCTTGCCGGTGCGCTGGCGGACGAGGCGGGGCACCCAGTCCATGGAGCGGAGCTCGTCGAGGATGGCGCCGCGGATGCGCGGGGCGCAGTAGGTCTCGAACTTGACCTTGCGCTCGAGGTCGAAGGCGTCGATGGCGTCCATGAGGCCGAAGAGGCCGGCGCTCATGAGGTCCTCGAGGTCGACCTCGTCGGGCAGACGGGTGTAGATGCGCTCGGCGTTGTAGCGCACGAGGGGGAGATACTTCTCCATGAGGAAATTGCGGATCGCGCCGTCAGTGGTGCGCCGGTACTCCAGCCACACCTCCTCGATCGGCATGTCGTCGTAGGGCGTCGGGATGTTGGAAGGCTCGGCGTGTCGGGCGGAGCGCCTCGCAGCACCTCGCGCCCCCAACCTGCCCATCGACGATCTCGCGATTGCCATGGTCGTCTCCTTGACCCTTGCCTCTCAGCGCCCCGCGACGGTGACTTCGCAAGAGAGCGCCCAGGCCGTGGCCGATCCTTGGCCAGACCGAGACCGAGTATACAAACTCTTTTGTGCGCGCACGAGCAAGGGCCTAGTTCCGAGAAAAAAGTTCACAGACTCTCCACATCGCCGATGACCTCGACGTCGCCAGCGTCCTGCTCGGCGCGAGGCTCGGTGCGAATCGACTCGGGTATCGGGGCCGCCGCGATCGCGGCTGTCAGGTGTTCGTTCAGCGCGGCCCGCAGCACCGCGCCCATGACACGACCGATGGGGTACGCCACGGCCAGCACCACAATCGCTCGGAGCAGCGCCGTCGTCGCCGTGATCGACGTGAGCAGACCGGCCAGAGAAGAGACGGCGAACGCACAGAGCGCGAAGACGACAGCGATCTGTTGCGGCATCCGCCCCGGCATGCCCACTCCCTGCTATCCGCGGCGCAGACCGCGCCTTGGTCGCCCGACTATCGGTCCGTCTCGTGTTCAACTTCGACTTGGACCACGATTCGGCGCCCGGAACGCAGGCGCAATCCGCGCATCCGGTGCAGCCCCCAGCGTCAGCGCGTGCGCGAGCCGTCCAAACCCAGGAGAGTCACCAGTTCACCCGCGATACGCCGCACGTCCCGGCTCGCCCGCGACCGTGGCCGGCGGAGGAGATGCGGCACTCGGGCCCGGACCGCCTGACCTACGCGGGCGTCGAGCCGGATCCCGCCCAGGAGCACGGGGCGGCACCCGAGGAAGCGTTCGCAACATCCTGTCAACCGGGAGCTTACGAGTCGAAGGTCGTCACGCCCCGCCGTCTCGTTGACCACCAGCCCGACGCGGGGAAGGGGCTGGGCGAGGCGGCGGGACCGCTCGACCAGGCACTTGAGCAGGCCGTAGGCGTCGGTGAGCGAGGTGGGCTCGGGCGTCGCGACGAGCACGAGCCAGTCGGCCGCGCCGGCGAAGGCGAGCACGTCGCGCCCGATGCCGGCGCCGGTGTCGATGACGATCACGTCGCTGCGCGACTCAAGCAGCGTGAGCTGGTCCAGGAGTCGCTGGCGGGAGGGCGCGTCGAGGTCGGCCACGCGCGCGGCGCCCACGGCGCCAGGGACGAGCAGGAAGCCCCCCGGCGCCTCGACGATGCACGACGCGAGCGTCGCGTCGGCGCCGTGCGCGTCGCGGAGAATGTCGTCGAGCCTGCGCCCGGGCGTGAGCCCGCAGAGCACGTCCGCGTTGGCCATGCCCAGGTCCGCGTCGAGCAGCGAGACGCGCACTCCGCGGCGCGCCATCGCGACGCACGCGTTCACGGCCAGGTTCGTCTTGCCCACGCCCCCCTTGCCCGAGGCGATCGCGACCACCGGCACGCCCCGGCGCCTCGCCGCCGGCTCGGGGGCGGACGCGGCGCCGGCCATCGCCTCCACGAGCGCCCGCAGCCGCCACGCCTGGTCGAGCGGCGCGGCGCCCGGCGCAGCCCGGGCGTGCGGCGCGCTGAGCGCGGTCATCAGCCCACCCTCGCCGGCTCTCGGCGGGCCTCGCGCCCGTCGAGCACGAGCCGGGCGAGGCGATCGGCGCTCGCGGGCTCGATGTGGTCGGGGACCTCCTGGCCCGTCGTGATGTATCCGAGGGGGAGCGCCACCCGCCGGGCGATGTTCGCGATCACTCCGAGGTCCACGGCCTCGTCCAGCTTCGTCAGGATGAGCTCGCGCGGACCCAGGTGCCCGAAGCGGTCGGCGGCCACGGCGATCACCGACTCCGCGGCCGCGAGCGAGAGCACGAGATGGCTCGCGTCCGGGCGGGCCGCCTCCAGAAGCTCGGCGAGCTCGTCGAGGCGGGCAGCGTCGTGCTGCGAGCGTCCGGCCGTGTCCACCAGCACAACATCGCACGCCGAGAGCGAGTCGATCGCCGAGCCCATGTCCTGCGGCGAGAGCACGACCTTGAGGGGCAGGCCGACGATGTCGGCATAGGTGCGGAGCTGCTCGACGGCCGCGATGCGGTAGGTGTCGGCGGTGATCAGCCCGACCTTGCGCCCGTAGCGGAGCTTGTACGTCGCCGCGAGCTTGGCCACGGTGGTGGTCTTCCCGACGCCGGTGGGGCCGATGAGCGCGACGACGGTCGGGCGTCCGGACTGGGCGCGCCCGGGCGGCGCTCCCTTCGTCGCGACCGGGATGCGCTTGGCGAGATGACGCAGCATCGCCTCGCGGACGAACCCCGGCTCGCCGAGCTCCTCGGCGGTCAGCTCGTCCCGCACGGCCGAGGCGAGCTCGTCGGCCACCTCGGTCGAGACCTGGTTGTCGAGGAGCCTCATGTAGAGGTCGAAGAGGGGTCCGGTCGCGATGCCCGGCTCCCCGCCCCGCACGGCCCCCGCGGACTGCGCCGCCCTCGCCTCGGCGCGGCGAGAGGACTGGAGCACCTGTCCCACGAGCCGCCGGATGGCGGCCAGCTCCTCCTCGAGCGCGGCCTGGGCCTTGGGCGTCGTCGGCGCCGGGGGGAAGCGGCCCGCGCTCAGCCGCGCCGCGTTGGGGATCGGCGGGACGGCGGGGCGTACGGCCGGGCTCGGGGACGGCTTCTCGCGGTCGGCGTCGGGAGCGCGCGGCTCGGCGGGCGCCGGCTCCGCGCCGGCGGGGGCGCGGGCCTCGGCGAGACGGGGCGGCATCCCGACCTGCGCCGGCGGGCGCTCGCGCGGCTCGAACCACGGGGGCGTCGCGATGAACCCCTCGGCCGGCGCGCGGGTCGGGGCCAGGGCGGCGATCTGCAGCTGCGTCGCGCCGGGCGCGCTCGGACGCGGCGCGGGCCGGGGGCGGAGCGGCTTGGGGCGCACCCCGTCGGCGTCGGCGGAGGCGGTGATCTCGACCATCGTCCGCGTCCCCACGCCGAGCACGCCCCCGACGCGGTAGCTGCGCGTGTGGAGGATGACGGCGTCCGCGCCGAGGTCCTTCTTCACCTCGGCGAGGGCTTCGGCCATGGAGTTGCCGTGGTAGGTCCTGAGTGTCGTCGTCGCCATCCGTGGCTCCTCGATGACGCGTGCACTCTACCGCAAAGGCGGCCGCTCCGCCAGCCGCCGCGCCGGCTACGCCGCCGCGGGCGTCGCGGGGGCCTCGACGCCGACCAGCCCGAGCGACTCCACCTCGACGCCCGGGGGCACCTCGTTGTAGCCGAGCACGGCGACGGTCGGCAGGTGGGGCTCGACGATCTGGCGCACGACCGCGCGGACGGACGGCGAGGCGATGACCACGGGCGGTCGCCCGGCGGCGGTGACCCGCTGCAGGGCGCGGAGGACCTGCTCGGCTGTCCTGGTCGCGATCCTGGCGGGCATCGTCACGCTCGTGCCCGCCGGCCCCCGGTCGATGTACGCGGCGATCTGATCCTCGAAGCCGGGGTCGAGGGTGACGCACACGAGCCGGTGACCCCCTCCCTCGGCCGGCGTGGCGTACTGCTCGCAGATGCTCCGGCGCAGGGCGTTGCGGACATACTCGGTAAGCACGTCGAGGTCCTTGCTCCTGGGGGCCCAATCGGCGAGCGTCTCGACGATCGTCTCCATGTCGCGGACGGGGACGCGCTCCCGGAGGAGGTTGTGGAGCACCCGCTGCAGCTCGGCGACCTTGATCACGCCCGGGATCGCCTCCTCGACGAGCTTGGGCGTCTTGGACCGGAGCGTCTCGACGAGGTTGTTGACCTCCTCGCGGGTGAGCAGCTCGTGCCCGTGCTGCTTGACGACCTCGGTGAGGTGGGTCGCCAGGACGCTGGTGGGGTCCACGACGGTGTAGTTCATGGTCTCGGCGCGGTGACGCTGCGCGGGGTCGATCCACCAGGCGTCGAGGCCGAAGGCCGGCTCGCGCGCGGCCTCGCCCTGGATGCGCCCCGTGGCGATGCCCGAGTCCATCGCCATGAGCATGCCCGGGCGCAGCTCGCCGGACGCGACGACGGCGCCGCGGATCTTCACGCGGTACTGGCCCGGCTCGAGCTGCATGTTGTCGCGGATGCGGACCGGCGGCATCACGAGGCCGATCTCGGCGGCGAGCTGACGCCGGATGGCCGCGATGCGCTCGAGCAGGTCGCCGCCTTGGCCCGCGTCCACGAGGGAGACGAGCCCGTAGCCGATCTCGAGCTCGAGGGTGTCGACCTTGAGGAGGTTCTCGATCGGCGGCGGCTCCACGGGCGCCTGGGCCTGGGCGACGGCCTCCTCGCGGGCGCGCCGGGCGCGGACCTTGGAAGCGCGGAACATGCCGAAGGCGATCAGGCCGAGGCCGAGCCCCGTGGCCAGGAGCGGGACGGTCGGGAGCGGCGTGAGCGCGAGCATCGCGAGGAAGCCCGCGGTGATGGCCAGGCCGCGGGGCTGGCTGATGAGCTGCCCAGTCAATTCCTCGCCGAGGTCCTCCTTGGCCCCGGAGCGGGTGACGATGAGGGCGGCCGCGATCGCGATGACGAAGGAGGGGATCTGGCTCGTGAGTCCGTCGCCGATGGTGAGCTTGGTGAAGACCTCGGCGGTCTGCGTGAAGGGCCATCCCCGCTCGACGATGCCGACGGCGAGGCCGCCCGCGATGTTGACGACGGTGATGATCATGCCGGCGACGGCGTCGCCCCGCACAAACTTGCTGGCGCCGTCCATGGCGCCGAAGAAGTCGGCCTCCTGGGCGATCTCGGCTCGGCGGCGGCGCGCCTCCGACTCGTTGATGATGCCGGCGTTGAGGTCGGAGTCGATCGCCATCTGCTTCCCCGGCATGGCGTCGAGCGTGAACCTGGCGGCGACCTCGCTGATGCGTGTGGCGCCCTTGGTGATGACCACGAATTGGACGATCACGAGGATCGCGAAGATGACGACGCCGACGAAGAGCGAGTCGCCGGCCACGAACTGCCCGAACGCGCTGATGACCCGGCCCGCGACGCCGATGGCCTCCTCGGGGGTCGCGGCGTCGGCGGTGAGGATGAGGCGCGTCGAGGCGATGTTGAGCACCAGGCGGAGCATGGTGGTCGCCAGGAGCAGCGAGGGGAAGACGCTGAAGTCCAGCGGCTTGGCCATGTAGATCGTGGTGAGCAGGATGATCACCGCGAGCGAGATGTTCGCCGAGATGAGCATGTCCATAACCAGCGGCGGGAGAGGGATGAGGATCACCACCAGGAGCATCACGAAGCTCAGGGGGACGATTAGCCCCTTGTGCCTGTGCAGGCGGTGCAGCCACGCGGGGAGGCCCCCGCCGCTCGCGCCGAGATGTGCGTCGTTTCCGGGCATGCGCTAGCCGTTCTCCATCAGCTCGCCGCTCCGACGGCGCCGCGCCCGGGGGCGGGCCTGGCTCTCGCCGGGCGTCCCTCGCGCGCACCGGCCTCCCGCGACCGGCCCTCGAGCCTGTAGACGTACGCGAGCATCTCCGCGACGGCCTCGTAGTACTCCGGCGAGATCTCTCGCCCCACGTCCACGCCGTAGTAGAGCCCGCGCGCCAGGGGCGGCCGCTCGATGATCGGCACGCCGGCCGCGGCGGCGACCAGACGGATGCGCTGGGCCATGAGGTCGGCCCCCTTGGCCACCACGCGCGGGGCGCTCATCCGCTCGGGCTCGTAGCGGAGGGCCACGGCGAAGTGCGTGGGGTTGGTGACGACGACGTCCGCGAGCGGCACCTCCTTCTGGATCTGCTGCATGAGGATCTCGCGCATCATGCGGTAGCGGCGGCCCTTGACCTGCGGGTCGCCCTCCATGCTGCGGCGCTCGTCCTTGACCTGCTGCTTGGTCATTCTCAGGTCCTGGGTGTGCTGCCAGCGCTGGTAGATCCAGTCGATCAGCCCGATGAGCAGGAGGATCACGGCCAGCCAGATCGCCAGAAGCAGGAGCATCCTGGCGGTCATCAGCATCGCCTCGGTGGCGCCGAGCGCGGGCAGGCCGACGATCCGGGGCACCCACCGGGCGATCACCGCCACGGCGACCGCGAGCACGACGGCGAGCTTGACGCTGTTGATCGCCGTCTTGATCGTCGTCCGCTTGCTGAAGATCCGCTTCAGGCCCGAGATCGGGTTGAGCTTCGAGAGCTTGGGGCGGAGCGGCTTGGTCGTGAACAGCCACCCCACCTGCATGAACTGCCCGAGGAACGCCACCGCCCCCGCGGCCAGGAGCAGGGGGAAGAAGACCCTCGCGCCCTCGACGGCCGCGGTCTTGGCGACCGGCCAGACGGACTCGGCGTCGGTCTCCCATCCGGGCGCCCCCGCCTCGAAGACGCGGCGCATGAGGGCGATGAACGAGCGGCCGATGAAGCCGCCGGCGAGCACGAGCAGCACGATCCCCGCGGCGAGGTCGATGGCGGCGCAGAGCTCCTGGCTCTTGGCGACCTGCCCCCGCTCGCGCGCGTCGCTGAGCCGTCTGGCGGTCGGTTGCTCGGTGCGCTCGCCCAGGTCCTCGGCCATGCGGCTCCCTCACGCTCCCCGCGCCGTCAGCCCGCCGGCCCATCGGGCGAGCAGGTCGAGGACGCGCTGGGCCTCGTCGGAGGCCACGTTGTGGATGACCTGGAGCGCCATCGCGGTGGCCAGCAACCCGGCGACGATCTTGACCGCGAAGCCCACGCTCATGACATTGATCTGCGGCATGGTCTTCATCACGAACCCCATCGCCACCATGACCATGAAGACCATCGCCGTCGCGGGCGCGGAGACCCGCAGCGCCATCTCGAAGCCCGATGTGGCGAGCCCGACAAACGTGTCCAGCGGCACCGCGGAGACGGCCATCCCGCCGAGCGGCACGCGCTCGAACGTCTCGAGCAGGGCGGCGTACATCGCCTCCAGGCCTCCCACGGCCAGGAAGATCGCAAAGCCGAGGTAGAAGAGCGTCTCGCCGACGACGTCGCTCTGGGTCTCGAACTCGGGGTTGTAGACCGAGGCGATGGAGAGGCCCATCTGGAACCCCGCCACGTGCCCGCCCAACTGGAGCATCATGACCGGGACCGCCGCGATCAGCCCCACGCACACGCCGATGAGCGTCTCGCTGACGAGGAGGGGCAGCAGGCCGAAGAGATCGAGGCTCGCGCCGCCGGCGTAGGCCGCGGGGATCGAGGGGTAGACGGCGGCGGCGAGCGTCACGGCGACGAGCGCCTTGGCCTGCATGGGGATGGAGACGCTGCTGATCATCGGCGCAAAGACGAAGAGCCCCACCAACCTCGTGACGACGAGGGCGAAGGGGACGACGTGGGCCAGCAGCGGCTCGATCCCGGGCATCGGCGTCTCCGGCTCACATCAGCGTGAACAGCTCGGCGGCGTATTCGACGAGGCGGAGGGCGATCCAGGGCAGCAGCAGGGCCGCGACGATGAGCATCGTGGCGATCTTGGGCACGAAGGTGAGCGTCTGGTCCTGGATGCTGGTGATGGACTGGATCAGGCTCACGATCAGCCCGATCGCGACGCCCGCCAGCAGCACGGGCGCGGCGATCTTGAGGGCGGCCAGGAGGGTCTCACGGACGAGGTACACGGCGGATTCGTCGTACGGCATGGGGTCCACCTATCGCAGGAGGGCCAGGCGCACCGCCTCGGGGGCGAGCGCGGGCAGTGCGTGCATCGCTCCGGCGGCCGCCTGCGCGGCGTCGGGCGCAAAGCTGTAGAGCAGCCCCCCCACCACGAGCGCCCAGCCGTCCACGAGCACGAAGAGGAGCAGCTTGAATGGCAGGCTGATGAGGACGGGCGGGAGCATCATCATGCTCATGGAGATGAGCAGGCTGGCGATCACCATGTCGATCACCAGGAAGGGGAGATAGACCTTGAATCCCATGACGAAGGCCGTCTTGAGCTCGCTGAGCATGTAGGCGGGCACGAGGGCGGCGGTCGAGACGTCGGCCCGCGTGAGCGCCGAGGGGTCGCTGATGTCCTTGCCCTGGTACTCGAGCACCATGTAGAGGCTCGACCAGTTGCCGGTCGCCTCGATCTGGTCGAACATGAAGTCGCGCAGCGGCTGGCGGGATCGCTCCCAGAGGTCCTGATAGTCCGCCACGTCGCCGCGCTGGTAGGGCACCACGGCCTCGTCCCACAGGCGCTCGAGCGTCGGGGACATGACCAGGAGCGTCATGAAGAGCGCCAGCGAGGTGATCACCTGGGGCGGCGGGATGCTGGCCGCGCCGATCGCCTGGCGGAGCAGCGCCAGCACGATCATGATCCGCATGTAGCACGTCGTCATGAGCATGATCGACGGGGCCAGAGCGACGACGGTGAGGAGCACCATCACGCTCATCGCCGTCGAGATCCCCGAGGGTCGCTCGGCGTTTCGGGACGCCGCCGAGCCGGGGAGCGCGTCGCCCGCGAGCGCGAGGACCTCGAGCGGATTGAGCGTCTCGCCGGCGACCAGGCCGCCGTCCCGACCAAAGAGCGAGACGGTTGTCGGCGGCCCGTACACCGGCTCCGCAGCCGCCGCCCGCGGCGGCGGCGCGAGGAGCAGCACGCACAGCACGATTCCGAGCAGCCGGAAGGACCTCATGCCGATCCCTCCGGCGCAGCATCGCGCAGCGAGGCCAGGCGGGAGCGGAGCCTGCCGACGGCGTCGGCGCTCCCCGCAGCGCCCCTCGCGGGCCGCTCCACGGTGACGGGCGCGAGCACCCGCTCGGCCTCCGCGTGCGAGCCCTCGAAGGTCGAGACCATCTCGCGGAAGCGCGCGCCGAGGGATCTCCCCTCGGCCTCGGCCGTGAGCATAAGGATCGACGCGACCTCCTCGGGCTCGGTGAACTCGCAGAGCGTCCGCATCCCGCCGCCCTTGACGCCCGCGCCCTGGGCGACGAGCAGCACCCGCCGGTCGAGCTTGAGAAGCACGAGCGTCTGGCCCCGGCCGATGGGGTAGCGCCCGAGCACCTGGAGAAGCCCGGCCGGCGCGCGCCCGCCCGGCCCCATTGCGTGGAGCAGGCCGCCGGAGCGGCGCGCCCACCCGCGAACCCCCGCGCCGCACGCAACGATCAGGGCGATGACGATCGCCAGCGCGCCGGCGGTCTTCCACCAGCCCTCTCCCGCCTTGAGGGAGGGCGCGCCCGCCTCCGGGCGCGCGGCCTCGGGGGATCGCGTGAATCGACTCCGGAGCGGCGAGATGGCGGAGTCCCCGCCGAGCGGCCTGGACTCCTGCGGGCGCGCCGCCGGCTCGCCCGGGGCGTCCCCGGCGCCTTCGGCGTCGGCGTCCGCCCCGAGGGGGGCCGGCGGGGGCCCGTGCACGTCCGCCTGCGCACGCGCCGCGCCGGCCGCTCCCCAGAGCAGCGCCGCCGCGATGAGCATGGAACACCGACCCCGCCGCATACAGCCTTCCTGGCCTGCCTTCGGGCGCGCTCCGGCGCCCCCGCGAGGAACCGACCTCTCTCAGCCCGCCCTGCGATCCTCGGGCTCCACGATCTCGTTGATGCGCACGCAGAAATTGTCGTTGAGCACGAGCACCTCGCCGCGGGCGACATGGCGGTCGTTGACGTAGATGTCGACGGGGTCGCCGGCGAGCTTGTCGAGCTCGACGACCGCGCCGTCGGAGAGCTTGAGGACGTCCTCGACGAGCATCCGCGTGCGTCCGAGTTCGATCTTGACGTTGAGGTTCACGTCCGCGAGCAGGTCGAGCTCGGCGGGGATCGCTTGCCGGCGGTCCTGATCGAAGCTCGGCAGGTCGAGCGGCGCCGACCCGGGCGGGGGGCCCGCCGGGCGCTCGGGGGTGTTCGCGTCGTTCACGGCCGCGTGCACTTGGGCGAGCAGGTCTTCGGCCATCTCCGCCGCCGCGTCGGGCGGGGGCCCGTCCTCGCCTGGGATCGCTCCCGGCGCGACGTCTTCGGCCTCTCGTGCGATCTCGGGCGGCGGACCGGGGTCCGCATCTCCCGATGGCGCCGGCCCCTGATTCGCGGGTTGCGTCTCGTCTGGCATGCCCGGGCACTCCCGCCGGTTCCCGCGTCCGGTGCGCACATCCTGCGCGCACGACACTACGAACGCTGAACGGCTTGGATCGGCCGGGTCGCGCGCCTGCCCGCAGAAAAAGCCGAACCCGGTGCGCCGGCCGTGCGCGGCGCCGCAGAAGTTGCGCACGCCGGGGGATTCCCCGCCGGGCCGCCCGCTACGCCGGGGGGCTTCCCTGGCACTTGGGGATGAGCACGCGCTCGACGAACGGGGAGCCCTCGGGGCTCATGCCGAACACCTCCGCGAGGTAGGCGGACGCCTGCCGGTGCAGCGTCTCCAGCCCGGGCTCGGTCAGGTGCGAGTGCGCCGACCGGCGGATGATGAGGGAGACTCCCTCGGTGATCTCCGCCTTGCGGCGCTCGAGCTCGGAACGCACCCGTTGCTCGTGCTTCTTCTTCACCTGGAGCACGATCTCGACGTTCCAGGTCCACGCCTGGCCGGAGGCGAGGTTCTGGAAACGGTCGCCGACGAGCTCGATCTCAAGCGTCTTCTCCTGCTCGGCCAGCTGCTCGCCCTCGATGCTCGCGACGGCCGTGGAGGCGCCGCGGCCCGAGAGGACGACGAAGCCCACGGCTGCGGCGCCCTCGAGCACCATGACCGCGGCGACGATCGCGAGCGTCAGCATCGGGGACTTCTTGGGAGCCTGGTTGGTTTCCGCGGGTTGCTCTGGCATGGCGTGGCCTCGCTGAATGACCGGACGGGGGCCCGGCCGGTCCGCCGGTTACCTGTTCCTCCCCGTGCCGTGCGGGTCGGGGTGGAGCTGGTCGATCGTGACCTCGGTCATGAACACCTCGATGCGCCGGTTGCTCCCGCCGTCCTGGGCGCGGTCGATCCTGAGCGGCTGGGAATCGCCCGCGGCCCACAGGTCGAGCAGCTTGGCGTCCACGCCGCATTCGTTCACGAGGTAGTCCATCGCGCCCCGGGCCCGCCTGTAGGAGAGCTCGGTGTGGTCGAGGCCGCCCATTCTGTCCTCGACCCCCCAGGCATGCCCCATGACGATGAACTTATTGTTGCTTCCCCTGATGCGTGGGGCGATCAGGGTGCGGAGCGTCTCCTTGGCCTCGTCGGAGAGCTGGTAGGCGCCGGCCTCGAATGAGAAGGGCCTCCCGACGGTCCACCGCTTGCCGTTGAAGAGGGTCGAGGTCGTCTGATCGCGTCCGTCGGTGGACTGCTCGTTGACGTCCGAGCGCGACCGCTCGTCCTCGACGTGCTTGCGCTTCCCGTCGGGCTCGATGTGGGGCAAGCTCGCCAGGTCGAGCTCCTCGATGATCCGCGAGTCTCCTCCCGTCGCTCCCAGCGCCTCCTTGATCGCGTCGATGACCTTCTGATACTCCTTCGGCTGCTTGAGCTCGCTGAAGGCGGCGAGCAGGATGAAGAAGCACAGGAGCAACGACATCATGTCGCCGTAGGTGACCACCCACTCGGGGACGGCGTTGCCGGCGGGGGGCTTGCGCTTGGGCATGGGCGACCGGCCGTCAGGCCGCCTCCTTGGCCTCGAACGCCGCCCGCTTCGCCGGCGCGAGGTAGGTGAGCAGCTTGCTCTCGACCACGCGCGGGTTGTCGCCGGACTGGATCGCCATGACGCCGGCGGCGATGATCGTCTTGACGAGGATCTCCTCGGCGTCCCGGGCGGCGAGGCGGTCGGACACCGGGCCCGTGACGATGTTCGAGATCATGGCGCCGTAGAGGGTGGTGATGAGCGCCACGGCCATGCCCGGCCCGATCTTGCTGGGGTCGTCCATGTTGCTGAGCATGAAGATGAGCCCGAGGAGGGTTCCGATCATGCCGAAGGCCGGCGCGTACTTGCCGATCGTGTCGAGGAGCTGCTTGCCCTGGGCGTGACGCTCCATCAGGGCCTCGAGCTCCGTGTCCATGATCTGCTGGATCAGCTCGGGGTCGGTGCCGTCCACAGCCATCTTCACGCCCCGCACGATGAATGGGTCCTTCATGTCCTCGACGTGGTTCTCGAGGGCGAGGATGCCTTCGCGCCGCGCGATCTCCGCGAACTTGACGAGGTCGATGATGACCGACGCGGGATCCACCGACCTGACGAAGAGCGCCTTCTTCAGCACGGTGTGCAGCTTGAGAACGCGCGCCAGCGGGTAGGAGAGCACCGTCGCCCCGACGGTGCCGCCGATCACGACCGCGACCGAGGGCATGTCGATCAGCGATCCCACGGACCCGCCGCCGAGCACGATGCCGGCCACCATCGCGCCGATCGCGACCACGAGCCCGATGATCGTGCCGATATCCACCGGTCGCGCCTCCACCCGGAGCGCAGCCCCTGCGCCGGCTCCCACGGCGTTCATCGGTGGGCCCGATCAACGACTTGACGATGGGTCGCCCACCCGCGGGCCTGCCCGGTCAGCTTGGGGGGATCAGGCGACGGAGCAGGCGCCCGTACTCGATGCAGCGCTCGACGACGTCCCGCATCGGCTCCTGGACGACCATGTGGTCGCCGTTGACGAGGGTGATCGTCGTGTCCGGCGTCTCCTCCACCGTGCGGATCAGCTCCGCGTTGAGGACGAACTGCTTGCCGTTGAGCCGGTGGAGCGTGATCACGGCGGACCTCCGCGAGGGTCATCGGCCCGTGCCGGCAGGGGGTTGAGCCCGAGTCGCGTTATGGGACGTGCTATCGCCCGAGGGCCAGGAGCTGCTGGAGGAGCTCGTCGGCGGTCCGCACCACCCGGCTCGACGCCGAGTAGCCGGTGGACGACATGATCATCTTGATGAACTCCTCGCCCAGATCCACGTTCGCCTGCTCCAGCGCTCCGGAGACGATCGCCCCGGAGCCGAACGTGGTCGGCGTGGCCACCACCGCGTCCCCGCTGTTGGCCCCCTGGCGGAAGAGGTTCGACCCCGCCTCGAGGAGCCCGTCGTCGTTGGTGAACTTCGCGAGCACGACGCGCCCGAGCGTGCGCGTAAGCCCGTTGCTGAAGACGCCCGTGATCAGCCCCTCTCGGTCGATGCCGAAGTCCTCCAGGGTGCCGCTGGGGCGGCCGTTGCGGAACGTGGACGCAACGCTGGAGGGCTCGTCCGCCAGCGCGGTGAGCTGCTCGCTGCCTTCCGCGAAGTCGACGCTGAAGGTGAGCGGCGACGCCGCGCCGGTGCCCGCGCGGTCGACGGACACGCCGACGGGGGCGTCCGCGAGGAGCAGGCCGGCGTTGTCGAATCGCAGCGTGCCCGTGCCGAGGCGGAGGTCGATGTCCGAGTCGTCGGCCGACTCGAGGAAGTACCGCCACGTCGTGCCCGTGTCGCCCTTGCCCTCGGCGACGAGCGAGATATCGACGGCGACCTCCTGGCCGAGCGAGTCGTACGCGATGAACGTGGTGCGCACGCTCTCGCCCGTGGCCTCCTGAGACTTGCTCGAGGCGAAGGGCAGTCGGACCACCGCCCCGCTCGCGTCCAGGAGGCGGATCGCGCTCGAGGAGAGCTCGAGATCGTTCACCGTGCCCGTGTTGCCGACGACCGAGATCGTGCCGGCGGCCGAGGCGGCGCTGGCGCCCGGGAATCGCCCGTCGGGGTTGGCGCCGCCGGTGGCGTGCAGCCCGAGCGACTGATTGAGGAAGGCGAGGAGATCCCGGAGGGTGGTGCCGACGCCGATCTCGAGCTCGGCGGTCGGCACCGTCGCCCCGCCCTTGCGCGCGCCGGTGATCTGGAGCCTCTGCCCCACACGGAAGAGCCCCAGGCCCGGCGCCTCGGGGTCCTCGATCTCGCGGAGGAGGCTGTCGTTCTCGATCCTGTTCCCGGGGGCCGCGGGGTTGGTCGCCCCGGCGAGGAGGTTGAAGCCGCTCACGCCGGCGGGCGCGAGCGAGATGACCGAGCCGCCGCCGGGGAGGTCGCCGGCGGCGTTGAGGTTGCCCGCGATGCGGACGTAGCTCGTTGCCTCGGCGACGGCCCGTGCGCCTATGGGGATGTTCAGCTCGCTGAGCGTTCCCTCGATGAGCGTGTAGTCGTCGTCCACGGCGTAGCCGAGGACAAGATCGCCGTCGAGGGTGACGAGGTTGCCCTCGGCGTCCTGGCGGAATGCGCCCGCGCGGGTGTAGAAGCGCTCGTCTCCCCGCTGGACGACGAAGAACCCGTCGCCCTCGATCGCCAGGTCGCGCCCGTCTCCGGTCGTCTGGAACGACCCCTGCGAGAAATCGTGCTGCGTCCCGCCGATCCGGACTCCGAAGCCGATCTGCGTGGGATTGGTGCCGCCCGTGTCGGTGTCGGGCTCCGAGCCCATGTCGAGCGTCCGCACCATCGCGGTGCTGAAGAGTATCCGCGAGCCCTTGTAGGCGGTGGTGTTGACGTTCGCGATGTTGTTGCCGATGACCTCGAGATGCCTGGAGTTGGCATTGAGGCCCGTCAGACCCGTGAGCATCGCAACGGTCGATCCCATGCGTCACCTCTCTCCGGCTCGTCAGGCGGCGTCGCCCGCGCCCGTCGTCCCCAGCGCCCGCCGGAGCGAGGCGTTCAGCCCGCCGATCGTGGGCGGCGGGAGCGTCTGCGCGACCTCGGTCGGCTCGAGACGGACCAGGCCGTCGATGCCCGTGAGCGTGCGTCCCCCGCCGAGCTCGGCCACGCCGAGCACGCGGCGCGAGAGCACGTCGACATCGAGGGTCAGCCCGTCCATCATGACGACGATGCGCGTGGCCCCGGAGGCGTGCGCCTGGTCGACGACCTTCGACAGCCGCTCCAGCTGCGCTCCGGTGAGCTCGACTCCGGCCCCGCTCGCGACCGAGACGGGCAGCCCCGTCTCCAGCGCGCCCTGCCGAGCCTGCTCCAGCAGCTCCGCGAAGCGGGGCCCCTCGCCGACGTGGCGCGGCTCGGCGGACGCTGAATGCGCGGCCGTCGGGCCGAGCAGGCGCAGCAGCCCGGGGGCCGGGATGTCGCTCACGGCGTCTCCTCCCCGGGTCCCTCGCCCGCGTCCGCCTCGAGCACCCGGTCGACCGAGCCCATCGGCACGCGCGCCCCGCCGTCGAGGTTGAGCACGACGCCCGTCTCCGTCTTGGAGGCCGAGTGCACCAGCCCTGTCACGCGCTGGTTGCTCTCGCTCAGGCCGCTGACCAGCCTGCCGATGAGCCCGGCTCCGGCCGCGAGCTCGTTCTGCCCGACGAGTGCGCCGAGCCTGTCGGCCAGGTCGACGTCGGACTGGATCGACCGGATATTGGCGATCTGCTCGAGCAGTGCGCCCGTGTCGTTGGGCTCGAGCGGATCCTGGTTGCCAAGCTCCGTGAAGATGAGCTTGAGGAACTCGTCGGAGGAGAGCCCCCCGATGCCGCTCGCGCTCCTTGGCGACGACGCGCCGATGGCTTCGACCGTGCTCACGGCCGTTCTCCAGGGCCCCGGGCGCGCCACGCGATCCGTCACGCCAGCGCGTCGACCATCACGATGCGTGCGGCTCCGTCCGCCACGCCGTACACGACGCCGGGGTGCTCCATCACCCCGTGCGCCATCGCCTCTGCGGACCCGTCATCCTGCGGGTCGGCCCTGACTCCCGCGGCTCCGCCGCGCGGCTCGCTCTCCCGCGCCGGCTCCTTCGGCGCGCCGCCTTCCCTCTCCTGGCCGGGCCCGGCGTGGAAGCCGGGCGGCTGCCCGCCCGACTCCGGCGGCGGGCCTTCTCTCGCCTGCTCGACCGGCTCGACATCGATGCGTCCGACATGGAGCCCGCGCGCCTCCAACGCCGCACGCAACGTGTCGACGCTCTGCTCCAGCAATCGGTGTGCCTCGGTCGTGGTCGCACGGATCCTCGCGTCGACCGTCGAGCGCGTGACGGTGAGATGGATGTGCAGCTCGCCGAGCGAGTCGGGGCGCAGTCTGAGCGTGACTTCCCCGGTTCCGCGTCGGAGCGCCGCGCCCAGGCCCTGCGCGAGCTGGGCCCTGAACGCGGATGGATCGCGCGTCGGCGCCGGCGCGGGGACGGGCCGGCCGGCCGGTGCGTGCGCCGCCGCACGCGAGCCGGCGTCGTGCGATCCCGTCCCGACCTGGAGCGTGTGCGGCGCCCCCGGCGTCGCGCCCGCCGCGCTCCTGCCCGCGATCGCGAGCGCCGCGCGAGCGCCGGCCTCGCGCGATCCGCCGGCCTCCGGCGAGTGCGCGGGAATGGCCGGCGCGATGGTCGCGTTCGCGCCCGGACCCGTGCGGTCGGCCGGGCGCGGCCCTTCCTGGCCCGCCCCGCGCGCCGCCGGCCCGCCGGCCCCGATCGCCGCCGACGGCGCACCCGCCGGCGGAAGCTGGGCCTGCCCGCCCTGCCCCGCGCCCGCGCTGGAGAAGGGGCGACTGTGCCCCACCGCCCGGCGATCGGCCCCGGCGCGGGGGCCTTGCCCGGCCTCGGCGTCGTCCGCCGCGCCGCGCAGAGACGGCGCCTCCCGCGCAGTTGTGTCCATCGCGCCGCGCGATCCTTGCGTGCCGCGCTGGGCCGCGGGGGGCGCGCCGTGCCTGCCGATCGTGAGCGTGAGCCGCCCCACGGCCGCGGCGTCGAAGGAGGCCCGATGCGCAAGCTGCGCGAAGAGCGAGGCAAAGTCCGCGCTCTCGTGCGCTCCCTTGCGCTCCGTCGGCGGACTGGCGGAGATGGTGCTGACGCTCTGGACGCCGCTCAAGGGCCCTGCTCTCCGGACGCGTCGGCCATGAGGCCGAATGTCCGGAGCCGCTCGAGCAATTCCGCTGCCAGCTCGGGCGAATCCTTGACGAACTGCGACATGATCTCACCCCGCTCCATGCTCCCGAGGGCGTCGAGGTAGGCGACCGCGCGCTCGATGCCGCTCAGCTCGGGCGCTTCGCCGGCGGGGCTCGGGGCCCCGGCCCCGTCGATGATCTGCTGGAGCATCTGCTTGGCCTCGGCCGGCTTCACCTGGCGCAGGACGGAGAGCGCCGCCTTGAACTGCTCGTCCCCCTCGAGGGCCGCGATCTCGCCGAGCTTGCGCTCGAACGCCGCTCGCTCGGCCTCGAAGGCCGCCCGCTCCTGGTCGAGGCGGCGGCGCTCGAGCAGGAGCGTTCGGGCGAGGTCGTGCGCCTCGCGCGCCATCCGCTGCGCGCGGAACTCGTCGGACTGGCGCAGTTCCAGGCGCAGGCCCACCAGGTGCTCCGCGGGGAGCGGCGGCGTGCGCGGCGGGGGCGGCTCGGCCTCGACCCCCTGGGGCGGCGGGCCGGTCTGCTGCTCCTGGCTCGCCTTGCGACGCGCTGCCTCCTCCTGGGGGATCGGCCGGTGGAGGATCTCACGGATGGACTCGATCCGCTCGCCGTTGAGCCGCTCCGTGGCCGCGAGCCAGGCGACGACGCCGAGCAGGCCGAGCAGGTGGGCGATCGCGAGCACCGAGAGCACCGAGAACAGCCGCCTCATGGCATCGCTCCATCGCCCGCGCCGGGCTTGCCGTACCTCGCCGTCACCAACTCGTCCAGCTCGCGCGACTCTCTGGATCGCTCCGCGGCCAGCCACGCCTCGTACCGCCGCTCGCGCAGCAGCTCCACCGCGCGCCGGCGCGTGGTCGACGCGAGCAGCGCCGCCCGCGCCGCCTCCATGCGCGTGAGGACCGCGGCCGCACGCAGGGCCAGCTCATGGGTGCGCCGCAGGCCGTGCAGCGACGCGGAGGCCTGGAGCTGCACGCGTCGGAGGTCCACCCCGCCCGCTCGCGCCAGCTCGCCCCTCAGAGCCCGCCGCTCCTCGGCGATCTCGCCGGCGAGGCTCGCCGCGTCCTCCTCGATCTCGACCCGTTCACGCTCGATCTCCGCCACGGCGCGCATCCTGTCCCGCTCCTCCCGGCGTCGCTGCTCGAGCAGCGCCTCAAGCTCGAAGATGAATCTGGCCATGCGCCCTCGCTATCCCCCCCGCCTCTTGGTCGCGCGATCGAGCTCGGCGCCGGCGCGGACCGCGATATCCAGCATCCGCTTGGCGCCGGCCTCGGGGGGCTCGTGCTCGCCCCGCCCCTGCTGCAGCAGCTCGTTGATCTCCCCCACGAAGGAGATCGCGACGTCCGCGACCGGGTCGGAGCCCTTCGCGTACGCGCCGATCTGCACCAGCTCCTCGATCTGCCGGTGCTTGGCGAGCAGACGGACGATCTGCCGGCGCGCCGCCGCGTGCACCTGGCTCGTCACCTCGCCGGAGACTCGGCTGACCGAGTCGAGGACATCGATCGCCGGGAAGTGACCCGCCTGGGCGAGCCTGCGCGAGAGGATCACGTGGCCGTCGAGGATGCCCCTCGCGGCGTCGGAGATCGGGTCGCCGGTCAGGTCATCCCCCTCCACCAGGATCGTGTAAAGCCCCGTCACCGAGCCGCCGGATCGCCCGTCCGCGTCTCGCTCGAGCGCACCCGCCCGCTCGAGCAGCAGCGCGAGCTGAGAGAAGACGCTGGGTGTGTAGCCCTTGGTCGCCGGGGGCTCGCCGACGGAGAGGCCGATCTGGCGCTGCGCGTGCGCGAACCGCGTCACCGAGTCCATCATGAGCAGGACGTCGCGCCCGCACGCCCGGAAATGCTCCGCGACGGTGCACGCGACCTTGGCGGCACGCACCCGCAGGAGCGGCGACTCGTCGCCGGTGGCGATCACCACGACCGCTCGCGACAGCCCCTCGGGGCCCAGCGCCTCCTCGATGAACTCCCGCGCCTCCCGCCCACGCTCGCCGATCAGGGCGATGACGTTGACGTCGGCCTCCGTCTCGCGCGCGATCTGCCCGAGAAGGGTGCTCTTGCCCACGCCCGGCCCCGCGAAGATGCCCAGACGCTGCCCCCGCCCCAGCGTCGCCATCAGGTCGATCGCCCGCACGCCCGTGGCGAGCGCCTCGCGGATCGGGCGACGACGCAGGGGCTCGATCGGGTCGGGGTTGAGGGCGCGCGGCTCACGCTCTGCGATCGGGCCCAGCCCGTCGATGGGACGGCCGAGCCCGTCGATGCACCGCCCCAGCATGAGTGGACTGACGCCGACGCTCTGGAAGGTCTGCTCCCCCACCACCCGGTCCCCGGCGCTGATCCCGGTGGCCTGGCCGAAGAGCATCACGGCCGCGTGGTCCGCGGAGAAGCCCACGACCTCGCCGAGCATCGGCTGCACGCTCCCGCGAACCGGCTCGACCGAGACGAGCGAGCCCACCGGGAGCGGGAGCGACTCGACCAGCACCGTCAGCCCTCGCAACGCCGCGACGACGCCGACCACGCGCTGCGGCAGGGCCTTTCGCACGATCTCGATCTCGGCGCCGAGCAGACTCACCGGGGCTCCTCCTGCCGATCGGGGAGCAGCTCGCGCACGAGCCGGTCCAGCTGCCCCTCGACGGAGGCGTCGATCGCGGCTCCGCCGAGCGTGCGCGCCACGCAGGAGCCCCGCGCGACGGCCGCGTCGGCCACCAGGCGCACGTGTATGCCGCCGACGAGCTGCTCGCGCGCCGCCGGGAGCACCGCCTGCACCAGCGGCTCGTCCTCCGGATGGATCCGCACGACGAGCGTCGCGGGGGCTGCCACGAGGCTGAGCAGCTCCCGGAGCTGGTCCTCCACCACCGTGGGGTCGAGCTCGACGGTCCTGTGCACCACGCGCCGGGCGATCGCCACCGCCAGCTCGATCACGGCGCGCCGGCTCTCGATCAGCAGGCTCTCCCGCTCCTGCTCGTATGCGCGGAACATGCCCGCCCACGAGGCCTCGACGGCCTCGAGCTTGGCGCGATACTCCGCGATCGCGTCGCGCCGGCCCTCCTCGCGCCCCTCCGCCCGGCCGGCCTCGCGCCCCTCGGCGAACCCCGCCGCCCGGCCCTCCTCGGCCGCCCCGTCCAGGATCCGCCGGCGCTCCTCGTGCGCCTCGCGCACGATGCGCTCCGCCTCGGCCGTCGCGGCCTCGCGCATGAGCTCGGCGCGGTGCGCCAGATCGCCGAGGTCGAGGGAGACCTTCCGGTAGACCGCCGTCTCGCTGTCGGCCCGCTTGATGAGCGCCACAGATCACCTCCGGGCCGTCACACGACCAGCTCGGTCTCGCCGCCCCGCCCCTGGATGATGACCTCGCCGGACTCCTCGAGCCTGCGCACCACGTCGACGATCCGCTGCTGCGCCGCCTCCACGTCGCTCACGCGCACCGGGCCCATGTACTGCATGTCCTCCTTGATCAGGGCCGCGGCCCGCTCGGACATGTTCGTGAAGATCTTCTCCTTGAGCGCGTCGCTCGCCGTCTTGAGGGCCAGGGCCAGCTCGTCGTTGTCCACCTCCTTGAGCACGGACTGGATCCCCTTGTCGTTGACGAGCAGCACGTCCTCGAAGACGAACATGAGGCGCCGGATCTGCTCGACGAGGTCCGGGTCCTCGGCTTCGAGGCCCTCCATGATCGTCTTCTCGGTCGCCCGGTCGGCGAGGTTCAGGATCTCGGCCACCGTCTCCACGCCGCCGGCCTTCTCCATCGACTGCGTGAGCATGCTCGAGAGCCTGCTCTCCAGCCCCTTCTCCACCTCGCGGATCACCTCGGGATTCGTCTGCTCCATGTTCGCGATCCGCTTGATCACCTCGACCTGCTTCTGCACGGGGAGGCCACCGAGAATCTCCGCCGCCTTGTGGTGCGGCAGATGGCAGGTGATCAGGGCGATCGTCTGCGGGTGCTCGTCCTGGATGAACGTCAGCAGGTTCTCCGTCTCGGCCCGCTGCAGGAACGCGAAGGGGGTCTTCTGCACCTGCGTCTGGATCTGCGAGAGCACGCGGTCGGCGTGCTTGGGGTCCATCGACTGCTTGAGCACCTCGCGGGCGAAGTCGAGGTTGCCCTCGGAGACGTACTGGTTCGCGATGCTGACGCTGTAGAACTCCTCGACGACCGCGCCGGAGAGCGCGGTCGGGACACGTCCCAGCGACGCGACCTCCCGCATCACGAGCTCGACCGTATCGGTCGGCAGACGTCCGAGCAGCGCCGAGGCCCGCTCCGGCCCCACCGTCACCAGCAGGATCGCCGCCTTCGTGAGCCCGTCCAGCTCGTCGGCGTTCGGCGGGAGTTTCTCGTGCGGCTTGCGCGCCATGCGTGCGTTCCCCCCTTAGTGCTCTTCGGTGATCCAGCGGCCCAGCAGGCTCGCCGCCCCGTCGGGGTTGGTGGCCACGAGCTCCCCGACCTGCTCGATCAGCATGCGTGCGCGGACCTCCTCGTCGCCCACCTCGATGCCCGTCATCGGGGCCTCCGACTCGTCGGCCTCGCCGACCAGGTCGTTGATCGTCGGGAGCGCCGGCGGCACGCCGGCCAGCTCCTCCGCCGAGGGCAGCTCGGGGGGACGCGTGGCCCTGCGCACCATCATCAGCATCATGCCCATCGCACCCACCGCGAGCAGCGCCAGCATGCCCTTCTCGACGATCCCGCCCCCGAGCACGCCCCCGCCGCCGCCGGTGAGACCGCCGAAGATCCCCGCCTGCGGCTGGGGCGCCGGGACGCCCGGAACGTCCAGTGGGATCATGCTCACCACCACCTCGCCCCGCACCGGCCCCTGGGCGCCCAGCGTCACCAGGTGCGGCTCGATGCTCTGGCGGATCCTCTCCTTCTCGAGCTCGAATCGGGCGTCGATCTCCGCGTCGGTGGGCGCGGCGGCCCCCTCCGCGGCCCCGGCGGTCATCTGCTCGACGACGTAGCTCCTGGGCACGTTGATCGACGCCGCGAGCAGCGTCGGCATCCCGCGCGGATCCTGCGTCGTGGTGGTCTGACTCCCGATCGCGGTGTCGAACTCCTTGTCCGTCTGCTCCTCGGAGAGCGTCGTCGCCGCGCCCGCGCCGCCGGAGGCGAGGATGTCCCCGGTCGCGTTGGACCGCACCCCCGGCTCGGCCGATCGCTCCGACCTGCCCTGGACGGTCGATGTGCTCGTCGTTCGCCTGGGGACCACTGCCGACCCGCCCTCGTCGGGGCTGAAATACTTGATCGACTGCTGGTTGACCCGGGTCACGTCCACCTGCGCCGTCACCGCGATCGTGACCCCGCGGATGTAGCCCAGAAGGTCGCTGAGCTTCCGCTGCAGCTGCTCCTCCACCGCGCCCGCGTGCTCGAGGTAGGTCGTCGGGATCGCCTCGTCGGGGTTCGTCGGTCGGCGCTGCCTTCCGGCCGAGCCGTCGATCACCCGCACGTTCTCGAGCGAGAGACCGGCCCTGGCGCCCGCGATCAGCTCGGCGATCGCGTCCACCTCGCCCTGGCTGAGCGCCCCGCCGCTCTTGGTGAACACCGTCGCCGAGGCCGTCGGCTTGCGCACCGCGGCCCCGATGCCCCTCGGCTCGGGGATGTCGAGCATCACCGTGGCGTCGCGGACGTTGCTGAACCCCTCGATCGTCCGGGCCAGCTCGTTCTGCAGCGCGATCAGGAACGCCTGATCGTTCTGCTGCTTCGAGTAGTAGAAGCCCTGGCGGTCCACGAGGTTCGCGAAGAGGAGGGTGGTGTCGTTCGGCAGCTCGCCCGCCTCGGCCAGCTGCGAGACCGCCATCGTGCGGTAGGCCGCCGGGACTAGGACCTTGCCCCCCTTGAGCTCCGCGGGGATCCCCCGGTCCCGCAGCGCGGTCAGCGTCGTCTGCTGCAGCGCCGCGTCGCCCGAGGGGAAGAGGTCCACCATGTCGGGCCGGGCCGTGTACTGCGCGGCCAGGAAGAGGGCCATGGCCGCGATCACGCCCACCGAGCCGACCAGCAGCTTCTGGCTGACGGTCATCTTGCCCAGATACGTCCGGGCCGACGTGATCACCCGACGAAACGGCTCCATCCGGTCGGCCTCCGTGCCGCGATCCCGGGCGCGCTCCGCGCCCGCGCAGCACGCCGGGCCGGTCGGGCCCGGGGCCGCACGTCATTCCGTCGGCATGGGAGTGTGTTGCGCTTGAAACTGCGCACGTTCGGCCGTCGCCCGGCAAGTCCTGCGCGGGCGCGCGGCCCCGGGGAGCGGGGTCGATCAGACCCGCATCTGCTTGATCTCGTCGTAGGCCTGCATGACCTTGTTGCGCAGCGCCTGGATCATGTTGAACGCGGTCTCCGCCTTCTGCGTCGCGAGGATGACCCCCTCCAGGTCGTCGCGACGGCCGGTCTGGAGGTCTTCGACGGCCTGGGTCGCGTCCTGCTGCAGACGGTCGGCCTCGCGGAGCGTGTCCATGAAGACCTGCCGGAACGTCGGGCCGTTCGGATCCTGCCTGGCCGGGGCCGCCCGAACGCCGTGCATCGGCCCCGCTCCGCCGCTCGCGCCGATCAGTCCCACAGGGTCGGTCATCGCCTCGTCCTCCGGCGCCGTCTGGTGATCATGCCAGCAGTCGCAACGCCTGTGCCACGGTCGCCTTCATCGCCTCGGCCGCCACCACGTTCGCCTCGTACGCCCGCGTCGCCTCCATGGCGTTCACCTGCTCGGTGATCGGGTCGATGTCGGGGACCATAACGTACCCCGCCGCGTCGGCGTAGGGGCTGGTCGGGTCGTAGTCGGGGCGGAGCGCGTTCTCGCGGACCGCGATCTCCGCGACGTGCACCCCCATCCCCCGCCCCCGGGCCGTCGCGGCCGAAGGGTCCCCGGGCGCGAGCTCGACCGCGCGCATGCGGTACGGGTTGTAGTTGCCCCCGGCGTCCAGGATCGCGTTCCGGTTGGCGATGTTCGACGCGATCACGTCGAGGCGCAGCCGCTGCGCCGCCATGCCGCTGGTCGGGATGTCGAGACTGCCCCACATGCCTCACCGACCTCCTCTGCGCGTTACGCCACGCGCTCCGCGATGGCCCCGTGCAGCATGCCCCGCTGCGTCCGGTACAGGTCCGACGCGACGCGGAACGCCGTCGTGGACTCGGCCAGCGACTGCATCAGCCTCTCGAGATCTCGGTTGTTTCGATCGTGGAACAGGACCCCGCCCGCCGGGGTTTCCGGTGAGATCACCAGCCCCGCCAGGTCGTCGCGACGCAGCTCGCGCGTCTCCCTCCAGCGGAGCTCGCCCTGCATCCCGCCGGTGCGTTCCCGCCGGTCGCGCACGGCCCGGTCCAGCATGCGCTGGAATCCCTGGGGGGAGATGTCCCGCTGGATGAAGCGAGGGGTGTCGATGTTGGCGATGTTGTGCGCGGCGAGGCGCTGACGCTGCGCCGCGAAGCGCATCGTCAGCTCCAGGCTCGGCATCGCCCCGGCGCTCGTGAGCTGCTCGATCAGCATCGCCCCTGACCCTCGCAAACCGCGGACCACCCGCCTACAGCGTGGACTCGACCAGGCGCATCTCCTTCCACTTCCGCAGCTTGAGCCCCAGCGTCCGCACGCCGATGCCCAGCGCCGAGGCGGTTTTCTGCCGGTGCCCGTTGAACCGATGGAGCGCCTCGACGATCGCCTCGCGCTCGATCTCCTCGAGCGTCCGCACCCCGTCGCCCCGCTCCGGCGAGGCGATCGGCTTCGCCTCGACGATGGCGCCCGGCGCAGGCCTCGCCGACCCGTTGACCGAGGGGGCCGGCGCAACGTCCCGGCGCGCCCTGGTGAGGAGCCAAGGCTCCACCATCGCGCGGGTGAGCACCCTGGCCCCGGGCTCGCCGGCCCTCGCCCGCGCCGCCATCAGGACGACGGCCCGCTCGCAGACGTTCTGCAGCTCGCGCACGTTGCCCGGCCAGGCGTACGTCGCCAGAAGGTCCATCGCATCGGGCTCGATCTCGATCTGGCCGCAGCGCTCCCGCCCGCAGAGCACCCCGATGAAGTGGGTCGCGAGCACGGGCACGTCCTCGAGGCGCTCGCGCACCGGGGGCACCTGGATCGGGAGCACGTTGAGCCTGAAGAACAGGTCCTGGCGGAAGGACCCGTCGGCGACCGCCTGGGGCAGGTCGCGGTTGCTCGTCGCGAGCACGCGGACATCCACGCCGATCGTCACGCTCGAGCCCACGCGCTCGAACGCCCGCTCCTGGAGCACGCGGAGCAGCTTGGCCTGCACCTGGGGGCTCACCTCCGAGACCTCGTCGAGCAGCAGCGTCCCGCCGTCGGCGAGCTCGAAGCGTCCCTTGCGCGTGCGATCCGCCCCGGTGAACGCGCCCCGCTCGTGCCCGAACAGCTCGCTCTCGAGCAGCGACTCGCTCAGGGCGGCGCAGTTCACCGCCAGGAACGGCCCGCCCTGGCGCGTGCTCGTCTCGTGGATCGCCCTCGCCACGACCTCCTTTCCCGAGCCGCTCTCCCCCGAGATGAGCACCGTCCCCTGCGACCCGGCGACCGCCTGCACCTGCTGGCGCACGCGCACCATCGCGGCCGAGCGCCCGACCAGCCGCGCCATCCCCGTCGGCCCGGCCCCGGGCGACGAGGGCGTCGACGCCGCCCCTCCCGGCGCTGCCCCGAGGCGCAGGAGGGCGTTCTCGCGCAGCACCCTCGCGTGCGACACGGCCCGCTTGATCGTGATGATCAGCTCGTCGCCCTCGAAGGGCTTGGTGATGTAGTCGAACGCCCCCAGGCGCATGGCCTCCACCGCCGTCTCGATCGTGCCGAACGCGGTCATCAGCACCACCGGCAGCTCCTCGTCGATGGCGCGGATCTGCTCGAGCAGCTCGATCCCCGTCATCCCGGGCATCTTCAGATCGGTCAGCACCACGTCCGGGCGGCGCCGCGCGATCTGTTCCACCCCTTCCTCGGCGCGTGCCGCCGTCGCCACCTCGAAGCCCGCGCGGGTCAGCGAGGAGGCCACGCTGTCGCGCATCATCTCCTTGTCGTCAACGACCAGAACCGTGCTCATCCGTGCGCCTCCTGGTGCTGGCCCGGGCCGCTCGCGCCCGTGCGCCGGCTCGGGATCACGATCTCGACCGTCGCGCCGTCGCCGGCGCGCGGCCCGTTGTTGCTCACGCTCACCCGCCCGCCGTGGGCGTCGACGATCCGGTGCACGATCGCGAGGCCCAGCCCCGTCCCCGCCTCGCGCGTCGTGAAGAAGGGGTTGAACATGCGCTCGGTCACCTCGCCGTGCACACCCGTCCCGGTGTCCCGCACGCTGAACGCCGCCGCCTCCCCGCCGTCGAGTCTCAGGCGCGACACCGAGACGCCCAGGCGCGGGCGCGCGACACACCCCGCGCGCCACGCCTCCTCGATCGCCTCGACCCCGTTGCGGACCACGTTCACCAGCGCCTGGCGGAGCTTCCCCTCCTGGCACTCGATCTCGAGCCCCGCGTCCTCGAGCGCGAGCTCCACCGAAATCCCGGCGGGCGACGCCTCGACCCCCGCCTGCTCCAGCGCCGACTCGGCGACCTCACCCGCGAGCACGGTGGAGTAGCGCGCCGACGACTCACCGGCGAACGCGAGCACGTCGGTCACGATCGCGTCGAGCCCCCGCACCGCGCGCCCGATCTTCATCGCGACCCCGCACTCCTCGGGACGATCCGAGAGGTCCTCGGCCAGCAGCCTCGCGTAAAGGCCGATCGAGCCGAGCGGGTTGCGGATCTCGTGCGCGATGCCCGCGGCCATCTCGCCGAGCGCCGCCAGACGGCGCGAACGCTGCAGCTGCTCGTCGGCCTCTCGCAGCTGCGTCCGGAGCCGGCTCACCTCGGCGGTGAGCTGCTCGTGCGAGACCTGCAGACGCGCGGTCACCTCGTTGAACGCGCCGATCAGCTCCGCGAGCCCGGCCGGGGTCAGGCGCTCCTCCACCGACGGGGCGATCGTCTCGCTCGCGACGCCGGCCATGACCGTCAGCTCCGGCACCGCTCAGCCCTCCCTGTCCTGGAATCTCGCCGCCGGACGACCTCCGGCGGGCCCGTAGGCCGCCACCGCGCCCCGCACCCGGCCCACGCCCGCGAGGTCGGACGCGAGCCGGTCGCGCCGGCGCTCGATCTCTCGCCGGTCGGCGTCGTCCCTCGCGGCGATCGCCGCGGCGAGCTCCGCGAGCCGCTCGACCTGCCCGATGAACCTCGCCCGCTGATCGGGCCTCGTGCCGGCGAGCACCTGCTCCCACCTCGCCCGGTAGGGCCCGATCTCCCTCGACGCCTCGTCGAGCGCCCCCACCACGTTCTGACGCTCGTGCAGCAGACGGAGCAGGTCGTCGGTCGCCTCCTCCTCCACCAGGCGGCTCTGCCGCCTGCTCAGCGCGTCGAGGCGGAGGAACAGCGTCTCCTGTCGATCGAGCAGCTCGGCGACGCGCGAGCTGTCGGATCCGGGGATGTTCGAGCGTCCATGCGTCGGCGTGGTCATCCTGACCGCCTCCCTTGCGTGCTAATCGCCCCCGAACCCGTACAGCTCCGCCGTCGAATCGAGCCATCGCTCCCAGTCGGCCCTGCTCATCGGCAGGTACGGGTCGTCCCAGGCGTCCTCCGAGAGCGAGGCATAGAACCGCCTGGCCCGCTCGTTGGCGGCGCGGGCCTGGTCCACCAGCCCCATCGCCACGTAGGCGTTGACGATCTGCACCATCGCGACCAGCGACGCGGGGTCCTGCGCGTACCGCTCCCTCGCCGCCTCGTAGTGGCGCACCGCGGCCTCGTAGTCCCCGAGATCGAAGGCGCAATCGCCCAGGAAGAAGCACGCATTGCGGAGCGCGATCGCGCGGCTCTCGGGCATCCGCGCCGGATCCTCCCGGCCCAGCTCCTCGCAGACGACGCCGAACAGCCGCAGCGCCTCGCGCAGGTGCTCCTCCCTCGCACTCCCGAGCGCCTCGACCTCGGCGTCGGGCATGGCCTGACGCCCCAGCGTCTCTTCGATGGCGGCCGCCGCCTGGCGGCGCGAGTCGGCCAGCCGGTATCGCAGCACCGGCGCCGCCTCGTCGTCGGGATACCGCTCGAGCGCCTCGTTGAGCCGCTCGACCGCCTCTACCCACTCGCCCTCGCGGTGGTGGAGCGACGCCAGCTCGAGCAGCGCGTCGTGGAAGTAGACGCTCCCTTCGTCGCCGAGCCTGCCCGAGATCGCCTCCTCGAGCAGCCGCCTCGCCTCCGCGTCGTTGCTCTCCTCCGCATCAGCGAGGTAGCAGCGCGCCAGCGGCACGCAGCTGTCCTCGCCGTACTGCCCGACCGCGACGCCGAGCTCCCCGTCGGAGAGAAGCGCCGCGAAGACGTCGGCAGCCAGCGCATACTCCCCTCTGGCCTGGTATGCCCTCCCGAGGCGGAACCGCGCCTCGGCGCGGGTCGCGCGCCGGCCGGTCGCGCCGGGATCGTCGGGGACGCCCTCGATGTACTCCCGGAACGTCGAGATGGCCCGCTCGAAGTCGCCGCCCGCGTCGTACGCCAGCGCCGCCGACCACAGCGAATCCGCGTACGCCTCGTTGTCGCCCAGCAGCACCGCGCCCGCGTGCCGCGCGAAATACCCCCCGGCCGCCACGTAGTGCCGCTGCACCGTCTCCCGCGTCGCGGGGTCGAGCGACTCGATCTGTCTCGCCGGCCCGAGCCCCGGAGCGGCGCTCTCGGCGATGGTGCGCTCCGCGAGCATCCGGTGCGCCTCGGCGAGCGTGCGCAGCACGCCCGGGGGCACGCTCTCGAGCGAGTAGAGCTGCTCGGCCCGGAGCACGAAGCGCAGCGCCGCCCGCGGCTCCTCCGCTGCCATCCGGTCCTCCGCCTGGCGCAGAAGGCTCGCCGCGACGCGTTCCGGCGTCACCAGCGGCCTGGTCTGCCCCGCGAGCAGCGCATCGACCACGATCGCGTACGCATCGATCGCCTCCTCGGTCCGGCCCAGGAGCCCCTCGGTCTCTCCCAGCCCGAGAAGGGAGGCGAGCTGCCACGGCATGCCCTCCGACCACTCGACCGTGGCCGAGTAGCGGTCGCGGGCCTCGCTCAGGAGCCCCATCGACTGCTCGCACATGCCCAGATACGTCTCGACCCTCGCCCTCAGCGGCTCGGACTTGCCCAGGATCGCCGCTGCGCGCTCGAGCTGCTTGATGCCGTCCTCGTACTCGCCCAGCTCGTAGTAGGCCTGACCGAGCAGCGCATACAGCTCGGCGAGTGCGCCGGCCGGCGCGTTCTCGAGGCGCATGATCCCCTGGAGAAGCCGCGAGACCGCCTCGCCGACGTAGCCCTGACCCAGGCGCACCTCCGTCTCGCGCGCCAGCGACCACGCCCGGTCCTCCAGCGACATGTCCGGATCGCCCGAGATCGAAGTCAGCACCTCGATCGCTCGCCCGAATTCCGGGCTCGCCTTCGAGAGCTCGTGCTCCACGAGCCGGCGCATGATCGTGCGCCGCTGCGGGGAGGCCGACTGGGACAGCTTCATGACCCGCGAGTGGGCGCGCTCCTCCTGGCCCAGGTTCACGTACGAGTCGCAGAGGTACACCACGTCGTCCGGCGAGAGCGCCGCCCCCGCGTCCTCGGCCGCGAGATACTCCCGACGTACCGTCTCGTCGTTGAGCGGCTCGCGGATCCCCAGTTCGAGCTGTCCCAGATAGACGCTCCTGGCTACGGCGAGGTGGTAGCGACCGCGGTCCTCGGCCGAGACCCACGCCTCGCCCACGAGGGGACGCACCCGCTCGTTGAGGATGTCGATGGCCGCGAGGTACTCGCCACGCTCGATGAGCCGGTCCGCCTCGCCGATCGCGACGCCGAGATCCGGCCGGGGCCGGGACATCAGGCCGATGCCGATCCCCGAGAGGAGCGCGGCTGCGCCCAGGCCGAGCACGAGCAAGGGCCACGACGCCCTGAGCGCCTTTCTTGCCCTCGCCCAGGGGCGCGCCCCGGCTGGATCGGTTCCGCTCTCCAAGCGACCGCCTCCGCGCACGACCGCGCAGCCACGTCGGATCCTCCGCGTGGTCTGTCGGCCCTCGCCTTCCCTATCGGACGAGGCCCCGCGCAAACTTCACCATGTGCGCAACGGTCGACGCACGCGGGTCGCGCTCACCCGGGGCCTTCCCCGTCCCCGTCGGCTTCCTCCCGCTCGATCCGGACGACGACCGCCGAGCCCGCCACCTCGTCGCCCCGGTGCCGGCCCTCGCCGGCCGCGAGCCCCAGCAATGCCCACGGTGCGAGCCCCCATTTGAAGAGGTTCCGCGCCGCTGTGCGCATCAACCCGACGCGGGCGCGCCCCGGCGTCACCGAGACGACCTCGCACGCCGCCAGCATCTTGCCCAGCGTGCGGCCCCAGAGCCATTCGGCGGCCGTCCCATAGAGCGTGCCTGCGCCCACCAGCCCGGCGAGCGTTAGCACGCCCTGTGCCGAGCCCAGCAGAGGCGTCACCAGGAGGACCTGCTGTATCGGGATGCCCAAGAGGAGCGACGCGCCCACCGCCACGAGCGCGGCATCGAGCATCCCCGCCGCAATCCTGCGCCCCGGCTCCGCCAGGGCGCACCCCTCGGGGAGCAATACCTCCGAGCGGGCCGGCACCGGACGCAGCAGGTAAAAGAGCACGGCGACGACCAGGCCCACCATCGCCAGGCTGAGCCACCTGATGTCCTCGCCGGTGATCGGTGCGCCCGACCGGGGCTGCCCGCGGAAGAGCGGCCGGCCTGTGGAGAGCGACACTTCGACCAGCTCCCACCGCTCGACGGGCTGCTCGCGCCCATCGGCGTCCTCGTTGCGAACCACGGAGAGTACCGCCAGACGGACGCCCGAATCGATCGGCGCCAGCGCGACCGGCGCGCCCCCCATGCTCAGCTCGGCCAGCCGGCCCGCGATCCGGGGACCGAGCGACCACACCTCCACCCCTGATCCGGTCCTCACCGCGACGCAGACGTCCCCGCCGCTCTCGAAGCTCGCGAGCACGGCCGCCTCCGGCCACCGGCCCGCGTCCGCCAGGGGCGTCGGCTCCCACCGACCGCCCTGGAGATCCTGGAGCGTCCAGCGAACGGTGCTTCCCTGGTAGTCGGCGAGCAGCGTGACCGGCTCCGAACCACGAACAAACCGCACGCGCGCATCGTCCGCTGCGGCGAGCCCCGGGGGCATCTCGACGCTCTCCCAGGCCGCGCCGGCGAGCATCCACAGACGCCATCGCGAGTCCCGCACGAGGACGGCCAGCCCGTGCCGCGCGCCGGTCGCGTCCACAACACGGGCCCCGTGCAGCGGGAGCGAAGGCTCCGCCGTCGCACCGGTGATGGGTTCAGCCGCCCAGTAGGCGGGGACCGCGGTGGGCGACACGCGCACCGAGAAGACATCCAGTATCGCGCCGCTCTGCGGATAGAGCAGGTACACCCGCCGACCCCACCACACCGTGTGTCCCGGCAGCTGGGCCAGACTCTGGATCTGACGGGCAACCCCGGCGTCGGCGCCGCGGACGCCCGCGGTGGGAGAGCGCGGGGGCAGGTGGAGCAGGGCCGCGGCCTCGCCGCCGAGCACATGGGTCGCGATCCAGCCGTGCGACTCGCGGGGGGCGGGATCGGGGACCGGAGCCTCGGGCTGCGCGAGAGCGCTCGCCGCCAGCAGCGCCCCGGGCAGGATCGCCCGCCACAACCGGGCGCTCACTCGTGCGCTCCAGAGGCCTGGTCGAGCAGGACCGCGTCGTCGATCCCGTACGCCTCGACGAGCCCCGCGAAGTCGAAGGCTCGGGGGCTGATCTCGCGGTTCACCGCGCCGTAGAGCTCGAGCGTAAGCGACGCGCCGCTCGACGGCATCTGCACGCGGTACTGCGAGGCGACTTTCGGCGGCACCCGCCCCTCCCCGACGACCCTGACGGAGACGTACCGACCCATGTCGCACGACGCCCGGACGTTCCCGCCTCCGTCTCGCAACTCCACCCCCTGCGGCGCGAGAAGGACCGGGTCCAGCCACAGCGTGCGCACGCCCCACATCCCCTCCGTCTCCACCGTGATCAGCCCTCGAGCGGCGTCCCACGCCACGCGCCCCGGCTCGACGGCCTCGCCCGGCCGACGCGCCGGGAGGGGAGTGATCGCGAAGAGATCCAGCAGCTCTCGGGGGTGGACCGGCAATCCCAGCTCGGCCACCAGATCGGGCGTGGCCTCCTCGTGCCGACCGTAGAGGGCGACCTTGCGATCCGGGTCGCTCAGATCGAGCCACCAGTACCCCTCGCCGTCCGAGCCGAAGTAGAAGTAAGTTTCGCCGAGCTTGGTCACGCTCAGCGCGGTCCGGTCGGGCAGCTCGAGCTGGAGATGGCCCTCGGCCCGGTCCACGCTGACGCCGCCACCCTCCCTCGGGCTGTGGAGCGTCAGGTTGACGCGCGACCAGAGGCGGTTCAGCCTCGCCACGCGCGTGTTGAACCGCTCGGCGATTTCCGAGTATGTGGGCAGAGAGGGCGGCGGCACCCCGACCGGCTCCGGCCCGCCCCCACAGCCGCACAGCGCGGCCATGGCGAGCACCACGACACCCAGCACGGCCCGCCGGGTGATCACTCCCCACCCCGTGCGCGCTCGGCCGTCTCGCCCGCGAGGATCGCGCCGAGCTCTTCGATGCCCGCGGCGACTGACTCCTCGTCCATCCCCGGATCCACGACCTCGACGACGTCCGGCTCGACGCCCTTCGGCCCTCCCCGACGGGCCAATCGCAGCACCGGCCGTCCCCCTTCGCCGACTCGCTGATCGACCACCCGGAGGAGGCGCTTGCGCATCAGGAGAAGCGCGAGGAGATAGCGGAAGACCGCCGCCCGTCCCTCGTCGGCGCCTTCCATCCCTTCGAAGAGCTCCAGAAGCTCGGCTTCGCCAACCAGGGCGGAGCCGCCGGCCGCCCTCTCCCCCTCGGTCGACCGCCACGTCGCAATCAGACGGAATGGCGCCGAAGGGCGGGCGCCCGCCTCCCACGCCTCCGGGCCGTAGTCGAAGCGAACCAGATCCTCGGAATCAGGGGATTCCGCCAGGGTCGCGACGAACCGCTCGCCGACCTGAAACCGCCTTCCCGACGCCGCGCAGACATGCGTTGGACGGGCCGACTCGTACCCTGTGCGCTGGATCCCGCTCATCTGCGCCGAGTGTACCCCGCCTACCGACAGCTCACCTCGAACAGGCGGCTCGGCGTGCCCCCCGGGCCGACCCGAAACCGGGCGCATCGGCCGCAGGCGGGGCACCGGGCCGTGTACCCCCCGCCGCGGTGGTCACGGAACACCCGGATGTATCTATTGGCGCACACGAAGTGGACGCCGAGCCAGGGGCGGGGCTCGGTCTGGCCGGCCTCGGCGGGGCGGCTCGTGCCGAGATTCAACCGAGGTTCCTCCATCGGACCGATGGATATCGGTCGGACGGGCCCGGGCCGTGCAGACCGCTCGGAACCCGGTTAAAGTCCGAGAACCGTGCTTCTGGCCGAGGGAAGCCACCCCCCGCCAGGGCCGCGTGCCCCAGGGCACGCTAAAGTTGCGACGACCGTACCTTCTGAGCACGCATGGTCCCATCGCTCTCCATCCTCCCCGACCCCCCGCCGCCGCCGACCGCCATCGGCCTGATCGCGGGGGGTGGGAGGCTGCCGATCCTCGTGGCGGAGGGCCTCCGGGCCGCGGGCCACCCCGTGCATGGTCTGGGCCTGATGGGCCAGTACGAGCCGGAGCTTGCCGGTCTGTGCGCGACGTTCCGCGAGGTTGGGCTCCTGCGGGTGGGCAGCTGGGGGCGGGTGCTCTCCAAGCTGGGGGTGCGCCACGCGATCATGGTCGGCCGGGTGGACAAGGCGCGGATCATGCACGACCCGTTGCGCCTGGTCCGCAACGTCCCGGACGCCCGAACGGTCGTCGCCTGGTTCAAGCACCTCCGGCACGACCGGCGGTCGAGCGCCGTTCTGGCCGCGATCGCCGAAGAACTGGAGCGTAGAGGCGTGTCACTCATCGACTCGACCGCACCGATCCCGGATCATCTCGCCACGGCGGGCGTGATGACTCGAACGCAGCCGACCGCCCAGCAGCGCTCCGACATTGAGTTCGTCTGGCCGCTCCTGGCCGAGCTTCTGCGCCTGGACATCGGGCAGTCGATCGCGGTGCGCGAGCGGGACGTGATCGCGGTGGAGGCTGTTGAGGGGACCGACCGGATGATCGATCGGGTGGGCGGGCTCTGCCGGGCCAAGGGGTGGACCCTCTGCAAGGGCGCGCGGGCGGGGCACGACCGCCGATCCGACGTTCCCACCGTCGGCATCCAGACCGTCGAGCGGATGGCCGCCAGCGGCGCGGGCTGCCTCGCCGTCGCGGCCGGCGACGTCATCATGCTGGACCGCGACAAGATGCTCGAGCGGGCGGACGCGCTGGGCATCTCGATCGTCGGTGTCCCGGTCGCCCAGCCCTCCGTGCGGCGGGCGAGCGATTCGGGGATCCACGTGATGCCCTCGGGCTCGCTCATCGGCGCCCGCTGACGGCCATGGCCCCGGACGAGTCCTGCCCCTATGTCAGCCGAGGCGGGCTCAAGCTGCGCCACGCCCTGGACGAGTTCGGCGTGGACCCCGCCGGCCTGACATGCGCCGACCTGGGCTGCTCGACCGGGGGCTTCACCGACTGCCTGCTCCGGGCGGGCGCGGCCCGCGTCTACGCCGTCGACACCGCGTACGGGCAGCTCGCGTGGAAGCTCCGGAGCGACCCGCGCGTGACCGTCCTGGAGCGGGCGAACGCGCTGCACGCCAGCCCGCCGCCGGAGGTCGGCGCCGGCGTGGACCTCGTCGTCATCGACCTGGGCTGGACGCGGCAGGACAGGGCCCTCCCCGCGGCGCTGCGCTGGCTGGCGCCGGGGGGCCGGATCATCTCGCTGATCAAGCCGCACTACGAGATCGAGCGGGCCGAGCTGGACCGGCTCGCGTGCGGCGGCGTGCTCCCGGACGGGGAGGCGGAGCGCATCGTCGCGAGGGTCGCCGCCCGGCTGGGCGACCTCGGGCTGTCGTTGCGGGGCCTGACCAGGAGCCCGCTCCGGGGCGGCAAGTCCGGCAAGGGCGCCGCCGGGGGCAACGCGGAGTGGCTCGCGTTGCTCGAGCGCGTGCGCGGGGCGGGGCGGGCCTGACCCGGCCCGGTCAGCCGTCGAACTCCTCGCTCCACCCCTCGGCCTTGACGCCCACCGCGCTGAGCATCGACCAGAGCTTCTCGAGCAGCTCGCGCAGGCCGATGCGCGCCGCGCCGCTGAGGGCGACCACCTCGGTCGTCGCGCCCTCGGTGCGGAGCGCCCGCTTGAACTTGAGCACGGCCTCCTCCCGCTCCTGGGCGGTCCCCAGGAGGTCCAGCTTGTTGAGCGCGACGAGCTCGGTCTTCTCCGCCAGGCGGGCCGAGTGGCGGAAGAGCTCCTCACGCACCGCCTTGTAGTTCTCTATGGGATCGGACCCATCGGCCGGCAGCACCTCGACGATGTGCAGGAGCACCCGGGTGCGCTCGACGTGGCGGAGGAACTCGTGCCCCAGCCCCGCGCCGTCGGCGGCGCCCTCGATCAGACCCGGGATGTCCGCGAGCACGATGCGCCGCGCCGCGTCGAGCTCGGCGATGCCGAGCTGCGGGGAGAGCGTGGTGAAGGGGTAGTCGGCGATCTTCGGCGTGGCGTGGGTGAGCACGCTCAGGAGGGTGCTCTTGCCGGCGTTGGGCATGCCGATCAGCCCGACGTCGGCGATGAGACGGAGCTCCAGGCGGAGCGTTCTCCGCTCGCCGGGCTCGCCCGGCTCGGCCCTGCGCGGGGCCTGGTTGGTCGCGCTCTTGAAGTGCTCGTTGCCGTGCCCGCCGCGCCCGCCCCGGGCGATCACGACCCGGTCTCCCGGCCGGAGGTCGCAGAGCAGCTCGCCGCTCGCCTCGTCGAAGACGAGCGTGCCGGGGGGCATGCGGATGACCCTGTCCTGCCCGCTCTTGCCGAACTGGCTGGAGCTGCGCCCGGGCTCGCCGTTCTCGGCGTGCCAGTGGTGCGTCCCCCGGAAGTCGAAGAGCGTGTTCAGCCCCTCGTCGGCCTCGAGGATGACCGAGCCACCGTCGCCGCCGTCGCCCCCGTTGGGCCCGCCCTTGGGAACGTACTTGGCGCGGTGGAACGAGACGCACCCGTCGCCGCCGTCGCCGCCCCGCACCTCGATCATCGCTTCGTCGACGAACACGGGGCAAGCGTAGTCGCACCGCGCGGCCCGGTTGTCGCTACGCGGCCGGCGCGTAGCGCCGCACCCGGAGCGTCCGGAGCAGGGTGTCGTACTCGCCGATGCTCTCGAAGGACGTGAACGCCGCCGCCATTCGGACCGGCCCCGGGACCCCGTCGTCGTCGGTCCAGACGACCGTGCCCTGCACGTGCACGCTCACGGTGTCCGACTTGCCGTCGGCGAGGCCCTGGAGCCACTCGGGGAGCGAGAGCCTCAGGAAGACCGGCGTCCCCGGCTCGATCGCGTGATCGAGCTCGAAGCACACCCCGCCCCTCGAGATGTCGTAGGCGTGCCCGGCCATCGCCTCCGGGGAGTCCGGCGCGAGCTTCACCTCGATCGCCGAATACATCGGGCGCAGCGCGAACCTCGCGTGGACGCGGCGATCGCTCGGATTGTCCTTCAACGCTTCCATGGCTCTGCTCCGCGTGGCTGCGAGCGGGCGGCGCCTGCTCACGCGGAGCATCGGCCCGGCCATGGTCCGAGTTCAGTCGCTTTGCCTACTCGGCGGAATCGCCGGCCTCAGGGGGCGGGAACGCGACCAGCTGCACGGCGAGCCCGCCCAGCCGGGAGCCGGTCCGGCTCTCCAGCTCGGCAGCAAGCTCCGCGGGGAGGGACTCGAGCAGCCGGCGCCCCACGTGGGCGGGCACGTCCAGAACCCGACCGTCCGGGAGAACGACGTGCACGTGCTCGCTGGTGTCGCCGTCGAACCGGCACACGCCGGAGGCGTTGGGCAGCCGACGGCAGAGACCCGAATCGCAGAGGGCGTCCAGCGTGTTGTAGACGGTGGCGAGGCTGAGCCCCGGCTCATCCTTGCGGACGCGCTCGTGGAGCTCCTCCGCCGTCGGATGGGTGGTGGAGGCGCGCAGCGCCTCGTAGACCGCTTCGCGCTGCCGCGTGTGGCGGAGCCCCGCTCCCCGGAATGCCTCCCTGGCGTCGCGCACACGTGCCTCCTGCACAGAGTATTGGCATCCGTCCTGGGGAAGACGACTGTTCAGGGCTCCTCGTCGACCGGCTGACGGAGCCACATCCTGTGGTGGGCAATGCCCGCCTCCAGGAACTCCTCCGGGTCGGTCGCCCACCCGAGCCGCTCATAGAAGCCCATCGCCGAGTTCTGCGAGTGGCAGAACACCTCGCGCAGGCCCAGCTCGCCGAACGCCCGCGTCTCGAGCTCGATCACGAGTCGCGTGCCGATGCCTTCGCCCTGCCGCTGGGGGTCGACGGCCATCTGCATGAGCTTCCCGACGCCCTCCTCGGGGTAGTTGGGGATCAGGAGCACGCAGCCGACGACGCGCTCGCCGGTCGGGTGGGCGAGCACTGCGACAAGGTGCTCGGCGCGGCGGTCAATCTCGGGGTAGGCCTCGAGAAACCACGCGATGCTCTTGCCGATCGGGCGCAGCAGCACCTGCTCGCGCAGGTCGCACTCCTGGGCGTAGAGCGGGTCGTCGCACGAGATCCTGCGGTACTCGATCAACGCGGCCTCCCCGGCGACCGGGCCATTATCGGCCCCGCGAGGCCCACAGGTTAGCCAATCCAAACCCGAATCGCACGAGTCGCGTATACCTCCGTCGTGAACCCGCGCCGGCCAGACCGGGGAGAGGGCTTCGAGCTCTTGTGCGAGAGGTGCGGGTACTGCATCGAGGGGCTCCCCGCGGCGGGCAACTGCCCCGAGTGCGCCCGCCCGATCGCGACGAGCCTGCCATCGACAAGGCCGGGCACCCCGTGGCAGCGGTCGCCCGGGTTCGTCGCGTGGGCCCGGACGAACGTGCTGATGCTGCGCCGACCGGGTCCAACGCTGCGCGCCATGGCGATCGAGCGGGGCCGCGCCAGAATGCTGCGGAGGCTGAACATCGCCGTGGCCGCGGCGATCTTCACGCTGGCGCCCGCCCTCCTCGCCGGCGTGCAACTCCTCCGCAGGGAAGCCCCGTACGTGCTGGCGGACCTGACGTGGCCGTGGGCGGAGGCGTCGGTGCGCTGGCTGCTGGTGCTCGGCACGGTCCTGGGCCTGTGGCTCTGCGCCGCGGTCACGCTGTCCATGCTCACCACGATCGAGGCGTGGGGCATCCGGACGTTCGGGCGCGTGCACAGGTCGCGCATCACCCCCACCGTCGCCGGCGCGATCACGGCGCACGCGACGGCCGGATGGCTTGCCGGGAGCGTGCTCGCGGCGGCGGGGTTCGCGGCGGGGCTGGCCCTCTACGAGCACGCGATGCACCACAACGTGGGAGCGCTCCGCGGGTTGTGCATGCTTTCTCCGGCCCTGCTGCCGCTGGTCGCGGCGATGATCGGCCTGCTGTGGTTCGAGTCCGTCGTCTATGTCGGTGTGGCCGGTTGCCGGTTTGCGAACCGGGACCGTTCCGGCGCCGCGCCCGTTGCTCTCGGGGGCGTGACCGACGCGCCTCGCGGCGGCGCAGACGGCGCCGCGGGGTCGGCCCCGGCGGGCGCCCCGTCCTCGTAGAGCCGGTAAATCCCTCTCCCTACCATCCCCGGCCATGCAGCCAAGGCGTCCAACCCGCCCCGTCCACGTCGGCGACAGCCGCACAGGGATCGTCCAGATCGGCGGCGGCAAGCCCGACTCCAAGGGCCGCGAGACCACCCCGGCGCCGGTGAGCGTCCAGACGATGACCGCGGGCTACACGCACGAGATCGACAAGTGCGTGGCGGAGATCCACCGGCTCCACGCCGCCGGAGCGGACATCGTGAGGGTGGCCGTGCCGGAGAAGAAGGACACCGCGGCGCTGCGGGAGATCCTCTCCCAGACGTCGGTGCCGATCGTGGCCGACGTGCACTTTCATTTCCAGCGCGCCCTCGAGGCGGTGGAGGCGGGCGTCCACAAGATCCGGCTCAACCCCGGCAACATCACCGAGCGTGAGCAGGTGAACGCGGTCATCGACGCGTGCAAGGCGGCGGGCATCCCGATCCGCGTCGGCGTGAACGAGGGGTCGATCATCGAGCGCCGCGACAAGCAGAAGCGAGCGAGAGAGCTGGGCGCTGTCTTCAGCGCGCACAAGCACGGGTACCTGCTCGCGATCATGATCGCCAAGCTCGAGGAGTACCTGGACATCTTCTACGAGCGCGACTTCTTCGACATCTGCATCAGCGCCAAGAGCATGAGCGCGCCGATCGTCATCGACGCGTACAGGGAGATCGCCGCACGCTTCGATCATCCCCTCCACCTCGGGGTGACGCACGCGGGCCCGCGCGAGACCGGGTGCATCCGCTCCGTCGTGGCCCTGGGCACGCTGCTCGCCGGCGGCATCGGCGACACGATCCGCATCAGCTACGCGTCCGATCACGTCCACGAGGTGGAGGACGGGCTCGAGCTGCTCTGGTCGCTCGGCCTGCGCGAGCGCAGCGGCGCCGAGCTGATCGCCTGCCCCACCTGCGGACGCATCCAGGTCGATCTCTTCACGCTCACGCAGGCCGTGCGGAGGAAGCTCGCGGCCGAGATCACCGTGCCGATGAAGGTCGCGGTGATGGGGTGCGTCGTCAACGGCCCCGGCGAGGCCGAGGGGGCCGACGTCGCGGTCTTCGCGGGCGATCGGCGCGGCATCATCTACGTGCAGGGAGAGCGCGTCGCCAACGTCCCGGAGGAGGACATCCTCGACCGGCTGCTCGCCGAGTGCAAGGCCTTCCAGGGGCGTGTGCAGCGGGGCGAGGCGGCCCTCGGCCAGAAGAAGGTCGAGATCGTCCCGCCCGATCCGATCGGCGCGCTGGGCTCGGGCTGGGAGAAGATGGCGGCCGAGCGTCTGGGCAGGTCAGAGGCCGTGCCGCTCACGGTGCGTCGCGACCGGCCGTAGGTGTTTCACCGCACTGGAGGCGCGGCGCGCGGCGGCGACCCTGCGCGTCGATCGCTCGACCGGCGCTCAAGCCCCTTTCACGCGCCGTTTACCCCCCACTCATGCGCGCGCGAGATCATCGTGCGTCCGCGGAGTGATACCACGTGAAGCCCGCGCGCCATGTGCGCGCAGCACCAAGGAGACCGAAGCATGAAACTGGCAACCCTCGACGACTTCCTGGCCCACGAGATCAAGGACCTGCACAGCGCCGAGAAGATGCTGCTCAGGGCGCTGCCCAAGATGGCCAAGGCGGCCGGCGACGCGCAGCTCCGCGAGGCGTTCGAGCGCCACCTCGAGCAGACCCAGGAGCACGTCAACCGGCTGGAGCAGGTGTGCGAGGAGCTGGGCATCTCGCCCCGCGGGCACAAGTGCAAGGCCATGGAGGGCATCATCGCCGAGGGCGACGAGCTGCTCAACGACGACGGCATGGACCCGGCGGTGCGCGACGCGGCCCTCATCGCCTCGGCGCAGCGCGCCGAGCACTACGAGATCGCCGCCTACGGCTGCGCCGCCACCTACTGCAGCCACCTCGGGCACGCCCGCGCCAAGGAGTTGCTCGGCCAGACCCTGGAGGAGGAGAAGGAAACCGACCGGGTGCTCTCGGACATCGCCGAGTCCTCGGCGAACGTCGAGGCCATGAACGGCTCGGACGAGGAGTAGTCCCTCCGACCACGCGAATCCACGGCGGGGCCGCACGGCGCGGCCCCGCCGCGCATTTCACGCGGCGCGAGGGGCAGCCGCGGGCGGCCCCTATCTGTCTTCGGATCGCATCGCCTTGACCTGCGCCTGGATCATGTCGCCGATCATCTTCCGCGAGAATCGCACCTGGGCGGGGCTGAGCCCGGCCTCCTCGAGATCGATGGTCATCGCGGGGACCCAGAGGGTCGAGACGTATCGGTAGCCCAGGTCCTCCTCGATGCGGCGCTCCAGGTCGCCGAAGTGCCCCGCCCCGTAGAAGACCGCGACGGTGCGGTGCTGCGGCTCGTCGTCGATCACGGCGCGGAGGTCGCGCACGACCGCGGCGTTCCGATCCTCCACGATCACCTTCATCACGTCGGCGAGCGGCCCGGGCTGGATCGCCAGCAGATCCTCGGCATGGAGGAGCGTTTCGGCGAGCATCACCTTGACCATCGCCTGCCCGCCGGGGCTCGAGCCGAGCATCCTGAGCAGAAAGCCGGACGCCTTGGCCAGGAAGGATTCGCCCGACAGGGTGCGGAAGAGGAGATCCGCGGCCTTGACGCTCTCCGGGGCGTCGGGGTCGAGGGGCTCGCCGCGCCCCCGATCGCGGGCGTCGGGCTCGGCAGGCTCGCCGCGCTCTCGCTCCGGGCCGTCCGGCGCCCGCTCGCCCCCGCCGAGCGCCGTCTGGATCTCGCCGATGGAGAGGTCGCTGTTGCGCCAGTGCGCGTGCGAGTAGTCGATCCCGTCGAGCTGGAACACGAGCCCGAGCGCGTCGGCCAGGTCGCGCTGCAGCCCCGCCGCGTCCTCCGAGGGCGCGATGGTCCGCGGCGCGGAGCGCAGCTCGCTGGCGCGCACGTCCGCATCGGGCCCGGCGCCCCCCTCGGCCCCGTCGGCGCCGAGGCTGACGACGTCGAACCGCTCGCCCGACTCGATCCTCACGGACTCGCCCCAGCCGTCCACGAGCGCCGCGCTCACAAGCACGCCGAGAGCGCCCCCGGCCGACTCGACCAGCTCCGCCCCGGACCGGGGATACTCCCCTTCGTGACGCCGAGCGTCCTCGGCGAGCACCGCGAGGAATCGCACGCGCCGCTCGGTGGCGACCGCTGCCGCCTCGTCGCCGGTCGGCTCCGGGGCGGGCTCGCGCCCCCCACCGACGCCCTCGTAGAGCACGACATCGTGGACGTCGAGGATCGCCTGGGCCGCGTCGTAGAAGGACGCGTCGCCGATATGGATCGCGCCCACGAGGTTGAGCAGCGGGCCCCGGCCGTTCTCCGCCTCGAGCGTGCGCACCGCGATGTCGAGGCGCATCGTCGAGGGGTCCTGATCGACGACCCGGATATAGGGCGAGTCACCCTGGGGCCCGGCATGGCACGAGAGGCACGCCAGCGCAGCCATCCCCAACGCCGCCCGCATCATCGATCGCATCGCCTGCCTCCGCTCGCCGCGCTGTGCGCCGCCTTGTTGGGGTCTCTCCGAGCCCCGTTTCGCGTGGGCCCGAGCATAGGTCCGTCGCGTGGCGCGGCGTGACCCCGCCGCCGCCGGACTCCGCGCCGGGGGTACGTATCGGACGTTGCCGAATGCCGCCGCGTTCCCCCGCGGGGCGGGAGAATCTGGCCCCGTCCAAGCGGTTTTGCCGGAGATGCCGTTATCCGGCTGCCGATGGAGACCGTCAAGCCCGTGTTCGGGCGATCGACCGTCGCCCCACGCCTTGAGCGCCGACTCGTTGGGACTCTCGCCCGTGCGGGAGTCGTGGAAAAGCACCCGACGCCGTGAACGGGAACGGAGATGGCAAAGGCCCGCGAGCCCCAACGCGCGATGATCGTGCTCGAGGCCGACAACCTGGCCGCGCGCGCGGTCATCCCCGCCGGTGTCGACCCCGACACGGTCACGCCGGAGGCCCTGACGGCGCTCGCCCGCGAGCGGGGCGTGCAGATCGACGCGTGCCGGCAGCAGGCGCTGGCCGAGATCGCGGCCGACTTCGAGGCCTCGCCGGCGCCGATCGACCGTGTGTTCGCCCGCGCCGAGCCCCCCGAGCCGGGGCGCGACGCCCGCATCGAGTGGCGCCCGGGCCACGATCCGAACGATCCGGCCGGCGGCCGACCCCCCGAGGCCGACGACGACGGGCGCGTGGACCACTACGCCCGGCAGGCGTTCGTCCGGGTGCACGCGGGCGATCTGGTCGCGACGGTGCACCCCGCGACGCCCGGCAAGGCGGGGCGCGACGTCACCGGCCTGGTGATCGCGCCGACTCCGGGGGCCGCGCTGCCGCTGACCCTCGACGCCAGCCTGCGCCTCCTGCCCGACGGGCGCGTGTTCGCCGATCGGGACGGGCGTCTGCGCTTCCAGGGGAGCATGATCATCGTGGACCCGGTCCTCGAGATCGAGGGCACGGTTGACTTCCACACGGGGCACGTGGAGTTCGACGGGGACGTCCACATCCACCACGACATCCGGGACCGCTTCCGCGTCAAGGCCGCGGGGAGGCTCGCCGTCAACGGCCTCGTGGACTCCTGCCACCTCGAGTGCAGCAAGGACCTGGTCGCCCCGCGGGGCATCGCCGGGCGCGGCGAGGGCACGATCAACGTGGGGCGCAACGCCCTGGTGGGCTACCTCGACCAGGTGCGCGGCAACGTGGGCCAGACGCTCAACTTCAGCAAGAGCATCCGCCGCTGCACGCTCGCGATCGGCGGGGACCTCATCGGCGCGGGCGGCGCCGTGGTCGCGGGGGTCACCACCGTCGCGGGCAACGTGCGGGTCGGGGAGCTCGGCTCCGAATCAGAGACGCCCACGGAGCTGCGCCTGGCGGCGCTGCCCGGTTCCGGGGGGCGGGCCGCGGCGGGGGAATCGACCGTCGAGGTGCTGCGCATGATCCACCCGATGGTGTCCCTCACCATCGGGGCGCACAGCATTACGTTCACGCAGCCGGTCAAGGGGCCCATCCGCCTCTGGCTCGGGGCCCAGGGCCTCATGTACAGGATGGGACAGGGCGATGCCCAGCCCATCAAGTCGCTCGCCGGCGCCACGTCGCGGCCCCTCGCGGCGTAGACGCGACGCGGGCCGTACGCTACCGCGACCCACCCGGGAGCCTGCCCCATGAGAGTCGGGGTGCTGGGCGCGCTGCCGCAGGAAGTGGCCGGCGTCCTCGCCATGCTGGACCCGACCGACCGCTGCACCATCGGCGGCCGGGATTTCGTCCGCGCCCGGCGCGGAGGCGTCGAGGTGGTGGTGACGCACTCGCGCATCGGCAAGGTCGCCGCGGCGGTGGCGTCGGTCGAACTCGTCGCGCACTACCGCGTCGATCAGATCGTGTTCCTCGGCGTCGCCGGGTCGCTGTGCTCCGACCTCGCGGCCGGCGACATCGTGATCGCCGAGCGCCTGGTGCAGCACGACCTCGACGCCTCGCCGCTCTTCCCGCCCATGGAAATCCCGCTGCTGGGGCGCACGTTCCTCGAGACCGACGCGGGCATCACCGACTCGCTCCACCGCGCCGCCGAGGGATTCCTGCTCGCGGAGCACCCCATGCTGCGGCACGCCCGCGACGCCGCCGCTGCGCCGCGTCTGGTGCGGGGCGACGTGGCGACGGGCGACCGCTTCATCGCGAGCCCGGATGCCCGGGCGCTCGTGCGGCGCCGCGTGCCCACCGCGCTGTGCGTGGAGATGGAGGGCGCGGCGGTGGCGCAGGTGTGCGTGGAGTACGGCGTCCCCCTCGGCGTCGCGCGCGTGATCTCGGACGACGCCGACCACGACGCGGCACACTCGTTCAACGGGGCATTGGAGAGGTTCGCCGGCGCGTGCGCCGGAGGAATCATCCGCCGCTACCTGGACTCGCTCTGAACATGCACGCGACGGCCCGCTGCTCCCCGTCGGTGCTCGGCGTGATGGGGACGGTGCCCGCCTCGGTGGGGGACAGCAGGTCGGTGATGGGAGAGGCCGCCAGCACACGCTCGAGCGAGGCGATCGACTCATCGAGCCGCTGGTGCAGCCGGCAGAGGTTCGGCCCGTGCGAGGGGATCCCCAGGGGGCACTGGTGGATGCGCCGGATGGGGTCGACGACGCTGACGACCTCGAGGACGCTGATCGCCCCGGGGCTCCGGGTGAGCTCGAACCCGCCCGAGGGCCCGCGGTAGGCCTTGAGCAGGCCGGCGCTGGTCAGGTCGCGGAGCACCCGTGACATGTAGCGGGCGGGGGAGTTGGTGCCGGCCGCGATCTCGCGTCCCGTGGCGGGGTGACCGGGGTGCAGCGCCAGGTAGACGACCGCCCGGAGGGCGTATTCGGCTGTCACCGACAACATGGCGACTCCAGTCTCGGCGCGTGGAAACTCTAGATAAGCATATGAAATTATCGCCTAATCTCTACCCTGAGGGGTGGAAATCACGGCAGATCGTCCAGATTTTGGGGATCTGTCCAGCCCCGCCGGGCGTGGCGGGGTCATCGCGGAAGCCCGGCGCCCCGCTCGGGCCCAGAGGCCAAGCCGCGCCCCTCGGCGGCAGCACAATCGGGGTGAGAGGATTCGAACCTCCGACCTTCTGACCCCCAGTCAGACGCGCTAACCAAGCTGCGCTACACCCCGTGGCCGGCCCTCCGGGCCGGGCACAAGGATAGACCGCCCGGCCCGGCGTGGAAACCGCGGGACCGCCCGCCTCCCGTACGATGCGCGGCCATGCCCACCCTGCTCATCACCAACGGGCGCGTCATCGACCCCGCCTCGGGGCGCGACGAGGCCGCCGACGTCGCGATCGCCGACGGTCGCGTGGCCGAGATCGGCCGCAAGCTCGCCCGCTCCCCCGCCGACCGCGTCATCGACGCCGAGGGTCGGCTCGTCTGCCCCGGGCTCATCGACCCCCACGTCCACCTCCGCGAGCCGGGGCAGGAGCACAAGGAGACGGTGGCTTCCGGGGCGCGGGCGGCCGTGGCGGGCGGCTTCACCACCGTCTGCTGCATGCCCAACACGCGCCCGGCGATCGACTCGCCGGAGGTGGTGCGGTATGTGCTCGACCGCGCGGCCCGCGCGGCGTGCCGCGTCTTCCCCGTCGCCGCGGCGACGAAAGACCGGGCCGGCGTCGAGCCCACCGAGTTCCGCCTGCTCGCCCAGGCCGGCGCCGTGGGCTTCTCCGACGACGGCGACGGGATCGCCTCGGCGGGGGTCATGCTGCGCGTGATGCGCGAGGTCGCGCCGCTGGGCCTGGCCTTCATGCAGCACTGCCAGGAGCCGACGCTCACGCGCGGGGCCGCGATGCACGCGGGCGAGGTCTCGGTCCGCCTCGGCCTGGTCGGCTGGCCGCGGGTCGCCGAGGAGATCATGATCGAGCGCGACGTGCGCCTCGTGCGCGAGGCCGGCTGCCGCTATCACGTGCAGCACATCTCCAGCGGCGGGAGCGTCGAGATCGTCCGCCGCGCACGTGCGGCCGGCCTGCCCGTCACCGCCGAGGCGAGCCCCCATCACCTGCTGCTCACGCACGAGGCGTGCGAGGGCTACGACACCGCCGCGAAGATGAACCCGCCGCTGCGCGAGCGCCGCGACATCGACGCGATCATCGCGGGCGTCGCCGACGGCACGATCACGGTGCTCGCGACCGACCACGCGCCCCACACGCCCGACGAGAAGAACGCCCCCTTCGACGACGCCCCCTTCGGCATCATCGGCCTCGAGACCGCCCTGCCCCTCTACGCCGAAGCCCTGGTCGAGAGCGGCGCCATCGACTGGCCCCGCCTGATCGCCCTCCTCACAATCGAGCCCGCCCGCCTCTGCAACCTCGTCCGCGCCCATCGACAGAACGATGGCCTCGGCGAGCTCTTCGAGGGCGGCCCCGCC
>CAYTAH010000027.1:48703-60792 GCA_964435785.1 uncultured Phycisphaeraceae bacterium | reverse complement strand
TCCCGCTCCGTCCCGCGCAGCGCCAAGAACGACGCGGGCCGGTGCGTGCCGGGCAGCAGCACGATCTGGTCGCCGGGCTTCACCGCCTGCGCGAGCCGTGACCAATGCTCGCCCGGCTCGACTCGGTGATCCTCCGCCGCGGCAGCCGACGAACACACGACGATCGCCGCACTCGCGACCAAGCGAGCCCACGCGATCTGGTCAAGCCGTCGACCCGCCATACGCAACCTCCTCACCAGCCTGACAGGTCCACCCCTGACGCCGTTGCGCGCGCGGCACTCGCCGGGCGATCAGGGTCGCCGCAGTCAGCGCCGACACGAGGCGTGAAATCACCCGCGCTTGGCGGGCCAGACAATCGCGCCAACAGCTCTTCACTCGCGTCGCAACCGAGCAGCCGCTACCGGCACTGCCCGCCGTTGTTGTACACCGCGGCCCACTCGTTCAGGAAGCACACAAAGTCCACTGTGTTCACGGCCCCATCGCCGTTGCAGTCCGCATAGCAGTCGTTCGGATCGCCGCACCCGCCGCCGTAAGAGTCGGCCCACTGGTTGAGGAAGCACAGGAAGTCCCGCGTATCGACCAACCCGCTCGCGTCGCAGTCGGCGTAGCATCCGGAACTCTCGCACGCCCACAGCCACGTGTCGCTGACTGTTGTGCCGAAGAAGTACCCGCCGAAGAGCACGGTCCCCCCGCTCGCGCCGTGGTGCGCCATCGCGTGGTCGAGCCGCGCCGAAGGCCCGGTTTCGGCGACGAGCGTCCAGTCGTCCCCGTCCCACTCCCACGTTTCGCCGTCGGCGCTCCCGTCATGTCCACCGAACAGCACCACCACGCCGCGCTCCGGGTCAAACGTCATGTCGTGTCCGACCCTCGGGGACGGGCCGGTTTGGGCGCGAAGCGACCAGTCCGTGCCGTCCCAGGTCCAAGTCTCGCCGTCATCGTCCCCGTCGTCGCCCCCGAACAGCACGACCTCCTCACGGACCGGGTCGTACACCATCCTGTGCCGATACCGGGGCGAGGGGCCCGTCTGCGCCCGCAGCGTCCACGAGAGTCCGTCCCAGGTCCAAGTCTCGCCGTTCGGCGCGCTGATGCGCCCGCCGAACAGCACGACCTCTCCCCGGGCCGCGTCGTAGGCCATGTCGTGAAAGTAGCGTGCCGCCGGGCCCGTCTGCGATGCGAGCGTCCATCCCGCACCGTCCCACGTCCACGTGTCCCCGAACAGCCGAGACGATCCGTGCCCACCAAAGAGCACGATCTCGTCGCGCGCCGAGTCGTACGCCATCGCCGCGCGCGTCCTCGCGGGCGGCGTCGACTGCGCCGGCGCTCGCAGCCAAAAGGCGCCGTCCCAGGTCCACGTATCGTCGTAGAACTCCGCCACGCCGCCGTCGTCGTCTGGCAAGTGTCCTCCGAAGAGCACAAGCTCCGCTCGCGCAGCATCCTCGGCCATGCCGTGCGCCAATCGTCGCGACGGCCCCGTGCTCCCGCGAAGCTCCCAGCCGGCGCCGTCCCACGTCCACGTCTCTCCATCGGTGATCGGAGAGTCGTATGGATCCAGGGGGTTCGGCAGGGTGCCCCCGAAGAGCACGATCTCTCCGTGTGCCCCATCGTGCGCCATCGCGTGCTCGCTCCGCCTCGATGGGCCATCCGATGGAAGCGACGCCCACGACGAGCCCTCCCACACCCACTTGTCCTGCAGGTAATGGAACAAGCTGTCGTCATCGTCGTAGTATGCGCCCCCGACCAGAAGCGTTCGCCCCGACGCGGGGTCGTACGCCACCGCGTGGCCGCGCCGAGCCGTAGGGCCCGCCTGTGCCAGAAGCGTCCACGCCGCGCCGTCCCACACCCAGGTCTCGTCGCTGTCGCTATCAACTTCCAAGGCCCCGCCGAACAGCACGACCTCTTCTCTCACCGCGTCGTACGCCATCGCGTGCCCGGTCCGCGGGGCCGGACCGGTGACGCTCAGCTCGCTCCATTCGCTCCCGTCCCAGACCCACGTGTCGTCGAGGTTCGAAGCGGCCCGCCCGCCGAAGAGCACCACCTCCCCCCGCTCCGCGTCGTATGCCATCGCGTGCCCCTGGCGAGGAGTGGGACCCGTCGTCGCGCGGAGCGTCCAGCCCGCCCCGTCCCATGTCCAAGTCTCCCCGTCGCGCGACCCGTCATGCCCGCCGAAGAGCACCACCTCGCCCCGCGCGGCGTCGTACGCCATCGCGTGGCCCGATCTGCTCGACGGGCCGGCCTCCGCGCGAAGCACCCACTCCGTCCCGTCCCACACGCGCGTCTCCCCGCCGCTGAAGAGCACGACCTCGCCGCGGGCCGCGTCGTACGCCATCGCGTGATCGCGTGCCGGACTCATGCCGATCTCTCCCCACCCACACTCCTGCGCGCCCACCGGAGCACCGACACACCCCAGAGCCGCCGCCCCGGCGCGAATCGCTCGGCACCCCCAGCGACCGGGGCGACACGTGTGCCCAGAGGCGATTCCCGACCGATTGCCCTCATCCCGCTGCATGGCATGTCTCCCGGTGAGCTTGCGTGATTCTGCCCCGCGTCAGCCGACGCAATACCGCCCCAGCGCCAGCCTAGCGGGCCACGCCGAGGCGACAAAGCATCGCGTCCGTTCCCGGAACAGATTCCTCCCCCTGTTTGCACTTCGCTCGGCGTAGCAGACGACCCCCGGCGGGATCGCCGCCGGGGGTCGCGAGCAGGGGGTGGCCCGTGACTCAGATCTCAGGGATGCAGAGACAGCTCGTGTGCGTCGGCTGGTCGGCCTTCGCCCACACCCGCTCGAACTGCCCACGCACGGCCGCGGCCTGCGCCGTCTCTCCCTGCCCCTCGAGGGCCCGCGCGAGCCCGTAGAGCGCCCAGCCGTTCTCCCGCCACTTCTTCAGGTCCTCGCGGTACACGCGCTCCGCGTCCTCGTGGCGCCCATCCGCGAGATAGACCGCGCCCAGGGTGTGCCGCACCGGCTGGAGCCAGTTCGGCGGCTCGCCGTAGGCCAGCTTGTCCTCGGCGGCCGCGGCCCTCTCGAGCTCGATCGCAGCGCCCTTGTAGTCGCCCTGCTGGAGCAGGATCTCCCCGGCGATGAAGGCGTCGGCGACAGCGAGAACGTCGTGCGTCGGATCGGGACCCCACATATGGTCCTCGGGGATCGTCTCGAGCGTCTCGCGGAAGGCATCGTGCTCGCGCCGGGCGGCGTCGAAATCCTTCTTGGCGGCGTAGGCGACGGCCCGTGCGGCGCGCCAGTTGGCGGTGGTCACGACCAGGTACTCGGGCGGAGCCGCCTCGGCGAGGATTTCGTCCCAGCGACCGAAGCGCTTTTTGACGTCGTAACGGGCGCACATCCAGGGATCGACCAGCGGCGCGACCTTCGGCAGCGTCTCGGCGGGGATGTCCTCCCACATCGAGACGGTGGCCTCGATCGCGTCCTGCTCGCGCCCCGCCATCATCGCGGCGAAGGCGAGCATGTGCGAGTTATGCGCCATGTAGAGGTGCTGGACGAACTGCTCGGGCGAGAGCGAGCGGTAGACCTCGTCGGCGGCCATCGCCTTCTGGTTCTGCACGATCGCCTCGTCCCACATCCCCACCTGCACGTAGATGTGCGAGGGCATGTGCCGCAGGTGTCCCGCCGCGGGCACCGCGTCGCAGAGCCGGTTCGCGGCCGGGATCGCCCGGTCGGGCGTGGCGCTGGGTTCGAGCGCGTGGATGTAGAAGTGATTGCCGCCGGGGTGGTAGGGGTCGAGCTGCGCGACGTGCTCAAGGGTCGCGATGATGATCGGGGTGTCCTCGCGAGGCTCCTTCTCGCGGGTGTAGAGGTCCCAGGGCCTGAGATTCATCAGCGACTCGGCGTAGAGGGCGCCCACGTCCGGGTCGTCGGGGTACGCCGCCCAGACCTCCGCCATCGCGTCGGCGAAGGCCCGATCGAGCGAGGCGCGGTCCTTGGGCCAAGGCTTGGCGTAACGATGGGCGAGCGCCTCCACGAGCGCCCGCTCGGCGGGCGTCTCATCGTCGAGCGCGGCCTCGGCCTTCCGGAACGCCTCCCACGCGGCCTCGGATCGGCCCGACGTCATCTCGGGGTCGTTGTAGTTCGGCCCTTGGGCGTAGGAGGCGCCCCACCAGGCCATGGCGCACCCGGGATCGACCTCAGCGGCCTTGGTGAACGACCGGACCGCCTCGTCGTGGTTGAACGCGTACAGCCAGTTCAGCCCCTGGTTGAAGTACTCCTGAGCCTCGGGAGAGTCGGTGGTGACGGTTCGCGTGTACGCCCCCATGTCGGCGAAGAGCTGGGCCGGGGCCCCGGGCCCGTAGCGGGCGAGGTCGGCCTCGTTGGAGGCGGCGCACCCCTGGAGGGCGGCGATGGTGGCGGCGAGCAGGAGGACGGCGGTGCTTCTGCGCATGGTGTGTCTCCGTGTGCGCGGTGACGGGACGGCTAGGAGAGACAGCAGCGGGGCCGAGGCCCCGCACACCCCTGGGAAGCGTGGTCCGCGCAGAATACATGACACGCGTTGTCGGAGAAACATCATTTGACGCCCGGAAGCTCGCCGAAAAGTGATGGAAACATCCGGAATTCGGGTCAGTGCCATCCTTCCGCGCGTCGCCGCCAGAGAATCTGCGCGGTGTGGTGCCGGGCGTGCCACGCGTAGTGAGCGATCGCGTCGGCGAGCCGGACGTCGGTCTCGAACTCGGGGTGGTGGAACGCGCGGGCGAAGTCCGTGATGCTCATCGAGCGAAGCAGCGCAACCCACTTGGCATGGATGGCGTCGAAGAGCGCGAGGCCGACCTCGACATCGCAGGTTCGAGAGATCGGCAGGGCCGACCATGCGCCCTCGTCGTACGCCTTGATCGTGGGTACCGGCTCCGTGAGCGCGCACATGAAGCGGACGTAGCAGTTGACGTGCGAGTCCGCGAGATGGTGGACGATCTGCCGGAGAGTCCAGTTGCGGTAGCGCGTGTCGAGCTGGAGGCGGGAGAGCGGCCCGACCGCTCGTCGCAGCGCGGCCGGAGCGGCCGCGAGCTCATCGATGTGCGGCGCGAGGTCTTCGGGGGTCAAGGGACCCGGGAGGTCGGCCGGGGCTGGCCCTGCGGGAAAGGCTGGCGGCTCGTTCATGGGCGGATCCTAGCGGCGTGCCTCCGGGCGGCGGGGTTCCCGCGCCGGTGGGCCGGCGCTCGAAGGCTCGCGCCCCTCGCTCCGCGGGCGAGACTCCGGCGCTGCTCGCCCCTCGAGACGCTCCCCGACCCCCGGCCCGCGATCGCGTCGCCCCGTCTAGACTGCGGTGCGCGTTCGGCAGGAGGTTCTCTGATGCGGCGAGCCATGTTGGCGTGGACGGCAGGCGCGGCGACGCTCTGGGGCGGCGCCGTCGTCGCCCAGGTGGATGCGCCGAGCGCGATCGCCGAATACCCGGACTTTCGGAAGATCGTGCAGGAGGCCAAGGAGAAGGTCTTCCCCGCGGTGGTCTACATCCGCGTCGTCAGCGAGAGCACGGAGAGCGGCAAGCGGGTGCTCCAGGAATCGTCGGGCTCGGGTGTGATCATCTCGCCCGAGGGGCACGTGCTGACGAACTGGCACGTGGTGGAGAAGGCGCAGCGTGTGCGGTGCCTGCTCTCGGACGGGCGTCACACCCCGGCGGAGATCCTCGGGAGCGACAAGGACACGGACCTCGCGGTGCTCCGGCTGGCGTTTGACGAGCCGCAAGAGCTTCCGCACGCGGCGCTGGGAGACTCCACGCAGCTGCGCGAGGGCGACTTCGTGATGGCGATGGGTGCGCCGTGGGGGCTCGACCGGTCCGTCTCGATAGGGATCGTCTCGAGCACCGCGCGATACCTCGAGGCGGTGAGCGAGTACAGCCTGTGGATCCAGACCGACGCCGCGATCAACCCGGGCAATTCGGGAGGTCCGCTGGTGAACACCGCCGGCGAGGTGATCGGGATCAACACGCGGGGGGCGTCGCAGTTCGCCGACGGGCTGGGCTTCAGCATCCCGGCGGCGACGATCGAGGTGCTCCTGCCGCAGCTTCGCGACGAGGGGCGCGTCACGTGGAGCTGGACCGGTCTGCAGCTGCAGGCGCTGTCCGACTTCAACAAGGACATCTACTTCCCGTACGAGTCGGGGGTGATCGTCGCGGAGACGGACCTGGAGAGCCCGGCGCGGGAGTCTGGGGTCCGCGCGCGCGACCGGATCATGCGGATCAACGGCGTATCGGTGACGGCGGCGCGCGAGAACGACCTGCCCGCGATCAGGCGCATGCTGGGGCTGCTGCCCAAGGGCGGGGAGGCGACTCTCGAGATCGCGCGCGGGGACGAGACCCTGAGCCTGACCATCGTCCCGCGCGAGAAGGGCAAGGTGGAGGGCGAGGAGCTCGCGCTGACACGCTGGGACTTCACCGTCAAGGCGATCAACCAGTTCGACAACCCCGACCTCTACTTCTTCAGGAAGCAGGGGGTGTTCGTCTACGGGGTCAAGTGGCCCGGAAACGCCGCGGGGGCGGGGCTCACTCGCGGCGACATCCTTCTGAAGGTCGACGACGAGCCGGTGGAGTCGATCGACGACGTGCGCCGGATCCATGAGAGGCTGGTGGCCGATGTGGACACCAAGCACCGCGCGGTGCTGAGCGTCATGCGGGGCGGGCTGGTGCGCCAGCTGGTGCTGGACTACCGGCGGGACTACTCGAAGGAGTGAGGTCGGGGCCGGAGGCGGAAGGCCGGAGCGGCAGCCCGGCCCTCGGCTCCTCGACGCTCGCGCGCCCGCCTGGCGGACGCGGAAAGGACGTGAGGTGATGGCCGGGATACGACGGATGCTCGCGGTGACAGCGGTCTTGGGCGCGGCATGCACGGGGACGATGGCGCAAGAGCAGCCGGAGAGCCTGAGCGACGCGGAGATCATCGAACGGATCGCCGGGTCGATCGTGATCGTGGAGCACACGTTCCGCTACGACAACGGCGAGGCGCCCGCGCCGGAGCCGCCGGGGATGGCGTACCGCTCGGCCGAGGCGGAGATGGAGAGCGAATGGGCGACCTACATCACCCAGGAGCGGCCGGCGGAGCGGCAGGGGTTCCTCATCGCGCCGGATCTGGTGCTCACGGTGGATCCGCTCGTGCATCCGCGCTTCGTCGAAAGGATCGAGGTGCGAGCCGGCGACCAGCGGGTCCGGGCCGTTCCCGACGCGTACGCCCTCGCAGAGAACGCGATGCTGCTTCGTCTCGATGGAGAGCTCGAAGGCGTAGCGCCGCTGGAGTTCGACGCCTCGGCGCCCGGGCCGTACAAGGCGGTGCAGGGGCGATTCAGCAACGGGCGCTGGTGGCTGGGAGCAACCGGCGTCGACTCCACGATGATGGCGGCGCAGCCGGGGCCGCGGTACCACGTCGTGCCATGGCCGAGCGTGATCGTGGGCGCGGACGGGAGGCCCCTCTCGGCGTGCTTCGACGGCGGGCTGGAGGTCGATGGCTCGTGGAAGACCGCGCCCCAGGCTTGGGAGTGGCGGAGCGGCGAGGCGTTCACCGGCGCGCTGGCACGCGTGCGGGCGGCGGCGCAGGCCGCGCTTCCGCGCGTCGAGCTGCGATTCCGCAGCCCCAGCCAGCAGTCGCCGCAGAACATGTACGAGTGGGGCGGGGGATACGACGAGGAGATCACGGAATGGAACGGCACCGGCGTGCTGCTGGACGAGCGGCGCGTGCTGGTGCTGGCGCAGCTGAAGCCGAAGGTCACCGCGAGGCTGGAGAGCGTGCGCGTGCACCTGGGCGACGGGCGGGAGGCCCCCGCGGCCTTCGTTGGAAGCCTGCGCGACTACGGCGCAATGATCGTCGAGCTGGCCGAGTCGGCGCCGGGCGCGGCCGTGTTCAGCCCGAGGGGCATTATGGACGTGGAGGACGAGCTGCTCGTGCGCTCGCAGGTGCGGGTGCTCGGCGAGAGCCGCACGAGCTACGAGTGGCAGGCGAGGCTCGCGCGCATGACGCGGGGCTTCCGCAACCACATGTTCGGATACTTCGGCGATGTGTCGGGCGAGAGCCAGGAGACGGGCGATGGGCAGGAGGGGCCGATGAGCTTCCTCTTCACGCTCGACGGCGAGCTGGCGGCGCTGCCGGTGATGGTGCGGGAGAAGGTGGCGACGGCGAGCGACTGGAGCGGCGGGGGGTGGTCGCGGGCCGAGTACGACGCGACAGTGATCGCGGCGAGCGATCTTGAGCGGATCCTCGGCTCCGGCGACGGGGCGTTCGACCCCGACAACCGGCCGCTCAGCGAGGAGGAGGAGCACCGTCTCGCATGGCTGGGAGTCGAGCTGCAGGCGATGGACCCCGACCTGGCCCGCTTCAACGGCGTGGTGGAGCAGACCAACGGCGGCTCGACCGGAGGCATCGTGACCTTCGTCTACCGGGGCTCCCCGGCCGAGCGGGCCGGCCTGCGCGTAGGCGACGTGCTGCTGCGCCTGCACGTCGAGGGTCAGCCGCGCCCGCTGGAGGTGCAGGTCAGCCCCTACGACATGGGCTGGGGCGGGCAGTTCATCGAGGCGCTGGACCAGATCGACCCAGAGTACTTCGACCAGATCCCGCCGCCCTGGGGCGCGGCGGAGACGATGCTCACGCGTGCGCTGACGGATCTGGGGTTCGGGACGCCATTCGCGGCGGAAGTGTTCCGGGACGGGGACGTCCTCCGCCCGGAGTTCGTTGTTGAGGAGGGCCCGGCGCACTTCGGGGCGGCCGCGAAGTTCAAGAGCGAGGAAGCGGGGCTCACCGTGCGGGACGTGACCTACGAGGTGCGCCGCTTCTTCCAGCTCTCGCCGGAGGATCCGGGGGTCATCGTCTCGAAGATCGAGCAGGGGGAGCGTGCGGCCGTAGCGGGCCTCAAGCCGTACGAGCTGATCGTGAGCGTGAACGACGAGGCCGTGCACTCGGTGAAGGAGTTCGAGGAGGCGCTGGCCGCGGGCGGGGAGATGCGGTTCGGTGTGAAGCGGCTGCACGTCGGAAGGATCGTGAAGATGCGCCTACCCGAGCAGTAGGGATCGGGCCTGCGAGCTCTGTGCCTCGGGGATGAACCCGTCTATTCGTGCGCGAGTTCCTGCTTCAGGGCACGGGCCAGGTACTCGATCTGCTCGCGCGAGTTGTATGCCTGGCACGAGATCCGCAGCAGCCGGCGGCCCTGGCTGGGGAGGCTCCAGACCGGCACTTGAATGCTGTGGTTGGCGACGAGCTTCTCCTGGAGCGGGTCCTCGTATTTGCCCGGCGCGGTGCCGCCGGAGGGGAGGCCGACGCCGGGGACGATGACCGTCGCCATCGTGCCGACGAGGTCATCGGGGGTGGCCGGGTCGCACCCGAGAGCGTCGCAGAGGATGCGCCGGCCCTCGAGGGCGAGGGCGTGGTTGCGGGCCATCAGCGCGTCGTAGGAGCCTTCCAGCGAGGCCATGAACGCGAGGGCGTCCGGGATGGCGAGGAACCCGGTGTAGTCGTCGGTGCCGATGTAGTCGAAGAGGCAGCGGAAGCGGTCGCGGTCGGTGCGGTTGAGGTGCGCGCGCGCCGAGAGGGCGAGCGGCTCGAAGCCCTCGCGCCGCTCGGGGTGCACCCAGAGGAACGCGGTGCCCTTGGGGCAGCTCGGCCACTTGTGCAGATTCGCGGTGTAGTACTGGGCGTTGATGTCCCGGACGTCGAGCGGGATCTGGCCCGGGGCGTGCGCCCCATCGAGGATCACCTCGATCCCGCGGGCGCGGCAGGACTCGACGAGCCGCTTGGCGGGGAAGACCAGGGCCGTCGGACTGGTGATGTGGCTGATCAGCGCCACGCGCGTGCGCGGCGTGGCCGCGCTCATGACCGCGTCGTGGATCGCGTCGGCCGAGGGCGTGGGGAAGGGGATGCTCGCCTTCACGACGCGGGCCCCGACGCGCTTGGCGGCCTTGGTGAAGGTGCTGATGCAGGCCGAGTACTCGTGGTCGTTGACGAGGATCTCGTCGCCGGGCCGGAGCTCGAGGTTGTCGATCACCGTGGCGACGGCTTGGGTGACATTGGGGAGGAAGGCCAGACCCTCTATGTCGCACCCCACGAAGTCCGCCACGGCCTGCCGGGCACGGTCGAGCAGCCCCTCGACGTCAATCATGAAGAAGCGGACCAGCTCGCGCTCCATCCGGTCGCGGTAGCGGTCCTGCGCTTCAAGCACGGGCCTCGGGCAAGCGCCGTAGCTGCCGTGGTTCAGAAAGACGATCTCGGGGTCGAGCGGCCAGTGACGGGCGTGGGGCGAGCGGGCAGGGAGCGTGGGCATGGGGGAGGGTAGGGGGGAGGGGGAAAAGCGAAAAACGAAAAGTGGGAAGCGACGAGCTCCGATCGCAGTGGCGGCCTCAGCTTCCTGCCTCTCATTCTCGCTTTTCGCTTTTCGCTCTGAGCTCTGCCTACGCCTGCGTGTCAACGAGGCGCCCGGCCGAGACGCCGGTCGCGGCGGCGTTGAGGTCGGCCGGATGGGTGTAGATCGGGAGCGAGCCCCGGGCGCTGGCGGGCGCGGAAGCCTCGAACGTGACCTGCCCAGGGACTCTCGCGGCCGCGAGCGTGCTGGTCGGCTGGGTGCGGGCCCGGGCGGCCGCGGAGATGTCGAGCGTGTCGCGGGCAGGCTGGCGCGAGACGGGGCGCACCTGCGCCACGGGCCTGATCTGTAGCGGCTGGGCGGTGCGGTAGGCCTGCGCGGCGGTCGAGAAGGGGAGAACTCGGTCAGTCATGAGGCGACCACTCTACCAGTGCATTCGGGCGAGGGGTAGGTCCGGCGTGAGTTATTGCGGCGCACTCGGTTCCGCGCGGGAGCGGTCCAGCGCCTCAGCCGTCGGTCCACAGGTTCAGATAGGCGATGAAGTCGCGGGTGTCGACGATGCCGTTGCCGTCAACGTCCGCCGCCTGGTCCTTCGCGGCCCAGAGATTCAGGAACAGGATGAAGTCCTGGGTATTGGTCTGGCCGTTGAGGTCGAGGTCCGCGAGGTCCGTCGAGAGCATGCGGACGCGGTTGTTCTCGTAGATCAGCACGGTCTTGTCGCCGGACGGGGCGGTGGGCAGACTCGCGGAGCCGAACTCGCCCGTCCGCCCACCGGTCGCGGTCAGGAAGTCGAAGAACGTCCCCTCCGCGGGGACGTATCCGTTCACGTAAGCGCCCGTGAACGCGCCCGCCAGAGTCGCGGAGCCCGTGACGGCGAGCACGCCATGCTGCGAAGCTCCCGCGGCGAACAGCCGCACATCGGACGTGGGGGCGAGAACGAGGTTGTCCACCACCTCCACCTTGCCGCCCGGGGCAAGCTCGATCGTGCCCTCGTTGGCCCACGTCGCCGGATTGCCGGGCAGATCGATCCGGAGCACCCCGCCGCCTCCGGCGCCGATCGTGCCCTGGTTGGTGAAGCTGTCGGTGAGGATCTGGAGCCCGGCGTTGGCGTTGTCGCTGTAGATGGCGCCGAGGTTGAGGAGGGCCTGGGTGCCCGTGCCCGTGGAGGAGAGGCTGGAGGTGAGGCTGGCGGACCCGCCGGTGATGGAGGCGTTGGCGGCGACGGTGAGGGTGGAGCCGTCGGGGCCCGCGACGCGGAGGCTGTGGCCGGCGGAGTTGTCGGCGAGGAAGTCGATGACGCCGGCGGAGAAGGTCTGGGTTCCGGTGAAGTCGACGGTGTCGTTGCCGCGGATGGTGAGGACGCCGTTGAGCGTGAGGCCGCCGGTGATGTTGAGGTAGCCGCTGTTGCCGGAGCGGTCGAGGTTGCCGCTGACGGTGACGGGCCCGGCGAGGGCGTTGTTGCCGTTGGAGGTGAAGAGGAGCTGCGATCCGCCGCTCATGGCGATGGCGCCGCCGGAGATCGTGCCGCCGTTGAGGGTGAAGGTCCCGGTCTGGGCGTTGAGCGTCAGGGTGTCGCCGGCGTTGTTGACGGCGCCGATGAGGTTGACGGTCCCGGCGTTGCGGAAGAAGTTGGGCAGGCCGAGCCCGTCGGTGGTGACCGAGCCGCCGATGTCGAGCGTGCCGTTGTCGGCGCCGAGGCTTCCGGCGGAGCTGTCCCACGCGGCGGCGGCGATGCGGAGGGTGCCGGAGGCCGAGCCGCGGGCGGTGCCCTGGTTGGTGAAGCTGTCGGTGAGGATCTGGAGCCCGGCGTTGGCGTTGT
>CAYTAH010000027.1:0-48603 GCA_964435785.1 uncultured Phycisphaeraceae bacterium | reverse complement strand
GCTGACGGTGACGGGCCCGGCGAGGGCGTTGTTGCCGTTGGAGGTGAAGAGGAGCGACTGCCCGACCATCGTCCACTCACCGCCGGCGAGCGAGCCGCCGTTCAGCGTCGTCGGCGCCTCCATGCTCGCGGTCGTGCCGAGCGTGAGGCGCCCGCCGGTGAAGTTGATCGCCTCGCGGCAGACCAGACTCCGCACGGAGCGGTTTCCGGTAGTCTGGGTAAAGCTGATCGTCGGGGTGTCGCCCACGTCGATCGTCACGTCGTCGGAGCCGCCGGGCACGATGTCGCCGCTCCAGTTCGCCGCGTCGTGCCAGCTCGTGCCGTCGCCGCCGCCGTCCCAGGAGATCGCGGCGAGGACGCGCCGCTCCTCGAGGCACTCGAGGCCGAACCGCTCCCGAGCCTGTCGGGTGCGGGCGGGCGTGCCGGCGCCGAGAAGGGTGCGGATCCGGTTGTGCACGGTTGCGTCGCAGCGCTGCATGACGGCCTCCCAGGCGCGGGGCTTCCTCGCGCACTTCCCGGGCGCGGTCCGGTGACGGAGCGAAACTCACGCCCCGGCCACAGGACTCCAGCCCGGATCTGATGCGAGATTCGAGCAGAAAGGGGCCGGAGAATCCAGCCTATTTGCTCGGGCCGCCGTTTCTCCAGGGGCGCTCAGGCCCAGGTGAGCCCCTCGGGCAACCGGTTGAGGTTGCGGCAGCCGCTCTCGGTGACGATCACCATGTCCTCGACGCGGACGCCGCCGAGGGCGAGGGAGTAGAGGCCGGGCTCGATGGTGAGGGCGTCGCCGGGGATGAGCGCCGGGCCGCGCTTGTCGAGGAGGGGCGGCTCGTGGACGTCGAGCCCGATGCCGTGCCCGGTGCCGTGGGTCATGGCGGTGTAGCTCTCCGGCGCGCCCTCGGGCGGGAGGCTCATGTGGTACCCGCGGGCGGTGAGGACGCGGGCGGTCGCGCCGTGGACCTCCTCGCCGGTCACGCCGGCGCGGGTGGCGGCGATGGCGGCTGCCTTGGCCTCGACGACGGCGGCGTGCATGCGGGCGATCTCGTCGGGGATGTCGCCGTGGACGACGGTCCGGGTGCAGTCGCCGTTGTAGAGCGTGGCCTTGCTCTGGGGGAAGATATCAATGATGACCGGCTCGCCGGTGCGCAGGGGGCCGGCGCCGTAGTTGTGACAGTCGCCGCCCTCGTGCCCGCAGGCGACGATGGAGGAGGGGTTGGCGTAGCCGAGCTCGAGGAGCCAGACGTCGATGAGCGCGCGCATGCGCTCGGCGGTGAGGTCGGCGCCGTCGTGCCGGAGCGTGCCGTCGCGCCCGGCGGGGGCGCGGGCGACGAGGCGGCAGGCCCGCTCCATCACCTGCTCGGTGGCGCGCTGGGCCTCGGCGAGGAAACCGATCTCCTGCTCGTCCTTGGCGCGCCGGTCGAGCACGCCCTTATCGGGGTCGTACTCGAGGGCGATGCCGGCCTGCTGGATGTGGTGGGCGTAGATGAGGGGGAGCGAGCGGTCAGCGATGACGCGGGAGACTTTGTGCAGGCGCAAGAACTCGACCACGCCCTGGGCGCTGCCGGTCTCGCGATCACCGGAGAGCCCGCCGGCGGGGGCGAAGTCGGAGTAGCCGAACACGGCGTCGGCGCGAGCGTGCTTGCGGGCGCGGTCGACCTCGATCTCGCGGAGGATGAGCGTGCGCGCGGGGGAGCTGCCCTCGATCTCGATCAGTGCCGCGGGATCGCCGACGAGGAAGCGGACGGCGTGGTAGAGGATCATGTTCTTCGCCGGGATTCCGGCGGTGAGCGTGGCGGTCGTCATGCGGGCATCATACTCCGACAGGATTGCTGCGGAGGAGGCCGCGGTTGCTTGGATAGAAGGCAGAAACTCAACACAGAGGCACAGACAAGGAACGCAGCGAGAGTTGGGTCAGCCTCGCCCGCCTTTCGGGGTCTTCTCTGCGCCTCTGTGCCTCTGTGTTGAACGCACCGAGATCCGGCCGGCGCGGCTCGGGCTCCGAATTGCGCGATCAGAGCTGGCTCGCGGTGAAGCTCTTGCCCACCTCGTCGCGGTCCCAGTTGTGCGAGTAGCCGCGCTTGGCTTCGTAGAAGTCCCACAGCTCGAACCAGTAGCTCTTGAACTTGAACGGTCCGAAGGGGTCGTAGTGCGAGGTCATCTTCTTCATGATCGCCGCGTCGGAGCCCTTGTAGCCCAGGATCGTCTTGCCGTGGCGCACGCTCTCGGTATCGAGGGCCAGGCGCGAGTAGCGCCCGAGGAGCATCATGATATTGCCCGCGGCGTAGGGGCCGATGCCGGGGAGGCTCTTCAGGAACTTGAACACGTCGTCGTCGGGGGTGGCGGGGTCAGCGAGCCAGGCCTCGTCCACCTCGGGCGGGCGCTTGCCGCGGGGGACGAACAGTCCGGCAAGCTCGACGAGCCGCTGGTCGCGGTACCCGACGCGGCAGCGGGCGCGGAGCGTTCCGGGGCGCGCCCGGGCCATGCGCAGCGGCGTGGGGAACGCGCCGGTCTTGCCGAGCACCTCGCACAGGCGCCGGTTCATGTTGACGGTCGAGGGCCAGCTGACGTTGCAGCTCGTGACGGTCTTGACGACGTCCTCGAACAGCGTGGGGGAGCGGAAGAGGCGGCAGCGCCCGGAGGCTTTCCAGCGCGGATCGAGGGCGTGGAACGCGGCCGCGTGCGCGGCGTCCTCGTTGAGGCGGAGCATGCGCGAGATCTGCTCGCGGGCCTCGCGGCGCTCGGCGGCGGAGATGGCGCGGTCGAAGGTGGCGCGCAGGGGCGCGCCCGGGCGGTGGGGGAAGAAGAGGTGCTTGGCGTGTCCGTTCGTGGTGGAGTCGGCCGCCGGGGCTGCGAGGCTCTCCTGGGCGAGCGTGACCTTCGCGGGGCCCTCGGCGAGGTGCAGCACGCGGGTGAGCGTCTGGGCGCGGACGTCCCAGTGGTTGGGAGCGAGCAGGAAGTATCCGTACGAGCAGACGTCGCGGGAGAGAACGAAGTCCTCGGGCACGGGGATGGTGAGGCGTGTTGCCATCGGGTGCGACTGTAGGTGCTCGAGATCGGGGGCCGACGCGCCGATCGGGCTTGACCGGCGGGCGCAAGGGGCCGATACTCCCTGCGTCATGAGGGTCGCGCCCAGCTCATCGAGCAGCCAGCAGTCCACCCCCCGGGGCGGCTGGGTGTCTCTTGGCGCGGTCCGGTAGGACGATCGCCCCGAAGAGAGTTCTCGGCCGGCCCCGAACGCGGGGCCGGTTGTGTTTTTGGCGTGTGCAGGAAGGAAGGTGAAGCGATGGCCGGCATCGTCCCCGCTTGGAACGCGGGCGGAGCCCCGATCGGGGGCTTGAGGATCGTGCCCTCCGCCTTCCGCTATCCGGAGCGTGATGCGGCGGCCGGCGCCGCCCCCGCCTCGAAAGCGGGTGGAGCCCACCCGGGCTTGGGGATCGTGCCCTCCGCGCTCCGCATGGATGGTGACGCCGGGAGGTCCGGCCGCCGCTTGCTATGCGGCTGGCGCTCGCGAGGGCGCGTGGTTCGAGTCCACCGCCATCCGTTGGAACGCGAAGCGGCGGTCGGCGCCGCCCCCGGCTTGAACCCGGGCGGGGCCTCGCGGCCTGGGGATCGTGCCCCCCGCGCTCCGCGTCTGTCCGTACGATGCCCGACCCGGAGCAGACCATGAGCGAACGACCCCGCCACTTCATCCAGCAGATCATCGACGAGGACAACCGCACCGGGAAGTGGGACGGGCGTGTGCACACCCGCTTCCCGCCCGAGCCCAACGGCTACCTGCACATCGGCCACGCGATGAGCATCTGCCTGAACTTCGGGCTGGCGAGGGAGTTCGGCGGCAGGTTCAACCTGCGCTTCGACGACACCAACCCGGTGAAGGAGGAGGCCGAGTACGTCGAGGCGATCAAGCGCGACGTGAAGTGGCTCGGGGGCGACTGGGAGGGGCCGAACGGCGGCGGGCTCTACTTCGCCAGCGACTACTTCCAGCAGATGCACGACTTCGCGGTCGAGCTGATCAGGAAGGGCAGGGCGTACGTGTGCGACCTGACGCCCGACGAGATCCGCGAGCACCGCGGGAGCCTGACCGAGCCGGGGCGTCCCAGTCCCTACCGCGAGCGGAGCGTCGAGGAGAACCTCGACCTCTTCGAGCGCATGGCGTCGGGGGAGTTCCCCGACGGGTCGAGGACGCTGCGGGCGAAGATCGACATGGCCTCGCCGAACATCAACCTGCGCGACCCGGTGATGTACCGCGTGCTGCACGCGACCCACCACAACACGGGGGACCGCTGGTCCATCTACCCCATGTACGACTGGGCGCACGGGCTGGAGGACTCGCTCGAGGGGATCACGCACTCGATCTGCACGCTGGAGTTCGAGGACCACAGGCCGCTGTACGACTGGTACATCGACGCGATCAACGAGGGGCGGGGTGGTGGCACGGCTGTCCCAGCCGTGCGTGGAGATCGCGGCGATCCGGGAGCAGCACGGGACGATCCGGAGGCGGGGCAGACGCACGGCTCGGAGAGCCGTGCCACCTGGGGGCCCAAGATCCATCACCCGCAGCAGATCGAGTTTGCCAAGTTCATCCTCAACTACGTCGTGCTCAGCAAGCGGAATCTGATCCGGCTGGTCAAGGAGGGGCACGTGCGGGGGTGGGACGACCCGCGGATGGTGACGATCAGCGGGTTGCGCCGGCGGGGGGTGACGCCCGAGGCGCTGCGGAGCCTGTGCGACGAGGTGGGCGTGACGAAGTTCAACAGCGTGCGCGACATGGTGCTGCTGGAGAACGCCGTGCGCGACCACCTCAACAAGGTCGCTCCGCGGAGGATGGCGGTGCTGCGCCCGCTGAAGGTGGTGATCGAGAACTACCCGGAGGGTGAGGTGGAGGAGTTCGAGATCGCGAACAACCCCGAGGACCCGGGAGCGGGCACGCGGCGGGTGGGCTTCTCGCGCGAGCTCTACATCGAGCGGGAGGACTTCATGGAAGACCCGCCGAAGAAGTTCTTCCGGCTCGCGCCCGGGCGTGAGGTGCGCCTGCGCGGGGCGTACTGGATCAAATGCGAGCGGGCGCTAACCAACGCGGCGGGCGAGGTCGTCGAGCTGCGCTGCACGTTCGACCCCCAGACCCGCGGCGGGGAGAGCCCGCCGCCCGACGCCAGCGGCGAGGTGCGCAAGGTCAAGGGCACGCTGCACTGGGTGAGCGCGGCCCACGCGATCGAGGCGGAGGTGCGTCTGGTCGACCGATTGTTCACGGTCGAGGCGCCGGGGAAGGCGACAGGGAACTTCTTGGATGATGTGAACCCGAACTCGCTCGAGGTGGTGAAGGGGGCGAAGCTGGAGCCGGCGCTCGGGGAGCGCACGCCCGACGAGCCGGCGTGGCCGGACGGCATTCGGCGCTTCCAGTTCGAGCGGCTCGGGTACTTCTGCGTGGACGCCGATTCGCGCCCCGGGGCGATGGTGTTCAACAGGACGATGACGCTCAAGGACAGTTGGGCGAGGGTGGCGAAGGACGCGTGAGGTGCTCGACCTGCTCGTGTACGCCGGGATCGAGATCGTCGTCTGAAGAGCCCGGAGCGAACAGTCGGTTGGAGACACACTATCATCCGCAGTGCCCGAACTCTCCGACGTCACGATCTATGTAGACGCCCTGCGCCAGCGCGTCATCGGTGATCGCATCGCGCGCCTGCGCATCGTGAGCCCCTTCGTCCTCCGCACCTTCGATCCGCCGATCGAGACCGTCGACGGGCAACGCATCATCGACGTCTCCCGGATCGGCAAACGCATCGTTCTCGAACTCTCGAACGATCTCTTCCTCGCCATCCATCTCATGATCGCCGGCCGCCTCCGCTGGACCGACGGCCGGCCCGTCAAGCCACCCGGCGGGAAGATCACACTCGCGGCCATCGACTTCGACTCCGGCACGCTCGCCGTCACCGAGGCCAGCACCAAGAAGCGAGCCTCGCTCCACCTCGTCGCCGGGCGCGACGCCCTTTCCCAGTTCTCCCGCGGCGGCATCGACGCGCTTGACGCCGACCCGGCCTCCTTCGCGGGCGCCCTCACTCGCGAGCGCCACACCCTCAAGCGCGCCCTCACCGACCCTCGCCTCTTCGACGGCATCGGCAACGCCTACTCCGACGAGATCCTCCACGCCGCGCACCTCTCGCCGTTCAAGCTCACCACGTCGCTCTCCGAGGAAGAAGCCGCCCGCCTCCACGCCGCCACGCGCGACACGCTCTCGCTCTGGACCGCACGCCTCCGCGAGGAGTTCTCCGATGGCTCCGGCGGCCTGCGCTTCCCCGGCCCCTGCGAGATCACCGCATTCCGCCCCGGCTTCGCCGTGCACGGCAAGTTCGGCGAGCCCTGCCCGGTCTGCGGCACGAAGGTGCAGCGGGTCGTCTACGCCGAGCGCGAGTTCAACTACTGTCCCACGTGCCAGACCGAGGGGCGCATCCTCGCCGACCGCTCGCTCTCGCGCCTGCTCCGCGACGACTTCCCTCGCACGGTGCAGGAGCTCGAAGCGTTCGACGGCTGAGGCCTCACGCCTCCTTGACTCCCCACGCCCAGCACATCGGGAACCAGATCGACGCCCCCGGCCGGCGAGACCACTCTCGCGCTTCCGCGAGCCCCGTGTCGAAGCTCGCCCCGTCGATGAGGCCGTGGCGGACGGCCGCGCCCCGCGCCGTCCGCACCACCTCGATCATGTTCGTCACGAGGTCGTCCCAGCCGGGCGCGCCGCTGCACCCGCCGAAGAACACGAAGTCGCACCCCCGCGCCCGGACGCCCGCCCTCTCCAGCATCTCCGGCAGCTTCGAGCCGACCCGCTCGTCCATCCCCTCGGCGCCGTAGGTGCGACGATACGCGCTCCACACCGCGTCGAAGGCCGGGCAGCTCGGGTGCATGTGGAGCAGCCCGTGGTCGTCGTCGGCGAGGGCGACCGTGCCGCCGAGCCGCACCGCTCGCGCCATCCCGTCCACGGCGCGCTGCGGGTCGCGCAGGTGCTCGAGCACGAAGCGGCAGAAGACCAGGTCGAACGAGCCGGCCTCGCCATCCGCCAGCGGGAGGGCGTAGGCGTCGCCCTCGCGAAACTCGACCAGCCTCTCCTCGCCGGCGTCTTGCGCCAGGCGGCGCGCCCCGGCGAGCTGATCCGCATCGCGCTCGACCCCGACGACCACCCCCGGTGCGACCCGTCGGGCCATCGCCCGCGCCATCTGCCCCAGCCCGCTCCCCACGTCCAGCACGCGCATGCCCGGGCGCAGCTCCAGCCGGAGGAGGCACGCGTCGTTGAGACGGGTGTTCAGGCGCGAGAGGCGCGCCTGCTCCTCCCGATCGGTCCCGTGGATGTACCGCTCTCCGGCCACGACGCTCCCCCGGGGTACGCGGAACGATGCTACCTGCCCGGGCGCGCGCCGGCGAGGTCGCACCGCGGGCGGCGGGGGTGGATGCCTACTACCCTATCGCCATGCTCACCGTCACCGGAACTGTCGGCATCGACACCGTCTTCACCCCCTCGGGTGAGCACCGCGAGAACATCCTCGGCGGCTCGAGCGTTTACTTCGCCGCGGCCGCGAGCTTCTACACGAAGGTCGGCATCGTCGCGACGGTCGGGGGAGACTTCCCAGAGGAGTTCAGGAAGCAGATCGGCCACTTCAAGGGGATCGATGCCACCGGCCTGGAGACGCGGCCCTCATCCAAGACCTTTCGCTGGGGCGGACGCTACGCCGAGGACATGGACCACCGCGAGACGCTCTTCACCGAGCTGAACGTGCTCGTCGAGGACCCGCCCCGCGTGCCGGAGGCGTACGCCAGCTCCCAGATCCTGTTCCTCGCCAACATGCACCCGGGCGTCCAGCACCGCTTGGCGGGCCAGTTCCCGCATCGCCGTCTGACCGTCGCGGACACGATGGACCTCTGGATCGACACCACCCGTGCCGAGCTCGAGGTGCTCCTCGGCGACGTCGACGGGCTCGTGCTCAACTTCGACGAGGCGGAGCAGTTCACCGGGACGCGCAATCCCGTGACCGCCGGGCGCCGGCTGCTCCACTACGGGCCCCGTTTCGTCGTCATCAAGAAAGGTGAGCACGGGGCGATCCTCGTCCACCGCGACGGGATCGCCGCGCTGCCCGCCTTCCCCGCCGAGAACGTCGTCGACCCGACCGGCGCGGGCGACAGCTTCGCGGGGGGGATGATGGGCGCGATCGCCGCCGACGCGGCGAAGGGCGGGAAGGCTGCCCCCGAGCCGGGCTCCTTCGAGAGTCTCAGGCGGGCGATGGCGCACGGCGCCGTCGTGGCGAGCTTCACGATCGAGCAATTCAGCCTCGGGCGGCTCCGCGAGCTGACGCGCGCGGAGCTGGACGAGCGATATCACCAGTACATGCAGATGCTGCGTCTGGAGTAGTGGCATGAGGCGAGTGGTCGTGGTGCAGCACAGCGGACACTGCACGCCCGGACGCCTGGGCCGGGTGCTGCGTGATCGTGGGCACGTCCTTGACATCCGCCGTCCGGACCTGGAGGGGAGCGCGGCGTTGCCCGAGAATCTCCGCGGCGTCACGGGCGTCGTCAGCCTCGGCGGGCCTCAGAACGTCACCGACGGGCTCGAGTGGATGTCCGCCGAGCAGGCACTGCTTCGCCACGCGCACGAGGCCGGACTCCCGGTGGTGGGGGTCTGCCTGGGGCACCAGATGCTCGCCGCGGCGCTCGGCGGCGAGGTGCGTCCGATGGAGAAGCCGGAAGTCGGCTTCCACAGCGTCGAGCTGCTCGGCCCGGGGCGCGACGACTGGATCCTCGCGGGCGTCCCGTGGGCAAGCCACCAGTTCTGCTCGCACGGCCAGGAGGTCGGCAAGCCTCCGCCCGGCGCCGCCGTGCTCGCACGCTCCGGAGCGTGCGCATTACAGGCGTTCCGGATGGGGGTGCGGACGTACGGCTTCCAGTACCACTTCGAGTGGACCAGGCCCATGATCAGCGCGACTAGCGCCTCCGACGGAGGGTTCCTCCAGCGCGCCGGAGTCACCCTCGGGGAGATCGAGCGCCAGTGCGAGATGCACTACGAGCGCTTCGCCGAGGTCAGCGATCGTCTCTGCGCGCAGCTCGTGGACCTCGCCTTCTGACCCTGAGGGTCATCGCCGCGTCCGCCTCACGCCCCAGGCGCCGGCAAAGCTCAGAAGCCCGAGCGTCGGCGCTCCGGGGACCGGCTCGAAGCTGAACGAGAACTCCGCATATCCCTCCGCGGGATCCGATCCGCCCTCGACGAGCACGCTCCCGGCGACGATCCCGAAGAGCGAATAGAACTTGCCTCGCTCGAGGACGACCTCCGCCTCCGCGCTCGCCGAACCGCCTGCGCCGGAGGCCTCCAGCACGAAATGCTCGAGCCCGTTCGTCTCACGCAGCACGACCACGCACAGGTCCGGCGAGTTGGACCAGATGATCGTGGCGGAGAGCCGGAAGCTCTGCGACTCGGTGACGTGGAAGTCGCCCGCCGCGAATGAGAGCCCCCCGGCCGAGGCCTCGATGAACGAGCCGTCGATGAACGCCTCCAGGGAGACCACGCCGCGAGCCGACACCGAGCCCGCGCGGAAGTCGCTGGTCCCGGCGCCGAGCCCCGACGCATATCCGGAGCTCCCGCGATCGACGACGGCGTGCAGGGCATTGGCGTAGAAGCCGGGCAGCCTGTGCAGATCTTCGAGGTGGACCTGATCCCCGTTCCCGCCGGCGAGCTCGGCGTCGGCGACGATCCAGCGGAGCGTCGCGTCGTGGATGAGATCCGCCCGGGCAAGCTGCGCCACCAGGGCGACTAGGAGAGCGCCGACGAGTGAGCGCATGCCTGGCCTCCTGCCGGGGGTGTCCATGCGCAACCTAACGCGCCGCTCGCTCCCTGGCAATCCCTGTATCGGAGATGTCCCGCTCGATCGTGAGCAGCGTTTCACGCGGGCGAGGGCATGAGCCCCGGCGCGGCCTCCGGCCCCTCGTCGTCACCCCGCTTGGGGGTCGTGGCGGGCGGTGACGGACGGCGCTGGCCGGCGAGCAGCTCGGCGAGCGAGGTCCGCCCGAGCGACTCCCCGCGCATCACCTTGTGGACCTCCTCGCCCGAGAGCGTCTCGTATTTGAGCAGCGCCTCGGCGACCGCCTCGACCTTGCGCCAATGCTCCTCGAGCATCTGCTCGGCGTCGCGGTACGCCTCGTCCACGAGCCTGCGGATCTCCTCGTCGATGATCTTGGCTGTCTCCTCGGAGTAGTCCTTCTCGGGGATGAAGCTGTTGCGCTTGTCCTCGCCCGCATAGCGGACGAAGCCCAGGCGCTCGCTCATGCCCCATTCCTCGATCATCAGGCGGGCCATCTGCGTGACCTGCGAGATGTCCTGCGCCGCCCCCGAGGAGACGTCGCCGACGGCGCGCTGCTCGGCGATCCGCCCCCCGCACAGCACCCGCATGGTCGCCTTGAGCCAGCGCTGGCCGAACCCGGTGCGGTCCTTCTCCGGGAGGCTGAAGGTGGCGCCGAGCGCCTGGCCGCGCGGGATGATCGTCACCTTGTGGAGGGGGTCGGCGTCCTTGATCAGGGCCTGGATCACCGCGTGCCCGGCCTCGTGGTAGGCGGTGGCGCGGTTCTCCTCGGCCTCGCGCACGCGGCTCTTGCGGGCGCGCCCGTATTTGACCTTGTCCCGCGCCTCCTCGAGGTCCTCCTGCTCGACGAAGTCCTTGTTGTGCATCGTCGCGCTGATCGCGCCCTCGTTGATGATCGCGGCCAGGTCGGCGCCGCTGAACATCGGCGTCATGCGCGCGACGCGCTCGAGGTCCACGTCCGGCCCGAGCTTCACCTTCTTCGCGTGCACCTTCAGGATCTCGAGCCGGCCCTTGACGTCGGGCAGCGGCACGACGATCTGCCGGTCGAATCGTCCCGGGCGGATGAGCGCCGGGTCGAGCACGTCGGCGCGGTTGGTCGCGGCGATGACGATCACCCCGTCGGCCGAGGTGAACCCGTCCATCTCGACCAGGATCGCGTTGAGCGTCTGCTCGCGCTCGTCGTGCCCGCCGGTCGTGAAGCCCGATCCGCGCCGGCGGCCGACCGCGTCGATCTCATCGAGGAAGATAATGCAGGGCGAGTTCTCCTTGGCGCTCTTGAAGAGGTCGCGCACGCGGCTGGCGCCCACGCCCACGAACATCTCCACGAAGTCCGACCCGGAGATCGAGAAGAAGGGCACGTCCGCCTCGCCCGCGATCGCCTTGGCCAGCAGCGTCTTGCCGCACCCCGGCTCGCCGATCAGCAGCACGCCCCGCGGGATGCGCCCGCCGAGCTTCGTGAACTTCTTGGGGTTCCTGAGGAACTCGATGATCTCGCCGACTTCCTCCTTGGCCTCCTCGATGCCCGCGACGTCGGCGAAGGTGACGCCGGTCATCTCCTTGTTGAGCACGCGATGGCGGCTCTTGCCGAAGTTCCCCAGCATGCCGCCGGGCCCGGCGCCGGCGTTCCGAAGCCCGCGAGAGACGAAGAACCAGATCAGGGCCAGCAGCAGGATGAACGGCCCGAAGGTCAGGATGAAGGGAGTCAGGCTCGACGGCGGCTTGCTCTCGGCCTGGTTGTTCGTGATCTCCATCGCGTACTCGGCGACGTAGCGCTCCGTCGCGCGGTTGAAGGGCACGATCACCTGGCTCGCCTTGCCCGTCACCGGGTCCGCCTCGCGCATCGCCACAACCGACGAGTCGCGGATCTTCACCGACTTGATGTCGATCTGCTTGTTCTCGACGAGGGTCTTGAACTCCGAGAGCGTGATGCGGTTGCCGCTGTTGGCGCTGTTGAAGACCATCAGCAGCATGAACACGATCACGCTGAACGCCACCAGCCACCACACGTTCCGGTTGGCGGGCGGGGCCGTTCCCACGCCGCGGGCGCCCGGCTGGTCCGGCCCGGGATGGCCCGGGCGCTTGCCCGGCCCCGACTGGGGGGACTGCTCCTGATGGCGGAGGCCGGGCAGGCGGCGCGAGGGCTTCAGCGGGCTGCGGTTGTTCTTGTTTCTGGGCATCGTCTGGGGGTATTTCGGCTCGCGATCGATTCCGATTCCTGAGGCCGTTCCATTTGTGCGCGAAAGGCTAGGCCGCCGGCCTGCCGACGGATTCCCATGATCAAACGACGCCCGAACAGCAGATGTTCACCAGTCCGCCCGCAGTTCCGCAACGATGTCCCGCGCCAGCTCCCGAACGACCGCGCTCTCCCCCAGCTCGATCGGCTGCTCGACGCCCTCGTGCGGGACGAACGACGCGATCGACGCGAAACGCTCGCGGCTGACCGTCGTGCGCCCGGTCCGGTTATCCACCCACGCGAAGCTCACCGTCACCTGCAGGGCCTGCTCCTGCGCCAGACCTGTGTCGCGGTGACGCGACAGGCGGGTCATCTCGACCGAGTCGATGCTCCCCTGGAGCGTCGTCGCCGCGCTCCCCGAGCCCACGACCCGCCACGGCGTTGTCCGCTGGATCTCCTTGATGATCGCCTCCGTCAGCCGCACCTCGAGCCCCGAGGCGTACGTCTCGTTCGCGAAGATGGGCACCGCAATCGTCCGGACGGTCGGGTCGAACGTCGAGCTGAACGAGTACCCCGCCGTCGGGTCCGCCGAGCAGGCGACCAGACTCCACGGAACGAGGAAGGCGGCGCACCGCATCGCTCGCAGCCCTCTCACGGCGCCTCCTCCGCGGCGTCCGGCGCCGTCTCCCCCCCGGTCATCACCCCCTGGAGGTCCGCCGGGAGCGGCGGAGCCTCGGGCGCCTCCCACCCCCGGTCGGCCAATAGGTCGCGTCCGCGAGAAGCCGCCACCGTTCCCTCGTGCCGGATCACGAGCCGGCGCAGCGTGAACCGCCCCGAGACCTCGTCTCCCCGGCGGAGGTACCACTCGGCCGTCGCGAGCATCTGGGCCGCCGCCGATTCGTCGAGCCGCGCGATCAGGGCCTCGGTCACGCCCAACTCCTCGGCCTGCTGAGGAAACTCTCCCTCGAACTGCCGGATCAGCGCCCGCGCTTCCACCAGGGTCGACGCGTCGTACTTCGGCCCCTTGAACCGGGCCACGTTGGCGTAGATCCGCCGGAGCATCGCGTGCATCCGGTGCTCGCTCCGGGGGTAGTTCACGAGGAAGATCGCGTACATCTCCGCCGCGAGCTCCAGGTCGCGCACGCGGTAGAAGTGGTCCGCCAGCTCGATCGCCGCTGTCTCGGCGAGCTGGCTCCCCGGGGCCCGCTCCTGGATCCGCATCAGCAGCTCGATGCCGATGTCGGTGGCGTTCTGGATCCGCATGCCGAGAAACTTGCGGCGCAGACCCGCGAGGTACATCCGCCCGACGCGAAGCTCTCGCTCGAGCGTCGGCATGAACACCTCCGACCCCGTGAAGTCCTTGGCGACGGTCTCGTAGTCGTAGAGGGCGTCATACTCATTCCCCCGCGCCACGCGGGCGTCGCCGCGGAGCATGTACGCCTCCGCGAGCCATGGGTTGTCGGTCCGCTCGTTGACCTCGAGCCAGGCGCTGAGGGCCGAGTCCGCCTCGCCCGGCTTCTCAGCCGCCAGCGCCCGCCGGGCCTCGGCGATCGTCCACGCGTCCGTCCCCGGCTCCGGCGCGGCGGTCTCGACCCACACGTCCTCCCCCGAGTCGAGCTCGTACACCGTCTTCTGGGCCGCCGCCGGGGCGCCCGACAGCGCGCCGGCGGCGAGAGGGGCGAGGAGCTGGAGCGTCCGAGGGCGCATGCGTGCAGCTTAGCGGGCGTGCGCGGGGTCGTCCCGCCGCCCGAAAAAGGAAGCGGGCCCGCGTCATCCGCGGGCCCGCTGCGTGGTCCTGAGGCTCCGCTCTACCGGCGGCGGCGGAACAGGAGCGCGCCGGGCCCGAGGAGGGCGAGGGCGCCGGCCGGGGCGGGAATGATCGTGATCTTGTACGTCGCCTGAATCCAGTTCACGCCGTCCCCGGGGATCGCAAGCCCGAGATGCTCGGCGTCGCCGCCACCCCATGCGCCGCCCCCGAGCGGGTCGTAGATCGTGGGATCGGAGAACACGGTCTGCCCGCCGTCATAGCTGTAGGAGATCGTCAACTCTTCCCACAGCACGCTGTCGACCCACGCGCGGAAATCGATCACGTCGCCGTTCGTGCCCATCTCGTACGTGTATGCCAGGATCGGGCTCCCGCCCTCCTTGGCGCCGAAGGGCACGAACTGCTTGCCGTTCACCGTGCGATAGACGAACTGAATGAGGTGCTCCGTGGGCAGCATCCGCTCCCACCACGCCACCTCGACCTCGTCCGTCTGGCCCGTCGTCTCGACGTCCATCTCGCCGATGGAGACGAACATCGGGCTGTCGAAGCTGCTCTTGCCCACCGGGACGCGCCCGTCGGAGTTCAGCGTCCGCCAGGCGTTCCCCGCGAAGCCGGCGATGCTCACCGTCGCCTCGGAGTCGTCCCGGATCGCGGTGCCGTCCCCGCGATCCCCGAACCCCTGGGCGGCCGCGAACGGCGCAAGGAATCCAACACCGAGAACGAGGGCGACCAATCTCTCTGAACGCATGGCAGGACTCCTTCGAACACGACACGCGAACCGCCGATACACGCATAGCGCCGGCGCGACATATCGCCGCGCCGTCCCCGCGCTTCTGCGCGTGACCGGAATCGCAGACAAGCCTTCGTGTGGGAAAGTACACCAAGGCCCGGCGTTGGCCACCAATCGGCGGGGGAATTTGCGAGGGTCGCAGGGCCTTGCCCCGCCGGAACTTGCGTCGAGCCGGCCGCGGGGTCCATCCGCCGCTCCGGAGCCCCCGATGCCGTCGGCGACTCAGCCCCCCCGGGACCGCCAGGCCTCCAGAAGCTCCGCCTCTTGCTCGGCCGTAATCCCCGCCCGCAGGGCCGTCGGGTCGCCGAGCTCGGGCGCCGGCCGCCCGGCCGCCCTCGCCTCCTCGATCATCTCGGCCGTGACGCGGACCCGACGCTCCACCTCGCCGGGGAACCACGCCAGCGTGTCCCGGCATGTCGTCAACGCGTCGCGGAACGTCATGCCCGCCGCCACCGCCTTCGCGTTCGAGCGCGTGTGGAAGCCCGCATACTCCCCCTCGGGCGGGAGCCAGATCGGAAGCGGCGCCTCATGCTCCTGCAGAAACGCGGCGTCCACCCAGGTGAGCGACGCCGGCGCCTCGCACGCTTCGCGGCACGCCTCGAGCAACCGCCCCATCGTCGATCCCCCGGCGGGTCCGATCGCGTTGAAGTACCCGACGTGCCGCTGCTCGATCGCGAGCACGAGCCACGCCGCGAGGTCACGCACGTCGATCCACATCACCGGATCGTTCGCCGTCCCCGGCGCCAGCATCTCGCCCCCGCGGCTGACGCGCACGGGCCAATACGTGAACCGATCCGTGGAGTCGCCCGGGCCCACGATGTAGCCGGGGCGCACATTCGTCGTGCGCCCCGGGAACGCCGCCTCCGCCGCCTGCTCGCACAGCGCCTTGAGCGCGCCGTAGTACTCGTAGTTCGGACCCATGTTCTCGATCGTCGGGTCCGGCATCGTGGCGACCGCTGCCGTCTCGTCGTCGCCCGGGTGCGAATTGTCCGCGTACGCCGAGAGGCTCGAGATGAACACATACTGCCGCACCCGCGGCGCCAGCAGCTCCGCCGAGGCCCCGACGATCCGCGGGTAGTACCCCGAGTTGTCGATCACCGCGTCCCACTCGCCCTGCTCGAGCTGGGAGAGCCCCTTGGGGTTGTCCGGCCCCTCGGGCGCCGCCTCGTCCGCACACTTCAGAGGATCGCGGTTGCCGTGCAGCTTCGCGACGTTCGCCTCCCCCTCGAAGGTGTGGCCGGTGCGCCGCTCGGTGCGTCCGCGGTTGAACGTCGTCACGTGGTGCCCCCGCGCCAGGCACGCCTCCACGCAGTGCGGGCCAAGGAAGCCCGTCCCCCCAAGGATCAGGATGCGCATCGCCTTGGGCGCGCGCCCGAGCCGCGCGTACGCGGCATAGGGCGGGAGCGTCAACAGAGCGGCTCCGGCGGTCGTCGTCGAGAGGAATTCGCGGCGGGTCTGGTGCATTCGCTGGGTCTCCGGTTCAGCGGCCACAACGGCCGGGAATCGTGTACCGCGGGCAGGCCGGCGGGTTGCGATTCTTCCCCCGATCGAGGGGAGGACGCAACCCGAACGGTCGGGGAGCGGTAGTCTGTCCCGCCGGGTGGAGGGATCGCGTGAACGACCAACAGCCCAGGAAGGGGATCGGCGAGGCCGCTCGTGGAGCCCTGGCCTGGCTTTCCAGAAGCGGCGTCTGCGTCGAGCCGGGAGAGTGGAAGCCTCTCGTCCTCGCCTGGGTCTACTTCTTCAGCCTGCTGATGTCCTACTACATGCTCCGGCCCATCCGCGAGACGATGGGCATCGCCCGCGGCTGGGACAACCTCCCCTGGCTGTTCACCGCCACCCTCCTGACCATGATCCCGGCGAACCTGCTCTTCGCCTGGATCGCCTCGCGCTGGCCCCGCCACAGGTTCATCCCCCTCGCCCACCGGTTCTTCGGGCTCAACCTGCTCGTCTTCGTCGGGCTGCTGTTCGTCGTGCCCGAGGGCAAGCGCGTCTGGGTCGGCTACTGCTTCTATGTCTGGCTCAGCGTCTTCAACCTGTTCGTGGTGTCCGTCTTCTGGGCCTTCCTCGCCGATGTCTTCCGCCCGGCGCAGACCAAGCGCCTCTTCGGCGTCGTCGGCGTCGGAGGCACGATCGGCGCCATCCTCGGCTCCGGGCTCGTCTGGACCCTCGCCGAGCATGTGCGGCCGGCATTCATGATGGTCGGATCGGTGGTCCTGCTCGAGGTCGCAACCCAGGCGATGTCCGGGCTCGCACGGAGCCAGCGCGGGCGTTTGCAGGAATCGCGGACCGGCCCTCCCGCGGCCACCACCTGCACGGCCTGCGGCTACCGATTGCAGGGGCTCGCGGAAGAGGGCGATCTCGTGCGTTGTCCCGAGTGCGGGACCGAGCACGTGTTCACCGACTCGCCCCCACCGCCCGCCACCACGGAACGCGAACCCTCGCCGAAGGTCCTCGAAGGCCTCCGCCTCATCGTCGGCTCGCGATACATGCTCATGATCGCCCTCTACCTGCTCATCACGACCGTGACGGCAACTTTCCTGTACATGGAGCAGGGCCGCATCATCGACGAGGCGATCGCCGACGAGGCCCAGCGCACGCAGACCTTTGCCCTCATCGACATGCTGGCCAACGTCGCGACCCTCCTGCTCCAGGCCTTCCTCACCGCCCGCCTCGTGCGCTGGCTCGGCGTGGGGATCACGCTCGCCATCCTCCCGACCGTCGTGCTCCTCGGCTTCGTCGGCCTCTGGCTCGCGCCGGTGGTCGCGATGATCGTCGCCGTCCAGGTCGCCCGCCGAGGCCTGCACTACGCCGTCGCCCGACCCGTCCGCGAGATGCTCTTCGCCCCGCTCGGCCCCGACGCCAAGTACAAGTCCAAGGCCTTCATCGACACCTTCGTCTACCGGGGCGGCGACCAGCTCGCCGCATGGGTGCCCAGGTGGCTCGCCGCCGCGAGCGTCCCGCTGGCCTGGATCGCGATCCCGGCCGCCCTCGCCTGGGCCGTGGTCGGCGTCATCCTCGGGCGCATGGAGCGACGCGCCGAATCCGAGCCGCGCCCCACCGGGCCCGGCGTGGTCGCGCCGACCGCCTGAAGCGCACGCGCGCCGCCGAGCAGGGCTTGCCCCCGGCAGGCGAGGGGGCCTATTATTGAAATAATCTCAATGATTTCACCAAAGACACGCCGAGCACCCATGGCACCCACGCCCCACGAGATCACCGACCCCCGCCAGATCGAGGCACTCGCCTCGCCCGTCCGCCAGGAGATCGTGGACGTCGTCCACGCCACCGGCCCCAGCTCCGCCGGCGAGATCGCCGAGATGCTCGGGCGGACGCAGGACGGGCTCTACTACCACGTCCGCATGCTCCTCGGCGTGGGCCTGCTCCGCGAGGTCGGCTCGCGGGAGACCTCCCGGCGCGACGAGGCGCTCTACGACGTGCCCGGACGCCCGCTCCGCCTCCGATACCAGCCCGGAGACCGGCGCAACGCCGCCGCCGTCACCCGCACCATCCGCTCCATGCTCCGCCTCGCCGAGCGCAACTTCGCCCGGGCGATGGGGCGTGACGGCCTCGTCGTCCGCGGCCCGTCGCGGAACATCTGGGGCGGGCGCTTCAAAGGGTGGCTCACCGCCGGCGAGCTGCGCGAGGTCAACAAGCACCTGAGCGCGATCGCCGAGATCGCCCAGGGCAGCGGGCGCCGCCGCGGCGCCACGCTCCACGAGGTCACGTTCGTGCTCTCACCCGTCGAGGCCTCCGCCCGGCGGCGCGGGGGCGAAGGAGACGGCGCATGAGCGTTCGCAGGTCTGTCGTGCTGGCGATGGTGGGGGCCGCGGGCCTGGCACGAGCGCAGGACGCCGCGATCGGAACGGGACTGCTCGAGCGTGTGCGCGAGGCGATCGGGCCTGCCCCGGCCGGCGTCGTCACGCTCGGCGGCTCCGCAAGCTTCCTCGGCGAGAACGGGCGCTACATCGGGGCCTTCGACGGCGAGGGGCGGTTCGTCTCGCGCCTGGAGACGGCGCTGGCCATGCGCTCGGGCTACGACGGGACGACCGCATGGGAGATCGACTGGAACCGGATGTCCCGCGTGCTCGAGCTGGGCGACGACGACGTCGCGCTGCTCGAGGCGTGGGCGATCAGCGGCCACTGGGCCCGCGCCGCCGAGGGCGTCGAGATCGAGGAGGTGGGGGGGAGCCCGGGCGATGCGTCCGAGCCCGCCCAACCGCCGCGCCTCGCGCTCGCCATGGCCGACGGTAAGCTCCGCGCGACCATCGAGATCGACGACGAGACATCGCTCCCCTCACGCGTCGTGATCGAGCAGCCGACCGGCGAGCAGATCGTCACGCTGTCCGGGTACGAGCGGCACGAGGGGCTCGCGCTGCCCACCTCCGTCGAGATCTTCTCCGCCAACGGCCAGCGCAGCACGCTCACGCTGTCCGAGTTCGACTCCGCTCCCGCCGACACGGCGCGCTTCGACTGCGACCTCACCCCGCCCGCCGATACGCGATTCGACACCTCCGTCGCCGGCGCGCTCGAGGTCAAGCGCGTCCAGACCGGCCACCTGCTCGTGCACCCCACGGTCAACGGCCAGGACGTCGGCTGGTTCATCTTCGACACCGGCGCCGGCTCGAACGTGCTCTCGACGGCGGCCGCGGAGACGCTCGGCCTCGAGCGCGTCGGCAGCGTCACCGCCCAGGGCGTCGGCGGCGCGATCGAGACGGGCTTCCACCGCGTGGACGAGCTGACGCTCGGGCCGCTGATACTCGAGGACCAGGCGTTCGTCGGCATCGACCTCGCGTTCCTCAAGCCCTTTTTCGGCGTCGATGTCGCGGGGATCGTCGGCTACGACTTGCTCTCGCGCTGCGTCGTCGAGTTCGACGGGTCAGCGAACGAGATCGCGATCTTCGACCCCGCCGCGTACGAAGACCCCGGCCCCGCGGCGTGGGAGCCGCTCATGCTCCCCGGGCGCATCCCCGCGACGCTCGCCCGCTTCGAGGGGCGCGAGGCGCCCTTCCGCCTCGACACGGGTGCGGCCGGGGACACCGTCTCCTTCCACGCCCCCGCCGTCGAGGAGTTCTCGCTGCTCGACGGCAGGCAGACCACGGCCGGGATGGCCGGCGGCGTCGGCGGCATGGTCGAGATGCGCACGGGAAGCGTGACGAGCTTCACCCTCGGGGGTCACACATTCGAGAACCTCCCCGCCCAGTTCGCCACCCAGCGCGTCGGCGCCTTCGCCGACCCATACACCGCCGGCAACATCGGCGGCGTCGTGCTCGGCAACTTCAAGCTCGTCCTCGACTACCCCCACCGGCGCATCGGCTTCATCCAGCGCGACACGGAGTAGCGTGCCTCTACGAGCCCCGAGCGCAAGCTCGGGGTGTTCACGGCACGGTTGCATCCGACGGCCGCACGTCCGCCTCCGTCAGCCCGCTCCGCCACTGCCCGCACTCGGGGCACTGCACGCGATCGCCGAGGACCAGGGGCAACCCGCGCAGCGAGCGCTTGCACTTCCAGCACCGGGGCTCGCACGTATCGGTGAGTCCCGCACCCGTCGACTCGGCGGGGAGCGGCACGCGCGAGCCACACTCCGGGCAGCGCATGGTGAGGTCCTCCGACACGGGCAGCCCCGCGAGCTCGTAGCCGCATTGCGGGCAGGCTGCGGGTGTTCGTGCCGGCGAGGGCCCGCTGCGCCGCGGCTCAAGCCACAAGCCGGCGCAGTGGCCGCACACGAGCCACATGGGGCGGTCCTCGCTGAGACGAGTGAGCGGGTGCGCGCAGGACGGGCAGCGGTTCCGCGCGACCATCTGCTCGCGCACGAGTCCCGGCCAGCGTTTGATGTTCGGCCGGGAGGCGGAGAGGCGCATCCATGCGCTGTTGGGCAGCAACGCGCCCACGAGCGCCAGGCCGGTGACGATCCATCCGAACGCGAGTTCGCCCCAATGCATGCCGGCGCCGTACCAGAGCGAGCGTGTGAGCCCGACGCCGGCGAACATCGCGCACGTAACGCGGATTGCGCGCAGATCACGCCATGCGATCATCGGGACGAGGCACGCCCAGAACGTCACTTCCCAAGCGTCCCACGCACTCTCCTCGACGAAGTTCAGCCCGGCCGCCACGAGCGCGAGGAACGCGACCCGTCCCAACCGCGCGAACCAAGGGTCCGGCACCGGCGTCCTCGCGTGCCACGGCACGCCAATCGCCCGCTCGATCTCCGCCTGCTCGCCCGCAGTGAGCGGGCAGCCCGGCGGCACACCCTTGGTCGTGCGGGGGAAGTTCCACACGGGGCGCTCGACGCCGCGCCCGTCGATGATGGTGGCCTGACGCTCGTCGCGCGCGTGGCTCACACTTTCAGCGTACTCGATGCCTTGGTGCCTCGATGCCTTGTTGTCTTGCTTCCTTTCAAAGGAAGCAAGCAACCCGTCCCGGAGGGGCAAGGTACCCGGTCATTTCGCCAGCTTCGCGATCAGCCGCCACACATCGTGCGGCTCCAAGCTCCGCCCCGTCCCCTCGTTGAACTCCAGCACCAGCCGGTCGAACTCCGGCGTGAACGGGAGCTGATCCCGCTGCCCCAGCGTGCCCACCGCCCGCGTCACCATCGCCGCGAGCCGCTCCTCCTCCGCCGACTCGATCCGCGGCGGGGTCGAGGCCGTACGCCCCATCCGCGGCAGCTTGCCCGCCTTGCGGAGGTTGTGCAGCCGGTGGAAGACCTCGCGCTCGCGCATGCGCGCCGCGTCACGCACTTCCTCATACAGCGCCGCCCACTCCGGCGTGTAGGGCAGGTCGTCCAGCGTCCGCCCCGCGCTCTCATACGCCTCGACGAGCAGCGCGTCCGTCCGGTCGCGCGACGGTTCACCCGCCTCCCGGCCGAAGAGCGCCCCCTGGTCCCCGGTGATCGGCTTCTCCGGCGACGTCCGCACGGGGCGGTCTCCCCCCTCGAGCACCTCTTCCCAGCGCGCCAACGCATCGGCGGGCGCGAGCGCCGGGTCCAGAAAGTCTTCCGCCGCCCGCTCGAAGAGCGCGTGCCGCCGCGCACCCCCGATCGAGGGCTCCGTGTGACCCTCGGGCACGAGGAACCGCCACTTCAGACCCGGATCCGTCCCCAGCGCGTTGAAGACCGCGGCCGCGGCGGGCGCGGGCACGATCTCGTCCCGCAGCGCCAGCTTGCACAGCACCGGGCAGCGCACCCGCCCCGCGTGCACCACCGCGTCGCACACCCGCAGCGTGTGCACCGCCTCGCGTCCGTTGCCGGGAAAGCCCATCGAGCGCAGGAGCGAGAGCACCTGCGCGCCGCTCCCGAAGGCCATCCGACGCGCGTCGGCGAGCCGCCACGTCCAGTCGCCGAAGGTGGGCACGCCGATCGCCAGCCGCTCGAACGCGACGTGTTCCGCCGGCGTCTGCGCCGCCGCCATCACCGCCAGACCCGCGCCGAAGCTCTCCCCGTGCAGAAAGACCGGGCAGCGGCCCTCGCTCCGCTTCGCGATCCAGTCGCGCAGCGCCCACGCCCCGCACGCCACGTCCGCCACCGCCTGCGGCAGCGCCCAGCCGAGCACGTCCTCCGGCCGGTTGAGCACCGGCGGGAAGCCGTGCGCGATCCAGCCGAGCGGGCTCGCCGGCTCGCCCGTCCAGTCGCCGCTGTCCAGCTGCGAGCCCGGATACCCCCGCACGCGGAGGATCAGCACCGCCACCCCGCGCGCCGCCAGCCCGCGCCACCGCCGAGCCTCCGCGCCGAGCTCCGGGCAGCGGGCGTACCCGTGCGTCGTCACCAGCCCCGCGCAGAGCGCCGTCCCCTTCGGCGGCAGCTCGAGCCGGCACCCGATGCGCACGCCGCGCGCCGACTCGAACCGATGCGTCGCCGTCGGGTCCGATGGATCGGCTGGCTCGGCCGGCTCCAGGCGCGACCGGACGGCGCCCACCGCTTCCCGCCAGCGGTTCCAGCACGGCTGGTGCATCGGCGCCGGCGTCGCGTCGCCCACGTGGGCGAGCGTCGCGAGCGGGGAGAGGCCAAAGTCGTCCGGCTCGGGCATGGGGGGAGAGTATCCGAGGACGAAGGCCGAAACCGGGAGGATCAAGTGCGGCAGGCCGAGACCTCGCGCTCAGCCTTCACCCTTCATCATTCACGCTCTCGGTCAGTTGTTGTCCAAGGCCGCCTGCAATGCGAGGACTGCGTACGCGGTCACCAGCACCGGGTCGTTCTCCAGCCAGCGATCGTTCCTGATCTCGAACGAGCCGTCCGGTTGCTGGAGCGAGCCGAGCGTCTCTACCAGGTCCTCCGCCCACCGGTGCTCGACCTTCTCCTCTTCCCCCACGAGGCCCTCGATCGTCGGCTCGCCCCACGCGTCCAGCGCCCGGGCGAACGCGACCAGGTAGTAGTAGTAGCCCGGCTCCCCTAGGCCCGGGTTCTCCTCCAGCGTGTAGTTGCGACCGATCCACTCCCGCGCTGCCTGGACGCGAACGTCGTCCCGAGGCAGCTCCGCGTAGATGTAGCTCTTGAACCCCGAGTACGTCATCGATCCGTACGTGCGCAGGCGGCTCACCACGGTGCCATCGTCCAGAGTCTCCTCGTACGTCCCAGCCTGCGACTGCCCCTCGCTCTGGCGGTCCCCCTCCGGACCCGTCGCGTAGATGAACCCCCCGTCGCGCGAGCCCGCGGCGTACGGCATGCCGTTGAACCGCTCGTCCATCTGCACCCGCTCCAGGAAGACCAAGGCGCGGCGGAACGGCGCCGACTCGGGCTCGTACCCGGAGTCGTGCAGGGCCTGCAGCATGAACGAGAGGTTCGAAAGGTCCGGACGCCCGTGGCTGCCGTACCCCACCCCGCCGTAGAACGGGTGCTCCCGCGTCACCCTGCCCACCCCGAGCTGCTCCGAGACCTCCTCGCTCAGCGAGTCCTCCGACCACTGGAGCCCGATGAGGAACCGCTGCGCCGGCGGGATCGCCTCCCGCGCCTCCGGCGTCCCCGCGCGCGAGAGCGCCGAGACCGCGATCGCCGTGTTGTAGCTCGGCAGGATCCGGTCGTAGATGCCCCCGTCCCGCTGGCGGAAGCTCAGCAGAAACGCCAGCCCCGCCGCCACGTCGGGATCGCTCGCGTCGATCGCCGGATGCTGCAGCATGCCGTCGATCACCAGCGCTGTGATCGCGGGAAACGTCACGCCGTCCGGACGCACGCCCCAGCCGCCCGACGTCTCGTCCTGCTGGTCACGCAGAAAGCCGATCGCCCGGTTTAGCGTCTCGTACCCCTGGACCCGCCTCTCATCAGAGAGCCGCGACTGGCCCTGGCCAAGCACCGACGAGACGGCGACGGAAAGCACCGCGCCCGCGACCATGCCCCTCATCGATCGCCTCCTGTCTCCCCGCAACACACCTCATTCAAGCCCGGCTCCCGCCCACCCTCCACCTATCGAGAAGCCGGCCATCCGCGCGCGGCGGCATCAATCACGATGGCCGCAGCGACCACCGCCGCCGTCTCCACCCGCATGACATGCCGCCCGAACCGGCACACCGCCGCGCCCGCCCTCGCTGCGCCGCGGATCTCCTCGTCCGCAAAGCCGCCCTCGGGCCCCACCAGGACCGTGACGTCGCTCGATCCGTCGTGCGCATACGGCTCGCCCGATGGGTCGGCCAGCACCAGCGTCCCCGCGCGCGCCAGCGCGTCGGCGAGGTGCACGGGATCGCCGATCCGCAGGGCCCACGCCCGCCCGCACTGCTTGGCCGCCTCCGCCGCGACGCGCTCGGCCCGCAGCATCTTGCCCGTCCGCGGCGAAACCACCGTCCGCAGCGTCACGAGCGGTGACCAGCTCGCCGCCCCCACCTGACTGAGCTGGTCGATCATCTCCTCGAGCCGCTCCCCCTTCGGGGGCGACGCCAGCACGTGCACCCGCGGCGTCGGCTCGGGCTCGACCCCCGCCCCCGTCACCTCAACCTCGAGCGTCCAGTCCCCCTTCCCCGCCTTGCTCACCCCGACCACCGTGGCCGCGGCCCTCCAGCCCCGCCCATCGAGCAGTTCCAGGGCGTCTCCCTGGCCGAGACGCTTCACGCGGACCGCGTGATGGGCTTCCGAGCCCGCCACCAGCACGCGCTGGCCGGTCTCCGGGCGATCGCCGGCGAGCTGGACGCGGTGGGGGGGCACGACGCCCAGCGTAGCGGGGAACCGGAGAGGACTTTGCCGGACGTGCCGCCTGGGCAAACGCCCCCGGTGTCGGGCCTCTTGAGCTTCGTGGCGCAAGGACCGATGATGGCCGACGACTCTCGGCATGGCCGAGCGCCAGCCCATCCTGTCCGGTGCCCAGGGCGCCGAGCCCGGCATAGGCTGCGCGTCGGACAGCGCCCAGGATGAACCGAAGGAGCGGTCGGTGGAAGCTCAGAATGAGCTGGAGCAGCTCGACGAATCCCTGAGCGAGATGACCGACCTGCTCCTGAGCGCGGACGCCGACGGGCCCGAGCTCGACGGGGACTTTGGCTCGCCCAGAACCGACCCGCCGCCTGCGACCGCCGCCGACGACCCCGTCGATCTCGCCACCGAGGTGGAGGAGGCGCAGGCGGCAGTCGCCGCCGCCATGGGGAAGGTCGCCGACGCGATAGAAGGAGCGGGGGAGCTTCCCGACAGGCCCGCGGGAGATGACCCGGCGCTCCCGGAGCCGGTCGACCGGTCCGAGCCGCGCGGTCCCCATGACGCCGGCCCCGGCGAGGCACTGGCCGCTGCCGCGGCATCCCTCGAGTCAGTCCCCCCCGACCCGGCCGCCCCGGCCACGGTGGCCGAGACGTCCGGCCTGAGGACAGCCGCTCCCAGCCCAGCGGAGGCTCCACCCGCCCCGCCGGCGACCACGCCCGTCGGAGCCGGCGCCGGCCAGGTCGCGACCGCAGCACCCGACACGTCGGAATCCGCGCATCGAGCGTCTGGAGCCTCGGCGAGCGCCGCAGCGGGCGGCACCGCCCGAGCGGCGCACGCCAGGCCCAGGGGCGGGCAGGCTCTCCTGCTGGTGGCCTCCGGGATCGGCTCGCTCATCGCCATCGGGCTCGAGCCGGTAGCCGCGCGGCTGGCCGGCAGTTCCAGGACCCTGCGCCACTCCATCGCGTGGCTGGCTGTCTGGACAGCCTTCAACGCGGCCTGCGTGTGGACCTACCTCATCCTGTTCCGTTCAACCCCGCCCGGGCCGGCGGAGCGGTCGGCGACCGAGATCGTGGGCGCCGCCGAGGCGCTCGGTGTGGAATCGGACGGGCCGCCCTGACGAGCTTCCCGGCCTCGCAAGGCCACCACTGGCCACTATTTCCGCCGTTGCGGGTGAGAATCACCACGCTCGAGGGCTCCTGACGCCTCAGGAGGCCCGGTAACGGGGTGGCACGCGGATTACATGGAAGGCTGAGGGCGAGCGTGGCCCGTGGCCTTCGGGTCGCGCCGCCCCGAGCGCAGAACTGACAGGCGCCTCGTCCTGGGTTCTGCCTTTCATGTTCGTTGCTCCCATGAGGCCCCGGGGGGCATCCCCCCATCTCCCCGGGGCTCTCCTTTTTTTCCTGCCATGCACCCCGGGTCGGGCGCGAGGGCGCCCCGTTGGCGTCCGGCGCGGAGTTGGGTATAGAATCGGCCCCACGCTGGCTTTGGGCCTTCGGAGAGGTCCGGAGTGCAGTCGGCGTGTGACCGGAGACCTGAGCGTGACCGAGCAAGAGATTGAGGCGAAGGTGATCGAGATCGTCGCCGAGCAGATGGGCGCCGACAAGAGCAAGATCACCCGCTCGACCAACTTCGTGGAGGACCTCAACGCCGACAGCCTCGACACCGTCGAGCTGGTCATGGAGTTCGAGGACGAGTTCGATACGTCCATACCCGACGAGCAGGCTGAGAAGATCAAGACCGTCGGGGAGGCGATCGACTTCATCGCTCAGGCAATCGGCAAGGGGTAACCTCTCGGCCCGGGCGGGCGGCGTCCGGACGCGGTCGAACGGCCTGGCCGGGCTGATGCGCTGCGCCGCCGCGAGACACGCGTTGAGCGAGGGACGTTCGCCATGCCCCGAATCGTGATCACGGGTGTCGGTGCGGTCACGAACCTCGGCACGACTGCCCAGGCGACGTGGTCGTCCATGCGCGAGGGCCGCAGCGGCGTCACGCGCGTGGACGGCGAGGAGGGCTTTGCCGCGTACGACAGCAAGTGGTCCGTCCGCATCGGCGGGCGGATCCGCGGCTGGGACCCCACCTCCGTGCTCGAGCACCGGGAGGCCAAGCGCCTCGACCGCTGCACCCAGCTGGGCCTCGTCGCCGCCGACGAGGCCGTCCGCAGCTCGGGCCTCGACTTCGCCCGCGAGGACGGCGACCGCTGCGGCGTGATCATCGGCTCCGGCATCGGGGGCATCTCCACGATCGAGGAAGGGATGCACGTCCTGCTTGACCGGGGTCCCGACCGCCTCAGCCCCTTCACCGTTCCGCGCCTGATGGTCAACGCCGTCACGGGCAACATCTCCATCCGCTACAACCTGCGAGGGCCGGCCTCCGCCCACGCCACCGCCTGCGCAAGCTCGGGCCACGCCATCGGCGACGCCATGCAATACATGCGCCGCGGCCTGGCCGACGTCATGGTCGTCGGGGGGGCGGAGGCGGCGCTCACCCCCCTGTGCCTCGGCGCCTTCATGACCATGAAGGCCCTGAGCACGAGGAACGACGAGCCCGAGAAGGCGAGCCGCCCCTTCGACCGCGACCGCGACGGCTTCGTCCTCGCCGAGGGGGCCGCGATGTTCGTTCTCGAGACCGAGGAGCACGCCCGCGCCCGCGGAGCCGACATCCACGCCGAGCTCGTCGGATTCGGCAACTCCGGCGACGCCGGGCACATCACCGCCCCCGACCCCGAGGGGCGGGGCGCCTCGCGCTCCATGCTCTGGGCGCTCGAGGACGCGCGCCTCAACGCCTCCGACATCGGCTACGTCAACGCCCACGGGACCTCCACCCCCCTGGGTGACAGCGCCGAGGTCGCCGCCGTGCTCGGCGTCTTCGGCGACCACGCCCGCAGCTCCGCCGGCGGCAGGCTCCTCATGAGCTCCACCAAGAGCATGCACGGCCACTGCCTCGGCGCCTCCGGCGCCGTCGAGCTCATCGCCTGCGTCCACGCCGTGCGCGACGGCGTGATCGCCCCCACGATCAACCTCCACCACCCCGACGACGGCTTCGACCTCGACCTCGTGCCCAACGAGTCCCGCGAGCGGCCCGTCCGCTACGCCATGAACAACACCTTCGGATTCGGCGGGCACAACGTCACGCTCATCATCGGTCGCTACGACGGCTGAGCCCGCCCTGGCACCCCCGTTGCGGGAGGTCCGGGCGCGACCGTCGCGGGCGCAGCTCCTGCGCGGGCGTCGCGCTGATGCCGCGCCCCCGGGCGGCCGATGGAGTTTCTGATGAACGCCGGACTGGACTCGATTCTCAACCTCGAGGTGCCCGTGATCGTCCGCCTCGGCGAGCGGACGATGACCCTCCGCGACGTCATGGCCCTGGTGCCCGGATCGATCATCGAGATCCCCAAGCTCGCCGACGACGAGCTCGACCTGCTCATCAACAACGAGCGCGTCGGCGTCGGGACCGCCGTCAAGGTCGGTGAGAACTTCGGGCTCCGACTGACCGCCGTCGGCCCGCCCGATCGCCTCGCCGAGGCGATCAACCAGCGCCTGCAGGAGAAGATGGAGGCGGCATGACCGCGCGGCGGGCGCTCTTGCGCCCGGGCCCGCGGTCGCGACCACGCCCCCCTCGGTCATGGCGGCGCGCGCCCCCGCGGTCCGGTGTGCTCTATTGATTCCACGCGCTCGCTCCCCCGGCCCTCCGGCGAGAGCGCCCGCCCAGGAGAATCGCCCCGTGTCCCTTGCCCGACGACGAGCCGCCGCCGCGAAGTACCGCCCCTCCAGGGTGAGGCTCCTCCTCGTCGGCGAGGCCCCGCCCTGCACACCCGACCGATACTTCTACTTCGAGCGTGTCGACCGCCACGACTGGCTCTTCCGGTACGTCTGGGAGGGCCTCACGGGCGCCAAGCCCGACCGTGCCGACAAGGCCGCCCACCTCGCGGCCCTGCGCGACGCCGGCGTCTTCCTCATCGACCTCCACGAGGAGTCGGTATCCCAGCCGTCGCTCGCGCAGCTCCGCACCCACGTGCCCGGCCTCGTCGAACGCTGTCGCGCCCTCGACCCGCGCCACATCATCCTCATCAAGTCCGTCGTTCACGACGCCGCCTACGGGGCGCTGGCCGAGGCCGGACTCCCCGTCGTCGACGCCCGCATCCCGTTCCCCGCCAGCGGCCAGCAGAAGAAGTTTCTCGAGACCTTCCGGGACGCGCTCTCCGCGGCGGGCGTCGCCCGCATGCCCGCGCCCTGAGCTCCCGCGCTCGCCGTTGCGATCCGCGCGCTACCTCTCGATCACCCGCCCCTTCCCCTTCGTGATCTTCCCGATCACGTGCACGCGTTCGCCGTATCGCTCGAGCCTCGCCCGCGCCGCCTCGGCGAACGCGGGGCGCACGACCACGCAATACCCGATGCCCATGTTGAAGACGCGGCGCATCTCCGCCTCCTCGACAGCGCCCGCCTCCTGCAGGAAACGGAAGACCGGGGGCGGCTCCCAGGCGCGCGAGTCGATCACCGCATCCACGTCGGGCCCGAGCGAGCGAGCGAGATTGCCGGCCAGCCCGCCGCCGGTCACGTGCGCCATCCCGGTGATCACCTTCTTGACGCGGTACGCCCGGCCCAGCCTTACGATCGAGCCCGCGTAGATCCGTGTCGGCGTGAGCAGCGTCTCGCCGAGCGTCAGCGTTCGTCCCTGCACGGGGTCGGGCCCCAGCCGGGGATAGGTCGCGAGAAGGTCGAGCCCGGCCTCGCGCACGATCGTGCGCACGAGCGTGAAGCCGTTGGAGTGCAGCCCGCTCGCGCCCAGCCCGAGAACAATGTCCCCCGACGATGGCCGCCGCTTCCGCATCGCGCGGTGCAGGTCCACGACGCCGACCGCGAAGCCGGTGAGGTCGAAGTCTCCGTCCTGGAACAGGTCGCCCATCTCCGCCGTCTCGCCGCCCAGCAGCGCGCACCCGGCGAGCCGGCACCCCTCGACCACCCCGTGCATCACCGCGGCGCACTGCCGCTCGTCGACGTGGTGCACGCTCAGGCAGTCGAGGAAGAAAAGCGGCTCGGCTCCCTCGACGATGAGGTCGTTGACGTTCATCGCGACCAGGTCGATCCCGATCGTGTGCAGCACGCCCATCTCGCGCGCGAGCTTGATCTTCGACCCCACGCCGTCGGCGCACGCGACAAGCACCGGCTCTCGGTAGTTCTTCGCGAAGAGCTTCTCGTTGTAGTCGAGGCGGAAGAGCCCCGCGAACCCGCCGGGGTTGGGGATCACCCGCGGCCCGTGCGTGCGCTTGAGCATGCCGCCGAGGGCGTCGATGAACCCGTCGTACCGCTGGAGATCGATCCCCGCCGAGGCGTAGGTGAGGCCCCCGGGCTCCGGCGCGCCGCGTGCTCTGCCCTTGCCGCCCATCGGGGATCAGGATAGGGCGTGGGCGGGTGGTTGGCCGGGTCGGGGCGGGCAAGCTAGACTCGCCCTGCCGACGGCGCGGAGGCTCTCGCGACCGGCCGGATCTGCCCAGGGAGAAACGCATGGCGGGCACGCACCTGTTCACGTCCGAGTCGGTCTCGATGGGGCACCCCGACAAGGTCGCGGACCAGATCTCCGACGCCATCCTCGACGCGATGCTCGCCGACGACCCGCACTCGCGCGTCGCATGCGAGACGCTCGTCGCCACCGGTCTCGTCGTCGTCGCCGGAGAGGTCACGACGCGCACCTACGTCGACATCCCCGACGTCGTCCGCGCCACCATCGCCGAGATCGGCTACACCGACGCCCACATGCGCTTCGACGCCGAGAGCTGCGCCGTCATGGTCGCGCTCAACAAGCAGTCGCCCGACATCGCCCGCGGCGTGGACACCGACGGCGCCGGCGACCAGGGCATGATGTTCGGCTTCGCCTGCCGCGAGACCGCCGAGCTCATGCCGCTGCCCATCCAGCTCGCCCACCGTCTCGTCGAGCAGCAGGCGCACGTGCGCCGCGAGGGCATCATCCCCGGCCTCCGCCCCGACGCCAAGAGCCAGGTCACCATCGAGTACGACGGCGACAAGCCCGTCCGCGTTGACACCCTCGTGCTGAGCACCCAGCACGACGCGAGCTGGAACGACCGCCAGGACGCCCTCAAGCGCCTCGTCATCGACGAGGTCTTCAAGCCCGTCCTCAAGGAGTGGTGGAATCCCGGCATCACCACCCACGTCAACCCGACCGGCCGCTTCGAGATCGGCGGCCCGCACGGCGACTGCGGGCTCACCGGGCGCAAGATCATCGTGGACACCTACGGCGGGCGCGGGCGCCACGGCGGCGGCGCCTTCAGCGGCAAGGACCCCACCAAGGTCGACCGGTCCGCCACCTACATGGCCCGCTACATCGCCAAGAACATCGTCGCCGCGGAGCTCGCCGACCGCTGCGAGGTGCAGCTCTCCTACGCCATCGGGGTCGCCGAGCCCACCAGCGTCTACATCGACTGCCAGGGTACCGAGCACGCCGACCCGGGCAAGATCTCCGGCGCCGTCCGCGAGGTCTTCAGCCTCACGCCCCGGGGGATTATCGAGAGCCTCAGGCTGCGCAAGCCCATCTACAGGCGCACCGCCCGTCACGGCCACTTCGGACGCAAGCCCACCACCGAGCAGGGGCTCGACTTCTTCACATGGGAGCGCACAGACAAGACCGAGGCGCTCCGCAGCGCCTGCTCCTAGCGACGCGCCCACCAAGCCCCGCATTTCTCCCTGTCCCGGCCGGGCGGCGCCGCCATCGCTTCGCCGCCCCGCAGCGTGCCCGGATCACCGGTCGCCGAGCGGAGCCGCGCGCCCGGCAGGCACTCTCCGACGCTACGATCGCGAGGAAGGAGAATGCACATGGCCAGCCACAGCGCGTACGACAAGCTCCGCCGCCACATGCGCCGCGCAGCGTTGCTCCAAGGGGTCCACGAACTGCTCAGCTGGGACCAGGAGACGTACATGCCGCCCGCGGCGGCGGGCGTGCGCGCCGAGCAGGCCGCAGAGATCGCCTCGCTCGTCCACGAGCGCCGCACCGACCCGCGCCTCGGCGACCTGATCGCGTCCTGCGAGTCGGACAAGGGCCTCATGCACGACGGCGACTCGGCCGCCTCGCGAAACGTGCGGGAGATGCGCCGCGCCTTCGACAAGGCGACCAAGCTCCCCACCGCGCTCGTCGCCGAACTCGCCAAGGTCGGCAGCCAGGCTCAAGAGGTCTGGAAGCACGCGCGCGAGAAGAGCGACTTCCCCCACTTCGCCCCCTGGCTCGAGAAGATGATGGACCTCTCCCGGCAGAAGGCCGAGTGCTACGGCGTGCCCAGGGGCGGTGAGCTGTACGACGCCCTGCTCGACGACTACGAGCCCGACGCCCGTGCCGCAGAGATCGAGAAGGTCTTCACGCCCCTCGCCGACCGCCTCAGCGCCCTCGTCCGCGACCTGCTCGAGAAGGGCAAGGCCCCCAGCGATGCGCCCATCAAGTGCAAGATCGACGCCTCGCGCCAGCACGCCTTCGGCACCTTCGTGATCCAGACGATGGGGTTCGACACCAACGCCGGACGCCTCGACGTCACCACCCACCCCTTCTGCTCCGGCTTCGCCCCGGGCGACACACGCCTCACCACCCGCTACCGCGACGAGAAGTTCACCGACGCCCTCTACGGCACCATGCACGAGTGCGGCCACGGGCTCTACGAGCAGGGCCTCCCCAAGCAGGACCACTTCGGCGAGCCCCTCGGTGATTCCATATCCCTCGGCATCCACGAGAGCCAGTCGCGCATGTGGGAGAACTTCGTCGGTCGCAGCCGCGAGTTCTGGACCTGGGCCCTGCCCCACGCCCAGAAGACCCTCGCCTCCGGCCTCGAGAAGTTCACCGTGGACGACCTCTTCGGGGCGACCAACCTCGTGCAGCGCAGCTTCATCCGCGTCGAGGCCGACGAGGCCACGTACAACCTCCACGTCATGCTCCGCTTCGGCATCGAGCGGGCGCTCATCAGGAAGGAGCTGCCCGTCAACGACCTGCCCGGCGTGTGGAACGAGCGCTTCGAGAAGCTCCTCGGCGTCGAGGTGCCCGACGACCGGCGCGGCTGCCTCCAGGACGTGCACTGGAGCTTCGGCCTCATCGGCTACTTCCCGACCTACACCCTCGGCAACCTCTACGCCGCCCAGTTCTGGGAGAAGATCAACGCCGACATCCCCGACCTCAAGGCCCGCATCGCCCGCGGCGACTTCGCCCCGCTCCTCGCCTGGCTCCGCGAGAAGATCCACGTGCACGGCAAGCGATACAAGGCCGGCGAGTTGTGCGAGAAGATCACCGGCAAGCCGCTCTCGGCGGATCCGCTGATGCGCCACCTCGAGGGCAAGCTGCGCCCGGTTTACGGGCTCTGATGTCGGGTGGCATGGGCAAGGCTGCTCTGAGCCTTGCCCGTGCCACCCATGCCCTAGCGTGCGGGCCGCAAGCCTGCACTACAAGGTCAGCAGCCCGCCGTCCACAGGTTCAGGAACGCGATCACGTCCTGCGTGTTCACGCTCCCGTCGCCGTTGATGTCAGCGGCCGCGCTGCCGGACGCCCAGTCGTTGAGGAACGCGAGCACGTCCTGCGTGTTCACGGCGCCGTCGCCGTTCCAGTCGGCCCTGCATGCACCGGCCGCCGCGGCTTCCACGGCGTCGCGCAGATCAACTCGACCCCAGCCCCAGAAGCTGTCGTTGCCGGGGTTGCCGAGGTCCTCGCACGTCTCGAACATGATCTGCTCGACCTCGAGCGCCGTGAGCGATGGATCGACGCTCCAAATCATGCTCGCGACGCCGTTGGCGATCGGCGTGGCCATGCTCGTGCCGCTCCACCAGTCGTAGCCGCCGTCGCGCGTCGTCGACCCGATGCTCTCGCCCGGGGCGAAGACGTCCACCGCCGTGCCGTACGCCGAGAAGCCCGCCCTGTTGTCGCCCGTCGTCGTCGCGCCGACGACGACCACGTCCTGCCAGTCGAACCACGACAGGTTCGCCGCGTCGTTCCCCGCGGCGTACATGTAGATGCCGCCGATCGAGTGGATGTACGCGCCCATCGTCTGGATCGGGTCGTACGCGACGCCGGAGTAGCTGGCGCTCACGATCTTCGCCCCGTGCTCGATCGCCCACTGCGCCCCCTCGAGGAGGTCCTCGTAGTACGCCCCGCCCGACCCGTCGATCGCGACGCGGATCATCATGATCTGCGCGTTCCAGTTCACGCCGGCGACGCCGTTGGCGTTGTTGGAGACGGCCGCGGCGCACCCGGCCACGTGCGTCCCGTGCCCGTGGATGTCGGCCACGCTCCCGCCGTCGTCCTCGGAGATGTTGTTGTACGCGTCATAGCCGTTGACGATCTTGCCGGCCAGGTCCGAGTGCTGCTTGTAGATGCCGGTGTCGGTGAAAGCGATCACCATGTTCGCGTCGCCGTGCGTCGTGTCCCACCCCTCGGCGCAGTGCATCTGCGGGTGGTGCCACTGGTCGCCGTAGAGCGGGTCGTTCGGCGTCTCGAGCGGGTAGCAGACCCAGTTCGGCACGGCGTACTCGAAGAGCCCCGTCCGCATCAGCGCCTCGGAGAGCGTGTTCTCCCGCTCGCCGGTCTGCGGGGCGCCGCGCGGGGCGGGCTCGCCGACGATGTAGTAATCCACCCGCCCGTTGTGGCGGGCGGCCCGGTCGGCCATCATCGCCCGCGCCCGCGCATCGTCCGCGTCGGAGAGATCCTGACGCACGCGGACGATCAGCGAGCCCGAGAACTCCAGCGAGCCCGGCTGCTCCACGAACCGGACGAACCCGCCCGATCCGTCGAGCTGCCCGGGCCGGGTGCGCTCGGCACCCATGCATGCGGCGGCCAGGCCCGCCACGCAGGCGACAATCAACGCGCTCTTCATCGAAGGTTCCTTTCACACCCCACGGTGGTAGCCACATGCAGCCCCCTCAGGGCCGCCGCTTCCAGTGTACAGCATCCAGGGCACGGCTCCAAGGGCCCGGGCCCGCCTCCCGGGCCGGTTCGGTGTGCTACGCCGATGCCCCGCAGACCGCCAGGCAACGGTCGAGGCGGGCGAGGGCGCTCTCGCGCCCGATAAGCGTCAGCGTGTCGCCGAGCCCGGGGCTGACCGTCCCGCCGGTGACGGCGACCCGGAGGGGCTGGGCCACCTTGCCCATTCCGAGCCCGCGGGCCTCGCAGAACCACTTGACCGCAGCCTCGATCGCCTCGGGCTCGAACGGCGCGACGCCCGCGAGTGCCCCGCCCGCGCTCAATCAATCAACAGCCCGCGGTCCAGAGATTCAGGAACGCGCTCACGTCCTCGGTATCGACGACGCCGTCGCCGTTCACATCAGCGCTTGCGTCGCCGGCCGCCCAGTCGTTGATGAACGCGAGCACGTCGCGCGTGTCGACAAGCCCGTCGAGGTTCCAGTCCGCCACGCATGGGGGCGCACAGAGGTCCCAGATCTCCGCCGCGTCGGGGTTTCCGTCGTCTACGGGGGGGTTGTGGTCGACGCTCAGCGCGATCTCGCCCGCGAGTCCGTCCACGGGGATCGAGTACTCGCGCGAGAGCGTCCACTGCCCGCCCGAGCGGTCGTACCTGTACGTCGTCTCGTGGTTCAGGAAGAAGTCGAGCGCGGTTACGGTGAGCACATCACCGTCCATCGCCGGGGTGGCGAAGAACGTCCCGTCCCCGGGGTCTGGGTGCGGGAGCCATTCGGCCACCCACGCACCGCTCTCGTAGGTGAATGTGTACGTGCTGAACTCGTCCGGGTAGCCGGGGCAGTACACGAGTCGGCCGGGCTCCCAAGCCCATGAGATATCCTCGGCTCCGAGGGGCGCTCCGCCCGGCGGAAGCAGCTTGGCGGAGCTTTGCCATGCCCCACCGATCAAATCCATGATGTAGATCGCGCCGGCGTTGGTGCCGGCATCGTCGTCGGAGGGTGCGGACGCCGCGAGCCGGTCGCCCCACAGCGCGAGCCTGCGCCCAAAGTTATCGGAGGCTTCGACGCCGCCCGGCTGCACTATCGCGCTCTCCAGCCAGCCGGAACCGTCATGTTCGAAGACGTAGACGGCGCCCTTGAAGCCGTCCTGCGGCCGACGTGCCGAGACGACGACGCGGTCCCCATCGATCGCCACCGCCTCGCCGAAGAAGTCCTCCTCGACGGGCTCGGAGGCGAGCAGCTTCGCGGTCTGCGTCCACTCTCCCCCGATCCTCTCGAAGACGTACGCGGCCCCGATCTTGTTCTCCCCGCCTTCGTCGCGCTGCGGCGCGCCGACCACGATGCGCGAGCCGCTGAACCCGACCGCTTGACCGAATCGGTCCTGCGGGAGCGTGTCGTCGCCCGTGATGACGGCGACGAGGCTCCAACCGTTTCCATCGAATTCGACGATGTTCACGACACCGTTCCCGAGATTACCCAGCACTGCCGTGGTTCCGTCGAACACCGTGCGCCCGTACCCCGACGCGGCGCTCGGGTCGAGGTCCACCGCGGCGAGCCGATCCTGGTAGCACTGTCCCGACGCCGCCGTTCCGCACGCGAGAGCGAGCACCGCTGCGCATGTCCAATGCCTGCTGAGCATGTCGATCTCCTCTCGTTGGTCTCCCAGTCCCCAGTCCCGGAACGCTCGGCCCCTCAGGGCCGCCGCGCTCAGTGTACCGGGCGGCGAGCGGCGTGCCAAAGCCTTCCGGCCTCACCCGCCGGGCAAGGGGCACATTCCCGCAACGCCGTGTCCGGGATGGGCTTCACGCGGGCGAGCACACCCTCAGGCACCGCTCGATGCGCGACAGCGAGCCCTCTCGCCCGACGAGCGCGAGCGTCTCGCCGAGCCCGGGGCTCACCGTGCCGCCCGTCACGGCGACCCGCACGGGCTGGGCCACCTTGCCCATGCCCAGGCCCCGGGCCTCGCAGAACGACTTCACCGTGGCCTCGATGGCCTCGGGCTCGAACGGCGCGACGCCCGCGAGCGCCCCGCGGAACTCGGCGAGGATCGCCAGCCCGCTCGGCTCCCCCTTGTGCAGCACCTTCGCAACCGCCTTCTCGTCGAACTCGACCGCGTCGTCGGGCACGAGCGCGAAGGCGATCGGCTCGCGGCACTGGCCCAGCGTCTTCACGCGAGGCTGGATCGCCCGGGCCGCGATCGAGAACCGATCTCCCAGCATGGCGGGCAGGGCGAAGTCGTAACGATCGCACCAGGTGCGCAGCTCGCGTTCGAAATCGGCCGGGTCTAGCGCCGAGAGCGACGCTTGGTTGAACGCCGCGAGCTTCTCCCGGTCGAATTTCGAGTTGCTCTTGCCGATGCGCTCAAGCGAGAAATGCGCGGCCAGGGAGCCCATACTGAACCGCTCGAGGTCGGAGCCGTCCTCGTTCTTCAAGCCGGGGTTCCAGCCGAGCAGCGCGAGGTAGTTGCAGAGCACCTCCGGCAGGTAGCCGGAGCGGCGGAAGTCCTCCACGTCGATCTCCGGCAGCTCGATCTTCAGCTCGTGCGCGATCGCGAGCAGCCGGTCCGGCGCGAGCTGGCGGGTCTTGTCCGCGAGCCATCGATCGGCGTCGTGGGCAGGGACGCCGAGGCGAGCGAGGAGCGTCGCGGCATCTTCCCCGCCGGTGACGGGAGACTCTCCCGAGCTTGCGCTCGGGGCTCGTAGAGGCGCAATCGCGCGCCGCACGGCCTTGTCCTTGTCCCGCTTGCTCATCTTCGATCCGTCGGCGTTGAAGATCAGCGGCAGGTGCGCGTACACCGGCGTGCGGAAGGGCGTCCCGTCCTCGTGCGTGAGCGCCCGCTGCAGCGCCACGTGCCGCGGCGTGTTGTTCAGGTGCTCCTGCCCGCGCAGCACGTGCGTCACGCCCATCAATTCGTCGTCAACGACCACCGCGAAGTGGTACGTCGGGAACCCGTCCGCCTTGCGTAGCACGAAGTCGTCGGTGTGCTCCTCGTCGAACCTGATCTCGCCGAGCACCGTGTCCGATACGTGGATCGGCGTGTCCGGCATGCGCAAGCGCACGACGCACGCCTCGCCCGCCCGCATCCGTGCCAGCGCCGCCGCGTGGTCGTAGCCCGGGCGCTGCCGATACCGGAACGCCTCCTTGCGCCCCTGCGCCTCGGCCCGCAGCCCCTCGAGCTCCTCTGCCGTCTCGAACGCCGGGTACGCCCGCCCGCTCGCGAGCAGCCGGTCGAGATACCGCTCGTAGATCTCCAACCGCTGCGACTGATAGAACGGCCCCACGCCGCGATCGTCCCCCCCGATGCCGCCGAACTCCGGCCCATCATCCCACGCGATCCCCAGCCACGCCAGGTCCTCCAGGATCCCCCGCGCCGCCTCCTCGCTCGAGCGCTTCTGGTCCGTGTCCTCGATCCGCAGGACGAATCGCCCGCCGTGCCGCCGCGCGTACGCCCAGCAGAACAGCGCGGTCCGCACCCCGCCGATGTGCAGGTGACCGGTGGGGGACGGGGCAAAGCGTGTGACGACTGGGCTGGTCATGGGGTCAACGGTAGCCCGCGCACCCTCCCGCACGCACACCGATCCGCATGCGCTGGGCGGCTCACCCCAGCTTCCGCTTCTTCACCGGCTTCTTCGCAACCGCCTTCTTCGCGGCCTTCTTCGTCGCCTTCTTCGCCCCCGCCTTCTTCGCACCTTTCTTCGGCGCTTCCGCCCTCGCGTTCGCCATCAGGTGCTCGGCCAGCACCATCGCGTGGTTCTGCTCCTCGTCCCGGGACGCGTAGAGCAGGGTCACCCGTCCGCCCCCGCGCACCCGCTCGACGAGGTCCTCCGTCGCCGCGGGGTTCGCCCGCAGCTCGTCCAGGTACCGCCGCCGAAACTCCTCCCACTGCGAGCGGTCCTTGTGAAACCACCGGCGCAGCTCGGTCGACGGCGCCGCCTCCTTCGCCCAGGCATCCATCGCGCCCGCCGCCTTCGCCAAGCCCCGCGGCCAGAGCCGATCGACCAGCACCCGGTGCCCGTCCGTCGGCTCGGCCGGCTCGTACACGCGCTTGGTCCGCACCCGTTCGCCCGCCACCACGACCTCCCGCCCCGACGCCAGACGCCGCGCGAGTGTGCCGTGCGCGGCCGGCGCACGCGCCAGAGTAGAGGTTCCGACCATCCCCGGGGCGATCCCGGTCGGAATGCGAACACTCCGCGGTCAGACCGCTGTACGCGCGGCCCGGATTGCCCGTAGACTGACCCCTGGCCCGCGTCGCCCGGAGGCCCTGGTGGGGCATCGGCGCAACGAGAAGGGGCCTGGGAGAAACCGCGCGGTCGGAGCCGGCGGAGTGTGCCGCCGCTCCCCCGCGCCCGATGCACTTCCCCCCCGGCCCCGGGGCCGGGACTGGAGGATCGATCGATGGCTGTACGCAACGCCGCAGACATCCGCAATGTTGCCCTCGCGGGGGTCGCCGGGGGTGGGAAGACCACGCTGACCGAGCGGCTCCTCTTCGCAACCGGGACGATCAACCGGATGGGAAGCATCGAGAAGGGCGACACGGTGAGCGACTGGACGGCCGAAGAGAAGGAGCACCACCACTCGCTGCGCCCGAGCGTCGTCCACCTCGAGCACGAGGGCCACCTCGTGAACGTCGTGGACACGCCGGGCCTCTCCGACTTCCTCGGGCACGCGATCGCCTCCTTCCCGGCCGTCGAGACCGTCTGCGTCGTCGTGGATGCGGGCCGGGGAGTCGAGACGACGACGCGTCGGCTTCTCCATGTCGCGGCCGAGCGCAATCTGCCGCGGATGATCCTCGTCAACAAGATCGACGAGCACCAGGCCGACCTCGAGTCCCTGACGACGCAGATCCGCGAGACGCTGGGTTCGGTGTGCGTGCCCATCAACCTGCCCGCGGCGGGGCGGGAGACGGTCTACAACGTCTTCGACTCCCACGATGCCGCCGGCGAGACCGAGTTCTCCAGCGTGGACGAGGCGCACACGCAGATCGTGGAGCAGGTGGTCGAGGTCGACGAGGACCTGATGGCCGAGTACCTCGAGAAGGGAGACGCCGACGCGCTGGACAAGCACAAGGTGCACGAGGCGTTCGAGAAGGCGCTCCGCGAGGGCCACCTCGTGCCCATCTGCTACGTGAGCGCCAAAACCGGCGCGGGCGTCGACCAGCTCCTCCATGTCTTCGCCTCGCTCCTGCCCAGCCCCCTGGAGGGAAACCCTCGCACGTTCCTGAAGACCGACGGCGCCGAGTACTTCGCCCAGCCCGACGCCTCCACGCCCACGATCGCGCACATCTTCAGCGTCGCCAGCGACCCCTTCGTCGGCAAGCTCGGGTACTTCAAGGTGCACCAGGGCGCGATGCGGAGCAAGAGCGAGATCCACGTCGGCGACGAGAAGAAGCCCGTGCGCATCAGCCACGTGATGCGCCCACAGGGCAAGGACAACGCCGAGGTCGAGGCCCTCGGGCCCGGCGAGATCGGCGTCATCGCCAAGGTCGAGGAGGTCGGCTTCGACGCCGTCCTGCACGAGGGACACGAGCTCGACGGCCTCCGCCTCAAGCCCCTCCCCCTACCCAAGCCCATGTACGGGCTCGCCGTCCAGCTCAAGAACCACAAGGACGAGGCCAAGTTCGGGCCCGCCGTCGCCAAGCTCGCCGCGGAGGACCCCTGCTTCAGGGTCGAGCGCGTCGCCGCCACGAAGCAGACCGTGCTCCGCGGCCTCGGCGAGCTGCACCTGCGCGTTCTCCTCGAGAAGCTCCACCACGGATTCGGCATCGAGGTCGAGACCGCCCCGCCCAAGGTCGCGTACAAGGAGACCGTCGCCGGACGCGCCGACGGCCACCACCGCCACAAGAAGCAGACGGGCGGCGCCGGCCAGTTCGGCGAGGTCTGGCTCCGCGTCGAGCCCCTCCCCGCCGACCACGAGTCCGGCTTCGAGTTCGTCAACGCCACCGTCGGCGGCTCGATCCCCAAGCAGTTCATGCCCGCGATCGAGAAGGGTGTCCGCCAGGTCCTGGTCGACGGCGCCATCGCCGGCTACCCACTCACCGGCGTCAAGGTCGAGGTCTACGACGGCAAGTACCACCCCGTCGATTCCAAGGAAGTCGCCTTCGTCACCGCCGGCAAGCGCGCCTTCATCGACGCCGTGCGCAAGGCCAACCCCGTCCTCCTCGAGCCCTTCGTCGAGCTCGAGATCACCGCCCCAAGCGACTACATGGGCGACATCACCGGCGACATGTCCACGAAGCGCGGCCGTGTCCAGGACACGCAGATGCTCGGGTCCGACATCTGCATCATCCGCGCCGTCGCCCCACTCGGCGAGGTCCAGAACTACTCCAACGAGCTCAAGAGCATGACCGGCGGCTCGGGCTCCTTCGTCATGGACTACAGCCACGACGAGCAAACCCCGCCCCACGTCCAGCAGGAGGTCGTCGCGGCCTACAAGCCCCACGAGGAGGAGGACTAGGCCCGCAGGGATCCGCAGATACCATCCCACGGACGCCCGGCGCGCCGAGAGGGACTATCGGCGCCCCCGCGGCCCCACCGGAGGACAGCGCATGGCCGCACAGAGGACCAACTCCGCGATCGTGTTCGTCGCCGTGCTCATCGCGGCCGCGATCGTCGTCTTCGCGATCTTCAACCGGCAGTCCCCCAAGGCGGGAGAGGGCGAGGAAGCGGCGACGCCGCCCGTCGTCTCCCCACCGGTGGCCGACGACCGGCAGGAGGATCCGGTCACCCATATCGACCAGACCACCGACACAACCAACCCGCCCGGGCAGCCCGCCGAATCCTCGGCCGACGAGGGCACGCCCGGAGACGACGGCGGAGAGCCGCCGGTCGTGCCCAACCTCCTCGACGCCGCCGAGCGCGGCGACGCCGCCGCCCTGCAGGCGATGATCGAGTCCCAAGCCGACCTCAACCAGACCGACGCGGGCGGTCGGACCGCCCTCATGATGGCGGCCGCCGGCGGCCACCTGGAAGCCGTCTTCGCCCTGCTCAACGCGGGCGCCGACCCCGCGCTGCGCGACAACACCCGCCGCTCGGCGCGCGACTACGCTCTCGCCCGCTACGACGAGAGCGGCCAGACCATCGCGCGGATCCTCGAGGACGCGATCGGGCCGCTCCCCATCAGCGATCCCACCGACAAATAGTCAGCCCCCAGCCTCGACCGCCCGCTTGATGTCGGCCAGGTCCTTCTCGACCAGCCGGATCATGCTCTTGCGCATCAACGGCATCATGACCGCGCCCATGATCTTCCCTACGAACGTCATCGGCTTCGACTCGAACGTCATGGTCAGGCGCGAGCCCCCGTCCTCGGGCGTGGCGGCGAGGGCGCAGCGGTAGAGGCAGCCGCAACTCTCCGCCTCGGTCGTGTAACCGACGCCCGGCGTGAACTCGGTGATCTCCATCTCCTCCGTCGCGTCCTTGCCGAACATGGTGCGCGTCTCGCGCCAGCGCGTGCCCCTGCCGACGGGGCCGTCGGTCAGCACCTCGAGATGCTTGATCCCACTGATCCGCTCGGCAGCGCCATGCAGGTCGGTGATGGTCGCGAACACCCTCTCGGGCGGCGCATCGATATGGGTCGAGGTCTGGAGCGAGCCCATCGGCATCTCCTTCGTGGTGGATGGACCGGCGAAGCCTACAGGAGACGCGCGCTCGTGGGAAGCCCCGCGCTCACCCGTCCCCCTCGAGCCGCTCCTGTTCCGTGGTCCGCGCCAGGATCTCCCTCGCCCGCTCCGCGTCCGACGCCCGCACCATCAGCCTCGCCCGCCCCGGAGCCTCCGCCCGGAACCCGCTCGTCAGCCCCCCGACAACCCACGCCGGAATCCCCTCCGCCTCCAACGCCCCGCGCAGGATCGCCGCCTCCACCTCGCTCGCTGGCTGCGCCACGACGACCGGTTCACTTAACTCACCCCGGGAACTCATCCGGTACAGTCTACGGAAGGCCCTACCCGGAGTTTCAGCCGCCCGCCCGAGCCGCAGCCATGCTCAAGCTCACCCCGAGCGAAGTCAACGCCGCACGCACGCTGGTCGCCTGGGCCCTCCGCGCAGCCGCCGTCATCCTCCTCGCCCTCGGCAGCTACCTTTTCCTCAAGAAGCTGCTCTTCGGCGTCGGCACCGGCATGCTCAACATGACCTTCCGCATCTACCAGGGCGTCGGCGAGGAGCATTCCACCTATCGAGGCCTCGCGATGCTCCTCGTCGGCGCCGCCCTCGCGATCCTCAGCCGACGCATCGCTCGCTGGGTCATCGCCCTTCCCGAGCAGGGCTGCCCCTGTTGCGGCTATACCGGCGCGGTCAACGATACCTGCCCCGAGTGCGGCCAGAAGGACGTCACCCCCCGGACCTGAGCGTCAATACCCGCCCCCGCCGACCCGCTCGAGAAGGGCCTCGGCGTCGAACCGCGCCCCCCACACCTGGCTCGACGGACGCTCCTCGCCCGGCGCCAGCCCGCCGCGCTGCGCACACCAGATCATCCAGTTCCCGTCGCGGCTGAAGACCGGCAGCCCGTCGAACCCCTCCGCCCTCGTCACCTGCGCCTTCCACAGCTCGTCGATCGGCTTGTCCGGATCGAATTCGATCGCGAACACCTCGTAGTTGTGGTGCCCCAGCTCGCTCGTGGTGTAGACCAGGAACCGCCCCGACGGGTGGAAGAAGGGCGCCCAGTTCACGTGCTCGTTGCTCGTGACCTGCACTTCGCGCTTGATGCCCGCGATCTCGCCCCTCTGGTAGTCCAGCTCGGCCACGAAGAGCTGCAGGTTCCCGTCGCCGAACCGGTCCGAGCGGTAGCAGATCCACGCCATGTCCGGGCTGAAGAAGGGCCCTCCGTCGTAGCCCTTCTCCGTCACCAGCGGGATCTGCTCGCCGCTCGCCGTGTCGAACACATAGAGGTCCGCGTCCGGCCGCCCGATCTCCGCGCTCCGCTCGTCGTCAACATGCGCATAGAGCACGTACCGCCCGTCGGGCGAATACGAGCACTCCGCGTCGTACCCCGGCACCGAGAACAGCGGCCGCGCCTCCGTGTTCGGGCCCGCGCCCATCGCCGCGACGCCGCGAGTCACCACCTCCATCTCGTGCGGGAACTGCCACGCATACTTCCCGCCCAGCCGCTGATACCCCGGCCCGCTCTCGGTCGTCGGCGGCACGAGCGTCGAGCCGAACATCACCTCGCCGCGCCGCGTCGGGTGGAACCACCCGCACGTGTTCGCCGATCCCGGCGCGCTCACCAGAATCGGCTCCTCCGTGCCCGTGATACTTCCGTCAGCGTCCCGCGTCAGCTTCGCGACGTACATCGAGTAGTGGGGGCTCGCCGTCTCGCCCGGCCCCGCCACCGGCACCGCCTGGAAGATGATCCACGAACCGTCCGGCGAGAAGTACTGCTCGCCCGCCTTCACGAACGCCTCGCGGCTCGTCAGCTGCACCACGTCCGTGAGCACCGGCGCTTCCGACTCCGCCACCGGCTGCCCGAAGCAGCCGCCGGCCAACGCGAGGAGGGCAATGATCGAGCAACGGGACTGGCAGGACATCGCAAAGCTCCTATCTGGAGTTGTTTATCCAAGAATACGCAATGCCCGGCAAGGAAACAATCCAAGAGCTCCCCCTGGACGCGAAATCCCGCTCCCCAGCGGACGCCGTACGCGTCGTCGCCCTCGGGCGTGACTGGGTCGTCGTCGACAAGCCGGCCGGCATGCTCAGCGTCCCCGGGCGGGGCCCCGACCGCGCCGAGTGCGTCGCCGCCCGCGTCGGCGCGATGTTCCCCAACGCCACCGGCCCGCTCACCGTCCACCGCCTCGACATGGAGACCAGCGGCCTCATGGTCTTCGCCCTCACCCGACCCGCGCACGCCAAGCTTAGCCGCCAGTTCATGCACCGAAAGACGGGCAAGACCTACATCGCCCTCCTCGAGGGCGAGGTCGAGGGCGACGAGGGAAGGGTCGAGCTGCCCCTCACCGTGGACTGGCCCAACAGACCCCGACAGAAGGTCTGCCACGACACCGGCAAGCCCTCCCTCACCCTCTGGCGCGTCCTCGACCGATCCTGCGGCCGGACGAGGGTCGAGCTCCGCCCCGAGACCGGGCGCACGCACCAGCTCCGCCTCCACGCCGCGACACCCCGGGCCCAGGGCGGGATCGGCGCCCCCATCGCCGGCGACCCGCTCTACGGGAGCGGGGCCGGCGCCCCGCGCCTCATGCTCCACGCAAACCACCTGGCCTTCTGGAAGCCCGACTCCGACGAGTGGCTCAAGTTCTGGAGCGAGCCGCCCTTCTGAGCCATTCGCTCAGCTCAGCACCCCGCGGCCCAGGCGTCGAGGAATCCCACGACGTCGCGCGAGTCCACCAGGCCGTCCCCGTCGAAGTCCGCCGACGCCTCGCGTCCCGACCACGCGCCGAGGAACGCGATCACGTCCACCGTGTTGACCGCCCCGTCACCGTCGAAGTCCGCCAGGCACGCCGACGCCGCCAGCGTCAGCTCGCCGAACAGGCTGCTCCCAAGCTCCTCGAGCGTCAGGCTCATCAGCAGATGCGCCGTCCCGCCCGGCGGGAGCACCGTGGGCAGCTCGACGGGAAACTGCGGCAGCGCCACGCCCGGCTCCAGCCACTCGGCGTGATCGACCCGGTACGTGCTCGTTACGGTCGCGCCCGACCCCGAGATCGTGATCTCGCCCGCCAGCGCCAGCCCGATCGGCGCCGAGATTTCCAGCGGCCACTGGTTCAGCGCCAGCGACATATGCAGCTCCGCGCTCGCGCCGACGGCGAACGCGTACCGCCCCGGCTCCACCTCGTCCAGGACGCCCGGTGCCCGCCCGCCCGCGAAGGTCAGCGTCATCGCGCTCACGACGACCTCGCCCACGGGCAGCTCCAGCGACGCCCCGAGGTACACCGAGTCGGGGGCCCGCGTGCGGAAGCTCTCGGGATCCACGCTCACGAGGGCCGGCAGCGTCACCGGGCCGTCGGCGAGCAGGTCCGCCCGGAGCGACCCGAGCCACAGCGCGCCGGCGTCCGTGTCGATCTCGAGCACGAACGTGCCCGCCGCGCCGGTCTCGAGATCGCCCGCCACCGAGAGGCCGAGCGCGACCGGCACGGCGACGTTCTCCGCCGGGCCGAACTCGCCGAAGAGCCCCGGCTTCGTGCGCGTGCCGGCCGGGTTCGAGTCGGCGCTCCAGCTCCCGATCAGGCTTCCCTCCGTCTGCGCGTCGAAGCCGAGGTTCGCGTTCAGCCGGCTCGCCAGCGGGTCGATCGCGAACTCGAATGTCTGGGACCACGCCGCGCCCGCGAGACTTACACCGATCACCGCCGCGGCGCGGGCCGCGGCCCTGGGGGCAGGGATATTCATCATGCAGGGGTTTCCTTCCTTCGCGGGCATGCTACCGACGAAGCCCTGCATGAATGAAGATTAAATCATGAGTTGCGAAATGTTCCTCAGCGCACCCCGCAAGTTCACGGGCCACCGCCCGCAGTACCCGCGAGTGCGGCCTTTCCCCGGGAAAAGGCCGCATTTCCGCCGCGACCATGCCGGTATCATCCCCTGGTTGCTGTCGCCTTCGCGTCCTTAGAGAACATAACTGGCCAGAGCATGCCACGCACGCGGCCACCAGCGGCCAGCAGCACTGCAGATTGGCAACATCCCGCCACCACGTGCGATCGCATTACTAATGTAAGCCCCGGCGCACGCGAGCTCCCCCGAGCCGCCAGGCTCACAGCTCCGCCAGCCGCCGCGCCGTCTCCTGCTCGATCAGCGCCGCGAACATCGGGCCTAACTCCCCCGCCAGCACGTCCCGCAGCTGAAACTTCTCCTCCAGCCGCTGGTCCGCCACGATCCCGTCCTGGTACCGGTACACCCGGATCTTCTCGCTCCGTTCCCCGCTCCCGATCTGGCTCCGCCTCGCCGCCGACCGCTCCGCCTCCGCCCTCGCCCGCTCGTGCTCGTACACCCGCGCCAGCAGCAGCCGCTTGGCCTTCTCGCGGTTCTGCACCTGGCTCTTGGTCTCCTGCATCCGCACCTCGATGCCCGTCGGCTTGTGCACCATGTGCACCGCCGTCGCCACCTTGTTGACGTTCTGCCCCCCCGGGCCCTGGCTCGTCGTCACGTGCTCCACCACGTCGTTCGCCCAGTCGATCTTGACGTCCACCTCCTCCGGCTCGGGCAGCACCGCCACCGTCGCCGTCGAGGTGTGGATCCGCCCCTGCGCCTCGGTCGCCGGCACCCGCTTGACCGAGTGCACCCCCGCCTCGAACGAAAGCTCGCTCCACACCCCGTCCCCCTGCACGTTCACCAGCGCATACCGGACGCCCCCCACGCTCCCGTCCGCCACCAGCTCCATCGGCTCGAACTTCCACCCCTTCGCCGCGGCGTACCTCTCATAGATGGTGAGCAGGTCCCGCGCCCACAGCCCCGCCTCGTCCCCACCCGCCCCCGCCCGCACCTCCAGCATCACCGACCCCACCCGCCGGTCGTCCGCGTTCACCAGCCCCGCCTTCACCTCCTCCGCCAGAGCCGCGGCCCGGGCCTCGACCCCCGGCAGCTCCTCCCGCGCCAGGGCCGCAAGCTCCGCGTCCCCGTCGCCGGTTCCGGCGGCCGCGGCCTCGATCACCCCACGCAACTCGTCCGCCTCCCGCCACAGCGCGGCCAGCCGTCGATACCCGCCCACCGTCGGCTCCAGCGCCGCCCGCTTGATCGAAAGGTCCCGAACCTTCCTGTGGTCGCCCATCACCGCCGGATCGGCCAAATCCCGCTCGATCTGGGCGTACTGCTCGTCCAACTCGGCAAGCTTCTCGAGCACGGTGGGGGGGAGGCTGGAGCGGATCTCGGGCATCGCCGAGAGGATAGGGTGAGGGAGCCGGGGGGCTCACGGGAGGGCATGGTGCGCCATCCTCGGCTCTTCCAGCCCGAAGGGCTGCCTCGTTCGTAGCCGGGGGTGAAGCGAGGCTCTGCGAGCGCCACCCCCGGAAAGCGACGTACCCATACTTATTCTCTCCGCAGCCCGAAGGGCTGCATCGTTCGTAGCCGGGGGTGAAGCGAGGCTCTGCGAGCGCCACCCCCGGAAAGCGACGGACCCATACCTATCTCTCCGCAGCCCGAAGGGCTGCTCGTCGCTACCTTGGCGAGATGGCGTCCACCCTCACCAAACTCCTCATTCACATCACGTTCTCCACCAAGGAGCGCCTCGCGCTGATCCCCGAGGCGATCGAGCCGGATCTGCACGCCTACATCGGCGGTATCTGCCGGCGCATGGAGTCGCCGCTCCTCGCGATGGGCGGCGCCGCCGACCACGTGCACATGCTGGTGAGTCTCGGCAAGACCATCGCGCTCTCCGAGCTCATGCTGAACGTCAAACGCGATTCGTCAAAGTGGATCAAAGAGAAGCATGAGGCGCCGCATGCGTTTGGGTGGCAGGACGGCTATTTCGGCTTCTCGATCGGCGAATCAGGGGTAGACGCTCTTCGGGCGTACATCGCCAATCAGAAGGAGCACCACAAGAGCGTCGCCTTCAAGGACGAGATGCGCACGTTCCTGCGCAAGTACGGCATCGAGTGGGACGAGCGCTACGTGTGGGATTGACTCTTAACAGCCCGAAGGGCTGCATCGTCCGTAGTCGGGGGTCAAGCGAGTCTTCGAGCGCGACCCCCGGACCAAGGCGCCCCTCGCGCCCCGGATCCCAGCCCGAAGGGCTGATCGTTCATAGCCGGGGGTCAAGCGAGTCTTCGAGCGCGACCCCCGGACAACGGCGCCTCTCGCGCACGTGACCCCGAAGGGGTCCGCGTGCCGTCCGCGACGAGCAGCCCTACAGGCTGCGGACTCGGCGGATGTACAACCGCCGCTCCCCGGGGGTGTCGTCGCAAAGCCTCCTCCACCCCCGGCTACGACCGGTCGAGGCCTTCGGCCTGAACAACACCGCGCGCGACACCCTCTGACCATGTCTGTCCGCAGCCCGAAGGGCTGCATCGTCCGTAGCCGGGGGTCAAGCGAGTCTTCGAGCGCGACCCCCGGATCCGAGCGACCGGCCCGCCGTTCCCCAGCCCGAAGGGCTGCATCGTCCGTAGCCGGGGGTCAAGCGAGTCTTCGAGCGCG
>CAYTAH010000026.1:20197-64040 GCA_964435785.1 uncultured Phycisphaeraceae bacterium | reverse complement strand
GGGGTGCCCGAGCCGTGATCTGCCCGTTCTGCGAGAAGGACAACGACAAGGTCATCGACTCACGCGCCAGCGAGGGCGGGCGCGTGATCCGGCGCCGGCGCGAGTGCGTCGCCTGCGGCAAGCGCTTCACCACCTACGAGCGCGTCGAGCAGACCTCGCGGCTCATGGTCGTGAAGCGCGACGGCTCGCGTGTCCCGTTCGACGCCGAGAAGGTCCTCGCCGGGATCATGAACGCCTGCGGCAAGCGGCCCGTTCCCGACACGGCCAAGCGGAAGGTCGTCGAGGAAGTCGAGGAGGAGCTCAGCCGCGAGTTCGAGCGCGAGGTGGACTCCAGCGTGATCGGCGAGCGCGTGATGCGCCGGCTCCGCGAGATCGACGGCATCGCCTATATCCGATTCGCCAGCGAGCACCTGCAGATGTCCACGATCGAGGACATCAAGCGCGAGCTCGAGGACCTCACGGCCCGTCCGCGCGAGGTGCGCGACCAGCAGGCGCTCTTTCCCGGCTGAGTGCCGCGGCCGGTTCCCGTCACACCTCTTCCCGCCCGCCGTCGCGGCGCGCCTGCCCGGCGCGCTCGGGCGCCTGGGGCTTGACCTCGTGGATCGACGACGCCGCGGGACCCGGCACGGGCAGCGTGATGCGGTTCAGCTGCGCATCGCGAAGCTCGAGGCCCGCGGCCCTGGCCACGTTCGCGAGCTTCACTCGGTCGTCCTTGTCGAGCTTCTTGCCGATCGAGTCGCGGTGCCGCTCCACCGTCCGTGGCGAGCAGTTGAGCATCGCCGCGATCTCCTTGGCCGAGTGCCCCTGGCCGATGAGGGCCAGCACCTCGAGCTCGCGCGGCGTGAGCGCCGCCAGGGGGCCGAGGTCCACCATGGTCGACTCGACGACCTCGACCCCGTCGGGCAGCACGTGCTCGGGCGTCTGGCCCTCCGTGGAGAGGATGAGCGCACGCTCGCCCGGATCGCCGGGCTGGGCGGGGAGCGGAAGCACGGTCGACTCCACCTGACGCCCCCGCAGGATCGAACGGACCAAGACCGGTCGCCGGGTCGTCAGGACGCGCCGGACGATCGGCTCCCTCTCCTCGATCCACGCGGGCGGGAAGAACTCGTGCAGCCGCCTGCCCCGTATCTCCTCGGGAGGGAGCGCCGCGTGGAGGTGCGCCGCGGCCGCGTTCACGTACAGCAGGCGGAGGTCGTCCGAGACGACCATCACCCCCAGACCGGGAGCGGTCGCAAACACGGACAGCAACTCATCGAAGACCTCGGTGCCGCGTTCCACTCGGTTCCTCCACGCTGCCGGCTGCGAAGACGGGCTCGCGGCGACTTGGGGAAAACGTACATCACCCAACGGCCCTGACAAGGAATATCGGGTTTCCGTGGGGTATCGAGCCCGAACGGGACGCGATTAAGCCCTGCGAAGTGCGGATTGAGCAGGAAATGCCTGCGCGTCCCGCGCCCGGCCCCTCGCCGCTCGCGCCCCCGGACAGCGGCCTGCCTCGCACATGGGCTCGTCGCACGCGTCGCACGCGCATCAGCGTGTCTTCACCTGTCGCCGGCCTCACCGGCGCGCGTCGGCGTGGCCGCGACGCGCAGAGCGAGCGCGCGAGCCACGCGCCCGCCGCCGGCGCCCGCTCGCACCCCGCGCCCGCCGCGGATAGGCTATCTGCTCGCCCTCCGCGTTGCGGCGGGCGCCGGGTCGGCATCGAAAGGGACCGGGCATGAGCACGATCATCCACCCGCACGCGCACAACGCCCTCGGGGACCTCCGCGAGCGGGGGATCCTCTACGACGGGTGCACCGTCATGGTCGGCGGGTTCGGGCTCTGCGGCATCCCGGAGCGGCTCATCATCGCCCTGCGCGACACCGGGGTGAAGGACCTCACCTGCATCTCCAACAACGCGGGCGTCGACGACTGGGGCCTGGGGCTGCTCCTCCAGACGCGCCAGATCCGGAAGATGATCTCCAGCTACGTGGGCGAGAACGCGACGTTCGAGCGGCAGTTCATCGACGGCGACCTGGAGGTCGAGTTCAATCCGCAGGGCACGCTCGCCGAGCGCATCCGCGCCGGCGGCGCGGGCATCCCCGCGTTCTACACCGCCACCGGCGCGGGCACGATCATCGCCGAGGGGAAGGAGACGCGCCGCATGCGCCCGCCCCGGGCCCGCGCCCGCGTCAACGCCGCGGACCCGCACGCCGGGGAGCGCGAGTTCGTGCTCGAGAGCGGCCTCTACGCGGATTTGGCGCTGGTCAAGGCGTGGAAGGCCGACGAGTTCGGCAACCTCGTCTACCGCAAGACCGCGCGCAACTTCAACCCCATGATGGCCACCGCCGCGGCCTTCGTCGTCGCCGAGGTCGACGAGATCGTGCCCCTCGGCGCGCTCGACCCCGACGGCGTCCACACGCCGGGCAGTTACGTCGATCGCATCGTGCACACCGAGAGCGAGAAGCGCATCGAGCAGCGCACCACGCGGCCCGCCTGACCCCGGCATGGCCAGACGTCGCGACCGCCCGCTCGTGCGCCTCGGCCTCGCCCTCGTGGCGGGGGCCATCGTCGTGGCGCTCGTGGACGTTCTCGCTCGCCTCAACCTCCTCGAACGCGCGATCGGCGCCCTCGTGGCGCAGGCCGGCGCGCGGCGCGTCACCGAGGCGATCGCCGCCTCGGGCTGGGCGCTGGCCCTGCTCGCCGCAGGGCTCGCCTGCCTCGGCCTGGGTCTGATCGCGGCCTCCCGCCGCTCGATGCGCCGGGTCCGGCGCGCGCTCCGCCCGCGCCGCCCCGCTCGACGCTCGGGGCGCGCACGGCCCCGCCGCCGCCGGTAGCATCAGGCGTGCGCCTGGTCAGCGGCCTCATCCTCATGCTTATCGGCGGCGGGATCATGCTCTACGGCATCTACCTCGCCCTGCGCCAGCTCGTCGGCCTCTACCAGGGCGTGCTCGAGGACCCGATGGGTGACTCGGCCGCGGGAGGCGAGGAGCCCGGCGAGGTCGCGCGAGAGGGCATGCTCCACGGCGTGAAGATCGGCGCCCTCGGCATCGTGCCCTTCCTCGTCGGCGTCTATCTCTTCAGGGGAGCGATCGTGCGACAGCTGCGCCGACGGCTCGGCAAGACCGTCTATTGAACCCAATCGGGAGCTCGCCATGCTCGACCCGACCCGCTACCAGGTCCTCACCTTCGACTGCTACGGCACGCTCATCGACTGGGAGACGGGCATCCTCCGCGCGATCCACGCGCTGCTCGCGCAACACCGCGTCCAGCCGCCAGACGACGACGAGCTGCTCTCGCTCCATGCCGAGCTGGAGCCCGCGGCCCAGGCGGGGGAGTATCGGCGCTACCGCGAGGTGCTCGCCGACGTCACCCGCGGCTTCGCCGAGGCGCTCGGCTTCGAGCTCGCGCCCGGCGAGGAGCGCACGCTCGCCGAATCCGTCGGCGAGTGGCCCGCGTGCCGCGACACCCCCAAGTCCCTCGCCCGCCTCGCCGAGGCGTACGACCTCGCCATCCTCTCCAACATCGACCGCGACCTCTTCGAGCAGTCCCGCCCCCACCTCCTGGGCGACTACGACTTCGACTTCGCGGCCGTCATCACCGCCGAGGACACCCGCAGCTACAAGCCCGCCATCGGCCACTTCTGGAGTGCGATCGAGACGCTCGGCGTCCCCGGCGCCCGCATCCTCCACGTCGCCCAGAGCCGCTACCACGATATCGCCCCCGCACAGTCGATGGGCACCCCGACGGTCTGGGTCAACCGGCGCGCCGGACGCCCCGGGGGCGGCGCCACGCCGATCGCGGACGCGGAGGTCGAGCCCGATCTCGAGGTGCCCGACCTCCGTTCCCTGGCCGATCTTCTGGCGGGCTGATGCGCGTCATGCGCGCCGGCGCGGGGGAGCGGCCACCAGCAGCGCGCACGCTCCGAGGGCGAGCGACCCGGGAGCCGGCGCCACCAGAAAGACGTTGTCCACCGCCACCGGCAGCGCTGTGTAGGCCCCGTCGCGCTGCGCCGAGAGCCGGAGCGAGTCGAACGCCGCGGCCTTGAGCAGCAGCCTCCTGCCCTCCACGCCCGAGGCGAACTCGTCGCCCGGGCTGACACGGAACGCGCTCCGGGCGACCACGTCACCCCCGAGCAGCGCCTCGAGCACGACCTCCGTGCCCGCCCATGGCTCGCCGGCGCCGTGGATCACGTCCACGCCCGCGAACCGCCACCGGCCCGGGGCGTCGATCGCCACGCTCGAGAGCAGGCCGAGCTCCGCCGCGTCTCCGGGGATGAATGTCTCCCCGAAGGTGAGCGCGTTCGGGAGCGAGAGGTGAAGCGGCACGCTGTCCGCGAGCGCCACGGCGCGCTCGACCAGGACATCGCTCCCAAGGTCTCCCGGGCCGAACGGGGTGCCGTCGAAATGCCGCCCCGACACGGCGTTGACCGAGCCGAACGACACGCCGCCGGAGACGAACGCGACGCCCTTGTTGCCCTCCTCGTCGTGGTCGAAAGTCGCCAGCAAATCATGCTGCGAACCCGTCGTTGCGCTCGTCATGGCACCCGCGATGCCCGCGAGGATGATCTCGATCATGGCTTTGCCCTCCAAGGACTGTGTTGGACGTCGTGCTTCGGCCCGCTCCCAGGTGGTGGAGGGGGCGCCGACCGGGATCAAGCGCAGCGCGGGAACGCGTGCTGCCACGAGTTGTGCGGGGCTTGGCTAAAAAAGGAAGGCCGGAACCGCCACCGTGGCGGGCTCCGGCCTGGAGGGGCTGGTGATGATGGGCGATCAGCGACGCCGGCGCATCGAGGCCAGGCCGGCGAGCCCGGCCAGGGCCAGCGCACCCGGCGCGGGCACGAAGCTCACGTTGTCCACGAGGCCGCGGATCGTCGTGTACTCGCCGTTCAATGTCGAGTAGATGCGCATCGTGTCGAAGGCGGGAGCGTCCACGGAGAGGTGGATCGCCGCCGGGTTGTCGCGCCCGTTCGGGTCATCGCCCGCGACGACGAAGGAGCTGCTCCCGACGACCTGCCCGTTGAGCATCGCGTCCAGCGTGACCGTGATGCCGCCCCACGGCCCGTTCTCGTAGTAGATCAGGTCGAGGCCGCCGGAGGTGAACAGGCCCGGCGCGCTCATCGAGGCGGTCGCGAGCGGCCCGACCGTGACGTTGTCGCCGGGGATGAACGCCTTGCCGAACGTCAGCGTGTTCGGCAGCGAGACGTAGTTCGGGAAATCGTTCCACACGACCACGGACCGCTCGATGATGAGGTCGGTCCCCAACTCGGCCGGGTCGAACGGCTGGCCGTCGGGGTAGAAGCCGCTCACGTTGTTCGCGTCGAAGAACGTGACGCCGCCCGTGGTGTACGTCTCGCCGAGGAAGCCCTCGGTCTCGCCGTCGAAGTCCGCGAACTGGGCGTTGGCCGCGCCCGCGCCGGCCCCGAGAGCCGCGACAAGGGTCAGGATCTTCTGCATGGGTATCTCCTCCTCCGTCCTCTTGGTCATCCACTCTCGCCCGGGCACACCGCCCGGAGCGGCCGCGAACACTCAGCGGCAGCTCACCCATTCGTTGCCGAACGCCAGCACGTCGCGGGTATCTACGACGCCGTCCCCGTTCCAGTCCGCCCCCGGGTCCTTGGCGGTCCAGAGGTTCAGGAACAGGAGGTAGTCCACCGTGTTGACGACGCCGTCCCCGTTGATGTCCGCCCGGCACGGCTCGGACACGACGCCCGACATCACGAAGCCGCGGATGTCGCCCGCCGGCGTGACGCCGAAGCCCACGATGTCGTTGCTGTCGTTGATCCCCTCGGCGCTGAGCAGCGTCGCCCAATCGGTCTGCCCGGGATCGAGGAAGTCGTTGAGGTCGTGCATCTGACCGTCGAAGTAGACCCAGGCGCGGGAGTCGAGCAGGAAGTCGTTGTCCCACGCCGTGCCCACGATCACGCCGGACTCGTTGACGTCGTACGCCTCGCTGTTCTCGAGCTCCGGGAGCGTGCCCAGCGAGATGACGGGGTGGTCGCGGTCGAGCGTGAAGATCGCGGCGTTCCAGGGGCCGCCGCCGTCGTTGGCGAAGCCGACGATCGTCCCCGCGTCGTTGATCTCGGTCGCGATGCTGAAGGTGTACCCGGGGGGGCCGATCTCGAACGCCTCGTACCCGCCGTTGCCGTCGGGCACGCCCATCATCGCCATGTCGGGATCGCCGAAAAAGAAGCCGTGACCCACCGTCACGCCCGACTCGTTCACGCCCTTGTTCGCCCCGCCGTTGTAGCCCTGCACCGTCCCCGCGGCCATGCCCGTGCCCGGCCCGTTCCACACGAAGCCCTTCGAGAACCCCCCGCTCAGCGAGGCCTGCCCCACGACGAGCCCGCCCTCGGTGATGTCCCACGCCACCGAGCTGCCCGCGGCGTTCATGTCCGCGCCCAGGTCGGTGAAGCCGCCGTTCTCCCAGAGCATCGCGGTCCGCAGGAAGCCGCCCGCGTCACTCCAGCCGACGATCTGGTTGCTCCCGTTGATCGCCCACGCCGCCGAACTGCCGTCGATCGCCCCCAGATCGGTGGGCACGCCGCCGATCCAGACGACCGCGTGCGTGGTCTGGTCGTCGGCCAGATAGGCCTCGCCCACCACCCAGCCGCTCTCGTTGATGTCATAGGCGAAGGCGCCCCACCCGCCCAGCGAGGGCAGCGTGGTGATCTCGCCAGCCCGAGCCGTCATCCCGGCCGCCAGCACCACCCCCACGGTGGTCAGCGTCAGTCTTTGCATCGGGTCGCTCCTGGGCCCCTCCGGGCCACCCCCAAAGTGGGAGTTTGGACTGGACATGAAAGCTGTTCTGAGAATAATACTGAGAACAGTCTCGAGGTCAAGCGAAACCTCGCGTCTACTTCACTCCTCTCCCACGAGGGTTCCCGCGCACCGATGGACCGGCCACAAAAGCCATCCCCCTCCACCGCCCCAACCCCCCTCCGGACACCGGAGGGGGCCTCTGGTATCGTCCGCGTCATGCCTTCGGTCCGGGTAGGTCCCCGCCGGCACGTGGCCTCGCCTCTGTCCTCCGAGGAGCGGGAGCAGGCCGCCCGGATCGCCTCTCGGCTCCACGCGGACCTGGGGAGCCTTGTGCGCGCCCTGCCCGAGCACGCCCGCGGGGCGAGCGGCATGTCTCGCCATCTTGATCTGGTCCGGCCGACCTGCCAGCGGATCGTTCAGGCCCTCGGCGAACCCGAACCTCGGCCGGAAACCCTCATCAACCTCCCCGGCGTGAAGGGCCTGGAGCAGTTCCTCGACGCCCTCAGGGGCAACGGGGCGGACCCGCGCGCGATCGATCTCGCCGCGGCGGCCGTGCAGCAGTTCGCGGCGTTCCTCGACCGGGTGGGCGGCAGCCAGTCCAAGCTCGCCACCAGGCTCGAATCCAACCGCGCCCGGCCGGAGGCCGGGAGCCTCGAGGCCGAGGCCGAACGGGCCGCGCTCTTCGACGCGGCCGGCCGCGTGATGGGGCGCAGCATCGAGACGTCGGTCAGCCTCTACATCTTCCAGCCCGCCCCGGACGACGAATCGATGCTCGAGCGGATGCTGGCCCACGGGCAGATCGGCAGCCGCGTGCGCCCCGGCGGAATGCCGATGGTGCTCAGCTCGGGCAACACCCTGACCTTCGAGCAGCCTGAGGGCCCGGCCCGCCTGCTGAACGACGCCCCGGCCGCCGGGAGGACGCAGTCGGCGATCCTCGCGCCGTTCACGACGCGCCCGCTCCCGACGGTGACCAGCCGCGGAAGCCACGGCAAGCTGGTGCAGGTGATCGATCCCGACGCGCTCGAGAGCGAGATCGAGATCGACATCGTGCTCGGTGAGCGCTCACGCCACCCGATGCGCGACGAGGAGGGCAAGCCCACGCTCGACGAGGTGTGGACGCTCGTGAACGCGCCGACGCGCCAGCTGCTCTTCGACGTTTTCCTGCACGAGAAGCTCGAGCGCCGGTACCGCCCGAGCGTCGACGCGCAGATGTGGTACCCCAACCTCTCGAGCCCCGGCGACGACCGGTGGATCACCCGCTTCCCCAGCCAGCCGCGACTCCAGCTGCTCGGGCGGGGGCTCTCGCAGGCGGCCTCGCAGGCGTACGCCCGCCACGCGCACCTGACCGCGTTCTTCTTCGATCGGCTGGGCCTGGACCCCGGACGATTCGTGGGCTTCCGGTGCGAGGTGGCGTACCCGATCTGGCGGGCGGGGTACCGCATGGCCTTCGAGCACGTGACGGGATGACGCGCGACGCGGCCTGTATCATGGGCGCATGCCCCTGACCCGCGACCAGATCGCCCGCCGTGCCGCGCGGGAGCTCCGCGACGGCTTCATCGTCAACCTCGGCATCGGCATGCCCACCCTCGTCGCCAACTTCATCCCTGAGGGGGTGGACGTGTGGCTCCAGTCGGAGAACGGGCTGCTGGGCATCGGCCCCTTCCCCACCGAGGCCGAGGTGGACCCCGACCTCATCAACGCCGGCAAGCAGACCGTGACGGCCCGCAAGGGGGCCAGCTACTTCAGCTCGGCGGAGAGCTTCGCCATGATCCGCGGCGGGCACATCGACATGTGCATCCTCGGCGCCATGGAGGTCAGCCAGGAGGGCGACATCGCCAACTGGATGATCCCCGGCAAGATGGTCAAGGGCATGGGCGGGGCGATGGACCTCGTCGCCGGCGTCAAGAAGGTCATCGTGATGATGGAGCACTGCAACAAGAAGGGAGAGAGCAAGATCCTCAAGGAGTGCACGCTCCCCCTCACCGGCCGGCGCTGCATCGACATGGTGATCAGCGATCTGTGCGTGCTCCAGATGGACTACGACAAGCGGCGGTTCGTGCTGACCGAGCTCGCGCCGGGCGTGACCAGGGACGAGGTGGTCGAGAAGACACAGGCGGAGATCCTCGTGCCCGACAGGATCGACGCGACCGCGATCTGAAGCCGCGAACCCGGCGTCGCGCACTCTCGCGCCTCGCGATCACCCCCCGGGCGGCGCCGAAGGCGACAACGCTCGCGCGACAAGCGCCAGGGACTCCGCCGACGCCCCGGCCTCCCGCATCGCCGCCAGCGCCGCTTGCACGAGACCCTCAGCGCCCGCCGCGTCACCCGCCGCAGCCAGTGCCCGGGCCCGAACCGCCGCGGCGCGGGCGTACGCGGGCTCCGCGGCCGGGGACGAGGCCATCACCCGCGCCGCCTCCTCGCTCGCCCGCCCCCACTCGCCCACGAGCAGCCTCGCCTCCGCGAGTGTGGCGAGGTCTGTCCGTGCCGAGGGGTCCTGCGCCCCTGCGGACGCCCCCGCCGAAGAGACCACCCGCTCGAGCAGGGGGATCGCCGCTCCGGGGTCCCCCAGCCGCAGCCTGCACTCGGCCAACTCTCGGCAGCTCGGCCACAATTGCTCGGCCTGCTCGCCGAACAGCCCCGCGGTCGACTCGACCTGACGCTCGTACAGCCCGGCCGCCTCCATCCACCGGCCCTCCGCGGCCTCGCTCCGCGCGAGCACGAGCAGGGTCAGGTTGTGGAAGAGGTTCGAATCGCCGAAGACCCGCTCGACGCGCTCGAGCAGCGGGGCCGCGACGGCGCCCGCCTCGCGCGCCCGCCCCTCGCCCAGCAGGGTGTTGGCGAGCGCGAGGCGCAGCTCGACCGTTCGAGAGCTCGTCTCGCCTTCGACACCCGCGGCAAGCTCCGCGGCCTGCTCCAGCAACGGCACGGCCCGCTCCGACCGCTCGTGGCTGAGCACATATCCCAGATACTGCAGGGCCTCGAGGTGCTGGGGCGTCGCGCGCATCCCCACCGACTCGAGCACGCGGACGATCTCCTCCATCTCCTCCGCGGCGCCCTCGCCGCCGAGGATGTGCGCCGCGTGAAGCCTGGCGCGGAGCACGATGGGCTCCTCCGGGCCGTGATCCGCCTGCGCATCGGCGAGGATCGCGGCGATGGTCGCGCCGGCATCGATCGACCTGCGCCCGCTGAGTGACGACACCAGCGCGTTCATGCGGAGGTCAAGGGTGCGCTGATCCGAGCGGCCCAGCACCGCCGCCGCGTGGCGCGCCGCCCGTCCGAACGTCTCGCTCGCCTCGCCGAAGTAGGTGAGCGTTCGCTGGGCGCGCCCCACGCGATCGAGCACCTCGATGAGCAGGAGCGGGTCGGCCCCCAGGTGATCCTCGGCCACGGCCGAGGCGCCGGCCAGCAGCGCCTGCAGGGACCGCTCGCTCAGCCTGGTGTCGGGGTTCATCGCGTCGAGCATGTCTCCGAGCAGAAACTGCGTGACGGCCTCGGCCCGGACCCCCTCGGCGATCGCGACGTTCCGCTGACGGATCGCCGATCGCCGCCCGTCGATCGCGAACGCCAGCGACGCCAGGGTGAGCAGCAGCGCCGCCGCCGAGAGCGCGACCGTCACGCGATGCCGACCGACGAACTTCCGCGCCAGGTACAGGCGCGTCGGCGGCACCGCCCGGACGGGCTCGCCGGCCAGGTAGCGCTCGAGATCCTCGGCCATCGCCGCCGCCGATTCGTACCTGATCTCCGGCTCGTGCGCAACGGCCTTGAGGACCACGCGGTCGAGATCGCCCCGCAGCAGCCTGGCCCTCGCCGCCACGGGCTCCGGACCCGCCGCGGCCAGCGCGCTGGGGCGGGTGGCCGTCGGCGAAGCCCGCGAGCCCGACTCGCCGCTGGGGCCCTGGCGCGGCACCGAGCCGGTGAGCACCTCGCAGAGCAGCACGCCCAGCGCGTAGACGTCGGTCCGGACATCACCGGAGTCCTGCCCCGACGCCTGCTCCGGGCTCATGTACTTGGGGGTGCCGAGGATCACTCCGGCCCGCGTGAGCTCCTCGTCGCGCCCCTCGCCGAGCAGCTTGGCGATGCCGAAGTCGATCACCCTCGCCCGCGCCCGCCCGTGGGCCGCGTCCACCAGCACGTTCGCGGGCTTGAGATCGCGGTGGATCACCGCCCGCTGGTGGAAGTGGTGCACGGCGTGGCAGACTTCCGCGAAGAGGCTCACCCGCTCGCGCACCGAGAGCCCGTGCCGCTCGCAGTGCTCGGTGATCGGGACACCGCTCACAAGCTCCACCACGACGTACGGCCGCCCGTCGTCGGCAATGCCCGCGTCCAGCACTCTCGCGAGGCCCGGGTGGTCCAGCCGCGCCATCGCCCTGGTCTCGGCGCGGAAGCGCCCGAGCACCTCAGGGGTCACCAGGTCGCCGCGCAGGATCTTCAGCGCGACCTCGCGCTCCACCGGTTGACGCTGCCGCGCCCGGTACACGACCCCGAAGCCTCCGCGACCGAGTTCCTCCCCGAGTTCGTAGGGGCCCAGCCGCCGCGGCGCCTCGGGCGCCTCCTCGACCGCGCGGGGGCGTGCGGCGCCGCCGGTCTCGACCAGCAGCCCGGCCGCTCGCCGGTGCGCCTCGAGCAGGTCCCGCACGCAGGACCGCACGGTGACGGGCGCTGCGGCGAGCGCCTCGTTCGCGGCCGCGAGCGCCTCCGGCGGCCCCTCCTCCTCCGCCTCGAGCAGGCGCGAGAAGAGCTCGCGTGCCCCGGCCCGGGCCGCGGCGTCGAGCGAAGTCCATGCTTGTGTGCGTCCGTGGGCCATGGCTGCACGCGCTACCCCTCCGCCTCCTCCATCAGCTGCTGGAGCCGCGCGCGAGCGAACTCCCAGTCCCGCTTCACGGTGCGGGATGACACCCCGAGCACGTCGGCGATCTCCTCGAGCCGCCGGCCGCCGTAGAAGCGCAACCGGACGACCGTCGCCACCCGCTCGTCCTCCTCCTCAAGGCGGGAGAGGGCGTCGTCGAGGGACAGGAGGTCCGCCGGATCGGCGGCGGTCGAGGCCTCGAGCACGTCGAGGCTGATCTCCGCCCTCCGCCCCTCACCGCCGCGCTTCGCCGCCGCACGACCTCGGGCGTGGTCGATCAGGATCCGGCGCATCGCCACTGCCGCCGCCCGATAAAACGCGTGCCGGTGATAGAACACGGTCTCGGCGTTCATCCCGGTGATCCGGAAGAGGCGCAGGTACGACTCGTTGACGAGGGCGGTGGCCCCGAGCGTGTGGTCGGCCCGCTCGCCGCGCATCTGGGCACGGGCGAGCGAGTGCAGATCGGCGTAGACAAGTTCCAGCAGGCGGGCCCGGGCCTCCTGCGATCCACGCTGGGCCTCGTCGATCAGCGCGGTGATGCCGTCTTCTGCCGGATTCGGAGCGGCTGTGCTGTCATCGGCCATGCCCACGCCCCGCTGCGACCCCCGGCGGCCATCGACCCAAGCCGCGAGGGCCCTGAGAAAAAAATCCCCGGTCCGTGTCCCGCGAAGCCCTGCCCCTCCGCATTGCCTGGACCGGGGCCGCACCAGGCCCGGCCGCAAGCTTAACAGAGGAGAAAGCCATGCCGTTCCGCATCCGTCTTGTCGCCGCCGGCGCTCTCGCCATCGTCGCCCCGCTGGCGTCGGCCGATTCCTACATCTTCACCGAGTCGCAGTTCGACCCGGGGACGTGGTCCGCCCCGACCCCCTTCTTCAGCAACCCGCCCGTCAACGGCGAGTCGATGTCGGTCACGACAGACCGATTCATCGGCCAGGACGGACCCGTCATGGTCCAGCTCTTCACCATGGACATCCCCGACGGCGTCTTCAACGTCGCCTTCGCCCCGGTGATGCTCACCGACTTCGTCTACGACCCCTCGACGGAGGGCGCGATCGAGAAATTCGCGGCCTCGATCCACACCCTCCCGGTGATGGACAACCCACACCCTCACCTCGCCGGCATCCGCATGTACATCGAGCAGGACGGCAGGCTCTTCGTCGCCAAGCCCTCCGACAACTTCCAGGCCTTCCACGTGGACGACCCCGCGCAGCACCGCAACTTCAGCGGGTACACCGCGCCCGATTTCTCCGAGCTCATCCCCGAGTCCGGCTTCGACCTCGACTCGCACCCGGACTTCGCCGGCGGCCCCATGCAGTTCGGCTTCGGCGTCTCCATGACCAGCACCGGCCTGGACGGCGCCGGGCAGGTCATGCTCGCGGCCGGTTTCGACCAGGTCAGTGTGCGGTTCTCCACGATCCCCGCGCCAGCCGGAGCGGCACTGCTCGGCGCGGCGGGGCTCCTCGCGGGCCGCCGTCGGCGGATGTGAGGCCCTGCGCCAGGGGAGAAGAACGCATCCTCCGCGGCGGGCCGGCGCACATGCCGGCCCGTCGCACTTTTCTGGGGCGAGCCCCCGCCCGCACACGCCACTCGTTACTGTGTCCGGCGGAACACGGGGGGCAGATCAGGAGGCCGGGCATGCTCCGATCGTTTATCGCCATCGCGGTCTTCGGCGCAGGCCTCGCCCCCGCCCAACCGCTCGACGATCTCACGCGCCCGCGCGCCGCCGTCTCCGCCCGCGTGGCCTCCAACTCGCCCCACGCCGCGTCGAACGCCGACAACCGCTGGGTGAAGCCAGGCGACACGCTCACGCTCGCCGAGATCGAAGGGCCGGGCGTCGTCCGCCACATCTGGCTCACCTTCCCTGAGTCCGCGCCGAGCTGGATCTCGGGCGAGGGCTCGGCCGCGCCCGACGAGATCGTCCTCCGCATGTACTGGGACGGCGCGGACCAGCCCGCGGTGGAGTCGCCGCTGGGCGACTTCTTCGCGGCCGGCTTCGGCAGGCGCGCCGAGGTCGAATCGATCCCGGTGCAGGTCCAGGGCGGGGACTCCTACAACTGCTTCTGGCCCATGCCCTTCTTCGAGAGCGCCCGCATCACGCTCACCAACGAGAGCGAGCGCCCGCTCGCCGCCTTCTACTACCAGATCGACTACACGAAAGAGTCACTCCCCGACGACACCGCCTACTTCTGCGCGCAGTACCGCCAGGAGTTCCCCACGCAGATGGGGCGTGACTACCTCGTCGCCGACATCGAGGCGCCCGAGGGCGGGGGCCACTACGTCGGCACGGTCATGAGCGTCCGCTCGCGCAGCCCGCAGTGGTTTGGAGAGGGCGACGACAAGTTCTTCGTCGATGGCGAGACGACCCCCTCGCTCTGGGGCACCGGCACCGAGGACTACTTCCTCAACGCCTGGGGCATGCAGGAGGAGACCTTCCCCTCCTTCGGCGTCTCGCGCTGCGACGGCTGGCTCGCCGAGCTGGGCGACAGCGGCACGATGTACCGCTGGCACCTCGCCGACCCCGTCCGCTTCACGCGCTCGCTCCGCTTCGAGATCGAGCACAAGGGGTGGATCTCCTCCGACGAGACCACCACCGGCAGGGTCGAGGGCCACGTCGAGCGCGAGGACGACTTCGCGACCGTCGCCTTCTGGTACCAGCGTGGCCGGCCGAAGCGCTTCGCGACCCTTCCGCCGGCCGCGGAGCGCAAACTGCCAGCGATCGACCTGATCATCGAGGGCAAGGAGCTGCTCGCCGTCGCGGCCGCCGAGCACGGTGAGCTCTCGATCCAGGGCGGCTCCTTCTGGACGGGCGACGGCCAACTCTTCTTCGACGGCCGCCAGGTCGGCTCGTGGGTCGAATTCTCGTTCACCATCCCCGACGACCGCCCGCGCAACCTGGTGCTGCCCCTGACGCACTCGTACGACTTCGGCATCTACCAGATCCACCTCGACGGCGAGGCGCACGGCGCTCCGGTTGATCTCTACAGCCCGGAGATCAGGGTCGTCCAGCACCGCCTCGGCGAAACCGCAACGGCGCCCGGGGAGCACACGATCCGACTCGCGTGCGTGGGCATCAACCCGAATTCCACCGGCTACAAGCTCGGGGTGGACAGCGTGCGCCTGCGCCAGCGCCACACCGCGAAGCGCCCCCCGCTCCGGGCCCCTTGAGCGAAATCAGCCGCCGCCCGGCTCGCCCTCGGGCTCCGGCGTCTCGGCCGGCTCCGCCGGCGCCCGCCCCATCGCCCGGTCGATCGCCGATTGCAGCTCGGCCGACCAGTCCACCTCGAATCGCTCGTCGGGCACGCCCGCGGCGTCGGCCTCGGCATCGGCATTGGCGAGGAAGGCCCGCAGTTCCTCCGGCTTGACGCCCTCCGGCGCCTTGAGCTCGAGGTTGATGTTGTTGGTGTGGATGCTCACCTTGTTCGCATCGTTCGGCTCGGCGTGGATCGGCTCGGTCACGTCGTCGATCTTCGTCTGCGAGATCGATCCGTCGAAAACGCCCCGCACGAAGCGGCTCAGGTTCTTCGAGCCCTCGGTCTTCTCCTCCGGCGTCAGCTCCGATTTGGCGATGTAGCCGCTGTCCACGCTCATGACGAGCATCGCCGGGATGAGCGGGCTCTTGGTCAGCTCCTCGAACACACGGCCGAACTGCGAGGCGGTGACGTCCCCGGCCTCGAACTCGGCCGTGAACTCGTCGACGACCGCGAGGACTTCCTGCTTTTCGGCCTCGGGCAGGGTGCTCTTGTCCACCGCCGCCTGGACGATGCTCTGCATCCCCTTGCTGGTCCACGAACGCCAGTTGAGCGCGAGGATCACGCCGCCGATCACCAGCAGCACCACGATCACACCGACGGCGACGAGGCATCCGGCGAGGATCCCTCCCGTCCGCACGCCCGCGAGCTTGTTTCGCATCTGCACCACCCTCCTGCCTCGGGATGAGGGGCCGCGGGGAAAGCGGGCCCGCCCGGAGTGTATCTGGCATTGCCCTCCCCTACATTTCACCGACCCGATGCCCAGGACCCCCATGACCGCCTTCTTCGACGGACACCTCGACCTCGCCTACCTGGCCGAGCTCGGCCGGGACATGCACGCGTCGCTGCTGGACTGCCGCGGACGCCTCCTGCCCGCCGCCGTCACCCTCCCCTCGCTCAGGGAAGGCAATGTCCGCGCGTGCCTGGGGACGATCTTCACCGAGGCGGTCACCGATCCCGCGGCCCCGGACGCAGAGACCGGCCCCTTCGCATACGTCATCGACGACGCCCGGGCCGCGTGGCGGGCGGGGATGCGCCAGCTCAAGCTCTACCACGCCTGGCGCGACGCGGGCGTCATCGGGTTGATACCTCCCCGGCCCCCCGGCGCGAGCCCGGGCGCGGCCCTGTTCTCCCCGGTCTCCAGCAGCAACGACGCCGAGCCCGCCCCGCCGCTGCGCCTGGGCATCCTGATGGAGTGCGCGGACCCGATCGAATCCCCCGGCCAGCTCGCCGAGTGGGCCGATGCCGGAGTCATCGCCGTCGGCATGGCGTGGTGGCGCGGATCGCGCTACGCGGGCGGCAACGGGCGCGACGGCGGTCTCACGGCGCTCGGGCGCGAGCTGGCCGATCGCATGGACGAGCGCGGCGTCGTGCACGACCTCTCCCACCTCTCGCAGCGCGCGACCGACGACCTGCTCTCCCACACCGGCGCCGTCGTGGTCGCCTCCCACTCCAACTGCCGCGCCCTGCTCGGCGGGGAGGGGAATCGGGACTGGCAGCGTCACCTCTCCGACGAGACCATCGCGGAGATAGGCCGGCGCGGCGGGATCGTCGGGCTGAACCTCGTGCGCAACTTCATCCGCGCCGGTCTCAACCGCGCCGACCCCGACGACCGCCCCTCCATCGAGGAGGCCGTGCGGCACGCCGAGCACGTCTGCGAGATCATGGGCCACCGGCGCGGCGTCGGCCTCGGCTCGGACATGGACGGGGGCATCAGGGCGACCGACCTGCCGCGGGGGATCAACGCCCCGTCAGACCTGCCGAAGCTCTGCGACGCGCTCGCCTCGAGAGGTTGGAGCGACGGGGATGTGCACGGCTTCGCGTGGGGCAACTGGGCGAGATTCTGGGGCGTTGACTGACCCTCTCCGGGCTGCTCCCGCTCGCGCCATCAGCGCGACGCGACGCGACGCGCCTCCGCGGCGCAGTGGGCACACCACGTCGCGGGCTCCTGCAGATTCAGCGCCGCCCCCTGCTGCTGCAGGTCCTCGACCGTCTGACGCGGCGGGGGGAGCTGGGCCAGGCGTGAGAGCATGCGCTGCCGGTACTGCTCCGGGTTGAGGGCGTACTCACCGTTCCCTTGCGTATGGCTGTACTTCTCTCTGAGCAGCTGGTTGATCCGGTTGATGCGGGTCTCGCTGGTCGGGTGGGTGCTGAGCCACTCCGGCGGCCGCGCCCCCTGCGACTCGCGACCGAGGATCTCCATCACCGACCGTTGTCCCGCCGGGTCCCAGCCCGACGCCGCCATGTACTGCATGCCCAGGGCGTCCGCCTCCATCTCCTCCTCGCGCCCGTAGCTCAGCAGCACGACGTTCCCGCCGATCGCCAGGGCCGGGACCGCATACTGGCCGTACTCGCGGAAACCACTGTCCTCGTCCGAGAGCCCGACCGCAACGGCCAGCCCGGCCATCGCGATGTTGAACCCCACCTGCTTGCTGATGCGCTGGTTGCCGTGACGGGCCATCACGTGGCCGACCTCGTGCCCGATGACGCCGGCCATCTGCGCCTCGTTCTCGAGCTTCTCGGCCAAGCCCCGTGAGAGGTAGACCTTGCCCCCGGGGAGCGCGAAGGCGTTGAGCACCTCTGAGTCCAGCAGGGTGTAGTCCCACTCGAGCTCCGGGACCTCCGCGTACGCCTGGTCGAGAGCCGCCGCCGTCAGACGCGACCCTACCTCGTCCACGTAGGCCTGCACCGTCGTGTCGGGCGTCTCGCCGCCAAACTCCTCGGTGAACTGGGGGCCGGCCTCCGCGGCGAGCGCCCGCTCCCACTCCCAGGACTGGATTGTGAAGCTGCGCGCCCCGGTCGCCGGGTTGGTCGAGCAGCCGCCCAGCGTCGGGGCGAGGGCGGCGAGCACGGCGGCGCCGAGCATCCTGAAGGTAGCGATCATCCGCATGAGGGGTCCTCCTAGAGTGTGCACCATTGTTGGACGCCCCGGCGCGCACGGGGTTCGCATTCGCACGCATCATGAGCGACTCCTCACCACCGAACCTGCCAGCTCCCCAACCCGCACCGGGCGCCTGGAGCGACTCCGAGCTGGCCGACCTGCACGAGAGGTCGGACAAGGCCGAGAGGGTTCGCTCGATGTTCGCCGCGATCGCCGATTCCTACGACCTCAACAACCGTGTCCATTCTCTGTGGCAAGATCAGGCCTGGCGGCGGAGCGCCGTCAGGGCCGCCGCGGTGCGCCCCGGGGAGGACGTCCTCGACTGCGCCTGCGGCACGGGCGACCTGACGCTCGCCCTCGCCCGGACGCCGGCGGCCACGGTTACCGGGCTTGATTTCACCGAAGAAATGCTCAATCTTGCCCGCGAAAAAACACGGCGGCGCTCCCGGCTTGACTCCGGGGAGATGGGGCGGGTCCGGTATCTCCGGGGCGATGCGCAGGACCTGCCGTTCCCCGATGCCGCGTTCGACGTGGTCTCGATCGCGTTCGGCATACGAAACGTCCAGTCGCCCGAGCGTGCGCTCCGGGAGTTCTTCCGGGTGCTCCGCCCGGGGGGAAGACTGGTCATCCTCGAGTTCGAGCGGCCCCGGCTGGCCCCGGTCCGGTGGTTCAACGACATCTACTGCGGGTGGGTCATGCCGCGCACCGCGACGCTCATAAGCCGTGACAAGAGCGGGGCTTATCGATACCTCCCGCGGAGCGTGGGCACGTTCATGGAGGGCGCGGAGCTCGCGGCCATGCTGCGCCACGTCGGCTTTGCGAGCGTGGAGCGCAAGCCCCTGAGTCTGGGCATCTGCGTGCGCACGCTCGCCCGCGTTGCGCCGGCCGGAGGTTCCGCTGGCGGCTGAAACTGCCGACACTTATCGGACACTTTCGGGCGCCGTGCCGGTGCTCCCGGGAGTGATGAAGGCCGGTTCATGCCCCGGCGAGGCGGAGTCCGATCGTCATCGCCAGCCCGGACGGCCCGGGCGAAGCGGGCGGAGCCCGATGAAGTTCCGGCATCCGGTCGTCGCGGGGGGAACCGCCGCCGGGCGCACACACCATCGGGGTACGCCCACCATGAGTTACGAACTGCTGACGGAGAGGCTCTTCGAGGTCTTGATCAACGGCGATCGTGTCGGCGCCCGCAGGCTCCTCGAGGAGATGCGCGGCGCCAGACTCCAGTCGGGCACGGTCCTCAGCGACATCTACTGGCCCACCTACGAGATGGTCGAGCGGCTCCACCGCAACGACCAGCTCACCGCCCTCAGCTACCGCCTGGCCACACGCCTCCTCCGCGTCATGGTGGATCAGACCGCCGCGACGCTCGCCCACGCCCCGCGGAACGGACGGGCGATCTTCGCGTCCTGCGGCCCCAGCGATGGCGACGAGCTGGGCGCCCAGATCGCCGTGGACCTGCTCGAATCGCATGGCTACCACATGACCTTCTCCGGCGGCGGGATCGCCGGCGACGAGATCCTCGCCCAGGTGCAGGAGACCAAGCCGAACATCCTGCTCATGTTCTGCTCCGCCCCGGCCGACCTCCCCCACATCCGCGCCATGATCGACCGCATCCGCGAAATCGGCGCCTGCCCGAATCTCCAGATCGTCGTGGGCGGTGGCGTATTCAACCGCGCCGAGGGCCTTGCCGAGGAGATCGGGGCCGATCTCTGGGCCGCCTCGCCCATGGAATTGGTGGACATCCTCCGTGAGAACCCCGCCCACCGGGCGCAGGTCAATCAGATCGAGGGGGCCTCCGCCAAGCGCACGAGGCGCAAGGCCGCCTGAAGCCGCAAGACCCCCGATTTCACGCCACGCCACCCCCCACGACCGGGGGTGGCGTGCCGTTTGGGGGTCCACGCGGCCCATTTCACGGGCAACCGCCGGTGGGGCCCGCCGGTATAGTGGCTAGCCGAGGAGCTATGGAGCGGGCCAAGGAACGCAAACTGATCCGGCGGGCTGCGGCGGGGGATCGGAACGCCGCGGAAGAGTGCATCCGCGCCCACCAGGCGCAGTTGTACGCCTACATCCTGCGTCTGTCAGGCAGGCCGGACGTCGCCGAGGACATCGTGCAGGAGGCCTTCGTCCGCGTTCTGACGAACCTGGATCGCTTCGACGATCGCTACCGATTCTCCACCTGGCTGTTCACGATCGCGCGCCGGCTCTACGTCAACGCCATGCAAAAGCTCAAGCCCATCTACGAGACCGACATCGTCGGCGCGTGGCAGGGCGCCGGCTACCGTCCGGACGCGGGCATGATCGGCGACGAGGTCACGAGCAACGCGCGCGACGAGCTGCAGCGCGTGCTCCAGGAGTTGCCGCCCGACCAGCGCGAGGTCGTCGTCCTCTTCCACCAGTTCGAATGGCCCATCACGCGCATCGCCCAGCATATGGAGATGCCCGAGGGAACCGTCAAGAGCCACCTCCACCGCGGGCGCAAGCGTCTCCGCGCAATGCTCGAGGCGAGCGAGCAGTCCACGCGCCGCATCGAGGAGGTGTGGGAATGACCCGCGACCCCCGCGATCCCCTTCGCGGCGACGAGCTGGTCGACGCCCTGCTCGACGGCGGCCTCTCGCACGCCGACGCTCGCGATGCCTACGACCGCCTCCGCCGGGACCCGGCCGCGTGCGAGGACCTCGCCCGCATCCGCTACACCGTCGCCCGCCTCGCCGCGCCCGTCGAGACGCCCGACCTGACCGAAGCGATCCTTCACCGCGTTCACGACCGGCGCCGGTTCCTGCCGCGCCGCGAACGGCGCATCGTCACCGTTGGGCGCGTCGCCGTCGCCGCGGGCGTCGTGGCGGCCGTGGGCCTCGCCTCGTTCATCCAGCGCGCCGTGCCGCAGGTCAGCGTGGCCGAGGCGCCCGCCCCGGTCGGCCGCGTCGTCGAGACGACGGGCCTCCGCGCCGACGAGCAGCCCCGCCTGATGGCCGAGACGGTGGAGACCATCCGCTCCACGCTTGCGTCGCCCGTCGCCCGGCTCTCGCTGAGCCCCGCCTACCGCCCCGAGGAGCAGGTGCGTTTCGACGTGGCGATGCCCGCGTCCGCAGCGCCACGCCCGGAGACCTACGCCGCGGGCGGCTTCTCGATGCGTGCGCTCCGCGCGCAGGTCGATCGCGCCGCCGGTCTGGCGGCGACGTCGCCGGAGGCCGAGAATCCGTTCCTTCTGCGCTTTGAGCCGTTGCTGGTGATCCTCGCCGAGCCCCAGCCGCGGATCGACGACGAGCGCCCGCACGCCGATGATCGATAGCCGCTCCATCCCTGGGGACGCACCCCGCGCCGGACGCCCCCGGCGGGGCCCGGCGATCGCCATCGCCGCGGCGATCGCCGCGACCACCGGCGCCGGCGCGATGGGGCCCGACCTCGGGCAGGTCGTCTCCCGCCTTCCCGCGAGCGTCGAGTTCGTCGCCGCGATGGACGACGGCGCCACGCTCCGGCGGACTCTCGGCGACTCCCCGCTCGTGCTCGCCCTGGGTTCGATGCCCAAGCCCGCCGCCGTCATCGACGCGTGGTCGCAGCTCGCGGCCGACCTCGGCATGAGCGACGCGGAGGCGTTCGATCTGCTCCTGGGGCGCCGCGTGGTGTTCGCGGCCAGCGGTCTCCAGGCCGGCGCCGCCGAGCCGCAATGGGCGCTGCTCAGCGAGCTCGACCCGCTGACCGACCGTCGGCTCCGCGCCGACCTCGGCGCCGTGCCGCGGCGCTACGTCGGCGATCAGCCGATCCTCGAGCTCGAGCACGGCTCGTTCCTCCTCGCGACCTCCGCGGGGCGTCTGCGATGCCTCGACGACGGCCGTTTCGAGAGCACCCCCGCCTCCACCATCATGCTCCTCGCGCCGGCGGACGACCGCGAGCTGTTCGAGACGATGCTGCCCCTGCTCCATTGCCGCACGCCCCCGAGGACGCTCTCGGAGACAGCGGGCGGGGCCGCCGCCACCGCGATGGTCGCGCGCGACGGCGTCTTCCTCTGGCGCCTGCCGGACACCAAGCTGGCGCCGGACCGCTTCATCGTCGGCACCGTCGGCTTCGCCAACGGGCGGTGGGATATGCATGCGCTCGCCGGGCCGCCCGGCGGCTGGCTCCCCGAGACCCGGCTCGACGGTCTCGAGCCCTGGTCGCCGCGCATGCTCGCGCGCCTGCCGCCCGACGCGTCGCTGGCGGTGATCGGTCTCCGCCCGATGGTGCGCGAGGCCCAGGAGTGGATCGCCCCGCTGCTCTCGCCCGACATGCCCGAGACCGGCCTCGACGAGATCGAATCGCTCCTTGGCGATCGATCTCTCCTTGCCCTCTGGACGCCCGAGTCCCCGGCGGCCGCCCGCGCGGGCGCCGAGGTGCTTATCGCGACCGAGGTCAAGGACCTCGACTCGCTCGCCGAGCGCAACGCCGTGGCCCTCAGGCCCTCGCTCCTTCAACGCCAGGGCGAATTCGAAGTGTGGACGAAACAACGCCCCTCGCTCGAGGACCTCGCCGCCGAGGAGCATGCCACCGCCCCGAGCCGCGCCGCCGCGCCGCCCGTGCCCGCGGTCCACTGGAGCTACGTCACCGAGCGCCGCACGGGCGAGGCCCGGCGCGGCTGGTTCGTGGTACACGTCGATCCGACCGGGCAGGCCGGGCGCACAGCGCCTTCGGCCGTCCGTGAGGATCAAGAGCCCTCCAGCGCTCCACCCGCCCCGGCCCGACGCTACCTCCACGTCGGGCACGCCCACCCGCGGCGCCTGGCCGCCCGCGCGGACGTCGGCCTGCCCGAGTCGAGCCAGGGGACTCCCGCGAGCGTGCTCTCCGCGCTGCTCTCCCGCGTGCACGAGCTGGACTGGTCCGTGTGGCTCGACGAGACCGGCGCGATGCTCGAGGCCGACCTCTCCCTCCGCATCGCCGAGCCCGGGCCGAGCCCGCACTAGACTCTGCGCCGTGACGCTCCTTCTCGGCATCGACGTCGGCACCTCGTCCACCAAGGCGGTCCTCATCGACGAGCACGGGGGTATCCGCGCCAGCGCCTCCTCCCCCCACGAGCTGCTCACCCCGCGCCCCGGGTGGTCCGAGCAGGACCCCGAAGGCTGGTGGCAGGCCACCCTCCGGGCCCTCGGCGCGGCCCTCGAGCAGGCGGGAAGCGACGGCGCCGAGGTCGTCGCCGTCGGGCTCTCGGGCCAGATGCACGGCTCGGTGCTGCTCCCCCGCGAGGCGCTCGCCTCCGGCGGGGCCGATTGCCGGGCGCTGCGCCCCGCTCTGCTGTGGAACGACCAGCGCACCGCCGCGGAGTGCCGGCAGATCGAGGCGGCCGCCGGCTCACGCGCCGCCCTCGTCGAGCTGGTCGGGAACGCGGCCCTCGCGGGCTTCACGCTCCCGAAGCTGCTCTGGGTGCGTGCCCACGAGCCGAAGATCTGGGGGCGGGTCGCGGCCTGGTGCCTGCCCAAGGACTACGTACGCCTGCGCATGACCGGCGCCCTCGCCACCGACGTGGGCGACGGCGCCGGCACGCTCCTCTTCGACGTCGATCGCCGAGGCTGGAGCGCACGGGCGTGCGAGCTCTTCGGGATCGACCCCGCGAGCCTGCCTCCCGCGCTGGAGTCGTGCGCCGTCGCGGGGCGGATGAGCCCCTGGGGGGCCTCGCAGACCTCGCTCCCCGAGGGCATCCCCGTCGTCGCCGGCTCCGGCGACAACCAGTGCGGGGCGGTCGGCGCGGGCGTGGTCGAGCGCGGCCTGGTCCTCGCCACCCTCGGCACCAGCGGCGTGATCTACGCGCACAGCGACTCGGCGCGCAAGGATCTCGGGAGGGGTGGCTCCCCCGCGGGACGGGTGCACACCATGTGCGCCGCCGACGGGGCCGAGGCCCGCCCCGGGCATTGGTCGCTCACGGGCTGCATGCTCAGCGCCGCCGGCTCGCTCCAGTGGCTGCACGACTCCCTCTTCCCCGACGTGCCGTACGAACGGCTCCTGGCCGAGGCCGAGCGGGCCCCGCTCGGCGCGGGCGGGCTCGTCTTTCTGCCCCACCTGACCGGGGAGCGCTGCCCCCACCCGGACCCGGGCGCCCGCGGCGCCTTCGTCGGGCTCACGAGCCGCCACACCCGCGCCCACCTCGTCCGCGCCGTGCTCGAGGGAGTCACGCTCACGATGCGCCAGATCCTGGATATCTTCCGCTCGCTCGGCGTCGAGGCCGATCGCATCCGGGTCGGGGGCGGGGGCGCGCGAACGACCTTCTGGCGCCAGCTGCAGGCCGACATCTACGGGGCTCCCGTCGAGCTCCCCAACACGGAGGAGGGCCCGGCGTTCGGCGCGGCCCTGATGTCCGGTGTCGGCGCCGGCGTGTGGCCGGACATCCCCCGCGCCTGCCGCGAGACGATCGGCGTGCGCGAGAACCGCGAGCCGGAGCGGGAGAGCGCGCTGGCGTACGACGAGCTCCTCGCGACGTACGCGCGCGTGTACCCGGCGCTGGCCCCCGCGTTCGCGGGCATCGCGGGCTTCGACCGCTGAGCCGAGCGCAGCCTCGCCGCGCAGGCACTCCGCGGGCCCTTCAGGCGGTGCGCCGCCGGCGCGCGAGCAGGGCCACCGCCGCCGCACCCGGCGCGAGCGTGCCCGGAGCGGGGATCATCCCGTTCACGACCTGGTAGCTCACGGTGATGTTGTCGATCCCCCACGACTCGTCCACCAGGCCCTGCAGCCCGATGCCCTCGAACGTCAGGCTCAGCTTCTGGGATCCCTCGGGGAGCTGGAACGAGACCGAGATGTCGCGGTAGATCGAGTCCTTGAACGAGCTCGAATAGCCCAGGTGGGTCGGGCCCACGTCGGGCGGCCGGAACGACTGCGGCTTGAGGCCGTTGGAGAAGGTCTCGTGGAAGATCACTCCGGAGTTGGCCCGCACCTCGAAGACGTCCGGCCCGTACTTGCCCTCCCCATCCCAGGAGTCGATCACGTAGAGGTCGAACTCCAGCGTGTAGAGGTTGTACGGCGCGCCGCCGCCGCCATCTCCACCGCCGTCATCTCCGCCCCCGCCGTCTCCGTCGTCGTCCCCGCCGCCCCCGTGTCCGCCGTCGATGAGGACCTGCGAGCCGCTCCCGATCTGCCCCACGAACAGGCTGGCGCCGCCGCCGGGCGGGGGCGCCGCGACGAGCGAGAGCGTGACGGCGGTCTTGCTGTACCGTCCGTTGTACCGCGAGAAGCTCCCGTGCCGCTCGAGCAGCGCGTTGCTGCTCCACTCGGCCCCGAGCGGTCCGGACTCGAAGGTGTTCTCGTAGATCACGACCCCCGCCCCGGCGGAGCCCGCGCCCGCGCTCAGCGCGAGCAGCGCACCCGTCCGCGCCATTCCGCTCTTTTTCACGACGCCGCTCCTTTCAGCAGGCTTCCGACGGCGCACCCGTCCGCGACCTCGCCGGCGGTGGGAGCCGGGGCCCTCGCCGGCCTCAGAAAGGTGCGGCGCCCCCCGGCGAAACCCACCGCCCCGGCGCGGCGCGTCGAGCCGAGCGCCCGTGTGTGCCGGTCGGGCGGGCGCGGCAAGCGCCGGCGTTCGCTTCCCGGACGTCTCGCGCGCCGTGCCGGGCCGCCGCACCACGTGTCCCGGCGCGGGCTACGATCTGGACACCGCCGGTCGGGGGACGCCCCGACACACCGAGTGCAACCCGTCCAGACCGCGTCCCCGCCGCCCCGCCGGCACGAGAAATCGCCGCATGACCGCCCATGAGCCCGAGATCCGCAACGTCGCGATCATCGCGCACGTCGACCACGGAAAGACCACCCTCGTCGATCAGCTCCTGCTCCAGTCGGGGAATTTCCGCGCCGGGGAGCTCGAGCGCCTCGCCGGCGGGCAGCACGATCTGATCCTCGACTCCAACCCGCTCGAGCGCGAGCGGGGCATCACGATCCTTTCCAAGAACTGCTCGGTCAATTACCACGCCTCGGGCGGGCGCGAGTACCGGATCAACATCGTGGACACTCCCGGGCACGCCGACTTCGGCGGCGAGGTCGAGCGCGTCCTCCGCATGGCCGACGGCTGCCTGCTGCTCGTGGACGCCTTCGACGGCCCCATGCCGCAGACCAAGTTCGTCCTCGGCAAGGCCCTCGAGGCGGGCCTGCTCCCGGTGGTGGTGATCAACAAGTGCGACCGGCCGGACGCCGAGCCCAAGCGGGTGATCAACGAGGTCTTCGACCTGCTCGTGGACCTCGGCGCCGACAACCACGCCCTGGAGTTTCCCATCGTCTACTGCTCGGGCCGTGAGGGCTGGGCGAGCGAGACGATCGACGCGCCCCTCGACGAGCTGGCCATGGGCGACCTCCGCCCCGTCTTCGAGGCGATCGTCCGCCACGTCCCGCCGCCCCGCGCCGAGCCGGACAAGCCGCTCCAGATGCTCGTGACCACGCTGGACTACTCCGACTACCTGGGGCGCATCGCGATCGGGCGCGTCTTCTCGGGCTCGATCAGGAGCAGTCAGGCCGTCGCCCTCCTGAAGCGCGACGGCTCGCGCACCGAGGGGAAGGTCGGACGCATCCTCGGATTCGAAGGGCTCAGCCGGCGCGAGGTCGACGAGGTCCGCGCCGGCGACCTGTGCGCCGTGCCCGGCCTGCCCACCGTGGAGATCGGCGACACCATCGCCGATCCCGCCCAGGCCGTCGCCCTCCCGACCGTGCGCGTCGACGAGCCGACCATCTCGATGCTCTTCCGCATCAACGACTCGCCGTTCGCCGGGCAGGACGGCAAGTACGTCACCAGCCGCCAGATCCGCGACCGGCTCATGAAGGAACTCGAGCACAACGTCGCCCTCCGCGTCGAGAGCGGGCGGAGCGCGGACGAGTTCCTCGTCTCCGGGCGCGGCCTCCTGCACCTGGGCGTGCTCCTCGAGACCATGCGCCGCGAGGGGTTCGAACTCTCCGTCGGCCGCCCCATCGTCATCACGCGCGAGATCGACGGGAGGCCCTGCGAGCCGCTCGAGACCCTCGTGATCGACTGTCCGAGCGGCACCGTCGGACCCGTCATGGAGCTCGTCGGGGCCCGCAAGGGCGAGCTCAGGAAGATGGAGTCGCGCGGCGTGGACACCGCGCACCTGGTCTTCGAGATCACCAGCCGCGCCCTCATCGGCCTGCGCGGGCGGGTGCTCACGGCCACCGCGGGCGAGGCGGTCATGCACCACCGCTTCGACCGCTACGTCCCGCTCGGGGGCGAGCGGCCCCGGCGCGCTCAGGGCGTGATGATCGCCACGGAGAGCGGCCAGGTCACCGCGTACGCGGTCGAGAACCTCCACGACCGAGGCTTCCTCTTCGTGGCCCCCGGCGAGCGCGTCTACGCCGGCCAGATCGTCGGCGAGCACAACCGCGACAACGACATCGTCGTCAACATCACGCGCGAGAAGCACCTCACCAACATCCGCAGCTCCACCAAGGAGGCGACGGTCACGCTCAAGGCCCCGCGGCGCGTCACCCTCGAGCTGGCCCTCGAGTACATCGAGGAAGGTGAGCTCGTCGAGATCACGCCCGGCGCCGTCCGGCTGCGCAAGCAGATCCTGAGCGAGAGCGACCGTAAGCGCGCCGAGCGCCAGGCGCGCGACCGCGAGGCCGCGGGCGCCCGGTGATCCCGGCCCCGCGCCCTACCGGCTCTCGCCCAGCACGGGCCTGGGGACCGGCTTGGGGCGGGCCGGCAGCTCCTCGCGCGTTCTGAGGATGTGCTCGACCGCCTCGAGAGGGTCGTCCGTCACGCTGAAGAGCTTGATGTCCACCGGGTCGATCGTGCCGTCGGTGACCATCGTCTCCCGGACGAACTCGCCGAGCTTGCGGTAGTAGTCCCGGCCCATGACCACCACCGGGAACTTCTCCACCTTGCCCGTCTGGATGAGCGTGCCGACCTCGAAGAGCTCGTCCATCGTCCCGAACCCGCCGGGGAGCACCACGAACGCCACGCTGTACTTCACCAGCATCAGCTTCCGCACGAAGAAGTAGTGAAACTCCACGAACTTGTCCAGGTACGCGTTCGGCTCCTGCTCCTTCGGCAGCTTGATGTTGCACCCGATCGTGAACCCCCCCGCCTCCTTGGCGCCGCGGTTGGCGGCCTCCATCACCCCGGGCCCTCCGCCGGTCATCACGGTGTACCCCGCCTCCGCCAGCGCGCGCCCCACGTCGCGAGCCAGCTGGTAGTAACGGTGGTCCTGCCCGAAACGGGCGGAGCCGAAGACGGTGACGCACGGCCCGGTGAAGTGCAGCGCGCGGAAACCCTTGATCAGCTCGAAGAAGACCCGGATCGCCCGCGCCAGCTCTTCGAAGCGGCTCCGCGGCCCGGTGAGGAACCGCTTCTCGCCGTTGGACCGGGTGCCCTTGCCCCACCAGCCCGGCCGGGGGCCGTGCGGAGTCCGCATGTGCGCCGCTCTGTGGTCGTGTCGGTCGTTCACGCTGGACACTATCGGCTCCGGGCCGGGGCGGGGTTCGCGCCCCGCGCGGCTTTCAGGGGCGTGAGGGGGCCAGGGCCGACACGCACGCCCAGCCCAGCGCAGCGCCCCCCAGCCCGACCGCGACGCTCAGCAGGAGATAGAACCATGCCTGGCTGTGGTGCCCCTGACGCAGCAGCGCCAGCGCCTCGTAGCTGAAGGTCGAGAACGTCGTCAGCCCTCCCAGAAACCCGACCGCGACGACCAGGCGCGTGCCTTCAGGCATGCCCGAGCGCTCGACCACGAGGTACATCACCGCCCCCATCGCCACGCACCCCATCCCGTTGGCCGCCAGCGTGCCCCACGGCAGGCGGGTGCCCAGCGAGGCGCCCCAGAGACTGAGGCCGTACCGCGCAACGCTCCCCACCGCGCCGCCGAGCGCCACCGCCACGCACCGGAATACCACGTCGCCTGCCATCGAAGCGGTACTCTACCACGCCCATGCCGCCCTCCCAGCCGCACGCCTCTCCGACCCGCTGGCGCCTCTGCGTCGATACCGGCGGCACCTTCACCGACTGTCTCGCGATCGACCCCCAGGGGCGGGAGCACCGCGCCAAGGTCCTCAGCTCCGGCGCGCTCCGCGCCGGCGTCGCGGAGGTCGAGTCTCCCTCCAGGTTCCGCCTCGAGGGCCCGTGGATCTCCACCCCGGCGTTCGCCGTCGGAGCCCGCCTGCGCCCGAGCCCGGACTCCGGCGCGGCGGCCGAGATCCGCACGATGGACACGCGCGGCTGGGTGGACATCGATCCGCCTCTCGAGCCGGTCGCGCGCGGACAGGCCGTCGAGATCTCGACGGGGGAAGAGGCCCCGATCCTCGCCGCGCGCCTGGTCACCGGCGCCGCGCCCGGGCGGACGCTCCCCCCCATGGAGCTGCGCCTGGCGACCACCCGCGGGACCAACGCGCTGCTCGAGCGACACGGCGCGCCGGTTGCCTTCTTCGTCACCGAGGGCTTCGCCGATCTGCTCCTCATCGGCGACCAGACGCGCCCGGAGCTCTTCACGCTCAGGGTGCGCCGGCCCCGCCCCCTCTACCGCTCCGTCGTCGAAGTGCGGGAGCGGCTCGGCGCGGGCGGCGAGGTCGTCGTCCCGCTGGACCTCGACAGACTCCGCGCCGACGCCCGGGCCGCCGTGGCCTCCGGACTCCGCGTCGGGGCCGTCGCGCTCGCGCACGCCTGGACCAACGGCGCCCATGAGCGGGCGGTCGGGGAGATCCTCGCGGAGGCGGGGTTCGAGCACGTCTCTCTTTCGAGCGCGCTGGGCGCCTCGATCGGCCTCCTCGCGAGGGCGGAGACCGCCGTCATCAACGCGTTCCTGGCCCCTGTCGTCGGGCGCTACCTCGACGCGGTCGAGCGCCCGCTCGGCGAGGGCTCCGACCTCCGCGTGATGACCAGCGCAGGGGGGCTCGTGGACCGCGCTGGGTTCGAGCCAAAGGACAGCCTCCTCTCCGGTCCGGCCGGCGGCGTGATCGGAGCCGCCGCGGCGGGGCGCCTCGCGGGATTCGAACGCATCATCAGCTTCGACATGGGCGGGACGAGCACCGACTGTGCGCGGTGCGAGGGGCTGCCAGAGCGTCTCTACCAGACGCGCGTCGGCGACGCCCGCATCGTTGCGCCCGCCGTCGCGGTCGAGACCGTGGCCGCGGGAGGGGGATCGGTCTGCTCGATCGATCGCGCGGAGCTGCGCGTCGGGCCGGAGAGCGCCGGGGCGGATCCCGGTCCGGCCTGCTACGGACGGGGAGGGCCCCTGACGCTCACCGACTGCAACCTCCTGCTCGGGCGCCTCGACCCCGCGAGGTTCGCCCTGCCGCTCGATCGGCGCGGCGCGATGGAACGCGCCCTCGAGGTCCTCGCGTCGGCCACAGCCGCGCTCACGGGCCCGATGTCGCTCGACGAGCTGCTGACCGGCTTCATCGACATCGCCGACCAGCGCATGAGCGAGGCGGTCCGTCGCATCACGCTTCGGCGCGGGCACGACCCGGCCGAGCACGCGCTGGTGGCCTTCGGCGGCGCCGGCCCCCAGCACGCCTGCGCCGTGGCCGACGCGCTCGGCATCGACACCATCCTCGTGCCGCCCGACGCGGGCCTGCTCAGCGCCCGAGGCCTCTTCACCGCCGAGCTGGAGCGCGTCGCGCAGCGACAGATCCTGCGCCCGCTGGGGCACGCCCTGCCGCTCCTCCCCGGCATGCTCGAGGACCTGACGCAGGAGGCCCGCGCCGCGCTCGGCGTGGCCCACGACCCGCACGCCACGGTGCGCGTCCGCCGGAGCACGGATCTTCGGTTCTGCGGCGAGACCGACCTGTTCGAGCTGGAGGCGAGCGATCTGCCGTCGCTCGCGGACCGGTTCCTGCAGCGATACCGCGCCACGTTCGGGCACGTCCCCGACAGCGAGATCGAGCTGGTTGCCGCGCGCGTCACGGCCGCTCTGGGGGTCCCCGGACGCTTCGCGACCCCGGCCCCGCACCGGGCGCCGTGCTCCAGCCTTCCCGGACGCACCGCGAGCGTGGTGCTCGGCTCGCGGGAGCGCCGCGAGGCAGCGATCCGCGACCGCTCCACGCTCGCGCCCGGCGAGGCGATCGAGGGGCCCGCGCTGCTCACCGAGGCCCACTCGACCATCTTCGTGGAGGCCGGCTGGCGGGCCGCCGTCGATGCGGAAGGCTCGGTGGTGCTCGTTCGCGCCGCCGTGCGCGGCGCGCGTGCGGCCCGCGGCGCGCCGGTGGAGGTCGAGCTGGCCGCGGGCAAGCTGGGAGCGATCGCGCTGGAGATGGGCGAGCGTCTGCGGCGCACCGCGATCTCGGTCAACATCAAGGAGCGGCACGACTTCTCCTGCGCGATCCTCGACGCGCAGGGACGCCTGATCGTCAACGCGCCGCACGTGCCGGTGCACCTCGGCTCGATGGGCGTTTGCGTGCGGGCCGTGCGCGACATGCTCGGCCCGTCGCTGGGGGGCACGGTCGTGACCAACCACCCCGCCTTCGGCGGGTCGCACCTGCCGGATGTCACGGTCATCGAGCCGGTGCTCGACGGCTCCGGCGCGCCCCTGGCCTACGCCGCGTGCCGCGCCCACCACGCGGAGATCGGCGGGATCGCCCCGGGGTCGATGGCGCCCGGCGCAACCTGCCTCGCCGAGGAGGGCGTGGTCATTCCCCCCACCGTGCTCGGCACTCGGGAGAGCCTCGACTGGGAGGCCGCGACGCGTCTGTTCACCCAGGGTCCCCACCCGAGCCGCTCGGCGTCCACGAACGCGCGCGACCTCGCCGCCGCCATCCACGCCGCGTGGGCCGGCGCCGACGCGCTGTCGGCCCTCGCGCACGCGCTCGGGCCCGACGGCTTCCGCGCGCTCGGCGAGGTGATCACGGCGCGCGCCGCCTCGCGCGTTCGGGCGGCGCTTCTGGCTCGCGGCGACGGGGCGTGGAGCCACGAGGATGCGCTGGACGACGGCACGCCGCTGCGCGTGCGGGTCGAGATCAGCGGCGGGAGGGCGCGCGTCGACTTCACCGGTTCGGGACCGGTCCACCCGCGCTGTCTCAACGCGACTCCGGCGATCGTGACCAGCGCCGTGATGTACGTCCTGAGGCTGCTCATCGACGAGCCGCTGCCGCTCAACGAGGGACTGCTCGACCCGGTGGACCTCCGGATCCCACCCGGGGTTCTGAATCCCGCCTTCGCGCACAATCCGCGCGAGTGCCCCGCGGTGGCCGGGGGAAACGTCGAGATCAGTCAGCTCGTCGTCGAGACGATGCTCAGCGCGCTCGGCGAGTGCGCGCAGTCACAAGGTACGATGAACAACGTCGTGTTCGGGGACTCGTCGTTTGGTTTCTATGAAACTCTCGGAGGAGGTTCAGGCGCAGCGCTGGGCTGGCGGGGCGAGTCGGCGATCCATACGCATATGACGAATACTTTTGTTACGGATCCGGAACTCCTGGAATTTCGTGCGCCTGTCCGACTCGAGCGATGCGCCATCCGGAGGGCCTCGGGAGGCGACGGACACTGGGCCGGCGGGGACGGCATGGAGCGCGTCTACCGGTTCCTCCGAACGCTCGACGTCTCGGTGCTCGCCGAGCGCCGCGCCCGCCGACCAGGCGGCCTGCTGGGCGGGAAACCAGGGATGCCGGGGTCTCACACGCTGCTTCACGCGAACGGCACGGTCGCGGTGGAGGGGTTCGTCGAGGGCCGCATAGAAGCCGCCCAGGCTCTTCGGGTCCTCACGCCGGGCGGCGGAGGCTACGGCGCACCGCAGGACGTTTATGCTAACAGTTTACGAATATTCTATGGCCGAGAACCAACCGAACGTAAGTGAATCATAACATTCATCTGGGATTACCACTTGACACACGCGCAGATCCGGATTTGATGGGACTAGTGCAAACTCGGTCCCGCCCGTGCCCTCCCCACACGGCGGCGACCGCTCACCCTGCGAGGGAAGCCAGGAGTAGCAGCAGATATGGCAAGCACTGCGCCTACGAGCAATGGAAACCAAGTGCAGACGTCCGCCGCCGCCCCCCTTGCGGGCGTACGCGGCACTGACGCCCTCTGGGCGGCGCTGACGACCGATTCGGGCAGCGCCGTTCTTGTGTACGACACCAACGGCCGCGTGACCTGTGCCAACGGTGCCGCGGCCCGCCTCCTGGGCGCTGACGGCGCCGATCTCAGCCAGAAGTCGCTCCACGAGGTCATGCCCGCCGCGATCGCCGAGGAGCGGCTCGCCCACGCCCGTCAGGTCATCGAGACCGGCGCCCCCATGGTCCTGGAAGGCATGCTCGCCGGCCGGCTCACACGCGCCACGCTCCGTCCGATCCGCGGCGAGTCGCCGCAGGAAACCCGCGTTCTCGAGACCATCCGCCCCACCACGACCGCCGAGCCCAAGCCCGACGGGATCGCCTACGCGAGGGCCAGGAGCGACGATGAGGGCCTTCTGGGGCAGCTGACGGCAAGGGAGCGGGAAGTCCTGATTCACATCGGGCGCGGCCTTTCCACCGCCGAAATCGCCTCGACTCTCGGCCGCAGCACGAAGACCGTCGAGTGGCACCGCGTGTCTCTGGGCAACAAGCTCGGAATCACCAACAGGGTCGAGCTGGCCCGGATCGCCATCCGCGCCGGCGTGACCGCTCTCGAAGATTAATTCCGGGGATCTCGGTGCCGGAGTCGTGGTACGATTCCCAGGTCGGCGGGGGTTCCACCTGCCGACCTGGGAACGTTTTGTGATGCACACGCATGGCCAACGTCTCCCACCTCGCTTGCTCTCGCGGCGCACCCGCGAAGGACGAGCGCTGGCCGCCTGCCTCGTGTGCGCATGCGGTGGCCTCGCCTGGGGTCAGCCGGCAGACGGGGCGACAAGCGACGCGACGATCGGGGCCCGGGTCAATTTCGTCGTGGAGGAGCCCGGGGAGGCCCTCCCGGCAGATACCGGCGCCGCGCCGCCCGACCTTGTCCTGGATGCCTCTCCCACCGGCGCCGTTTCTCTCGAGACTGTCGTCGACGGCGGCGACCCCGCCGAGGCGGCCTGGCTCGGGCTGTGGTCGCCTCCGGAGGTCGGCCCCGAGCTCCGGGATGCCGGGGCGTCTTTCGAGCTGCGTCCCGAAGGGGCACGACCCGAGGCGCTCTTCCAGGCCCGGACGGATCGTTGGGCGACAGGCCTCTTCAGCCGCGACGCCGAGCTGCTCACCCCCCTGGCATCCGGCCAGGAGCTGCTCTCCTGGGATCTCACGGAACGGCTGACGCTCTCGAGCGTCGGCTCACGGCGTGTGTGGGACTACCGCGACCGCGCGTTCGTGGTCTCGGCGGAGGCAGGCCTGAGGCTGTCGCCGCGCGCGGGCCTGCACGTGGGGTACGAGGTGCTGCAGGCATCGACGACCGAGGGCTTCGCCCCGGACGTTGGCGGGGAGTCGCTCTTCGCCCGCCTCCAGCTGCGCTTCTGAGGAACGGCGTGGGGCTCAGGCCCTCCTGCGCCGGACGCCGACCAGGGCGGCGCCCGCTAGCAACGCCAGCGATCCGGGTGTGGGCACGAACTGCGCCGAGCCCGAGAAAGAGCCCTCGGCGAAGATCTCGTCAGCGGGGAACATCGTGGTCGGGTCCAACTCCGCGCCGGGGTTGCTGAAGTCGTAGGGGATCACGCCGCTGGTGTTGAGGGCGGTGATCGTGAAGCTGAAGTCGGCTGGGGAGATGTTCTGCCCGAGGTACATCCCGTAGGCGGGGGCGTCCACGTAGCTGGTGTAGGTCACGCCGGCCCAGGAGTCGGCGCCGAAGAGCGAGCCGGCCGAGTCCCAGCTGAACTCGTTGCCGACGATCGTGAGGAGGGCGCCGTCGGCGGACATCTCCAGCACGGGGCCGGCCGCGGTGTACCAGCCGACGTCGCCCTCGACGGTGTAGGAGTGCAGGAATTTGCCGCCCCCGATGGACGAGCTGCCGAGATAGGCGACATCGAGGTGGGCGCTGAAGTCAACATCGAAGACGAGGGGATCGAGCCCGCCGTTGCCGTCGTCGATGAGAAGCTGCATCAGGTCGGAGGGCGGCGTGCCGTCCTCGAGGGCGAAGTGCCCGCCGTGGAACTCGCCGCGCCAGGTCCAGCTCTCGTCGCTGAAGTCGGACGCGAAGCTGAAGATGCCGGCCTGCGCGCAGGCCGCGGCCCCGGCAACGGCGACGAGGGAGGTCAAACGCATCATTCCTTCCGCTCTCCTTCTGGCCGGTCGGCACGCTCAGCGCGGGCGCGGAACCGGCGTGCCCGAAAGAGACACCAGAAATACCCACGCGTCAAGGCGACCCAATGGAAAAACCGCCACCCCTGCGGGGTGGCGGCTCTGTTGTTGAACTGGGCAATCTCGACCTCAGCGACGCCGGCGGCCGGCGAGCAGCAGCCCGCCGCAGAGGACCAGCCCCGAGGCTGGCGCGGGGATGAAGGTGCCCGACCCCGAATAGGACCCCTCGGAGACCCACTGGGCGGCGGGGAGCATGTTCGCGTCGAGCCCGACGCCGCTGCCCGAGTCGTTCTGCAGGAAGGTCAGGGTGAAAGCGGCGTCGTCCGGCCCGACGCTTGCGCCGGTGAAGAGCCCGTACGCGGCGTTGTCCGCCCCGTGCCAGATGTACTCGATGTGGCTGGCGTCGCCGTCGGCGCTGAGAATGGTCGACGAGCTGTACCAGCTCGAGGCGCCGCCGAAGGCGGTCAACGCCCCCTCGGAGACGCTGGCGGTGAGCACGGGCGTCCCGCCGAGGTCGTAGAACCCGAATTCGCCGTTCAGGGCGTAGGTGTGCACGAACAGCCCGCCGCCCATGTCGACGCTCCCCGCGTAGGAGATGTCGAAATCGGCGACGAACTCGACCTCGTAGGTCAGCGGGTCGAGGAGGCCGTTGTCGTCGTCGACCAGCAGCTGGAAGATGTCGGTGGGATCCGCCGCGTCAACGACCGAACCACCGAAGCCCCCGAACGTGAAGCTGGTGTGGTCGTTGTCCGAGGCGAAGCTGAAAATGCCGGCCTGGGCCGCGGCGGCCAGGGCGGCGACGCTGATTGAGGCGGTGCGAAGCATGATCTCTCACTCTCTTTGGTTTATCTGAAGTGACACCCTCTCCATCACCGGGCGCGATGCGACCCCTCTAAAAGGCCACCAAACCGCCCCGGTGCCAGCAAAGTCCGCGAAAATCCGGCGCCGGCCGTGCTCTGGCCGGCGCCGTTGATCTCCCTCTCAGCGGCGCCGCCTCAGCAGAGCGAGGCAGGCCGCACCCACCGTGGCCACCGAGCCGGGGGTCGGGGCCAGCTGACCCCGGACCTCTCCGCCCGGGAAAGCATTGGTATGTACATTGACATAGAGCGCGGCGTCGAACAGCGCCGCCTCGTTGTCGTTCGGGTCGCTGAAGATGCTCCCGTACGTGCCCCCGAAGGGCTGGTCGAAGACCTGGTACCTGATGCCCAGGCCGTCATCGACGAACGAGGCGATGAACCCCAGATCGATGACGATGCCGCCGTTCTGGCCGGCCGGGGCGTTGTGGATGTGGATCGGCGTGCCGTTCGGGCCCGCCGGCGCCAGGTCGCTCAGGGCGATGCCGTAGATCATGATGTCCAGGCTGAACGTCTGCGTGTCGGTGTCGTAGAGGAGCTGTCCTGCACCCGCGGCGTCGCTGTCGTTGGGCGGGACCTCCTGGTCGCCGCTCATGAAGAAATTCCACTCGATGATGTCGGCCGTTGCGGCCGCGCCGGTGCACGCGAGCACTCCCGCGATCATCAAAGCTGTTCGGTGCATGCTCCCTCCCTTTCCGGTCCTCCCCCGGTTATTCCACCAGTCGCGACCCTCCACCCGCCGGGATGGTCGTCCTCCGTGATGGAAAGAGGCCACACGGATCGCGCCGCGTCCAGGAATTTCTCGGATGCGTTATTCGGACGTGAGAAGCCCGAATTCGTGCGTCCGGGCAGGCCAAGATTCGTGCTTTGAAAGCAGCTTGCCCCGCGGGCAGCGCTTCCGCCCCCGCTCCGGCTCGAAAGGCCGCGGCTACATCGGCTTCTTCTCGATCGTCAGGTCGTAGATCGAGAGGAGCTTCTCCTTGTCGAAGACCATCTCCTGGCGCGAGAGGCCGACGATGTCGTACTCGGGGGTCAGCTCGATCGCGTCCACCGGGCACGCCTCCTCGCACATGCCGCAGAAGATGCATCGGAGCTCGTCGATCTCGAACTTCGCCGGGTACTTCTCGCGGTCGTCCCACGGGCTCTCGGCGGCCTCGATGTGGATGCAGTTGGCGGGGCAGATCGTCGGGCACATCATGCACGCCACGCACTTGACTCTGCCCGCCTCGTCGCGGTTGAGACGGTGCACCCCGCGGAAGTTGGGGGCGTGAAGGCCGCCCTTCTCGAGGGGTAGATGCTCGCGTCGCACCTCGGGGTACTGCATGGCGCGGCTGGTGCGGCCTTGGCCGAACGACGTGAAGAAGTGGCGGAGGGTGGTGCCGAACCCGCGGAGGATCTCCGGCACGTAGACGCGCTCCGCGGTCGTCATTGGGGAGGGCGGGATCACGATCACATCTTCGTCGCGGATGGCCATGGCCGCGAAGTATAGAGGTGCGCGCGGGGTTGTCGTCCGGCTCGCAGAAGGTGTCGCGGCCGTACAATGGCGGCGTGCCGGGGAAGCGTTCCACGACGCCGCTGTTCGACCTGCTCCAGCAGGGGCGCGGTCGGGGGGTCGAGGTCCGCGCCCCGGAGCCCGAGGTCGAGCGCCCCGGCCCGGCGGCGCCCAGCCCGGCCCGGGCGAGTTCCCGGGGTCTCTCCGCGCGCTTCGCCGACGCGCCGATCCGCCTCGTCGGGGGCGTGGTGCAGATGCCCGTCGCGTACGCGGCGGTCGCCGTGGCGGTGGCCCTGGGCGCGGTGCTCGGATCGTGGTCGCTCGGATTCCGGCGCGGCGAGGCGCACGCCAAGGCCGACCAGGCCTACCTCGAATCGGTCATGTCCAACCCCTCGCCGATCGTCGAGCCCGACGGCCGGAGCCCGGGGGCCCGCGACGGTGCGAACCCCCCGAACGAACCCCAAGGCCGGCCGGCGCCCCCCGATCCGGCGGGTCCCGCCCCATTCCTGACCGCCGCGGGCGAGAGCCGGACGGATCCGCGGGTTCCCCGGCACAACTACCTGTACCTCGCGGCCCAGCTCGAGGAGGGATCGGCGACCTCGGCGATCGCGCACCTGCAGTCGCGGGGCATCGAGGCCTTCGCGGAGATTGATCCGAGGACTCTGAGGCGGAAGAATGGACCCCTCTACTCGCTCATCGCCGCCAGGGGCTTTCCCAGCGACGAGGTGCGGAGCGAGACGGCCCGGCGGTTCAAGGAGCAGGTGCTCGCCGCCGGGGCCGCGTGGAAGCAGGCGGGCGGCAAGTGGGACTTCGCCGACGCCTACTGGAAGCTGTACAGCCCCAAGCAGGGCGGTTGACCGGAGACGAACGATGAGCCTCGACCGATCGCTGAGAACCAAGGGCAGCCTCGCAGGGAAGCGGTCGGTGCTGACCCGCGCCGAGCGCGTGGCGAAGATGGCCGCGGACAAGAAGATCGACACGAAGAACGACGGCGCGCTGGGTCTTCGCAAGACGATCAGCCGCTGATCGGTCCCGGGATCGCGTTCACCCGCATCGCTCCCTCGGCCCGTCCGGGGGAGCGATATCTTTTGCCATGGACATCGAGCGATTGCTTTGCGACCGGCCGCGGGCCATGCAGGGGTCGGGGATCCGGAAGGTCTTCGAGCTGGGCGCGAAACTGAAGGACCCGATCAACCTCTCGATCGGGCAGCCGGACTTCCCGGTGCCCGAGGCGATCAAGCGTGCGGCGATCGGGGCGATCGAGCGCGACCGGAACGGGTACACGCTGACGCAGGGGATCCCCGAGCTGCGCGAGCGCATCGAGCGCGAGCTGGCGCACGACCTGGGGTGGTCGTTCGGCGCCGAGCGCGACCCGGGCGTGCTGGTCACCTCCGGCACCTCCGGGGCGCTGCTCCTGGCCATGCTCGCTCTCCTGGGGCCGGGCGACGAGTACATCATCGCCGACCCGTACTTCGTGATGTACCCGCACCTGGCGACGCTCTGCGGCGGCCGGGCGGTGCTCTGCGACACCTACCCCGATTTCCGCATGACCGCCGGGCGGATCGAGCCGCTGATCACGGGGCGCACCAAGGCGGTGCTCTTCAACTCCCCCGGCAACCCGACCGGCGTGGTCGCGACGCGGGAGGAGTGCGGCGAGGTGCTGGACCTGTGCCGCCGGCGCGGCGTGCTGCTGATCTCCGACGAGATCTACGACCGGTTCACGTTCGCCGACGGGCTCACCGACCGGGCGGCGGCCGACGGGTCGGACCGGCGCTGCCCCAGCCCGGCGCGGTTCGAGGGCGCGTCGGAGGATGTGCTGCTGGTGCGGGGATTCGGCAAGACCTACGGCGTCACCGGCTGGCGGATGGGCTACGCCGCGGGGCCGAAGGCGCTGCTCGCGCAGATGGCCAAGATGCAGCAGTTCACGTTCGTGTGCGCGCCCTCGATAGCCCAGTGGGGGTGCCTGGCGGCGATGGACACGGACATCTCGGGCCTGGTGCGCGAGTACGAGTGGCGCCGCGATCTTGTCGTGGAGGGGCTGGGGGCGGTGACGCGGGTGGCGAGGCCAGCGGGGGCGTTCTACGCGTTCCCCGAGGTGCCCGCGTCGCTGGGGATCTCGGCCACGGAGCTGGTGGAGCGGGCGATCGAGCGGAACGTGCTGGTGATCCCCGGCAACGTCTTCAGCTCGCGCGACACGCACCTGCGCCTGAGCTTCGCCGCCCCGCGCGAGAAGCTCGAGCGTGGGCTCGACGTGCTGAGCGGGCTGATGCGGGGCGGCTGAGCCGCGGGCGAATTCAGCCGCCGCTCTCCGCGGCGTACCAGTCCAGGAAGGTGGTGAAATCAGCCTGATCCACCCGCCAGTTCAGGTCCAGGTCGGCCTCGGGGGCGGCGGCGCCGTAGCCGGCGAGGTATTCGGCCGCGTCGGCGTCGGTCACGGCCCCGTCGCCGGTGAAGTCGAGGGCGAGAGGGCAGTAGATGCGGATCTTGTGCAGATAGCAGCGGCGGGCCGTCCATCCGCCGGCGCCGTCGCTCTCGCGCCCGATGTAGGCGGCGTAGATGGTGCGCCCGTCGGCCGAGACCGCGAGCTTGTGGTCATCGCCGAGGAAGCCGCTCGGGAAGGTCGAGTCGTGGGCGACGGAGAAGGAGGCGGGGGTGAGGCGGTGCTCCTCGATGGCGAGGTTGGGCGTGCCGAAGCCGGTGATGCGGGCGAAGTAGACGTCCACCAGGTCGTTGCCGTTCGGGTCCGCGGCGTGGCGGTTGTCGTAGTACATCAGGTTGATGCCCCCGCAGGAGTCGAGCGCGATCGCGGGCACGAACTGGTCGGGTCCGTCGTTCGTCGGCGTCAGGCCGAGCATCTCGTCGGTGATGCGCAGGAACAACTGCGAATCATTCCCAGGGAACGAGATCGGATCGGCTTCGCTTGCCGAGATGCACAGGTCGGCGTTGAGGTTACCGATGGGCTCTGCCGCTTTCGCGTAGAAGGCGACGTAGATCCGATTCTGTCCGTCGTACGCGATGTCGGGAGCGGTCTTGCGACGGTCTACGTTGTGCGGAGTTTCGCCGCCTGTCGCGCCAGAGGGCGGCCACGCGTTCACCGCCTGCACGACTGGCCCGAGCGGATGGAATGCGACCCGCACCGGGTTGAAGCCGTCGTCAGGCTGCCAATTCACACCCCCATCATCGGAGTAGACCACGTAGGGCAGCCCGGAGTTGTACATCCAGCCGGTGCCGGACTCCTTCCAGTCCATCATCGCGACGACGACCCGCCCCGAATCGAGCACGACCGGCGCCGCTCCCCAGCCGAGCCAGTCGCACTCGCCGCACGTCTCGGTGTCGCAGGGAGGGGTCTGACAGTCGTCGCTGTTCCAGCAGGGGGTCGGCTCGACGGAGTTCTGCGCCCACGGCTGCTGCACCATCGGGTTGCTCGTGAGGCGCACCTGCTGCCGGTGGTTATCGCTCCCGGAGCCGCATTGCCCCTCGTACAGGCTCAGGAGGTAGTATCGCGAGGGGCCTCCGCCGCCGGGCGCCGGTCCGATCGCGAGCCACGGCTTGTCCTGAATCTCGCCTGGCAGGCTCGGGGAGGCGGTATAGAACTGCGATGCCGGCAGAGTCGTGGCGCCCGGGCTCTTGTACCCGACAGTGACACCGCGCGGACATGAGCCGAAACCTGCTTCCATTCCCGTCACGAATATCCCGCCGAAGAAGGGCTCGGCGACCACTCCCGGATCCACAGTGCCGCAAGGGAGCGTGCCGTTGTAAATAGTGGGGACGCCAGAGACGAACTGCACGATCGCGTAGCCGTTGCTGGCGACCGCCAGCACGTCGTTGACATCGGTCTGCGAGACGGCGACGGAGCATTCGTACCAGCTCGACATGGCGGGACTGACCAGGAGAGGCGCTCCCACCTGGACCTTCGGCGGCGCCGTCTGGGCACCCGATTCCCTGACCCCCGCGCCCAATACCCCGACCACTGCAGAGAGCGCCGCAAGCCGCAAGCGTCGCCTTCGCATGAGCCGACCCCCTGTATCACGCCCGGAACCGGGCTCGCATCCCAAGCTAACCTCTCCGTGCCGATTCACCAAGAGCCCGCCGGTCTCTCGACCCGAGTTTTTGCTCGACGAGCGGGCGGGCGGCGGTACACTGGGAGATATGAGGGACCGGAGTCCGCTTGGTGTGTCGTGGGCTTGGATTTGGACGCTCCTCGGGGCCGCCACTCCTGCGGTCGCTCTCGGCCAGACGTACCGCTGGCGGGCGATCGATATGCACATCGACGGCCCTCTCCAATCCGAGGCACACGCGGTCCACGTTGACGTGGTAGCGAGTGTGGGGGACATCTCGCTCCGTGATCGCAACACCGGCGCGCTGCTCGCCGATCTTCTGCCGGCGGGGTGGAGTTCCGGCTCACCCGAGGCTACACGCGGGCAACTCCAGGCGGGGTATGTGTCAGGCTCGAACGAGGGCAGCGCCATCGTCTGGGCGGGCTCGGCCGAGGACCACGTGCTCTTCGACCCCGGGCAGTACGACCCGGACTACTGGCTCTCGGCGATCTACGACATGTCCGACAGCGACTTCGTCGGCTACGCCGTCGGCGCCCCGGACTACGAGAAGCACGCCATGCGCTGGCTCGACGACCCCTCGCAATTCACCGACTTACACCCGGCCGGCGCGCTCACTTCCCGGGCCTACGCCACCGACGGCACGCTCCAGGGCGGCGTCGCCATGGTCCGCGTCAACAACGTCTGGCTGTCGCACGCGGCCCTGTGGAGCGGCACGCCCGAGTCGTTCGTGGACATGAACCCCCCAGGCGCGCAGCAGTCGTACATCGAGGACATGGCCCCGGGCGTGCAGGTGGGCTGGGCGCTGATGCTGGCGGATCTCGACAACCACGCCATCCTCTGGCGCGGCACGCCGAGCTGGGAGGACCTCAGCCCCACCGGCTCGCACCAGTCGTACCTCTTCGGCACCACGGGCACGCGCCACGTCGGCCGGGCCAGCTTCGGCGGCGGCTTCGCCGAGGCGGGCATCTGGATGAGCGACGACCCCGACAGCTACCACCACCTCGAGCAGTACCTCCCGCCCGAGTACGCGGGCTCGAACGCCAACGCCGTGCACGAGGAGGGGAGCACGATCTACGTGGTGGGCCGAGCCACCTACAGCACCCGCCCCCACGCCATCCTCTGGATCGGCACCCGCGTCGATCCGGGTGGGGACGGGGCGCAGAAGCAGCCCGGGAGCGTCGAGCGGCGACCCTAAGAAGGCTCGCGGACGATCGCACGTAGCTGCTCGGCGAAGGCATGAGCCGCATCGGCCACTGCTTGCCGCCAATCGCCCCCACCGGCCGGATACAGCACGCTGCGGCTGGCGTTGACGATGACTCCCCGCTCGCCGGGCGCGGGTCCATCTCGCAGGAGCGCACGCACGTCGTCGGCGGTGCCGCCCTGGGCGCCGTAGCCGGGGACGAGGAAGACCTGGTCGGGCATGGCCTCGCGCAGGGCTCGCCCGTCGGCGGCCTTTGTGGCCCCCACCACCGCGCCCACGTCGCTCAGGCCGCGCTCGCCGCGGCGCGAGCGACCAAGCTCGCGCACGTGCGCGGCCATCATCCCCGCGACCGTGCCGCCGCCGGCGAGCGTGCAGGCCTGCACGAGGTCGCTGTCGTCGTTGCTGGTGCGCACGAGCATGAAGACGCCGAGGCCGGCATCGAGGTACGGCTCAACCGTGGAGGGGCCGAGGTAGGCGTTCACCGTGATCGCGTGCGCCCCCATGTGGACCGCCGCGGCGGCGTAGTGCGCGGCGGAGACGCCGATGTCGCCGCGCTTGGCGTCGAGGATGACGACGAGGCCGCTCTCGCGGGCGTGCTCGACGACGCGTTCGAGGACGTGGAGGCCGGCCGAGCCGTAGCGCTCGAAGCAGGCCGCTTGGGGCTTCACGACGCCGACGTGGGGCGCGACCGCCTCGAGCACGCCCTTGCAGAAGGCGGCGATGGCGCGCGTCGGCTCCCAATGCTCGGCGCGGACGGGCTCGGGGAGCCGTTCGAGCACCGGATCGAGCCCCACGCAGACGGGGGAGCCCGCGCGGTCCATCGCCTCGGCCAGACGGTCGGAGAAGTGGGTCGTGGTCATGCGGACCTCCAGAGCCGAAGCCTAGCGTTCCCGCGCCCATGGACCCCGCGACCACGCCCGCGAAGCTCGACCTGAAGAAGGACCGCGGCCTCACCATCGAGTGGTCCGACGGGACCACGTCGTACTACTCCATCGCGTACCTCCGGCGCATGAGCCCCTCGGCGGACATGCGCCAGCTCCGCGAGGAGATGGAGAAGAACCCGCTGACGGTGATCCAGCAGCCGGGACGGGGCGGGCCGCTGGTCGCGACGGAGGCGGAGCTGGTTGGCAACTACGCGATCCGTATCACGTTCTCCGACGGGCACTCGTCGGGGATCTACACGTGGGAGTATCTGAGGGAGATCGCGCGCGAGGGGGGCGAGGGGTGTCAGGGTTGAGAGTGTGAGAGGGTGAGGGGGTGAAAGACACCCGCGGCTGGGTCGCATCGGTGGGAGAGGGATGCGGCTCGAGCGGAGGTCGAAGAACGAGCGCGGAAGAGGCCTTCGGAGGGCTCAAAGAGGCCTCCACAGCGCCCGCGCATGCCTCCACAACCGTTGTGG
>CAYTAH010000026.1:16626-20097 GCA_964435785.1 uncultured Phycisphaeraceae bacterium | reverse complement strand
CGCGGAGGCCTCCGCCGGGGCGGGGGAGGGATCCACGGGGTCCGGGCGTCGAAGCGCGTAGCCCTGCGTCCAACTCCGCCGTCCGGCGAAGCACCGAGGAGCGGCTCAACGCTGCTCTTGAACGGGATAAGCTGGCGCCAGTTCGCCGGGAGCTCGCAAGTGACCGCACCCGCCCCCAAAGTCCCGCCGACATCAGCCATGTCCGGCGTAGGACGTCAGATCCCGGCGCCCTCCGCGTGCCCTGAGTGCGGGTACAGCCTCGCGGGGCTCCCGCCGTTGGCTCGCGAGCACCCTTGCCCGGAGTGCGGGTTCCCGGCATCGCGGCTTGCGCCGCCGGAGCAGTGGCTTCGGCACGCCGACCCGAGGTGGCTGCGCCGGGTGGTCTGGGGCGCTCGGCTCTCGCTGCTTTCTCAGCGGTACCTGATCTGCTTCGTGCTTGCCTCCCTCGCGGCGCTTGTCGTGACAATCGTGCTGGAGACACTCGCGGATTTCTCGATCCTGGGCCCGGAAGCCGGGTGGCCTTTCGAGGTAGGGCTGGTGATCACGGTCGTCGTCGGCGTGGCGTTGCACGGGGCAAGCTGCTTCCTCTTGACAAGCCCACCGGGCGAGGGCGGCCCGCCGGACGCGCTCTCCCGGAAGCTCTCGCGATACTGCGGCATGGCTTTCGCCCCCTGCTGCTTGTTATCGTCCTTCCTCCAATTCCTGCTGGTCCAACACCTCCCCGTCTGGGCGGTGTATGCAGCGGCGCTCGCCATGCTGCTGACCTCGGTGTGCTATCTCGCGGCCCAGCCGCTGTGGCTCAGGCGCCTGGAGTGGCGGACCGCGAGCTGGAAGCTGGACAGTCCTCGGCGGTACCGGACAGCGCGACGCGCGTTGTCGTGGATGGTCGGGCTCGCGGTGCTTCTGGAGTTGTACTGGAGTTGGCTGCCCACTCCCGGCGGCCTGTCGATTCGCGATGAAGAGAAAGCGCCACAGATCTGGTGGCTGCTCATGCTCATCGCGTTCGCGGTGATGACGGACTCGGTCACGCGGCCTGCCATCCAGGCTTTGCGTGCAGAACTCAAGGGGCTTGCTCCGGCGGAGCGGGGCTCCCCGGCAGTCTCCTGAACTCGCGAGGGTTTAGCGTCGCGGCGGCCATGCTGTTCGGCAGAATAGATGCGGTGAGTCCCCCCACGGGCGTGGGACGCACCGAGGAGCGGCTCAAAGCAGCCGCACCTCGGTGGCACAGCCCGATGCCACCGGCCGTCGCGGTCGCCGACGCGATCGACGCGCCTCTCGGACCGATCGACGCGCCCGCCGCGACGCTCGGCGCGGCGGCCGCTATCGTGCCCGCATGCCCCCGCCGCCCGGGAGAGCCGAGCGCCTCGAGCTCACGACGCCCCTCGACCGGGCGCCGGGGATCGGGCTCAAGCGCGCCCAGGCGCTGGCGACGCTGGGGCTCACCAACGTCGGCAAGCTCGTGGCGCACCTGCCGATGCGCCACGAGTTCCAGGCCGCGGAGACCAAGATCAAGGACCTCCTCCCCGGACAGATCGTCTCGGCCCGCGGCGACGTGACCGACACCCGGCCGGTGCACTTCGGCACGAGGCCGCGCTTCGAGGCGGTGCTGATGGACGAGACGGGGCGGCTGGACCTGGTGTGGTTCAACCAGGCCTATCTGCAGCAGCGGATCCACCCGGGGGCGCGCCTGCGGGTGCAGGGCGACCTCAAGCGCCGCGGGCACAAGCTCCAGATCGTCAACCCCCGCTGGGAGCTGCTCCCGCTCGAGGGCGAGGAGCCGGCGAGCCGGCGCGAGCGGATCCGCCCGGTCTACCCCGCCAGCGAGCGGGTCAAGAGCTGGGAGATCGAGGTGGCCGTCCGCGAGGTGCTCGACGCGGCCCTGCCGCTCATCGAGGAGCACCTGCCCGAGGCGTACCGGCGTGAGCGCAACCTGCCGACGCTCGCCGAGGCGTACCGGATGCTCCACCGGCCGGCCAGCGAGGAGGAGATCGCGGCGGGGCGGCGGCGCCTGGCCTTCGACGAGCTGCTGATGCTCCAGCTGGGGGTGTTCCTGAAGCGCGCGCACCTGCGCGGGGCGCTGCGGGCGCCGGCGCTGCGGCGGACGGAGGCGATCGACGCGCACATCCGCGCCCGCTTCCCCTTCGCGCTCACCCCGGCGCAGGACAGGGTCATCGCGGAGCTGGTGAAGGACCTGACGGCGAGCGTGCCGACCAACCGGCTGATCCAGGGGGACGTGGGCTCGGGCAAGACGGTGGTGGCGCTCTACGCGATGCTGCTCGCCGTCGCCTCCGGGCACCAGGCGGCCCTCATGGCGCCGACGGAGATCCTCGCCGAGCAGCACTTCGGCTCGCTCTCGCGCACGCTCGAGGGGTCGAAGGTGCGCGTCGCGCTCCTCACCGGGGCGGTGACCGGCCCGGAGCGCGAGGGGCTGCTGGCGGGTCTCGAGGCGGGCGAGATCGACGTGCTGGTCGGCACGCACGCGCTGCTGACCGAGAGCGTGCGCTTCCACAGCCTGGCGGTGGCGGTGATCGACGAGCAGCACCGCTTCGGCGTGCACCAGCGGGCGATGCTGCGGGTCAAGGGCGGCCCGGAGAGCCGCGGCGCCGGGACGGCCGAGCCGAGCACGCCGCACGTGGTGGTCATGACGGCAACGCCCATCCCCCGCACGTTGGGGATCACGCTCTTCGGGGACCTCGACATCTCGACGATCGACGAGCCGCCGCCGGGGCGGACGCCGATCGAGACGCGCGTGGTCGCGCCGGATGGGCGGGCGGGGGCGTACGCCCTCGTGCGCGAGCGGCTGGAGGCGGGCGAGCAGGCGTACGTGGTCGTGCCGACGATCGACGGCTGGGAGGACTCGGGCGCGAGCGAGCGCGACCTGGCGGGCGTGCGCAGCGTGCTCAAGGAGCTCGAGGCGGGCCCGCTGGCCGGGCGGCATCTGGCCGCGCTGCACGGGCGGCTCAAGCGCCAGACCCGCGAGCACGTGATGGAGCGCTTCCGCGCAGGCCGGATCGACTGCCTGGTCGCGACGACGGTGATCGAGGTGGGCGTGGACGTGCCCAACGCCACGGTCATGGTCGTCGAGCATGCCGACCGCTTCGGGCTGGCGCAGCTGCACCAGCTGCGCGGGCGCGTGGGGCGAGGCGGGGCGAAGTCGTGGTGCCTGCTGCTGGGCGATCCCTCGACGCCGGAGGCGACCGAGCGGCTCAAGGTGCTCGCGGAGACCTCCGACGGCTTCGCCCTGGCGGAGAAGGACCTGGAGATCCGCGGGCCGGGCGAGCTTTTCGGCACGCGCCAGTCGGGGGCGGCGCCGCTGAAGGTCGCGGACCTCATGCGTGACCGCGAGCTGCTCGCGCTGGCGCGTCGCGACGCGCGCGCGTGGGTCGAGCGCAGCCCGATGCTGGCCAGGCCCGAGGAGCGGACGCTGCTGCGACGGCTGCTCAAGAGCTACGGCGAGACGCTGGGGCTCGG
>CAYTAH010000026.1:0-16526 GCA_964435785.1 uncultured Phycisphaeraceae bacterium | reverse complement strand
AGCGGACGCTGCTGCGACGGCTGCTCAAGAGCTACGGCGAGACGCTGGGGCTCGGAGATGTGGGCTGAGGGTGCACGAGGATCCTCACCACAGAGGCACAGAGAGCACAGAGGAAAGCCAAGGAGGGATGGATCAGTAGTGAACGAGGGGAACACATATCGGAACCGGTGACCACTGTTCGGCGAAGCTGGCGGGATTGGCAGCGCAGGTGTGTTTGTCGGGGCTTGTTCTCTGTGCCCTCCGTGCCTCTGTGGTGAAACCGGATCGCACTCCGCGCTCTCCGCGTGCTCCGCGGTTTCTCACGCGATCGGGCCGGCCGGATACGATTGGCCATGAGCTTCAACTCCGACGTGGCGCGCCTGCTGGACGAGATCGCGGCGATGCTCGAGCTGCTCGAGGAGAACCCCTTCAAGGTCAACGCCCATGCGCGGGCCGCGCGCGTCATCGAGGGGTGCAGCCGCGATCTGCGCGAGGCCTCGGCCGATCGGGGCGCGCTCCTGGAGATCGAGGGGATCGGGCCCAAGATCGCCGACAAGATCATCGAGTTCGCCCGCACGGGCGCGATCTCCGAGCACGAGGAGCTGTGCGCCAAGGTGCCGCCCGGCCTGCGGGCGCTGCTGGCCATCCCCGGCCTGGGCCCCAAGACGGTGCGCATGCTCTGGAGGGAGCGGGACGTCCGCGACCTCGGCGCGCTCAAGCGGATCATCGAGGACGGCTCGATCCTCGAGCTGCCGCGGATGGGGAAGAGGGCGGTCGAGAAGATCGCGGCGGCGATCCGCTTCGCGGAGCAGGACACGGGGCGGCTGCACCTGGGCGTCGCGATGCCGGTGGCGCTGTGGATCGTCGAGCACATGCGCCGTGTGGAGGGGGTCGGCGACGCGGCGTTCGCCGGGTCGCTCCGGCGGGGCAAGGAGACGATCGGGGACATCGACATCCTCGTGTGCTCCTCGGACCCGCCCGGCGCGGCGAGGGCGTTCGTGGAGATGCCGGGGGTCGTCTCGGTGCTCGCGGCGGGGGAGCGCAAGTGCAGCGTGCGCTTCGCCCTCGAGGCCGACCTTGGCCGGTGGGAGGCGGAGGGGAAGTCCGGCGACGTGGAGCACCGGCCCAGCGTGCAGGTCGATCTCCGCGTGCTCGAGGAGGGCTCGTGGGGGGCCGCGCTCATGTACTTCACCGGCTCGAAGGAGCACAACGTCCGCCTGCGCGAGCGGGCGCTCAAGAAGGGCTTCACGCTCAACGAGTACGGGCTGTTCCCCGAGGACAAGGAGCCCACCCCGCCGCAGCAGCGCGGCGTCAGACCGGTCGCCGGCAAGAGCGAGGAGGACGTGTACCGCAGGCTGGGGCTGCCGTACATCCCGCCCGAGGTCCGCGAGGACCGCGGGGAGCTGGCGCTCACCGAGCCGCCCCGCTTGATCGAGCTGGGGGACATCCGCGCCGAGCTGCACGCCCACACCACCGAATCCGACGGCGGGATGTCGCTGGCCGAGCTCGTCGCCGGCGCCAAGGCGCGCGGCTTCCACACGATCGCCGTCACCGACCACTCCAAGAGCTCGGCGGTCGCGGGGGGCCTCGACGTGCGCCGCCTGAGGGCGCAGCGCGACGCCATCGAGGAGGCCCGGGCGAGCACGAAGGGGATCACGATCCTGCACGGCTCGGAGGTCGACATCCTCTCCGACGGTCGGCTGGACTTCGACGACGAGACCCTCGCGTGGCTCGACGTCGTCGTCGCCAGCCCCCACGCGGCCCTGGGGCAGGAGCCCGCGACGGCGACCAAGCGCCTGCTCAGGGCGATCGAGAACCCCCACGTCAACATCCTCGGCCACCCCACCGGGCGGCTGATCAACAAACGCCCCGGCCTCGAGCCGGCGATGGACGAGATCATCGCGGCGGCGAAGGCGCACGACGTGGCGCTCGAGATCAACGCCCACTGGCTCCGTCTCGATCTGCGCGACACCCACGTGCGCGCGGCCGTCGAGGCCGGGTGCCTCATCGCGATCGACTGCGACGTGCACCACCCGAGCGACTTCGACAACCTGGTCTACGGCGTGCTCACCGGCCGGCGGGGCTGGCTGCCGCCGGAGCAGTGCGTGAACACCTGGCCGCCGAAGAAGCTGCACGACTGGCTGAGGGCGAAGCACGCCGGCACCCCGAGCCGGGCGCAGGCCCGGAAGCCGGGCGGGTGAGCCGGCTGGTTCGGCGGCGGGCATGGCTGGCTCGAACTCGGCTCTATCTCCTTGGTGCATCTTGACTTGGAGCGACGCGAGGCCGGCCGGCCACCGCATCCGGCGCGCTCGGGATATCACCGGTTTGCGTGAAGGCCCTACCGTGTTGCTTGATTTGAGAATGAGACTCAATATCAATAAGACTCCGCGAGCCACCACGGAGTCCGCAATGCCGCGCCGCCACCACGCGTTCACCCTCATCGAGTTGCTCGTCGTCATCGCCACCATCGCCCTGCTGATCGGGATCCTGCTCCCCGCCCTCGGCAAGGCCCGCGAGGCCGCGCGGGGGGCGGCGAACCTCGCCAACCTCCGGTCGCTCGGCCAGGGCCTGGCGATGTACACGGAGACCCACGCGGAGTCGCTCCTGCCGATGCGCCTGCCGAAGGGCGTCGTGCACACCGAGTCCGGCCGGCCGGCGGCCCGCTGGCACTGGCCCCTGGGCGAGTTCGTGGGCATGCCCTACATGCCGCAGAGCGCTGAGGAGTTCGAGAACTTCACGACCAGCGACGACTTCGACCGGCTCGACAATGAGGTGTTCCTCGACCCGAGCCAGCGTGTGAGTGAGTTCGCGCACAAGGACACCGGGAACATCCAGGTGCTGCGCAATGGGTCGTACGGCTACAACTACCACTACCTGGGCAACACGCGCACGGAGGGACCGGGCGGCACGTTCGCCAACTACCCGGTGCGCATGTCGAAGATCCACGTACCGTTCGACACCGTCGCGCTGGGAGACAGCTCGGGCTCGCAGTTCGTGCGGGCGGACACGGGCTCCCGCGACCACGCGTACACGATGGACCCGCCCCGGCTCGACACCGAGCGCAACGGCGCCCAGACATGGGCGACCGGCGACGGCCCGAGCCCGGCGCACAACCGGCACGGGGGCAAGGCGACCGTCGCGTTCCTCGACGGGCACGCGGCGATCCACTCGCTGCGTGATCTGGGGTACGTCGTGACAGACGCGAAGCGTGGGCTGGTCGGGGTCGATCGCGGGAGCAACGCCCGCTTCAACGGCCTCGGGCACGACGAGGACGAGACGGACTGAGCCGCGCCCGCCTCAGCCCCCCCACCACGGCCACGTGATGCCGAGGAGGCTGTTGGCGAGGACCATAACGAGGGTCGTGAGGATCACCCGGTCGGCGAGGATGCGCCCGGTCTGGCGCGTCCGCGCGGCGATAATCGCCGCGACGAGGCCCGCCTGCGCGGCCACGAGCGGGTAGTAGACGTGCAGGGTGCTCACCACCGTGGTCTGGCGACCGGCGACGAGCCTGGCCCGGTCGATGGACTCGAACGCCGCGGCCGAGAGCAGACCCCCGACGTTGAACGGCACGCCCGCGAGCGGGGCGGTGAAGAGGTCGGGGAACTCCGCACCCTGCATGACCCAGACCACCTGCGCGACGCCCACCGGGATCGCGAGCGCCGCCTGGAAGCCCACGGCGCGGAGGAAGCAGGCGGGGAGCGATCGCCTCCCGGGGATGAAGGCGAGGGCGGCGAGCAGGGCGCCGAAGACGGCCATGGCGATCTTGAAGCTGAGCATGCGGCTGTGCCTCCCGAGGGCGGCGGCGCCCCAGCCTACCATCCCCGGCCGCGGTCACGGCCCTGAGTGAGCGAGACCCCACGGAGCCCCGGCAACGCCGGGGGGATATCCCATGTTCGGACGGCTCAGCGAGGGATTCGGCAAGGCGTTCCGCAAGCTCAGCGGGCAGGGGCAGATCAGCGAGAAGAACGTCCGCGAGGCGATGGAGGAGGTGCGGACGGCGCTGCTCGATGCGGACGTGCACCACGGGCTCGTGGACGAGTTCTGCGAGGACGTGGTGCGGGACGCCCTGGGCACGGAGGTGCTCCAGAGCCTCAAGCCCGGCGAGCAGATGGTCGGGATCGTGCACCGGCGTCTGGTGGAGTTGCTCGGGGGCGAGCCGGACCAGGAGGGGCGGGCGACCGCCCCGCCGCCGGAGATCCTCAAGATCAGCCCTGGGCCGACGGTCGTGATGATGTGCGGCCTGCAGGGCTCGGGCAAGACGACGACCTGCGGCAAGCTGGCGGCCTACCTGAGGAAGCGCGGGCGGAGCGTGATGCTCGCCGCGGCCGACCTGCAGCGTCCGGCGGCGGTGGAGCAACTCGAGATCGTCGCCCGGCGCGTGCGTGAGGAGGCGACGGGCGGAGCGCAGGTGCACTTCCACGGCGAGCCGGACAAGGTCGCCGAGTACGGCAAGGCGGTGGGCGTGGCGGTGCAGGTGTGCCGCAACGCGTTGAACGAGGCCCGCAGGAAGGGCGTAGACGTCCTGATCCTGGACACCGCGGGCCGTCTGCACGTCAACGACGAGCTGATGGGCGAGCTGCAGCAGGTGAACCGGGCGCTGACGCCCCACCACATCTTCCTCGTCGTGGACGCGATGACCGGCCAGGACGCGGTGAACAGCGCCAAGGCGTTCCACGAGCGGCTCGAGGTGGACGGGGTGATCCTCACCAAGTTCGACTCGGACACTCGCGGCGGGGCGGCGCTCTCCGTGAAGAAGGTGACCGGGGCGCCGATCAAGTTCATCGGCGTGGGCGAGAAGTGGGACGCGCTGGAGGAGTTCCATGCCGAGCGCATGGCGGGGCGGATCCTCGGCATGGGCGACGTGGTGAGCCTGGTCGAGAAGGCCGCGGAGCAGGTGAGCGAGGAGGAGGCCGAGAAGCTCCAGGCCAAGATGGCCAAGGGCGAGATGACGATGGAGGACTTCGTCAAGCAGCTCAAGACGCTGCGCCGGATGGGTCCTCTCAAGCAGGTGCTGGGTCTGCTGCCCGGAGTCGGCTCGGCGCTGCAGGATGCGCACATCGACGACAAGCACCTCGACCGCGTCGAGGCGATGATCGGCTCGATGACCGCGGCAGAGCGCAAGAGCCCCGGCATCATCAACATCAGCCGACGCAAGCGGATCGCCAGGGGCAGCGGTGTCCCGCAGGAGCAGGTCGGCCAGCTCGTGAAGCAGTTCGAGACGATCAACAAGCTGACGAAGACGATGGCGAACATGTCGGCCAAGCAGAAGGTGGCCGCGGTGAAGGAGCTGGGCGGCGGCGGCATGGGCGGCATGATGCCCGGCCTCGAGGGGATGCCGAGCTTCCGCACCAAGGGCTCGACGAAGTCGAGCGGCGGGCGGTTCAAGCAGAGGAAGAAGCGGCGGTAGAGTGTGCCACTACCGTCGTGCCTCTCGGTTTGCGACGAGTTTCCGACGGGCTTCCGCGGCACGACGGTAGTGCGGGGGCATCCCCATCGCGGAAGGCGCGCGTAGGGCGGAACGAGAAACAGAGAAACGGAGAAGCGACCGTAGTGGCACGGGTGCCACGACCGTCGTGCCTCTCAGTTCGCGATGAGTTTCCGATGGGCTTCCAGGGCGCGACGGGAGTGCGCGGCGTGCCGATCGCGATGACGCCACGCACTACGGTCGCGTAGAGCAGAACGAGAAGGGGAGAAGAAAGAGAAGCGACCGTAGTGGCACGGTCATTCACGCCCGATCGGGAGGAAGTCCTTCTCCTTTCCCTCGCCCCAGGCCTTGAAGCGGGGCCAGAAGATCTCCTGCACGAGGATCTTGATGCACGCGGCGATGGGGATCGCGATGAGCAGGCCGAAGACGCCGAAGAGCACGCCGCCGGCGAGGGAGGCGAAGAGGATCATGGGCGTGGACATGTCGGTGCTCTTGCCCTGGATCATGGGCGTCCAGAGGTAGTCGTCGAGCGCCTGGGCGATGAAGTAGAAGACGGTGGGCGCGCCCACGATCCACCACCACTGCCCGCGGATGCCGTCGTGCCCCTCCAGGGCGAGCAGGGTGATCGAGACAGGCACGCCGACGAGGGCAAGGTAGGGCACGATCGAGAGCACGGCGACGGCGGGGCCGAGGATGAAGGCCGCGGGCACGCCGATGATGAAATAGCCGACCGTGAAGACGATCGACTGGAGGAAGGCGATCGTGAGCCGGCCGCGGATGAAGGCGCTGATCACGCGGTCGAACTTCACGAGCAGGTCGAGGATCTGGGGCCGGTGCTTCTCGGGGAGCACGCGGTCGCCGAAGTGCTGGAGCTCGACCCACCCGGTCGCGATGAAGTAGAAGAAGAAGGCGGTCACGAAGCCCATGAACAGCACGCCGAAGAGCCCGCCGAGGAAGCGGAGCGTGGTGCGCACCGCCCCGGCGCCGGCGGTCGCGATCTGCTCGGCGTTGGCACGCACCCAGCGCTGCATCGTGTCGAAGGCGTTGTCGATCGTGTCGCTGCCCTGCTCGTCGATGAACTCCGCCGCCCGGCGGTAGAAGCCGCCCGCCCTGTCCTCGACGCGGTCGAGCCTCTCCTCGAACTCCGACTTGAGCCGGTCGACGCGCTCGCGAGCCTCGGCGACAGTCCGCGGCTCGGGAGAGGCCTGGGCCCGAGCCGCCTCATCAAGCGCCCCCGCTGCATCAAGCTCGGGGGAGACCTCTCCCACCTCCGCGGGAAGCGCTCCGCCGGGTTGGTCCGGGGCACGCCGGTCGTCCGCGGGATCGGCGCCGGTCCCGGGCGCGCCGGGCTCGGCTCCGGACTCCCCGCGAGGCGCCGGCTCGCCCGTCTCCGGCGGCGCGGTCATCTCGGCGAGGTCCGCCTGGGCGGCCTCGAGGGCTCGCCCGGCGACCACCGCGTCGTAGGTCAGGTTGGCCTTGTTGGAAACGTTTCTGACGAGGCGGATCGACTGCGCCACGCCGAAGGTGAGTCCGACGGCCGCGGGGATGACGACGATGAGGATCGCCGCGATCATCACGGCCGCCACGCTGCCCTGCCGTTGCCAGCCGGTCTTGCGGATGAGCCAGCGGATCACGGGCTCGAAGAGGTACGCCAGGAGGATCGCCAGGAGGAGCGGCACGGTGACGACACTGATCTTCTGGCCGAGCCAGAAGAGGCCGATCACGCCGAGCACGACAAGCACGTCCCGCACCCACTGGATCTGCCAGAGGTGCAGCGACTTCCAGTCGGTCTTGGCGGACGTGGCGCCCCGACGCGCGGGCTTCTCGGCAGGCGGCTCGGCCATGGGGTCAGCGTATCGGATCGCGGGCGCGCCCGCAGGTCAGGCCAGCTGCGCCGGGTCGAACGCCTCGTGGAAGTCGTAGACCGCCCGAAAGTCCTCGATGGAGTCCTCGTCGGTCTTGCGCATGAGTCCGACCTCGACCATGGCGAAGACGATCCGGCCGAAGTCGTCGGTTGCGCGGAGGCCCCAGTGCTCGAGGACCAGGCGGGCCATGCGCCCGTAGCGGTCGATGGCGTAGTCGCGCAGGCCGAGGCACAGCTGCTGGCCGCTCACGTGCTTGGACTCGTCGGTCTCGTCGCCGAGCTGGCCCTCCCCGTGGAGCATCTCCACGGTGTGGGCCAGCCCGTCCCGGACGAACTGGAACGCCTCGCGCGGGAAGGGCCCCGCGGCTCGGCGCATGGTCTGCCAGTCAACGTGGATCTTCTCTGCCACCCCGATCGCTCCGTGTGTCTTGCCTGAGGTCCTCGTGAAGCCGGCGTGAGAAAGTCTACATCTGTATTTCGCACAAGTGGGGAGTTTGTTCCCGGGATTTCACCGTCGATTGACCCCCAGGCCGGCGCCTATATCCTCGGCCGGCTGACGTACGGGCTTCCCGCCAGGGCGAACCGGAGGGGCCGGTCGGCCCACTCCCCGGCGTACCCGACGCCGACGCGGGGGCCGGAGGCGATCTGATCATCGGACACCCGGCCCGGTTTTCTTCGCTCGACGAAGATCGGGGCGCCGGGGGCGACCACGTCCACTCCATCAAGGGCGCGGTCCACGGCCAGCGCCTGACAGAGCCGTGCCGGCCCGGCGCACAAATCCCTGTCGGGGAGCGGGGATCGACGCCGCCCGCCGGCATTGCGGAGCGCACGCATCCGTTCCAAGCCCTCGGTCGGCCGGATCGCCCGCAGCAGGACCGCGACCGGCTCGCCCAGGGCGCCGGCCGAGATGTTCATGCACCAGTGCATGCCGTAGGTGAAATAGACGTAGACCGTCCCCGGGCGCTTCCACATCGACTCGTTGCGCGGAGTGCGCCGGCCGCCGTAGGTGTGGGCGGCGCGGTCGATGGCCCCCAGATAGGCCTCGACCTCGACGATCTCGCCGGCGAGGCGTGCACCGTCGTCGAGGATGCGGACCAGCGTGCACCCGAGCAACTCTCGCGCGAGGGTCTCGGGGTCGGTCGCGAAGAACCGCCGGGACAGCCGGGCCTGGGCGCGCCGAGCGGGCGTGGAAGCCGCCGCCGGCAACCCTGTCTGGGGCCTTTCCGCGCGGATTCTCGCGTTCGTCAATGCCGACTCCACGCCGCAGCCTCCGCGCCCCCACGCTCGGGCCCGCACCTTCCCGTCCTACGCATATGCGTGCAGGCCCGGGAGGAGCAGGTTGACCGCGAAGTAGGTGAAGAGCATGACGCCGAAGCCGACGACGCTCAGCCAGGCGGTCGCAAGACGGCGGTCGATGCCCGTGCCGAAGCGCACGTGGATCGCGATGAGGTAGACGATCCAGGTGATCATCGCCCACGTCTCCTTGGGATCGAACGCCCACCAGCGGCCCCAGGAGTGGTCGGCCCACCAGGCCCCGAGCAGGATGCCGACGCCGAGCGTCCAGAAGGCCAGCTGGAGCACGGTCATCTGCGCCGTGTCGAGGTCCGCGAGGAGCTTGGCCCGTCCGACGCGCGGCTGCGCGGGCTCGTCGCCTCTCCCCGGCGCTCCCCCGCCGCCGACCGTGACGGCCCCGCCCAGGGCCCCCGCCGCGAGTGCGATGGCCTGCTCGTCGCGGGCCCCGAGGTAGTGCACCCCCAGATAGAAGAGGCTGACGACGAAGCCGAGGGTGATCAGCCCGTAGGAGACGAGCACGGTCGTGACGTGGTACTTGAGCAGCACGCTGGTGTTGAGGATCGCCGCCTCGCGCCCGACCTGCGCGCCGGGGATCCCGGTCTCGGTCGCGACGATCAGCGCGAGAAAGCCCGTCGCGGCCGCGGCGGCCCCGAAGAGCCACTGCCGCCGGAACACCATCAGCGCCATGCCGACCAGGGCCGCGAAGAGGCTCAGGCCGGTCATGCTCTCGAACTGGTTCTGGATGGCGAACCGCTCGGCGATGATGCAGCGCAGCACGAAGCCGAAGCCGTGCAGCGCCACGGCCGCGACGAGCGAGCCGATGCCGAGCGCGATGAGCCACCTGCGACCCGTGCCGAACGCCAGGAGCAGCGAGACGAGCGAGAGGCAGTAGATCCAGTATCCCCAGGTGAAGGGCCTGGCCTGGTTGTAGACGGCCTCGATCGTGCGGCTGGCCGCGGGATAGACGGCGGGGTTCACCGCGAAGAGGGCCTCGCGCAGGTCGGCGGCGGCGGCGTTCACCCCGCGGGCGTCGTGCGCCCGCCAGGCGTCTCCGAGGCGGAGCGCGGCCTGTCTCGGGGCGGCGTCCTCGGGCAGCGCCGCGATGTGGATCCACGGCAGGTCGGTGCGCGCGGGGGGCACGAGCAGGAAGTTGGTGCCGCCGAAGGCGAAGAGCTCGAGGGCGGCGTCGGTCTGTCGGATCGCCTGGAGGTGCGACGGATCGCCCCCGTGCCGGTCGGCGAGGGTGGGCCCGGCCATCGCCGCCGCCCGGGGGGCGACGCGAGTGAGCTTCAGCCAGCGCTCCTGCTTCTCCGCGTCGCCGGGGAAGGCGATCTCGAGGTACTCACGCCGGAGCGGGAGGTAGTTCACATGGACGAAGGGGCGGTCCACGTAGCTGCCGGGGTTGATCGCCAGGTCGAGCAGGGTGAAGAGCGGATCGAAGCGCACCTTCGAGGGCTCGCCGTCGTCGCCGGTCACGAAGTCGACGTAGTCGTCCCTGCCGCAGATGGCCCCGATCGTCTCGCGCGCGAGCGAATCGAGGATCTTCACGCGTCCGGCGTTGAAGACGGCCAGGTCCCGGAGGGGCTCGAGGTCGAGGTCGGCGGCGAAGGCCCTGAGCTCCTCGACCGAGCGTTGCGGCGCCTGGCCGGTCCCGAAGGGGTGGTTGAGCGCCTCGGACTCGCTCGCGACCATCTCCGCGTGGGGATGGGCGTTGCCCTCGGGGGCGGTCTGCGCACGGCACAGGCACGCCGCGGCAAGCGTCAGGAGGGCGGCGCACACGCTCAGTAGCTTCATGCCTTCACCTCGACCGGCTCGGCCTGCGCGCCCTCGTCGAGCGGCGCTGGCGATGGTTCGTCTCTGGGCGCGCCCGGGCGGGCGAACTCTCCCCGGGCGAGCGCCTCCTGGATCATCCTCTTCCGCCGCTTCATGATGAGCGGCTTGATGTAGAACGCCCACGGGATGCCCACTCCCATGCAGATTCCACCGAGGGCGATGACGTGGATGCCCGGGTTGTTGCCGACCTGGAGGATCGTGAAACGGACGTAGGGCTGCTCGAGCCGTCCCTGGTCCACGAGCTGCTGGGTCTGCGTCCAGGTGCCGCGGTCCCAGCCGGCCTGGCTGAACTTGAACTGGCGCGGGCTGAGGGCGCTGACCAGCCGCCCGACGAGATTCGCCGCCAGCGAGCGCTCCTGGCTCCAATGGAAGGGCGCCCGCAGGGGCGCGTTGAGCTTGGCGACGTGGCGGTAGGGCTCGAGCCCGCCCACGCTGGGGTGGACGTCGATCGCGGACTGGTAGTCGCGCGGCGCGCCGCGGTGGTCGTAGGTGATCATCTCGAAATCGACCAGCGAGATCGCGAACCCCGGGAGCGGGTGCTGCAGCCGTCCGAACGCCAGGTCGACCGTGCGACCGTCGGGCAGCGAGACGCTCCGCTGGAGCGAGTCGTCGAGGTGCAGGTACTGCGAGAAGGGGACCCACACCACCGTGCTCCACTCCCCCGGGCCGGGGTCGGTGACGGGGCGCGGGGCGCTCACCTCGACGGCGAGCATCGCCTGCTGGTGGTTGCCCACGGCGTTGCGGTCCCGCTCGTGCTCGGGCACGATCACCGGGCGCTCGAAGCGCTCGGCGTGGTCCCATCGGGTGTCGACGCGGAGGCTGATGTCCTGCATGGCGTCGGCGAAGGTGCCGCTCTCGAGATTCGGTTCGACTCGGACGCGCCCGTCGGAGGTCCGCACGATCGCGCGCGTCCTCGCCTCGGGGGTCTCGTCGAAGTAGACCTGCAGCATCTTGCTCGCGTCGACGTAGGAGATGCGGATCCCAGGATCGGCGTCGCGGCGCACCGGGCGCCCGTCGGGCCCGGGGCCGAGCATGTCCTGGTTGATCTCCGGGTAGCGGTGGTACACGTATCGGGTGAACGGCTCCCCGCCCGGGGGCGTCACATGCACCAGCGCGACCGAGCTCGTCGCCCCGCGATAGCCGGGGGTGATGATCGGGAAGGGCGGCTGGGGCAGCACGTCCTGCACCTCGAGCCTGTAGCCCGTCTCCCCGACCTCGATCGTCGCGCCCGGCGCAGCGGCGTAGACCCCGCGGAAGACGCCGCCACCCCCGGCGTCCGGCACCTCGACCACGATCGCGTGCTGCGCCCCCTCGGGCATCGGCTCGAGCAGGTCGCGGAACCGCTCATCGGACATCCCGATCGTGTACTCGATCGCCACCGGGCTCTGCGGCCCGTCGACGACGCGGTGGGCCGGGAGCGTCGGGAGCACGGTGAAGCGGAACACCGGCTCGTCGGGGTCGACCGTGCCGTCCGGACGGGGCATCGTGGTCAGGAACGCAACCCGGCGCAGCGGGTTCGCGGGGGCGCGGGAGGGCGCGGGCGCACGCACCCAGTCCTCCTCCGGCTCGGCGTAGGAGGCGTAGCCGACGAGGCGGAAACGGATGTCCTCGTCGACGAGGTCGAGGGGCGAATCGGGCACGGCGATGTCGAGCGGGGGCAGCGACCGGTCCTCGGCGCCGTGCGCGTGCGAGGAGTGATCGATCGCCGTCTCCCCGGGCGCGACGTCGAGCCCGTAGTCGTTGTAGCGGGGCACGTCTCGGAGCGGGCGCTGCTCCCAGTTGCCGCCCTGGCGCGCGTAGAGCACCACGCGGGTGTTGTCGTAGAAGGCCCGCTCGAAGGGGCCTGGGGTGAGTCGCCCGCCCTGCGTGGGAGCGCCGGCCTGGAGCAGCACGTCGCCCTCGAGCTTCTGCCCCGAGTAGTAGACGCTCCCCAGCGCGATGAGCACGATGCCGCTGTGCACCGTCAGCACGCCGATATTGGGGAAGGTGAACTCGATCCGGCGCACCGTCGCCGTGATCATGTTGATCACAAAGAGCAGGAGCACGAGCGGGAGCGGCCACCAGGAGTAGAACTCCAGCTCCGACATCTCCATGCCGGGCAGGCGGCGCACCGTCGTCGCGCCGTACCGCTCCACGAAGTCCGCAAAGAGCATCAGGCCCTCGCCGGTCGAGGGGTCGTACCTCAGGCGGGGCCACGCGAGGATCCGCCACGCGGCCACCCCCGCGGCGGCCGGAACCAGAACGGCCAGGAACGTCGCGAGGAATCGTGCCGCGCCCGAGGGGGCGGCCGCGCGGACCGCGAGCAGGGAGGGAACCACCAGCAGCGCGATGGCCAGCAGCAGCGTGAGGCCGTAGATCAGGTAGGAGAGGCCCTTGACAAAGAGGCCGATCGGCACGCTCGCGAGGGCGCCATACACCGCCACGAGCGAGAGCAGGATCACCGCCAGCCAGATCGAGCTGAACGCTCGAAGGACGAACTTTGCTGGCCAAGCCCATGCGGGGAAGAACGCATCGTCCCACGCCTGGCTGCGACGCCACTTCTGACTCATCAATGCTCCCGATCCGCCCTCGCCGGACGAGCCCGCACCTAGGCCATTATTCCCCCGCTCGCCAGCAGCCTCGCCGGCGCCTGGGAAAGAAGCACGCGCTCGTGCGCCGGCGAATCCTCCGGTGTGCCGGCGACATCGACCGCGACGAGCCCGAGCGGCGAGGCGCCCGAGTGGAGGCGAAATCCGGACGTGTCGCACCCCAATGCCCGTGCGCCGTTCACGGTCGCCATCGCCAGGAGCGTTGCCGGATCGGCCCCGTCGCTCCGGTAGAGCAGCCTCGCCTCGTCGAGCACGCTCATGCCCGGTCCGTTCGGCAGATCCACGCCCCTGGGCAGATTCACGACCGAATCGGTCCCGAGACACACGTTCACGCCCGCGGCGAGCATGGCCGCGTAGCGGTGCGGCCCGAAGCGCGACGGCGCCCCGAAGTACGCCGACGCGCGGGGGCAGTACGCGACGCTCACGGCGCACGAGGCGAGCGTCGCGAGCGACCGCTCCGCGTCGGGTCCCAGATCGTTCGCGTGCGCGACGAGGAAGGGCGCCTCGGCGAGCACGGGCGCGAGGTGCTCGATGGGTGTGCGCCCGTGGCCCACCTCGTCCAGGACGGCGTCGCTCCAGATGCCGAGCCGCTCGAGCATCTCCCGCTGGGGCCCGGCGCCCCTCGCGACGAACTCACGCTCCTCGATCGTCTCGGCCAAATGCGTGCACAGCGGCAGCCCGAAGTCGCTCGCGATCTGCACGGCCCGCCGATAGGCGCTGAGGGCGACGGTGTTCGGCGCGTGGGGCTCGAGGCCGAGGCGAGCGCCGGGCGTGGGCGGGCGCGCGCCCGCCTGCGTCACCACCTCGCCCAGCCGCTCAAGGGCCGGGCGCACGCGATTCCCGATCGCGAAGAACTCGAGGAAGGACACCCCGCCGAGCGGCGAAGCCGCGAGGGTCTCCCAGGGGACAAGGCTCGGCCCCCCCCGCGGCGCGCCGGCGATATCGCCGACGAGCACGGTGCCGGCCCGGAGGCAGAGGTCGATCCCCCGTCGGACGGAGGCGGCGATCGCCTCGGGCTCGTGGGCGCGGCCGGCCCTAATCCGCTCGACCCAGGCGACGAAGCCTTCCTCCGGCGCGTGCTCGAGCGGGCCGAGGTGCGTGAGGTCGAGGTGGGCGTGGGCGTTGACGAGCCCGGGGAGCAGCACGACATCCCCCAGATTGACGTCGATCGCGTTCCCGGCCGCCTCGTGCGTGTCGATCTCCGCACCTCGACCGACCGCGAGGACCCCGAAGGCACGCCTGCCCGTGGCATCCTCGGGGCCGAGGTCGAGCAGGCAGTCCGTCTGGCCGGCGAACGGGGCGAGCGGATCGGCGACTCCTGCGCTCCGGAGGCGGAAAACACCGGCGTGCGCCGGGAGGGGTGGCGGGGGCGCCGATTTCATGCGGGGAGTGGCGGGGCTCCGATACTTTGGCTCTGGCGCGGTAGTATTGCGCCCTTATGGGACGGTACGCGGTCCGATGGCCGTGCGGACGGCACGCCGAGCCGACCCCTCGGACGACACATTTGGAGATTGACCCGATGAAGAACCAATCGAAGATCGCACGGCGCGGGCTGGCGCGGGCCGGGCTCCTGCTCGGGCTGCTGGCGGGGCTCGGCGGGTGTGTGAGCCAGCAGGACTACGACCGCCTGCTCGTCGAGAACCGCACCCTGACCAACCGGAACCAGGAGTTGCAGGCCTCGCTCGACGAGTGCAACTCCGCCCGGGAGGCCATGAGCGACACCCGGCGCTACGGCGATCTGACGATCGGACAGCTCGAGGACCAGCTCCGCCAGAAGGACTCGCTCCTTGCCCAGTATGAGGCGGAGATGCGGGCGCTCGACGAGCGGCTGCGCGGCCTCTCTTTCGGCCCGCTCGACGCGGCCACCGACGCGGCCCTGGCCCAGCTGGCCGCGAGCCACCCCGATCTGCTGACCTACGACTCTCAGCGCGGCATGCTGCGCTTCAACAGCGACCTCACCTTCGCGTCGGGCTCGGACGAGGTGAGCCCCGCGGCCCGCGAGACGCTCGGCGCGTTCGCCAACATCCTGAAGGGCAGCTCCGCCGCGCAGTACGAGCTGATCATCGTGGGCCACACCGATTCGCAGCGGATCAGCGCTGCGACCGCCCAACGGCACCCGACCAACATGCACCTCTCCTGCCACCGTGCGATCTCGGTGCGCAAGGAGCTGATGAACCTCGGGATCGCGGGGAACAAGATCGAGGCCGCGGGCTGGGGCGAGGAACGCCCGCTCGTGCCCAACGCGCCGAACGGCAACACGCCGGCGAACCGGCGCGTCGAGATCTACATCGGGCGATCGGTCGGCGGGACCGCCGGCGGCGCCGTGCCCACCGGCGGGGCGACCCCGGTCGATCGCGAGACGCCCCCCGACCGCCAGCCGGGCATCACGAAGTAAGCCCAGTCCAGGAAACACGGGTTCACCCCGAGGCCCGGGCGCTCAGGCGCCCGGGCCTTGCTGTTGGACGGACAGGCGTCCGTCCAACCGCCGGCGGGGCGCTTACGGAATGGTCTCGAGGTAGAGCCCGTGCGCGTGGATGTACTCGAGCACCGCGGGGTCGACGAGCTCCGAGAGCGAGGGATCGTCGAGCCTGCCGGCGCGGAGGAGCGCACGGGCCCGGGTCGCGCTCGAATCCACGGCGGGCAGCGCCACCATCGCCCCACGCCACGCCGCGATCTGCGCCTGGCTCCACGCGCCCGTCTCGCGCAGGGTCGCGCCGAGCTCCTCCGGAGTCGTCACGGGTGCGCGGGGGAGGACGATCGGGCGGGCGATCTCGAGAATCGCGCCGGGCTCACGCCAGCGGTGGAACTCCGCCGCCTGATCGCTCCCGATCAGGAATCGGAGCTTCGCGTCCGGACGTGCCGCGCCCGCGCGCCTGAGCGTGTCGATCCAGTAGGAGGGTTCCCCGCGGCCGGCGCGGTCGAGCTCGTCGGTCCAGATCGCGCCACGTTCGACGGCCGTCGTCGCGAGGCGCAGCATCGCGAGGCGGTGCTCGTCGGCGCTCGGCGCGTCCTCCTTGAACGGGGAGCGAGCCGCCGGCACGAAGACCAGCCACGCTCCCGGCGCCGCCAAGTCCCGCGCCGCGGCCGCGAGCTCGGCATGGGCCCGGTGGGGCGGGTCGAACGTGCCCCCAAAGAGGGCGATCTCCCGGGCGTTCTGCGGCACGGGGATCGGCGTGATCGCTCCGAGTTCGTCGCGCACCTGCTCGGGCATCGGGAGGTCATCCTACGGCCCCGGACGACCCCCGCCCCGGCCCCCGCTACACTTGGCCGTCAGGCCCCGTCGTCTAGCCTGGTCTAGGACGTCACCCTTTCACGGTGAAGACACGGGTTCGAATCCCGTCGGGGTCACTTCGCCTTGCGCCCCACAACCTGCACCGACCGTCAGGGCCGAGCGGGCCGGGGCTCGCTCATCGGCGATTGCGGATCCGTGGGAGCCCTCCCTACTCCCTTTCGCACCCCGCCACCCACGCGTTCAGGAACGTGAGGACATCCCGGGTGTCGATGGCCCCGTCGCCGTTGAAGTCGGCCCGCGGGTCCTGCGTTG